>CAZLEF010000106.1:0-21011 GCA_964558465.1 uncultured Lewinella sp. | reverse complement strand
AGCGCTCAGAAAAATGTTAGAAATCAGTACCCTGTTTTTCGCTTTGGTATTCTGTTTTTCCTTGTTATATTTGCATAGGAAGTAAAGAAATATTTCTAAATTTAAACGATGTTTGGCGCTACGGCGTTACAACTAAACGGCGGGATGGCCGTTATCCTGATGGATTGCCTCATCCGGGCTTGGTGTATGTGATTCAATTCCAGGGTAATTTGCAAGCTTGTCTTGCAGAAGAAAAAATTAAAATTTATGAATATGCTTTGTTGCCGGAAAATCTTAAACGAGCCGATCCATTGATTCGACCACCAGGCAATAAAGTAGACCGGTAAAATTTATCTTATGGAATGGCCATCAATTTGGATTGGAGCAATCTTCTGGCATGAAGTGGAGGATAAAGCTTATTGGGTCAAAGAGATCGAAAAGATTTTGAATGAAAAAATTGACCTTGCTCATTATGGAGAAGGACTACGATCTATTCGTTTTGTGTGTCTTGCCCTTCAGCCTGAAACCAGGATTCATAAAGAACAAATTAAATATTCCTCAAAAAAAAAGCAGATAACCCTCCAATTAAAGCTGAACTACGATTCCGTTGTTCAGGCAGACAAAGAAACTTTTCATCGGATGGTAGCTTTACTCTTTCTCAATTCCATTGAGCGTTATTTTTTTCCACGGGTATTGAACTTCGATCTACAAGGATTCAAAAAAGATATTTCTCAACTTTTCGAGATAAGGGGATTATTGTATCCTCGGGAGAGCAATTGATTTATTTGGATCCTGCCACTTTGTTTATTTTGGGCCCATATTTCCCTCAATTGGAATCTTAACTATCTTGCAAAAAATGACAAATAATAAAAAAATAACCGCAGGAATTGCCGTGGTATTTGTTTTGGCTGTCCTGTCTTTTTTATTTTTATTCATCAAAAAAAGAATAGCCCCGGAATCCGCTGCCGGCAAGGAACCATTCGCCCTTCCCGATTCCGCAAAATTATACGGCCCGGAGGAAATGCAGATCACCCTTTGGGCCGAATCCCCGATGTTCTTTAACCCCACCAATATGGATATCGATATCCGCGGAAGGGTCTGGATCACCGAAGCGGTCAATTACCGGGATTTTAACAACAAACCCGAAACCCGGCTCAACCACCCCAAAGGCGAACGGATCGTGATCCTGGAAGATACCGACCGGGACGGAAAAGCCGACAAATCCATCGTTTTTGTGGAAGAAAAGGAACTCATCTCGCCCCTCGGCATCGCCGTGACCGGCAACCGTGTTTTTGTTTCTGCCGCCCCGAATTTATACGTTTATACCGATGAAAACAACGACGATAAACCCGATAAAAAGGAGGTTTTTCTCACGGGTTTCGGCGGTCTGGATCACGACCATTCCCTGCACTCAGGGGTAGTCTCCCCCGACGGACAATTCTTTTTTAACGTGGGCAATGCCGGCCCGCACCTGGTGACGGACAGGTCGGGCTGGACCCTGCGCTCCGGCAGCGTTTACACCGGCGGAACCCCCTACAACACCCAAAATCAGGGCAACCAGGTGTCCGACGACGGCCGGGTCTGGGTGGGCGGAATGGCCCTTAAGGTCGGCCTGGATGGGAAAGGCCTGAAAGTCCTGGGCCATAACTTCAGGAACAGCTACGAAGTCGCTATCGACTCTTACGGCAATATGTGGCAAAACGACAACGACGACCAGGTGATCGCATGCCGGACCAGCTTCCTGATGGAGAACGGCAATGCAGGTTATTTTTCAGCCGACGGTACCCGGTATTGGCAGGCTGACCGCCGGCCCGGCCAGGATATGTTCACCGCCTCGTGGCATCAGGAGGATCCGGGTGTAATGCCTGCCGGCGACAATACCGGCGCGGGTTCGCCCACCGGCGTACATGTTTACGAAGGCGACGCCTTCGGCCCGCAATACAGGGGCATGCTGTTAAGCGCGGAGGCCGGCCGGAATGTGATCTTTAGCTATTTCCCCAAACCCTCCGGCGCAGGTTTTGAACTCCAACGCAACGACCTGATCAGTTCCCAGGGCCGGGAATCCAGCGAAAAATACGACTGGTACGAAACGGGCGAAGACAAAACCAGGTGGTTTCGGCCCGCCGATATTTGCGCCTCCACCGATGGCTCGATCTTTATCGCCGACTGGTACGACCCCATCGTCGGCGGCCACGCCATGCACGATAAAACCGGTTACGGCCGAATTTACCGGTTGACGCCAAAAGGGAAAAAATTGAAACAACCCAAAATGGATCTTTCTACCGTGAAAGGCCAGGTTGAAGCCCTGAAAAGCCCTGCGCAAAATGTCCGGTATTCCGGATTTTCAGCCCTGCTGGCGGGCGGTGAAAAATCCATTCCCGCCGTCAAAAAACTGCTCAAAGCCGATAACCCCTACCACCGCGCCAGGGCGATTTGGCTGTTGGTCCGGTTGGGAAAAGCAGGCGCTGCTGAGGTGGAAAAACTGCTTGACTCCCCGGATGAAAATTTGCGTTTGACGGCATTCAGGGCGCTGCGCGGTCAGGGCGCCAACCTTGTTGATCTGTGCAACAGGGTCATCGACGACCCCAATCCGGCCATGGGCAGAGAGATTGGCATCGCCCTGCGCGATGTTCCGTTTGAAAACTGCAAGGACCTGATCAGCCGGCTGATCCAACGGTACGACGGCGCCGACCCCTGGTTCCTGGAGGCCATCGGTACGGCCTCCGACCGCAAGGAAGAAGCCGTATATGAATTAGTCCGGCAAATGGATATGAACGAAAACAAAAGGGTCAATTTACGCTGGCGTCTGCACCCGGCTTCGGCCTTGCCAGATCTGAAATCCAAAGCCGGAGACCCAAAAATCCCTGAAAAAACCCGCTCAAAATTGATCACTGCCCTGGCTTTTATTGCGGATCCGGCAGCCGCACAAGCCATGTTGGACCTTTCCAAATCTGCGCTTGAGGATGTTTCCTCCCAGGCTGCTTACTGGGTGTTTTTCAGGAAAACCAATGACTGGGCGGATCTGATCGACTGGACGGATAAAACCAGCGACCTTATTTCCCCCAATATGAAAACCATGCTGGCGCTCAGAGAAAAACTGACCGGCAAAAATACACCCCGGGATGAAAAAATCGGGATTGCAAAACGCATGGCCGCTGACCCGGACGGCGGTAATATGCTGGTGGGGTTGAAGGCGGAATACAGGCTGGGGGACGACATCGCAGCTGAAGTGAGCGAAGAAATATTTAAAAACCCCGACCAAAAGGTCAGAATTCTGGCGAGTCAGTTTTTTCCCAAAAACGGCGCAACCGTCAAACTGGATTTTGTCAACCGCATGAAAGGCAACCCCGGCAAAGGGAAGGAAATCTATGGCGCTTTTTGCGCCATTTGTCACCGCCACGGGAACACCGGAAACGACTTTGGTCCGGATTTGTCGCAGATCCACCTGAAATTTGACAAACTGACCCTGCTGGATGCGATCGTGAACCCGTCGGCCTCCGTTGTTTTTGGCTTTGAAGGGTATTCGATCTCGACCAGATCCGGGGAAAATTATTTTGGTTTCATCCAGGGCGACGACGGCAAAACAGTTACGCTAAAGGATGCCGCTGGCATTTTGCACTCCATCCGGGTTTTGGATATCAAACAAAAAGAAAAAATGGCCAATTCCCTTATGCCCAATCCCACCTCGATGGGGTTAAAAGAACAAGAACTGGCAGATTTGGCCGCATATCTTTTGAATTTAAAATAAGTGTTTTAAATTCGCGGATCAACCTTTTTGAGGTAACGTCCGACGTTGGAATTTCCGTCCACCGTTTACCGTTTGCCGTCTACCAACCGAACACTTATGGCAAAAGTTTGCATATTAGGCGGAGGATTCATCGGCAGGTTTTATGCCGACGCTCTGCACGGCCAGCGGGGCCGGGATCGGGTCAGCGTGGTCTATGCCCGCCGGGAAGAAACGGCCGTTCGTTTTGCGAAGGACTACGGCGTCCCCCACCATTTTACGGACATGGAAAAGGCGATCGCCCATCCGGATTCCGAAGTGGTGGTCATCGGGCTGCCCAACAACCTGCACGAAGCTGCGGTCCTGTTGTGTGTAAAACACAAAAAACCGGTCCTCTGCACCAAACCCCTGGGCCGGAACGCGGAAGAAGCGCTCAGAATGACCGAAGCCTGCGAAAAGGCCGGGGTATTCGCGGGCTATCTCGAAGACCTTTGTTATACGCCAAAATTTCTGAAATCCCTCGACAGCATCAAAAGAGGCGCGATCGGCAGGGTGCTCTGGGCCAAATCCAGGGAAACGCACCCGGGGCCGCATTCCGACTGGTTCTGGGATATTGAAAAGGCCGGCGGCGGGGCCATCCTCGACCTCGGCTGCCACTGCATCGAAATTTCCCGGAATTTTATCGGAAAGGACATCCGGCCCGTCGAGGTCATGTGCTGGGCCGACACCCAGGTAAAACCCATCGACGCCGAGGACCACGCCATCGGCCTGGTAAAATACGAGAACGGCGCCATCGGCCAGTTTGAAGTTTCCTGGACTTTCCGGGGCGGCATGGACCTCCGCGACGAGGTCATGGGCACGGAAGGCACCATCTGGGTCAATACCTTTTTGAGAACCGGTTTCGAAGTGTTCACTACCGGGGCGGGCGGTGGCGGGTATGTCGCCGAAAAATCCGAAGCCGCCACCGGCTGGCAATTCCCCGTGGGCGACGAGGCGCACGAACTGGGGTACACCCACATGTTCACCGATATGTTCAACGCACTGGAATCCGGGCGTGAACCAGCCGAGACTTTTTACGACGGTTATGTGGTCAACGCCATTATCGACGCGGCTTATAAATCGGCCAAAACCAAATTGTGGGAACCCGTTGATTTGCCTGTCTGGCGAGGTAAGACGGGCGTTACCAAGCCTTCTGTTTACCAGGAATACGACCAGGATCACTGGTTCATCAAAGAGGAAATCCTGCCCAACGGCGATAAGAAGGTCATCCTGAAAAAAAAGGCGACCGGAGAGATTATCGAAATGGCAACCTGGAAATAAATTGTACCTCCAAGCTCCTGCCTGGAGGCTGTACCTCCGAGCGGGAGCCAGGAGGTAAAAGTTTTACTACGAGCGGAACCTTGGAGGTACTCTCCTTATCTGGAATAAATAATGATCCCCAGCCCGATAATATAACACAACAACATGATGTTGAGCAGGGTGTTCACACCCCGTGGCGCGTCTTTGAATTCTTTCCAGATGTAGATCCCCCAGACGGCCGCTACGATCGTTGCCCCTTGACCCAATCCGTAAGAAATGGCAGGTCCTGCCTTTCCCGAGGCGATGATGCTGAACGACATGCCCACACACCAGATCATACCGCCCAGGACACCCACCAGGTGTGTTTTGAAATTTCCTGCAAAATAGTCTGAAAAGCGGACCGGGGCGCCTACAAATGGCCTTTTCATCAATAAAGTGTTGAACAAAAAATTACTGGCCAGAATGCCCGCGGAAAAGACGACAACGGCAGTATAGGGGCTCAATTTCCCCTCAACAGGACTGGAAAAATCAGGAAACATCGAATTGGCCACGTATTTATAAAAAAAGCCCATCAGCAATCCGGCTACGACCGAAAGGGCCAGACCCTTGGTAGAGACACTCCCTTTATTACCTGATGTCTTTCGGTAAGCGTTGGCATTCAGCAATATAGCCAGGGCTACCAGTGCCACCCCCGCGAACAGCAAGGCCGGATTCCCTACCGGGGCATCCAGATAGTTGACGATAACGCCCACCACCAGGGCCAGGCCGATGCCGACCGGAAAGGCCACCGACATGCCGGCAATGGCAATGGCGGCTACCAGCAAGATGTTGGCGGCATTAAAGAGAACGCCCCCTAAAAAGGCCGAAAACAAAGACGGGTTATCCGCCTGACGGAGATCCGCCATAAAACTGCGCCCGCCCTCGCCCATGCTGCCCAAAGTGAAAGCAAAGAGAAGGGAGAGCAGTAAAATGCCGATCACATAATCCCAATAAAAAAGCTCGAACCGCCAGGTGGAGGCGGCCAGTTTCTGGGTATTGGCCCAGGAACCCCAGCAAAGCATTGTGATGATGCAGAATACAACGGCGGTTGAATAATTTTCGATGATGAACATAAGGCAGTTGGGTTTAAAGGTGAATTTCACTCAAATAGGGCGCCGAGGCCTGCGCGCCCAGGCGCGTGACCGAAATGGCGGCAGCCTTCGAGGCAAACCGGATCGCTGCTTCCCACGGTTGATTCCGGGCCAGGGCCACCGATAAAGCGCCGTTAAAAACATCGCCGGCAGCGGTGGTATCGACCGCTTCCACGATCAAGGCCGGTATATGAAAACAATCGGATCTGTTTTTGAAAAATGCCCCTTTGGCGCCCATGGTGATGATCACGTTGCCGACGCCCCGGTCCAGAAAACAATCTGCGGCTTTTTCTGCCGATGTTTCATCGGTTACTTCAATCCCCGTCAGTAAAGCGGCTTCCGTTTCATTGGGCGTGATCAAAAATAAACGGGTATAGGTTTCAGGGTATAAGGGTTGAGCCGGCGCAGGGTTCAGGATCACCCGCCTGCCTTTTTCAAATCCTTTTTTAATGGCATAACCGACAGTTGAAATCGGGGTTTCCAGTTGCAATAAAATAATTTCGGCTGATTGAAAAACAGCATCCGCCTGGTCGAGTTCATCTTCCGTCAGTTGGTGATTGGCGCCTGATGCGACCACGATCACGTTCTCCCCGCTGTCGTTAACCGTAATAAGGGCAACCCCGGAAGCATGGTGCGGGTCGGTCAGGCAAAACCGCGTATCGATGTTTTCGTTTTTGAGTCCCTCGATGGCTTGTTTGCCAAAGAGGTCGTCGCCCACCTTGCAGATCAATCGGACGTCGCCGCCCAAACGCGCCGCTGAAACGGCCTGATTGGCGCCTTTTCCGCCCGGGAACATAAAAAAGGAACCCCCCAAAAGGGTCTCCCCGGGCTTGGGAAGCCTTTGGGTTTTTACCACCATATCGGTGTTGGAACTGCCGATGACCAATATTTCTGCCATATTTTTCTTTTATGATGGTTTATGATGGTTTATGATGGTTTATGATCGTTCATGATTGTTATGCTGCCGTTACTCCAACCACCATGAACTATAATGAACTATAATGAACTACAATGAACTACCATAAACCACAATAAACCACTTTCAACCACCTTTCCAACCTTCAATAAAACTTCTGCTCCCTGGCCAACATTTCCAGAATGGTGTTCATCAGAACCCTGGTTTTCTTCCAGCCATTTTTCCCATTCCTTTTCCGTTTCAAAAGCGAGGATGGGAAGGTTATCCTTGTTATTCACCATCAAATCTTATTTAAATCTTCGAGGTTTGGCCTTGATCCTCCATCTCCTTCGACTTCCCTCAGGCGCCAACCATCCACCATCCACCTCGCCCAGCCTAAGGGCCAGGCGGGTAAACATCCAGCATCTACCATCTAGCATCCACCATCTAGCATCTAGCATCTAGCATCTACCGCCCCCCGCATTTCTCATTATAATACCCCACAATCTCCACCATATCCGCTCTGCGCATCTCCTTGTTTTCGATCATTTCGATCAGGGCGGGGCAATCGCTCAGGTATTCTTTCATATCCTTCCGGAAGGTCAGCCACATCGGGCGGAACAGCCGGTCTTCCCCTTTTTGCAAAATGGCGTTTTCGGCATCGTAGCTATATCCGCCGGTAATCCTTGCGTTCGTTGGGGTGACCGTCCCCGGCGCGGGTTGGGTATGGTAATAAGTGAAGAGTTTCAAGGGGCCGTCGACTTCCAGTTTCAGAAAAATCTGGCCGCCTTTGCCAAAACCGAACCCGAATTCATGAAAACCGTTCCGGGATAACATCCGGATCTCTTCCTGCTCAAACCTGAACCGGATCTCCAGAGCGTCGTAGGGGCTCAAAACGCGTTTTTTGCCCTTCGCATCAAAATAAGCGACCCTGTATTGCAACTTGTCGTAATCCGGCTGCTGGGTTAATAATTCGATCGGGATGTTGAAGATGACCTCGGCGGTATCGTGCTCGAAAATGATGATCCCTTCAATTTTTTTGGCATTCAGATGGCCCGCAAAAATCAAAACGAAAAATGAGAGAAAAGTTAATTTTTTCATGGTATGTTCTTGGTGATACAAATCATTCTGGCATTTATTCCATTGAGATCACAACATTTCCGGTTTTCTGACCGGATGCCACATATTCGAAAGCCTCTTTTATTTTGTCCAGCGGGTATTTCCGGTCTATCACGGGTTTGAATTTTTCCTGCCCGATGAGGTCTTTTATGAAAAACAGGCTCCTTTTGACATTTGAAGGAAGCGGAAAAATAACCTTCTTACCCCCCAGCAAGGGAGTAAACAACGCATAAAAGAGATTTTGTGCGTTCGGACCCAGTTCGGACGAAATATATATCCCGCCCGGCAGTAACAGCGGCTTGCACCTGGAAAATGTGCTTTTCCCAACCGCATCAAAAACGAAATCGTATTTTTCACCGGTTTTTGTGAAATCTTCTTTTGTGAAATCGATTACTTTGTCGGCGCCCAGGGATTTTATGAGGTCCACATTTTGGGAATTGCATACCGCAGTGACCTGAGCGCCAAAAAATTTCAGAAACTGAAGCGCAGATGAACCGATCGCTCCTGTGGCGCCGTTCACGAGTGCTTTTTGGCCGGCTTTGAGGTTGATTTTATTCAGGAAATTATACGCATAATGGGCGCCTTCTGCGCTCGCCGCCGCCTGCTCATATGAGATGTTTTCGGGTAGGGTTACGATCGGCTTTTCGGCTGAAATGGCGATATATCGGGTATGCGAGCCCAAACCGCTGTCGTCAAACCCCCAAACCCTGTCGCCTGCTTTGAAAGTCGTTACATTTTTTCCAACTGATTCGATTTTACCTGCAAAGTCTGTTCCTGTAACGGCTAAGGAAGGTTTGAACAATCCCGTGACAAGCCGCATAATAAACGGCTTTCCCCAAAGAATTGCACAATCCGTCCGGTTCACGGTTGCAGCGAATACCCTGATCAACACTTCATGGTCTTTGGGGATCGGTTTTTCCACCTCCCGGATGCTTAAAACCTCGGGAGGACCGTATTTTGAACGGGTTGCTGCTTGCATTTTATTGCCTTTAAATTTTATCAAAACACCGTTAAGTGCAGGTGGCGTAACGAAAATCAATTTTTACCCCGGTCTGCTCCGCAAACCCGGCGCAAGCGGGCAACCTCAAGGGGCGCCCCCTTCAACTGCCGGATGCCAGTATCCATTATCGAGTATCCAGCATCCAGCCCGCTCTAAAAGGCGGCCACGCCAGAGGCGTGGATCCAGTATATCGCCCCTACCGGAGACCCTCCCATCGCCCCTTCAGCCGCTCCAGCATATCCTCCAGCGCTCGTACCGCCGCTTCCGTCTGCCGGGTAGGCCGGGCGTCAGCTGATTGCAGCACGTTCAGCAGGTACAGGAATTTTTCCTGCAACCCCACGAGCGTCTCCTGTCCGGGATCCCGGGCGGTGATGCTGCTGTAGAGAATGTCTGGCGCAGAGGGCGCTCCGGTACCACGAAGAGCCCTGAGCGCGGTTTGCCGGTCAGCGGGCGGGTTGCTGGTCAGTATGTCGTCGATCGTTTCGCGGATGGCCTGAGCCTGATGGTAAGCCCGGTAACAAGCCAGGGAAAGGTCGGTTTGCAGTTGCAGGTCCGCCTCGCCGATCACCACCCGCGGGTCGAGCCGGACCCTGATCCTTTTTTCGTAGCTGTCGCCGTCAACCCGAAGGCGCACGGTGTACTGGCCGGGGTGTACAAAGGGGCCGTTGGGGCCGCTCGGCGTCCGCCGGTACACGGCTGCAATGGCAAATTCCCGTTGAGCGCCTTTGGGAGGTTCATGGCGCAAATCCCAGATGAAACGTTGGTGACCTGCAGCGGTTGAAAGTCCTTGCCAGGGACGGATCCAGTAAGTAGGGTGGGGGAGTTGGGTGGAATCTACGGCCTCCGGCTTGTCGGCGCTGGAAAACCTGCGGATGACCTTTCCGCTTTCATCCAGGATTTCGATTGCAACATTTCCGGCAACTTTGGGCAGGTAATAGTCGAGTATGGCCCCGTCCGGCGGGTTTTGGCCGTTGGGTTCCTCAGGCGGAAGGGGGGTGTCCGAAAACATATTCCAGCGCACCCTGGTGGCCACAGGCGGTGAGAACAACCAGGCTTTTTGTTCGGCCAGCGCCTTTGCCAATTCCCGAAGCGGTGCAATATTGTCGAGTATCCAGATGGACCGGCCATGCGTACCGATCACGAGGTCGTCGTCCTTGACCACCAGGTCGCGGATCGAACTGGCGGGCATATTCTGGCGCAGCAATTGCCAGTTGGCGCCGTCATCGACGCTGAAATACACTTCTCGTTCGGTTCCGGCAAATAACAGGCCTGGTTGTTTGGGGTCTTCGCGCACCACGTTGACCGGCCCGTTGGGGTTCATGCCGTTCACGATCCGGGTCCAGGTAACACCTCCGTCATGCGTCTTGAAAATATGTGGGCGCATGTCGTCGCGGCGAATGGCGTTGACGGCCATATAAACGGAATTCCGGTTGAAATGGCCGGCGTCGAGTTGGGATACCTTGTCCCAGGCGCGCAGGTCCGGCGGTGTGATATCTTTCCAGGTTCCGCCGCCGTCCCGGGTCAGGTGCGCCAATCCATCGTCGGTTCCGGCCCAAATGGTGTTCACGTCCACCGGGCTTGGCGCTACGGCGTAAATAACGCCTCTGCGCGGCATGGTATTCAGTTCAGGATTGCGGAAATCACCGATGCTTTCGGGTGCCTCGGGCTGCTCGCGCGACAGGTCGGGACTGATGATCTGCCACTCCTGTCCGCCGTTGGTGGTTTTCCAGAGCACATTGGTAGCGAAGAACAGGGTATGCGGATCTGCGGGATGAAAAAGCAGCGGCATCGTGCGCAAGATGCGGTATTTACCCGAACGCAGAGCCTCCGGCGCCACGTTCTGGCTCTGGCCCGTTCTTTTGTTGAACCGGATCACCCGGCCTCCGTAAATGATATCCGGGTTGAGGGGGTCGGGGGCTACGTAGGCGTATTCGTCGGCGCCAACGCCCATAAAATCCCGGAAGGAGATCTGGCCGCCATTGCCCCGGCTGGCCACGCCGATAGCGCCGCTTTCCTGCTGACCGCCGTACACCCAGTACGGGAACTGGTTGTCGGTGCTCACGTGGTACAACTGGGCGGTGGGTTGGTTGTACCACGAACTCCAGGTGCGACCTCCGTTCACCGTAATGGTTCCGCCCTGGTCGGCGGCGTACAACATGATATCCGGGTAAAGCGGGTTGATCCAGATGCGGTGGTAGTCGTCGCCGCCGGGCGCGCCCTTGTCGGAGGTCCAGGTCTTGCCCCCGTCCACCGAGCGGTAGGCGGCTATATTGCCAATGAAAACCCGGTTCGGGTCCTTGGGGTGGACTTTGACCTCGGCAAAGTCGCTGCCGCGCCCCCAGAGGCGGCGGTCCGTCGTCAGGAGGCTCCAGCTTTCGCCCCCGTCTTTACTCTGGTAGACGCCGCCATTGGTTCGGGCGTCAACGGTGGCGTACATCCATTTGGAGTTGGAGGGGGCTATGCCGACCCCGATCCGGCCCAGTCCTTCTATCATGCCTGGCAAACCTCGGGTGATCCGGGTCCATTTGGCGCCGCCGTCGGTTGATTTGTATAAACCGCTGTTGGGGCCCGAAAAACTGCCATTTTCCCAAGGGCCGTCGCGGTGTTCCCAAAGGCTGGCAAACAGAATTTTAGGGTTGTTCGGGTCAAACTCCACCTGGATAGCGCCTGTATTGCGGTTGATGTACAGGACTTTTTCCCAGGTGCGGCCTCCGTCCTGGGTGCGGAATACCCCCCGCTCTTCATTCGGGCCGTAGGGGTGGCCCAGGCCGGCGACAAAAAGGATGTCGGGGTTGGTGGGATGGACCGCGAGGCCGCCGACCTGCTGGACATCCGCCAGGCCCATATGCGCCCATGTTTTTCCGCCGTTGGTGGATTTGAACACGCCGTCGCCTACGCTCAGATCGGGCCGGTGCAGGCCTTCGCCCGTACCCACATAAATAACCTCGGGCCGCGCCGGACAAACTGCTATATCGCCGATCGAACCCGTGGGCGCCTGGTCGAATATCGGGCGCCAGGTCCGGCCGTAATCGTCGGTTTTCCACACGCCGCCGTTATTAACACCGATGAAAAAGACGTTGGGTTGGGAAGGTATACCCGCCGCGCCCACCGTGCGACCTGCCCGGAACGGACCGATCATCCGGTATTGCAGGTCCTGGTAAGCGGCGGAAGGGACGGGCTGTGCAAAAATTTGAACAGAAAGGAAAAACAGGAAAAATGCGGGAAAAAGGAAACAGCGCCTGGACATGTGGAAGATTTTTATCGGGCTAAACTAAGGATATTCTTTGATTCACTCGCTACAAGGTCTCCTTTAGCCACCTGAAAAACTCCCGCTGCCACACCAATCCGTTGTTCACCTTCAGCACCCAGTGGTTTTCGTCCGGAAAATAGATGAATTTGCTCTTTAACCCTTTGAGTTGCGCAGCCTGAAAGGCTTCGAACCCCTGGCCGTCGGGCACCCGGAAATCCTTACCGCCCTGTACGATCAGGATGGGCGTGTCCCATTTGTCCACCAGGTTGCTGGGGTCAAATTGGGTATAGGATTTCTGAGCCGCGGCGTTTGATTTGTCCCAGTACGGGCCGCCGAGGTCCCAGTTCACAAAGAACAGTTCCTCAGTTGTGCCGTACATGCTCTTGAGGTTGAAGATCCCGTCGTGGGAAATAAAGGTTTTAAACCGTTTGTTATGGATGCCGGCCAGATAAAAAACGGAATACCCCCCGTAGCTGGCGCCCACGCAGCCCAGCCGGCTTTTGTCCACATAGGGTTCTTTAGCTAATTCATCGATCGCAGATAGGTAATCGTTGATCGCCTGGCCGCCATGATCCTTGCTAATCTGTTCGTTCCAGGCCACACCGTGTCCGGGCATGCCCCGCCGGTTGGGCGCCACAATGATATAGCCGTTGGAAGCCATCAACTGGAAATTCCAGCGGAAGGAGTAAAACTGACTGAGCGCGGATTGTGGGCCGCCCTGGCAATACAAGAGGGTGGGGTATTTTTTGGCGGGGTCAAAATCGGGGGGTAAGATCACCCAGACCAGCATTTTTTTGCCGTCGGTGGTATTCACCCAGCGTTTTTCGGTCCGGCAGAGCTGGATCCCGGAATATACTTTGTCATTGACATGGGTGAGTTGTTTCATCTCGCCGCTGGTCAGGTCCACGGTGTAGAGTTCGGCGGCGTGGTTCATATCCGTCCGGGATACGACCATCGTATTGTCCACTTGTCCCACGAGGCCGGTCACGTCAAAATCACCCTTGGTAATCTGTTTCACCACCGGCAACTTTTTGGTCAACCCGGGGTAATCCACTTCAAACAACTGGAGCGTACCCTGCATGGCTGCTGTGAAATAAACCCGGCTGCCGTCGTTGCTCCACAAAAAGCCGTTGACAGATTCGTCCCACCGGCCGGTCAGGTTCATGGGCCCGGAAGGCGCCATCACCACGATATCGTTTTTGTCCGATTCGTAGCCGTCGCGTTTCATGCTGAGCCAGGCCGGCACACCCTTGGAAGAAAAAGCCGGATTGACGTCGTAGCCCGGCATGCCTTCGGTCAGGTTTTTGGTTTGGCCCGTCGTCAGGTCATAAGCGTAAATGTCGGTATTTGTGCTGACGGCGTAATCTTTGCCGAATTTCTTTTTGGTCACGTACAGGACCTGTTTGCCGTCGGGGCTCCAGGTTACGTCCTCTTCTCCGCCAAAGGGTTTGGTCGGACAATCGAAGGGCTCGCCTTCCAAAAGGTCTTTCCGGGTGGTGACCGGGAATTGATAGACCGGATGCGCCCGCGTCGAGTAAAGAACAGGGTGGTTGTAAACGCCATCCTCCCATTCATCCCAATGCCGGTAATTCAGGTTATCGTAGATGCGCACGTTGGATTTCTCCAGGTCAGGGTATATTTCCTTGCCCAGGACGGCATGCACTTTCACTTCTTCCAGTTTGATCTCATGCGCGCTGTCGGGCGACCGAAGGCGATTATCCAGGTAGGGCGCAAGATCGGAGATTTCTTCCGGGTCGCCGCCCTGTAAAGGAATACGAAACGTTTTGGAGAGCGTTTTGTTTTCGGCCACCGAAGGCGTACCAACGCTATAGATTACATATTTCCCGTCTTTTGAAATGCCTTGGGGGTTGACCCTGCCCAATTGCCACAGCAGTTCAGGCGTCATTACGTTTTGGGCGTTGACGGCCAGGGTCATTAAAATGAAAACCAAAAGCAAGTTGAATTTCATCGCAAAAACATTAATGGTGAAAAAAATAAAATCAAAACATTAACGTAAAGCCTTTATTTATTTTTTTGTATTTATCAATTTCTGCTTGCAGAAATTTAATTTCCTGGCTTGCAATAAAATTTCTGAAAATATCAGGATCTGAGTTTAATTCAGTTTTATTCAATGCATCAATATATTCGGCTCTGTCCTCTGAAAACACCTTGATAAGCGGCTCATTGCGATAGAGTTGAATATAATTCATCAACAACCTTGCAGTTCTTCCGTTTCCATCTGCGAAAGGGTGGATATTGACGAAGTTGTAATGCACATCAGCCGAAAATTTCAGAATATCATTCCCATTTACATGGTCAATTCGCTCATTGACCGACAGGCAATATTGTTCCAACAGGTCGGGAATTTTTTTAAAATCCGGGAAATACTTTTGATCCACATACACCTGTACCAGACGCAAATCGCCTTTGGATGTATCAAAATCACCCAATGCCGTCTTGATGATTCCACCGGTACTTCTCATTACCATACTTCCAAGTTCCTGGATAAAACCGGTTGAAAATTTGCGCCTCGTTTTGGCTTGTTCCTTGATGTATTGAAATGCAACAAAATGGTCTTTCACCATCAAATGGTCCTGTAGAGGTTTCCCGGCTGCGGTAATATTATTCTCCAATAAAACCTTGGTATCCGTTTCGGTGAGCGAACACCCCTCAATTTTGGTGGAATGCCAAATTATAGAAATCATACAAAATTTCTCATAATCGATGACGTTATGCAGATCAAGGTTTTGATAATGTTTTCTCAGGCTTTCCAGTTCATCCCACATTTTACCAATGTTTTTTTATCATATCTCTTTCGCCGATCCGTTCAAAAAAGTTCCAAACAGCCAAACTGAATCAATTCTTCCCGTCCTCCACCGTAAAATCAGAGGGGATACCCAATTGTTTGTACAGGTTCCGGCGGGCGGCCTTATCCAGTCTCAGTTCTTCGGCAGCGGCGGCGGCCACCTCCACTGCGCGTTCCCTGGGCACGCAGACAACCCCGTCGCCGTCGGCAACAATCACATCGCCCGGGCGGATATACACCCCGCCGACAACCACCGGTTTGTTGAACGATTCAAGTTCATTGCGGCCCGGACGGATGCCCCTCCCCCGTTTGGAAATATCCATATAAACCGGGATTTTCTGTTTGATGATCTCGTCGGTGTCGCGCACTCCGCCGGCTGAAACAATACCCACCGCCCCTTTGCTTTTCCAGATCATGCTGTTGTTCGACCCTGTGGAACCCGCGTCCTTGTCGCCCGCATTGTCGATCACAATCACATTCCCGGGTTGGATGGCAGCAATAAACGGCTCGCCCGAGAGGTTGGTGTACCACTGATCGCGCCATTTTTTATACTCTGCCATGTCGGCCGGCGCCGTCGGCCGGTTGGTGGGCACATACCGGACGGTAAGCGCAATGCCGCAAAAGTGGTGGGAAAACTGATCAATATCTTTCCACAATGCCTCGATGCCGGTGCTGAGCAAGCCGACGTCTTTCAGGCCCACAATATCCATCCCATCGGTCACATCCGCCACCCGCAGGCCTTTGAAGGCTTTCAGCAGTTCTTCGTCGGTCGGGCCGGTCGTGGATTGGGCATTGGCGCCTCCAAAAACAAACAGGAAAGTTGAAATCCAAAGATTGGGAAAAAAAGTTGACGATTTCATATTGTGGCACTTATTTTATAAGTTGGAACAATCGTCAAATTTAAGAAAAAAAAAATTCCCCCGCAATCCGGAATTCCATTGTCAAACGACATTAGGGTTTCCGTTATTTTAATCCTTTGTTTTTGGGGCGTTGAGTCTTATTCTGCCATAAAGTTGGTAAATCTTATGGTATAACATGGTCATCGACTTCCCGGTGCAGAATGGATATTACCGCTTATAAAAGAATGGCGCTCAATTTACCTCATTCAATCCCCAAATCCGAAAAATAACGACGAAACCAAGCAGAAATGCGGCATTATTGCCTCACCACCCGCCTCACCGTCATCCATTCCCCTTTCCTCAAAACCAGGTAATACAAGCCCGCAGGCAAACCGCTCAATTCCACCTGGCCGCCGTCATTCAAACGCATTGCCCGGGCAGCCAAAGCACCGTTCTGATGGTACAAAAATGCCTCCGTTCCGGCCGGCGCATTCCGCACCCGCACAAAATCCCTTGCAGGCGTCGGCCCCACCTCGATCTCAGGTGCAGTTTGGTTGGTGCTTTCACTGACCATGGCAATATCCTGGTACTGGAGGAAAAACAGGATGGTTGCAATAAAAGCAGGCTCCACGCAACCGCCATGGTCGGCTGCCGGGTTCACATCAATGGCCTCCAGATCGGCGGCGCCGTTGGCGTTCATTACCGAGTCTGCAAGCACACTGTTGGTGTACACCACCTGGTCGTCGTTCATGCAGTAATACAGGCGGGTAGGCGCCTGGGGCGACCAGTCGTAGACGTCGTTGTCGCGCAAGGCAACATTCACCGGATGGTCCGGTTGGTTAAGAATCGCATCCAGCAGACTATCCTGGATCATAAATGTTGCTTGGGAAGCTCCCTCCAGCAGGGTAAGGGTCTGGATCAGGGTATCATTGAGTTCGGACAGCGTGACCCTTTCCTCAAAGTATTGCCGGATCAACCCGGCATAGGGTTCTTTAAAGGCTTGCTGAATGGAATCATACAGGCCGTATACATAATTGTAGCTGAGAAACGTATTCGGGATATACGCCGGATAAAAATATTCCTCATCGGCTGTCAGTCGCTCGATCATCGCCCCCGAAATGCTGTATGGTCCCGACATGGGGGCCGACGCGACCAGGTTAAACTCATCGGCGTGCTCCAGTTCCAGCGACCGCTGCAACGCCATCGCGGCATGCCCCCCCTGCGAATACCCGCAGACAAAAATCTGCTCCTCCGGGTTGAGGGATACGCCGTCGAGGGTTTGTACAAAAGCGCGCGTTGCCCGAAACATATCCACCGCCACCGCCGCTTCGGTTGCAGCATGCACATACGGGTGAAACCCTCTGGATTCGCCAAGGCCCAGAAAATCCGGCAACAAGGCAATATATCCCATTCCGCCAAAAACCAGCCCTGCTTCATACCCGCCCCGCAGATTGGACGGAACATCAGCGCGGGAATTTACCGTGCCGTGCTGAAAACAAAGCAATGGATATCCCCAGTCGCCTTCTCTGACCGGGGTGACCACCAGACCCGAGGCGGTGTCTAACTGGTTAAAAGGATCGGGGGTGGTATAGGTGATCTTATACAATTTGACCCCGTTTTGCACCAATGGACCAAATTGCGCTTGTAAGGTGGCCTTGGACCGTTCCCCCAGATATTCGGAAGATACCACGGTTTGAGCGCAAAGAGAGGGAATCATCAACAAAGCGCAGGCAACCCACGCGAAACGGTAAAGATTCGGTTTATTCACTGAAAATGATTATTTGGATTTAACGTCAGTTTTGGATAGATATTCGTTTCAATTGATGGGGAGTAATTTTAACCATAAAGCGGAGCCGAAACATTCTGCTGAGCGGAGCCGAAGCATTACCTTTGGCCGGCAAAATACGCCAATTCACGGGAAAAATCCAACCCGGGCAAGGCTTCCTGCAATTCTGCAACCTGCCGGACCTGATTGGCCAAAAATTGACGGTGTTCTTCGGTTTCCGGAAAAAAAGGCCGGTGTGCCATGGCCTGATGCAGCCGCTCGATGCGTTGAACCAGTTGGCGGGTCGTTTCATCAAAAAAACTATGCTGAAAGTGGTCCCAGATATATTGAATAGCCTGGTCATTAGGATGGACCATGTCCCGGGCGTAGAACCGGTAGTCGCGCAGATCGTCGAGCAGCAGTTCGTACGCCGGAAAATAAAGGACGCCGGCCAGTTCTTTTTCCAGTTTCTCCGAAGCCAGAACAAGAGTTGCCTTGCTGCGCTGGTTTTCAACCATTCCGTGGCGGAGGTGCCTGACCGGGCTGACGGTCAACAGGATCTTCAGGTCCGGCCTGACCTTTCGGAGGGCTTGGACCGGGTCGGACAACGCCCTGCAAATTTCATCCACATCCCCCTTGCGCCGGGTAAACCGGGCGGCAGGCAGTTTATGACAATTGCTGACGGGCGTCTCTCCATCCGCAAATAGATAGGCCGTACCGAGGGTAAGGATCAGAATATCGGTTTCTTGCAGATATTGGCCTGTTTGCAGAATGGAATGGTTCATTTGCGCCAGTGCCTTTTCCCTGTCCGGATGGGCGTAACGGCTGTGAAAGTCAAAATGCCGCCAAAGTCCCTGGTGAAGGAACAGTTCTTCGGGCGCAATGGTCCGACCGTCCAATAATCTTTGCAGCCCTCTCCCGATGGAGAGCGGATCGTAAAGGATGCCGAAGGGGTTGAGCTGTACCCTGAATTTGGCTGTTTTCAGCCGGGCGCCTATTTCTTCGGCAAAACAAGATCCCATCCCCAACAAGTTTTGGCGGTGATCGATTTGAAAAATAGCGGCCTCAACCGGTAACTGTGTCCTGAATTGCATGAAAATATTTAAGCATTTTATCGAACCGACGGATAAAACTGCAAAATTAACACGCCGTTTCATCTGTCCAAATGACCACTTCCGGCCCCTGGTTACCGTACCAAAAATTGCCTTATAAAAATACAATAAGGCAGGGACAGGTTCCAAATATCCGGCGTACTTTTGAACCGTAAGACGACTGATTTTTTTTGCACAACAATCCCTTAACCGATAGAAAGTTGTAGCAAATCTTAATCTCATGCCTTTTAAACCTGAATAGCGAGCCGGTTATTGCAACACGGCCATATGCTTGGAAAAAAGCAACTAACTACTGTAAAGCTGACCTGACCCTGATCAGGTCAGCTTTTTTTCAAAATCATACCTTCTTCTGCGTCCCCCACGCCTAAAACCTTTTCTTTTTTCACCACCATAACCCGAAACAGGCCTTTGGTCCATATTATCAAGGCGCCTGAAACCCATTTTCTTTCTTTCTGTTGTTTTTTTGTCATTTTCAAAGCCTCTGTTGGGTATCCCGCGGTTAATGCTGATATTTGCCTAAAATTAGCAAAATGAACCGTTTATCCTTCTTCCTTGTGTTGCCGATGTTCCTTTCCGCCGGGTTGTTTGCCCAGGATCAGGATATTATGCAAGCCTTAAAAACAGACGTGGTTTACCTTTCTTCCGATTTTCTGGAAGGCCGTGAAACCGGCGCCAAAGGCGAGCAACTGGCAGCAGAATATATCGCTTTCCGCTTCCGCCAGATCGGCCTCAAACCTGCCGGTAGCGACAATGGTTATTTCCAGCCTTTTGATTTCAATTTCAACCCCAACCCGCATGCACAGGGCGGAGAACCCCGTACCGGCCGCAACGTCATTGGTTACCTGGACAACGGGGCGGCCAAAACCGTGGTCATCGGCGCACACTACGACCATTTGGGGTTGGGCGCATTCAGTTCCTTATCTGCCGGCGAACCGGCCGTCCATAACGGCGCCGACGACAATGCCAGCGGAGTAGCCGCCCTCATTCGCATTGCCACCTGGCTGGCCCAAGGCAACAACAAACAGAGCAACTACCTCTTTATCGGCTTTTCAGGGGAAGAACTCGGCCTGGTCGGCTCCAAATACTTTACCAACCATCCGACCATCGACCTGGAAAAGGTCAGCTACATGATCAATATGGATATGGTGGGCAGGCTGAACCCCGAAAAAGTGCTCGCCATCAGCGGAACCGGCACCTCGCCCGCCTGGAAAACCCTCCTGCAGAGCATCCAGGTAGACAGCATCTCCGTCAATACCTCCGATTCCGGCATTGGCCCTTCCGACCATACTTCCTTTTACCTGAAGAATATTCCGGCACTTCATTTTTTCACGGGCCAGCACCGCGAATACCATAAACCCGCAGATGACGCCCACCTCATCAATTTCCAGGGGCTGCTTTCGGTGACGGACTACATCATCGAAATGATCGCCAGGCTGGATGACGAAGAGAAACTGGCTTTTACCAAAACCAAGGACGAAAGCGAGGAAAAACGAACTTCCCGTTTCAAAGTCTCTATGGGGGTTATGCCAGACTATGTCACCCAGGTGGAAGGCATGCGGATCGACTCGGTTGTAGAAGGTAAACCCGCCTCAAAAGCCGGTCTGAAGGATGGCGATGTTATCATCCAGTTGGGTGAGGTAAAAGTGAAAGATATTTACGGCTACATGGAAGGCCTTGGAAAATTCAATCAGGGGGACAAAACAAAGGTGGTCGTCAGGAGAGGCGGCGAGGAACTTACTTTCGATGTTCACTTTGAATGATCCGGCGCTTTTCCGGCTGATTTCCATCGGTGTTCCATGGCAAGGCAAAAAAAAATTCAATATTCTGCCGCGTATCCGATCAAAAAGAAATGTTGAATTTTCACTTTTTAATCAGTTAATTAACTGATTATCATTTAATTGAATTGAAACCAATTCCATATTTTTTTCACAACAATTAATTTTTGTACTTGTTTCAGGCAAAATTTTGATGAATCTTTGTAACGTGAAGATGAATAAAGAGGCGATGGAACCGTGGCTGGCGAAAGATCCGGCTGCAACTTGCAGATAAATTGTTTGGAGCTGCCGTTATTATAAGGAGCATTGATGATCGGC
>CAZLEF010000105.1:16245-21494 GCA_964558465.1 uncultured Lewinella sp. | reverse complement strand
TACGCTCATCATTATCTCCAACGATAAACTGCGGCAGATCCACGGCAACCTTTCCATCTCGGATGCCTTCTCCAAAGCCGACAATATCCTGACCACGGCAGCCAAGGGTATCGCCGAGATCATTACGGTCCCGGGTTATGTCAACGTCGACTTTGAGGACGTCAACACCGTTATGCGCGGCAGCGGCGTGGCCATCATGGGCACCGCAACCGCCGAAGGAGACGACCGCGCCCGCCGGGCTGTGGACGAAGCCTTGCATTCCCCACTGCTCGAAGACAACGATATCCGGGGCGCACAGCATATTCTCCTGAACATCACTTCTGGTAAAAAAGAAGTGACCATGGACGAAATCTTCGAAATTACGGAGTTCGTTCAGGAGGAAGCCGGCTTTGGCACCGACCTGATCTGGGGCAATTGTTACGATGAAAAACTCGGCGACAAGATCTCGGTGACCGTGATCGCAACCGGTTTCCAACATCGTCAGACGGGCAACCAGCGCAGCGGCAGCCAGGCCAATGATCGCATCGTGGTGTCTCTGGACGATGACGACGACCCTGCCAGGCGACAGGAAAAAAAGAATCCCTCAAAATTGGCGGATATAATCGGTTTTGAAGATGCCAAACCCAAAACCGCGCCGACCGTAGAGTTCACGGATTTTAACAACCCTGCTGAACGCTACCACCGAAGCCGCTATACGTACGACGAGCCTTATAAAAACAACATGGATAAAGAAAAACAGGAGGAGGAACAACGCCGTTTCCTGGAAGAAGAGGCCCGTCGCCGCGAACGCTTGCGCAATGTCAACCTCAAATTGAATAATCCGCAGACCATCAACGAACTGGAAGGCCAGCCCGCCTATTTGCGGCGCGGCGTCCAACTCGACGATGTGCCTCATTCCGGCGAATATGCCATGTCAAAATGGACCATTTCCGATGACGATGAACCCGGCCTGCGGGAAGGGAACGGGTACCTGCATGATAATGTAGATTGATGGATTAATGAGGAATCGAGGAACTGAGTATTTGAGGAACTGTCCAAAGGACCCCTTTGGGGAGGAATGGAAGCATCAAACTACGGGCTTCCTCGATTCCTCAGTTCCTCGATTCTTCAATTCCTCAACATAAAGAGCATTTGCCTTTCCAACTATACGCGTCTAAATCCGCTGCCTGCTCCCCCCGGGAGTGGGCACGCGGATTTAGGTTTTTAATGTAAAGGGGAGGGATTCATGGTTTCAGTGTTTAACGGTCACAGTGTAATCAGTGCAATCAGTTTAATCAGTGTTTCAGTGTTTCAGTGTTTCAGTGTTTTACCCTATAGCCATACAACCCCACCTCAACCAACCCCGCTCGCCGCGCTTTCCGAATGATATTTCAAACTCAGCAATAACAGAAAACAGGCCATTCCTATGCTCATGGCGGCTTCCAGGGAGTGATCGATCATCATATGGGTGAATAAAACGGCGTAGAGACCCAGCAAAAAAAAATCCGTATAGTTTTTCCGGGCAAAAAGCGGGTAGAAGAATCCCGTGATGAACAATACCAGTCCGAGGATGCCGGTTCCCGCCATCACGTACAGGAACTGGTTGGCCGGCATATGCACCTCAAAACCGGGGTACAGGTCGGTGATATGCGTCCGGACTGCTTTTCGCAAATTGGCGGCGCCGACCCCGGTCAGCGGGTGCTCGCTCGCAATGGTCAGGCCGGCATCCAGCGATGCAAATCTGCCTGAATCGGAATTGATGCCGCCTTCCCCGCGTTGGAACATATACCAGTCGTAGCGCATATACGCCACCTTGGCCTGGAAGCTGGGCGCCAGGCGGTAAGCGATCAGCGGTGCCGCGATCAGAGCCGACAACAGCAGCACACCCATTCTCCATTTACGCGCTGCCAGGATATATCTGCCCACCAGTATGAATAGCGCAAAATACAATGCCGCCATGCCCGACCGCACACTCAAAATATGGATAAAAACAAACAGAAACAGGGTCATGCCTGCAATCAGGTTTTTTTCCCATTTTCTGAACAGGTAAAACCCTTGTTGATACAAATAAATGCCGCTGACAATGCTCACTGCAATCAGAATACTGAATCGGATATGATGGCGCGGCACGGGAATGTTGCGCCCCTGTTTTAATAAAATATTGATTTCCTCAAAGTGACTGAGGTAATTGATCCCTACGCCAACGCAAGTGAGAAATAAAACCGCCAGAAGAAAGTATAGCGTCCCGAGGTAATCCCGCCGGCTGACCGGAGGCAACAAAATAAAGGCGATGGGCGCCAGCAAAAAAGGCGCTTTCATTCGTAAGCGGTCAAACCAGAAATCCCAGTCTTCAACCGGCCAACCCGGCCATAACACGATGAGGAACAACAACCCGAAAGACAGCATCTGCAAGTGTTGACGCATGGGAAACAAGACCTTGAACCTTTCAAAATCCGGCATCAGGCTGAACTGCCCTTTTTCGTTTTTCCATTTGAAAACAGCAAGGGTACCGAAGGCAAAAAAACTAAAAGAAAGTAAAAACGGCGAATACACCATCGAAACAACGGCGACTCCAAAAAAGAGGTGGATCATCGTTTTTTTAGATGGAATGTACCTGGATATCGTGTTTAAACCGCTCATAGCGGGCAAATTTAGACCTTTCCGGGAGGAATGGCAAAGGATTTGAAAAAACCATATTTTTTTAATTAATCAGTTTCCAGTCTGCAGTCTCTTGAAACTGAACGCAGTCGAATTTCAGCCCGTTGGCCAATCCTGAAATGAGTGGGAAAAAGGCAAGGTTGACAAAAATCATCGAAACCGGTTAGCGGATGTCATTGAATCTGAAGTACCCTTGGCCTATTTTTGTGCCAATCGGCAATAGAAATGCCCTTTTTCAATTCTATTTCCCGAAACCGCCTTTAGAGATCTCAAGGTCACGCCTCGATATTTTCCTGAATTTGCTGTTGGAAATGTTTGTTTAATGCCGGATTTGGATATGGTCCAATATCCGTTTAAATCCTGATGTCATGAAGAAAGCAATACGAATTGCACTGTACTTCCTGTTGACCTTCCCGCCTTCAATACAAGCTCAATCAGACAAACCTGCCCGACTTTTTAAACACGGGCAGGCCGACGCCTGGATCGGTATCGGGTTGTTGCCAACTTATGTCAAAGACGGGGCCAGAATGGTGCTTCCGCCGGTCAGTACAGGCGCCGATTGGATGTTAAGCGACCAGTTTAGCCTGGGTGTTGCCTTGGGGTATTCCAATTATGAAATGAAAAAATTACCCGTCGGAGAAAAAGATATGCGCCATTACGATAATCAAACCTTTCAGGTAATGGGCCGCGCTTCTGCACATTTCACCCGGACCGATAATCTGGATATTTACGGCGGCTTCCAGTTCGGCGTACAATCCGTGCAGATCAAATCCCTGGACGGCCCTTTCGGCCGGATCGAAAAATTATTTGGGATAAGGCCTCAAAAAAAGCGTTTTCTCTACGGGGTCTGCCTGGGCCTGAGGTTCGCTATCAGTCCAAAAAGCTGCCTGTTCGGTGAGGTAGGTACGGGTATCTCCTTTGCCAGTATTGGCCTTGGGGTTAAGATTGGGTAAGGCTTGCTGCTGCTTATTTGTTGATCTGTTGATTCCACGCCTGTGGCGTGGCAAGCCGTTGATTTGAAGGCTGCCGTCTCAAATCAACCACGCCGGTGGCGCGGCACGCCAGATCAACGAATCAACAAATCATTTCCCCGGAACCGGCGGCGGCCCATCCGGCAAAATAGCCTTATATATATACGCGCCTTTTCGCTCCTTAAATTCCTTTTGGATTTCTTGGACCAGTTGCGGCTGCTCAAACAGATCAACCATGGTCATGCCGAGCGCTTTGGCGGCGTAGACCATTCCTTTGTGGCCGATGGACATGCCGCCACAAGCCACCACGGCCCAGGAATGCCAGGGTGTATCCACCGGCGCCGTTGTGACCGCCAAACGGATCTCCGGGACGATCCAGCTTACATCGCCCACATCGCTGGAGGCGCCGCCGGTCAGTTCTTTCGTTTCCTCCAGGGGGCCGACTTTTCCATTCATCCCGGTTTGGGGTTTGCCGGTGGCTTCCTGGATAGCTTTGGCAAAACCCTCTTCCTCCGGCGTGTATTCGATAGGGCCCAACATCATCAGGTTATTGTGCAGGGCTGTTCCGCCTGTGCGGTTGACCAGCACCTCGTGCAAACCCGATATCAGGGTGATAGAATGTTCCACATCCGCCATCATGGCGGCTCCACGGGCAATTCTTTGCGCTTTTTGATAGACTTCTTCCATGCCGGTCCGTTTGGCATCCCGGATGCGGGTCCAGACCCGTGCGTAATCCGGTACAATATTCACCACATCGCCGCCGTGTTGGATCTGGTAGTGGATGCGGACGGAGGGTTTGACGTGTTCACGCAGGTAATTCAGGCCGTGCGTATAGAACTCCAGGCCGTCCACCGCGCTGCGGCCGTTCCAGGGGTCCAGGGATGCATGTGCGGATTGCCCCTTGAATTCAACAATAAAATCGATTACCGCAAGGGAGCTTTGCATTTCAGCTTGCGTGTTTGCACTGGGGTGCCAGTCGAGGCAGACATCCAGGTCGTCGAACAAGCCGGCTCTGGCAAAATAGAGCTTGCCAAAAAATTTCTCTTCGGCCGGTGTGCCGTAATAGCGGATGGTACCTTTTATTTTTCCCTGCTGCATCAACTCTTTGACGGCAATGGCTGCGCCCAGGCTGCCCGGACCGAACAGGTTATGCCCGCAGCCGTGTCCCGGTGCGCCCGCTGTCAGGGGATCTTTGGCGGGTATCGCTTTTTGGGAAACCCCCGGCAAGGCGTCAAACTCGCCCAACACCCCGATAATGGGGCTGCCCGAACCATAACTGGCGATAAAAGCGGTAGGCATGCCGGCCACTCCGCGTTCTACTTTAAACCCTTGTTGTTCAGCATAATCCGCCAGTTCTTTTGATGAACGGGTTTCCTCGAAGGCGGTTTCCGCATAACTCCATATCCGGTCGCTGAGCCCGATCAGATCTGCCCGGTGTTTTTCAACGGATTGCAGGACGGCTTTTTTGTTGGCGCTGATGGTTTGGCCGTTCGCCGCAATCCCTGTAAACAGGATAATGATGATTAAGTATTTGATCCTCATTGTTATAGTTGGTTTATTGTCTTTAACCTATCCAGTACAGCCGGGGTCCCCTCGGCGATTCCTTAGTACAGCCGAGGTCCCCTCGGCGATTCCTTAGTA
>CAZLEF010000105.1:0-16145 GCA_964558465.1 uncultured Lewinella sp. | reverse complement strand
GGTCCCCTCGGCGATTCCTTAGTACAGCCGAGGTCCCCTCGGCGATTCCTTAGTATAGCCGAGGTCTCCTCGGCGATTCCTTAGTACAGCCGAGGTCTCCTCGGCGATTCCTTAGTACAGCCGAGGTCTCCTCAGCGATTCCTTAGTACAGCCGAGGTCCCCTCGGCGATTCCTTAGTACAGCCGAGGCCCCCTCAGCGATTCCTTAGTACAGCCGAGGTCCCCTCGGCGATTTTAAAGACGATTTATCTCCGACCAGAGGTCGGAGCTACAACGCCCCGTCCACATCCGCAATCAAATCCCCCACGTCCTCGATCCCCACCGACAGCCGCACCAGCCCATCCGTGATGCCCGCCGCCTCCCGGATCTCTTTGGGCACGTTCATATGCGACATCGACACCGGGTGCATCACCAGTGTATCCACATCGCCGAGCGTTGGGGCGAGGGTGCAAAGCTGTAACCCGTCGATGAAGGACCTTGCGGCTTCCAGTCCGCCTTTCAGTTCAAAACTCAGCATGCCGCCGAAGCGCCGCATCTGGCGTTTGGCCAGTTCGTGGTCGGGGTGGGAAGGCAGACTGAGATAATTGACACGGGCCACTTTCGGGTGTTTTTCCAGGAATTGTGCAAGCGCATGGGCATTGTCGCAATGTTTTTCCATGCGGAGGGCCAGGGTTTTCATGCCGTTGTGCACCAGCCACGCGTCCCAACTGTTGGCGTTGGTACCCAGCAATTTGATGGCCGGGTAAATTTTGTTGTGCATCAGTTCGCGGTCCATCCCCAGCAATACGCCGGAAATGGTATTGGCGTGCCCGTTCAGGTATTTGGTGGTAGAATGCACGATGAAGTCGACGCCCAGCGCAAAAGGTTGTTGGAGGCAGGGGGTGGCGAAAGTATTGTCTACCGCCGTCCAGACGCCTGCTGTGCGGGCGATGCCGGCCAGCGCCTTCAGATCGACGCAGGCCAGGGTGGGGTTGGCGGGCGTTTCGGCGTAGACCATCCTGATCCTGGGGTCATTGCGCAGGCGCTGTTCCACCTCGCCGGGGTTTTGGAGGTCAGCCAGTTCGTAGCCAATGCCCAGCGGCGTCAGGATCTGGCTGAACAGGGAAGTAGTACCCCCGTAAATATTCCCCTGGGTCAGGATCTTGTCGCCCGGCCGGAGCAGGCCGATGGCCAGGGTGGAAATGGCGGCCATACCCGAACTGAGCAGGTAAGCGACCGGCTGATCAGCCAATCCGTACCCTTCGAGCGCAGCAATCTTTTCCGCTACGGTATCGATGGTCGGGTTGCCGAAACGCCCGTAGATATGGCCTTCCTGGCGACCTGAGAAAATGGCCATGCCTTCTTCCAGACTTTCAAAAACAAAAGAAGAAGTAGCGTGAATGGGCAATTGGTGGGACGGATTGAATCTTTTTTCTTTCCACTCCCTTGCGCAAACCGACCCGAAACCCAGTGCTTTTTTCATGTTCAAATGGTTACATAGGACAAAAAAAGCAAAAATATATTTGTCGCGGGCCCCGAAAGGTTTATTTTTGTTTGTTTATTATTGTTCATGATTGTTGGGCTCGAATGAAAACGTCAGCCTGACAACCATAAACCGCAATAAGCCATGCGAATCAATAGTTGAATATACCCTTGATTTTTTTTCAAAAACTCTAATATCGGTTTATTGAACCACAAAAGAAACAAAAGATCACAAAAGTGGCAAACAATAAATTTGCAAAGCAAATTTATTGTTTCCTTTTGTGTCTCTTTTCCCGCCTTGCGGGACAGGTCGTGGTTCAAATAAAAAAATAGAACATATGTTGATAGCACTACAAAATTCGGGCTGATTCATGTTTTTTTTCCGCCTGACAGGGCAGGGGTGATAGAAAAACTCGATTTCTGAATTTTCAGAAGCCGAATAATCAATAAGATTTGAAATCCAACCCTTGATTCGCATAAACCGCAATAAACCAAAACGAACAATTAAACATGATCAGCGAAAAGGAAGAAGGCTACGACGACCCCCTGGATATACAGCAGGACAGTGAAGATAACGAGGACGATTATTATATCCACCAGAATATCTTTATTGATCCGAAACAATCGCCCCTGCGGATCGATAAATTTTTGATCGACCGGCTGGAAAACGTTTCCCGCAACCGGATTCAGAACGCCATCCGTTCCGGCGCCATCCTGGTAGATGACCAGGAGGTGAAACCCAATTTCAAGGTCAAACCCGGACAGCGGGTTTCCATTATTTTCCCGCGGCCCCTGGTACACGGGGTTGGCATCATTCCCCAGAATATTCCGTTGGACATCATTTACGAAGACGACGACCTGCTGGTGTTGAACAAACCCGCCGGGCTGGTCGTACATCCGGGGGTGGGCCACCACCGCGGTACCCTGGTCAACGCGCTGGCCTACCATTTCAAGCAACTCCCCGTGATGGAAGGCAACAACGACGACAAACTCGGCCTGGTGCACCGTATCGATAAAAACACCTCCGGCCTGATGGTCGTGGCCAAGTCGGAATACGCCATGAGCCACCTCGCCAAACAGTTTTATTACCATACCATCGAGCGCACCTACCTGGCCCTTGTCTGGGGAGAACCCGCTGAAAAACAAGGGACCATCCGGGCGCATATTGGCCGCCACCCTCGTTTCCGCAAACAATTTGCCGCCTTCCCCGACGGGGAGCAGGGCAAATGGGCCGTCACCCACTACAAAGTGCTCGAAAGCCTGTATTACGTCAGCCTCATCCAGTGCAACCTCGAAACCGGCCGCACCCACCAGATCCGCGTACACATGAAATACCTGGGCAATCCCATTTTCAACGACGACAAATACGGCGGCGACCAGATCCTCAAGGGTACCATTTACAGCAAATACAAACAGTTTGTAGAAAACACCTTCAACATCATGCCCCGGCACGCCCTGCACGCCAAATCGCTGGGTTTTGTCCACCCTTCGACCGGGGAATTCATGCATTTTGAGTCGGAACTCCCCCGGGATTTTGAAAACTGCCTGGCGCGGTGGCGGGGGTATCTGGAGAGCCGGAAGGGGGGTAAGGAAAGTTAAAATGTAAAATGTAAAATGTAAAATGTAAATGGGGAAGTAAGAAAGATGGATGTTTTGGCAGGGAAAATCAGGCGACGGCGTAACCCGTATACTGACGGAATTGCGGGGGATGAAATGCAATAACGATATCTTGTTTGGGTACGCCTCTTTATAATCCGCCATAAGTGGTGTTTTTTATATACTTATGGCGGATTATAAAACCAAAATATTTTCCTCCAACCCTTGCATTTCCCAATTAAATCCCTCAAATTTATCGCCGGAGAAAAAACCGCGCTCACCAGATTTCTCCGGTACGGCTTACCCAATCAAATGCGGCATTTAGTTTAGGTGAATCGAGGGTTCAATGTAGTTGAATATCGTTCAATATGGTTCATTTTGGTTAATATCCGTCATCGATAATAAACGAAAATAAACCACGATGAACCATCGATTCGCCCGGAATAATCGTTGATGGTTTCCTCCTGAATGATAGGTACATTTAAACCCTTGAAGATTATGAATCAGGTAGTTTGTATTATTTTCCTGTCCTTTCTTCCGTTTTTATCAACAGCCCAGGATCCTTTTTTTGCGCATTTTTACAACAATGAATCGGCTTACAACCCCGCGCTGACCGGTTATCGCGGGGCGCTCAGCCTCAGCGCCAAATACAAATCGCAATGGGCGGCGGCCGGTGTTCCGGCATTCCGGACCTTGCTGGTGAGCCTGGAAGAAAGCCTGCCTTGCACCATCTTCGATTACGGTTTTTCAGTCCTCTCGGATCAGGAAGGGGACGGCATTTTCCGCACCCTCGATATCGGCGGCAAACTGGCCGGCGTTGTGCCGTTCGACTGGGGAAATTCCAGGCACAACCTCCGCTTCGGCATGAGCCTGCAATGGTCGGTCAAATCGATTGACTACAGCCGGTTGATCTTTTCCGACCAACTCGACCCCAAGTACGGCTTTGTCGATGTATTCGACAACCCCATCCCCACCGGATTCGTGCCCCCGAACGACGGAAAATCCCTCTGGTTTTTTACCCCTTCCGTCGGATTTTCCCACCGGATCCTGGTCGATGAATCGAAACGAAGGTCGCCGACCATCCATTACGGACTGGCGGTCCACAATGCCTATTCCCTGGGAAAAGGCGAATACACCGGCCAGGAAGAATCCCTCCTGAACATCGGCACGCTTATTCCCCGCCGGTATTCTTTTTTTGGCGCCGCAGAATTTATTCCTTACCTCGACCGCGCAGGGTTCATCGCCGTCAAACCCCAAATGTTTTACCAGCGGCAGGCCGGGTTATCCTATATAGAAGCAGGCGGCAAATTTTCCCTCAATCGCTTTCTGGCGCTCAACCTGCTTTACCATTTCAACCAGGCCCCGCCGGAAGGCCGCAACTCTAATTGGTTTTCTATTGCCCTGGAACTGGGTTGGTTTATGTCCGACGACACAAAAGTGGACCTGGGATTTGCTTACTCCGGCAATATCTCCGGCCTGCGCAATCAGGTCGGGCCCATCTTCGAGGTATCGATGGCCTTTCATTTTAATACCAGTCCCGGGTGTAAACTCGCGGGCAGCGATATCGACAAACAACACGAACCCAATTTTTCCTATCGATGCCCTACGTCTTCTCAAACCCCGTGGCGCAGGAAACTGTACGAGGGCATTTGGTACAGAACCATCCATTAAAGTTCTGGTTGATGGCGGACGGCCTACGGTAGACGGTCAGGCTCCTGAGCGAAGTCAAAGGAGACGGCTTATAGAATGGACAACAACTTTTTGTGTTCCCAGGTTAAAGCCTGGGCAGGAAGATTAAAATTCTGGTAAAAGGCGTGTTTTACGCTATCTAATATTTTTAACCGCAAATTATTTTTTTCTTGAACCACAACCTGTCCCGCCTCAGCGGGAAAAGATACAAAAGAGCACAAAAGAGCTTAAGAAAGAATTTACCCTCGGTAAATTCTTTTCCCGCTGTGCGGGACATGTCGTTTTCTTTTATGTCTTTCCCCGACCTGGCGTGCAAGCAGTGGGCCTTCTCCTCCGACTTCGCTCAGGAGCCGTCCATCGTCTCCTTCGACTCCGCTCAGGAGCCTGGCCGTCCACCGTCAGCCGTCTACCGTCTACCGTGGGCCGTCTACCACAAAAACCCAGCTATCATGCGTTCAATAACCATCTTCTTGTTCCTGTCTTTTGCATTTCTGACCTCCCTATCCGCCCAGGTGACCCCCTCGTGCCCCTGCCTGGAGGATGAATGCGGCGATATCCTCTCCGATTTTGCTATCCAGGGCACCCAGTCCATCGTTTGCGACGGGTATGAGTTTTTTGTGACCAATACCACTACGGCTGCCAACGTAACCAAATATATCTGGAATTGGGGCGACGGGACCATGAATGAGACCAACACACAGGTTCCGGTTTCTCATATTTATAATATCCCCGACAGCCTGGTTTGCGCCGACGATAAAACGACTTATGTGATCTGCCTGACGATCGTCCGGTATTGCGAGGGTAACGCCAAATTGAGTTGCCACAGCACCAGCAAACCCGTCGGTGTCATCCACCGGCCCAACGCCGCCTTTTCCGCCCCGGAAGAGGTTTGCATCAATACGCCGGTGACCCTGAATAACCTCAGTTGCAATGCCACCCTTTTCCACTGGGATTTTGGCGACGGAACCACCTCGGACCTCGAAGATCCCGTTCCACCTAAAATATTTTCGACACCGGGCATCCGTACGATCACCCTGACGGTGACCAACGAAGTTTGCGGCAGTTCGGATACCTATACCCGTACTGTGGAGGTCGTGGATCACCCTGACGCCGCCTTCACCACCGACGCCGACCCGGCCGACCGCTGCGGACCCACCACCGTGGCCTTCGACGACCAATCCAACCAGTGGAGCAATACCTACTGGACCATCTTGCCGCCCGACACGACCATGTGGAATTTTACCGACACTTCCATGACCCTGGGTACGAACGATATCGAAGTGGAGTTTGAGCCGGGTATGTACGAGGTGATCCTCACCGCCGAAAACATCTGCGGTATGGACACGTCGCATCTGGTGTTGAACATTTATTCGGAACCGCAGATCAACCTGACCCCACCACCCGCCTCGTGCGACGTAGTAACCCTTTCTTCCGCCAACCTGGGTTTTACCCATTCCGGTACCATTACGACCTATAAATGGACGTTCAACGGCGGGAGCATCCCCATGTCCGCAGATTCCGTGTTTTCCGGAGTCACCTTCAACACTTCCGGGTCTATCACCCTGGAGATCACCAGTCCTTGCGGCAATTTGACCGAAACGGTCCCCGTGATTGTAGCTGCTACCGAATCCATCGTTATGGGGAATAACCCGGCCGAAATCTGCAAAAACGGCCCGCCCGTACAATTGTCCGCTACCCCGCCCAACGGCGTCTGGACCGGCCTCGGCGCGGCGGCCAACGCCATTTCCTCCTCGGGGCTGCTCAACCCCACCGGGTTGAATCCCGGGAACCATATGTTTCGGTATTCCATCGGCGCTGCGGGCTGCCCCAATGAAATGGATATCCAGATCGAGGTGTTGCCGGCCGTCAGCGTCAACCTGGCGAACGCAACCCCGGGCTGCGAATCCTTGTCTTACTCACCCTCCGTACAATATATAGGAGCGATCGACAACTACACCTGGACCTTCGAAGGCGGAAACCCAGCGTCCAGTGCGGCGGCCAACCCGACGGGGATCCAATTTTCCAATCCGGATACAGCCAGGGTGATCGTACTGGTGGACGGCCAATGCGGCATGGCTTCCGATACCGTCTTTGTGCAGATCCAGGCCAATGTAATCCCGGAGATTACCCCGCCTGGCGAGCTTTGTTCAGGATCTTCCCCTATCATATTACAGGCGAATCCACCCGGCGGAACCTGGTCAGGAACGGGCGTTAACCCCACAACCGGCGAATTTAACCCCGCCGTCGGGCCGGGCAATTACCCTATTTCTTATTCCCTGCTCAACGGCGTTTGTACGGGCGCCGTTTCCATTACAATCCCGGTATTGCCGTCGCCAACCGTAAATTTTCCATCGGATATCTTTTGTATCGACAGCCCCCCGGTTGCATTGACGGCAACTCCCGGCCCCGGGGTTTTTTCAGGCCCCGGTGTAGATTCCCAAACCGGCATTTTTGACCCGGCGGCGGCAGGGGAGGGGAGTATCCCGGTCAATTACCAGTTCATCGCCGCAAACGGGTGCGAGGTGAATGTGACAACCACCATGCTGGTGGAGGCGCTGCCCGTACTCACGCTGGCGGATTCGCTCGACCTTTGCCTTTCGGATATCCCGGTGAACCTGCCCCTGGCGGCCGGATTTTTAGTCAATCCCCTGGGTGGAACGATCATCTGGTCGGGGCCAGGGATCGTCAGTCCGACCGGGATGTTTAACGGTCAAAACCTGCCGGAGGGCATTTATACCGTTTCAGTCGCCTATCAACGCAACGAATGCCGGGTAACCGACAGCCTGGCCATCCGGCTGATCCAGGCGCCTGACCTGGCAATTGGGCCGGATACCACGGTTTGTATATCGGACCAGTTTTTGCAATTGCAAACCAATTTGGCCGGCGGGACGTGGTCTGGCCCCGGTATTGACCCTGTCACCGGTCTGATTAACCTGGAAACTGCCGGCGGTGGCGTTCATCCGTACCATTACGTCTTCAGCCCCCAAACCAACTGCCGGCAAGAGGCCTCCCTCACCGTAGAAATCATCGACCTTGCCGCGGCCATCAACCCCGGGCCGGATATCGCCATCTGCGAAGGACCGGCAACCTATACCCTGGCTGGCGCATCACCCGCCGGCGGATACTGGACCGGACCGCCCGCGCTGATCGACGCGCAAACCGGCCTGATCGACCTGAACGAGATCGTCTCTGATTCGGTCTATATTTTTTCCTATTGTCTGGAAAGCCAGTCGGTGCAGGGCTGTATGGCTTGTAAAAGCCGGACGTTTATCCAGCATTCCAACCCCGTAGCGGCCTTTGCCCTGGACGGCAATACCTGTGATGATGAAGAATTTAACCTGATGAATAATACGACCGGCGCTACCATCTTCCATTGGGATTTTGGCGACGGCGCAACCGACAACTCGACCGCTCCATCCCATACCTATGAAAATCCCGGCGACTACACCATCACCCTCATGGCGACCAACCCCGCAACCGGCTGTTCCAATACAACCACCCGGGACGTCCATGTGACGGCCCCGCCGATAGCCGCCTTCGACCTTGCCAACGATGAAGGTTGCGCGCCTTTCCTCGTTGAGATCGACGACCACAGCTCCGGCGAAGGCCTTTCCCTGACCTGGTACATCGGCCCGGATACCCTGTTCGGCGCCGCCCCGACCGGCATTTTCCTGGACGGGATCACCCAGGACTCGATGTTTGAAATCCGCGTAATGGCCAGCAATTTCTGCGGCGACCGGTTCGACGTCGATACCGTACTGGTGCACCCTTACCCCGTGGTGCGCTTCGGCGTTTTCCCCGATGAAGGGTGTTCGCCGTTATCCGTCGACCTGACCAACGTAACCCTCGGCAACCCGGATACCTTTTCCTGGGATTATGCCACGGGAACCTCCACCGATACACTGCCGCCGCTGCCGATCATTTATACGGCCCCGGATACCAATTTTGTCGTTTACCCCATCACCCTGATCTCCACCAACGAATGCGGCGCGGATACCCTGACCAAGGAAGTGATCGTGTATCCGCCCGACGTGAATGCGTTCCTGGAGGCGGATACGCTGAGTGGTTGCCAACCGCTGACCGTACAGCTCGAAAGTTTTGCCACGCCGGGGTCGATCGTCACCTGGCAGGTGATTGGCCCCGATGGCGCCGAACAGGGCAGCGCGCTGGAAAACCCGCAGTTTGTGCTGGAAACACCGGGTATTCATACCGTGATCCTGTACGCGAGCCGCTGCGGCGAAGACACCGATACGGCCTTTATCGAGGTTTTGCCGGCCCCCGTTGTCAGTTTTACCCATAGGCCGGTGGTTTGCCTCGGGCAGCCCATTTCATTCGACAACCTGTCCGTCAACATCAGCGGCAGCGAATGGGATTTTGGAGATGGAAACGGCTCTGCCGAAAATTCACCAGTTCACACCTATGACTCCGCCGGTATTTACACGGTCACCCTCACCGGGTATTCGCTGCTGAACGCCTGTCCGGCAACGTTTACCAGCACGGTGGAAGTCGTGGGCCTCCCCGTGGCGGCCTTTGCGCCGTCGGTCACGGAAGGCTGCGGCCCGCTGGAAGTGAAATTCGACAACAACAGCCAGGGCGGCGCCCATTATGTGTGGACCTGGAGCGACGGAACCTCGGCGTCTTTCCAGGAAAACCCGGAGCATACCTTCCAGTCGCCCGGCAATTACGAAGTGCGGCTCACGGTGTTCAACCAGGACAGTTGTTATACCGATACCGCCGTGTACAATATCCTGGTGTACCCCGACCCTGTGGCCGGTTTCGACCTGGCCGTGCAGGATTACTGCCTGGGCTACGACAACCTGACGCCGGTGAATACCTCCCAGGGGGCGGTGGCCTACCAATGGTCGTGGCCGGGCGGGAGTTCCGACGCCTTCAACCCGTTGATCGTGCCGGAAACCGCGGGCGATCTGGCGGTGCAACTTGTGGCGGAAAACAGTTTTCAGTGCCGCGATACCCTGGTCCGGACGGTCAAGATATTGCCCTCCCCCATTGCCGGATTCACCCCGGATGCAGGTCAGGGCTGCGAGGACCTCCGGGTGGCCTTTGACAACCTTTCGCAACACGCCGGCTTTTACACCTGGGATTTTGCCGACGGCAACGGGTCGGCCCTTGAAAACCCGGTGAACACCTTCACTTCGCCCGGAGCATACGCCGTTACCCTGATTGCGGGGAGCGACAATGGCTGTCCGCAGGATACCTTCGCGCTGACGGTGACGGTATGGCCCAAACCCCTGGCCGATTTCACCTACGACAAACCCGAGGAATGCGGAACCCCCGCCGAAGTAATCCTGACCAACCAGTCCGGCGGGTTTGCGGGCAGCGACTGGACTTTTGGCGACGGCGGCGTTTCTACCGAAACCAACCCCGTGCATGATTACGAAGACCCCGGCGTTTACCCCATCCGGTTGATTGTGGCCAACGAATTCCTGTGTCGCGATACCGCGATCCGGGAAGTGGATATATTTGGTCAGCCCGACGCCGGTTTTGAACCCAGCGTGTTGGTGGGTTGCAACGATCTGGAGGTGATTTTCCGGAACCAGTCGACCGACGCCGTGCGGTACATCTGGCGGATCGCGTCCTTTCCGGAATTTCAGGATTCCGTTTCACCCAGGGTCGTTTTTACCGAGCCTGGTGTTTATACCGCCGAACTCGTGGCCATTTACAACGAACAATGCCAGGATACCTATACGTTGCCCAATCCGATCCGGGTGTACCGAAGCCCCGAAGCCGGGTTCGAGGTCGAGATCGACCGGGATGAGAACGTACTGGGCGATGTGCAGTTCATCAACACTTCCACCTTTTCCGACCGCTACGACTGGGATTTTGGCGACGGGAACACCTCGCAGGAAACCGACCCCCACCACGTGTACGATATCAACCGTTCGATCACAGTGGCCCTGGTCGCCTACAACGACAACAACGGCGAATACACCTGCGCCGACACCCTGCGGAGGCCCGTTGACCCGGAGTGGATCGTCACTTTTTTTGCGCCCAACGCGCTGACGCCGGATTACGGCCCTGAAGGCGTGCGCATCTTCAAACCCGTCGGCATCGGCATTGAGGAATACGAGATCTCGATCTATTCGCCGTACGGGCAACAGGTCTGGCATTCCACAGCCCTCGAAGACGGCCACCCCCGCGACGGCTGGGACGGCACGCTGAACGGCAAACCACAACCGCAGGGGGCGTATGTATGGCGGGCGGATTTGGTGTTTGTGAACGGGGAGAGAAGGGTGGAGACGGGGGTGGTGAATTTGGTGCGGTAGGGGCGATGCCGACTTGATTTTGGAAATGATCCTGGATTTTTGGGCTAAAGCCCGAAAAATGGCATGCATGGCGTGAGTCGCTTCGAAGTTTACAATTTTGAAATTTAGTAATTTTTTCGAAAAATTATTCAAAGCCGGACAGGATGGCTTCGCATCCTGTTTTACCGGGATTTTTTTTTGAACCACACTTGTCCCTGCGAAGCGGGAAAAGAAACAAAAGGAAACAAAAGACGCGAACCATGAGTCACCCCGAATTTTATAACAATATAAACGCGTAAACTTTTTTGTGGGATTTTGGTGCCGCTTACTTATTCTATATAGCTGTTCCAGGGTGCAGCCATCCCTTAGGCATTAAAAAAGTTATGCCTACATGACGTTTGATACCACCAAGTGATTTTTTGAACCACAAAAGGCACAAAAGGAAACAATAGGAGCGAACAATAAAATTTACAGCGTAAATTTTATTGTCATCTTTTCCCGCCTTGCGGGACAGGTTGTGGTTCTTTTCCCGCTGAGGCGGGACAGGTCGTGGTTCAAAGAAAAAAAATGTCTGTGTTTTTCGTGTTACAAAATTCGGGGTGACTCATGTATTGTATTTTCAATTGAACAAATCATCCAGAACCACCTCGTTTTGCACCATGCCGGCATACCTGTTTTTTTCCAGGCCATAAGTTGTTATCAGGGTAAGATAAACTGCTTTTCTGGTTTTGGTCAGGGTTTTGAGCAGGTGGATTTTCGATCGGAGTTTTTCGGCGTAATCCTTGTCGATGGCGAATTCGGCGAGCGAAAATTTGCACTCGCACACGTTGATCACCTGGTCGCGCCGGTCAATGAGCAGGTCAATCTGGGCGGATTTTTCATCGGAGCTACCCCGCCAGGACATATTGGCTAAAAGGATGCCGCTTATACCCAGTGACTTTTCGCCCGATGAGTAAGCTATCTTCGTTTATTTGCAGCCAATTTTAAGATAAAAATAAGCGTTTTGGCTGTAATGTTGGGTTTTTCCAGCCAGAATTGACTTTTTTAACCTATTTTTGGCTGCAAATGCCTTTGAAACCGCTGCCTGAACCCTCACCCCCCAAACAAAACCTCCATCGCCAAATCATTGCGCACCAGGTTATCCGACCAGTTGTTCCGCGCCAACCCGCTGGCCGTGATCAGGGTCAGGTGCAGCGCTTTGGTCGTTTTGGTTTCCTCCCGGAAAACACTGAGCTTGCGCATCAATTGATCGGCGTAAGTTTTGGAGATGGAAAAGGGGGCTATGGAAAATTTCATCTCGCAGAGGTTGATGACGTGGTCCCTGCGGTCGATGACCAGATCGATCTGAGCGCCGTCCTGCTTTTGTTTGCTCCGCCTATTTTTTGACGGTATCTGTAGTTTTAATCCAGCTTACCGTCAAAAAATAGTACAATCGACAACTTGCTGGTTATTTCTGACGGCTGACGTTAGCAGTTAGTCAAGATAAAGTGGCCACGAAAAGAAACACGACTTGCCAAGCCAACCGAAAACCAAAGGACTAAAATTATCGCAGCATTCGAACCATTGGTCGACAACCTCCGGAAAAAACTGACGCCTGTGCCGCTTTGTGATTGCGCCCGAACCTGGCCCGCTTTATTGATGAATGATGATTGATGAATGATGATTGATGAAGTAGGATAAGGCGAAATTTTCCGCTGACCGGGGAATGGGGGTTCATTCCACTGACCTACCTTTGCATGCGAGCCATATCTCCCTTTGGAAGGGACAAGGAGAGGAACGCATGCGTTGGAAGAAAAATTTTCCCCAACCCTTGCATTTCCCAAATAAAACCCCCATATTTATCGCCGGAAAACAACACGCACACTCACTTAGGGTAGAGGAATCGAGGAACTGAGGAATTGAGGAACTGAAACAGGATGCAAAATTCAATAGTTGTTTGATTCTCCCCATCACTAGCCTTCTCTTTCTACCCAATCAAAAATAGCAATTCGTATAGCGTAGCTTTTGCCGTTGCTTTGAGAAATCCTCCATTAAATTCGAGCCTCCGCCTCAGTCTCAACATTTTTAATTGATTCGATTGATCCGATTGTTTGGATTGATCCGATTAGGTACGATTCGAATCAATCGTTTAATCGAATCAATCCAAATAATTGAAAAACCGTCCCTATGGAAGAGTATAACCTCGAAGCCATCCTTCAAGGGCTCGTCGGCCATTTGGTCATTGAAACCAAAGAAGACCAGAACCATTTTGAAAGGCTCGCCAAATCGCTGGCAAGGGCCTCCATCGCCCCCGACGCCGCATCGACAAGGGGCGGCAATTATTCCATCGAAAAAGCCGACCTGTATTTCGCCGACCGGATCAACCCCGCGCGGATGGAAGCCATCAACCTGCTGGCCAAACGCACGCGCGAACGGCAGGAACCGGCTGCCTACCGGGTGTTCGTCCGCGAAACGGCCGTACGGGAACCGCTCCTCCAGGGCTCCCTGCCCGCATGGGCGCCCGGCGCCCGGGTGGACCATACCATCGGCCCGTTCAAAAACAAGGACGGCCGGCTGTTCTGGTTCGACTTTTTCCCCATCCAGCCGCTGACCGCCCTGTATATCCAGGGCATTGCCGACCCGGTCCTTTTATTCACCGTCAAACCCGTTCGCGGCAGGGGGGCCGGCGCCAAAACGCAACTGGCCCTGAACCTGGCCCGGCCGTACAACCTGTCGGAAGGCAGCGTCTGGGTGCAGTCCCGCTTCCTGGCGCCCAACGCGCCCCCGGGAACGTACACGGGCCTCACCATCGCCGGCGGAAAACTCACCCTGAGCCTGCCCGCTCAGAACATCAACAACAAGGTGACGGTTACCCCGAATACCCTGATTGCACTCGACCTCGACCTGACGCAGCCCGAACCGCAAGACGCCGACCCGGCAAGCCCCTTCGGCGCCGACGCCCGCAATCTGGAACTGCGGTTGCCGCGCAAACTGGGCTTCCGTTTTTCGGCGCAAGGCCGCGCCATCGAACAGGTGGACCACGCCGCCTGGAATCTCTACGGCCAGTCTGTCAAATTCAAATGGGATAAACAGCAACAAACCACCTATAATACCGTGCTGCAACGGATCGTGTTCCCGTTCAACGCGTCGGAAACGGTCCTGGAAATCCTCAATGCCGCATCCCCCTTCAACACCCTCGCCGGGCAGGCGCCCATCGCCGAAACAGCCTGGGCGCTGCCCGTCGCTGCCATCGACGTCAACCAACCCACTGAAGCCGCCGGTATCGGCGGCATGCTGGCGGTATGCAAAAAAGGGTTGACCGATGCCTGGGCAGGGTTGAAGGGGGGCGGCCTTGGGTTAAAAACGCCGGCCATCCTGGCAAGCCCGGGACTGATCGTCCTGGCCGATTTCCAGGCCGGCAACCCGCACGCCCAGTTATCGCTGGACCTGTGGAAGGACGCGCTCAATACCTTTGGCACCCGGGTCAGCCTGCAGTTTCCGGGCCCGGCGCCGTTCTTTTACGCCAGCAACGCCAACGGCAACGAATTGCTCATGGGTTTCACCAATGCCGACTTCCAGGTGGACCGGCCGGTGAAAGTCAACGGCGAACCGCCCGCCGTGCGATCCCTCAACTCGCTGTTGACGCTGGCGGTCAATTCCACTGCAAAACTGATTTCAATCCTCGACGACAACCTGATCGAGGACAATTCCCAGCCCAACGACCCGGCCGCGCCCCCCCTGGAGATCATGTCGCTGGCCATGACCAACGCCCTGTTCAAGGTCACTCCGGTCAATGGCTGCCTGCTATTCGGAACGCTGTCAGACGATTATAAAAAGGTGGACAAGGGTTTCCTGTTCCTGACCTTCGGCCTGTTTGCCTACCTGCCCACTTTGCCCGACCCCTATGCGGCCAATCTGGGAATCCTTCGCAGGCAGATCCGGGGCGGCACCCGAACGGATGTCGCCACGGGCCTGGCGCCCTCTCCCATTACCGCCTGGCTGGTTTGCCTGACGCATTGGGACCCGCCGGCCGACGATTCGGGCCTGGACCAGGTGGAGGTTTCCTTCCATTTTGCGCCGCTGAACAACCAGTTTGCCGGCATTTCGCTGGGCGAACAGAAAACAGCGGGAAGGGCCGCATCCCCGCAAATGGAGGCGGCGCCGGATTTTGGCGATTTTATCCGGCCTGTCAGCAAAGGGGCCGAAGAGGTGCATTTCCCGAGAGCAAAGGTCAAATCCGCCACTGCAAAAGCCGCTTCTATCAGGGAGACCGGCCACCCCTTGCCCAACTACGGTGAAGAATGGGACAAAAACACGGCGCTGCTGCGAAGGGACCTCTTTGCCCTGCTCGACGTGAGTACCAACGCCGACCTGTTCGGCATCAGTTTCGACCTGCTGTTCAACCGGGATACCCGCTCAACGACTACCACTCACAACCAGCCCGCCGGCACAACCGGGGAATTCCCGATCCAGGTAAAAGGGATGGATGTGGTGAGCCGCGGCATCAACGTGAAAACGTTTACCGTGCCCCAGATCTCCTGGGAGCCGCTTATCAACCTGACGCCCCCGGCAGTCAACGGCGACCCACCTTTCGGATTTAATTACTATCCCGACGACGGCGGCCCCATGCATATCATCAACACCGGCCTGGATGAAGTAGCTCTGGCGCCTTTGCCGCTAACCCATTATATCCTCGACCATTTTGAAAAAGACACAGCGGGCTTCATGGCGTTGTCCATCCTCACCTTGCCGTTTGGGCTCCGGGCCCTGGCATTCCTGCAAAACACCTATACCTATTCCGATAATACAGGGACCTATACCCGCAAGGGGACCGACGTTGTGCTGAACGCCGAGGAATTTGAACAGGAGGTCAGGGGGGCCCTGCAACTTCAACTGAATGCGGGGGAAGCCTTCATCAAGGGTGAGTCCGATATGTTTGTAGGCAGCACCCTGCAGGTCAACAACGTGCTCGACCTGTTCGGAAACGGCGACGGCGACAGTACCTTGGGCCGGACCGTCACTGAAATTTTCAACAACGAGTTCATGCTGGTCCCGTTTAACCTGGTCAGGCAGAGAGGCGTCCCCCTTACCCGCATTGACCTCAGTGGTTACGGGGCCAGTTCTTTCAGCAACTGGCTCAACCCCACCGCGGCTTTTG
>CAZLEF010000104.1:0-22171 GCA_964558465.1 uncultured Lewinella sp. | reverse complement strand
TCCCCCAGTCCCCCTGTCCCCAAGTCTCCCAGTCCCCAAGTCCCCCAGTCCCCCAGTCTCCCAGTCTCCCCTCCCCAAATCAGCATTACAGTATCAGGAAACTGGCTATCTTTCGCACAAATTTTGAGAACACAAGTGTACCCATGAAAAACTATCTGCTTCAGAACGAGTGGAAAATCATAGAAGAGGGTTTTATTCCTGAAAACAATCGGGTCTCTGAGAGTATTTTCAGCATCGGCAACGGCAGAATGGGCCAGAGGGCTAATTTTGAAGAAGACTACAGCGGAGACTCCCTGCCAGGCAGTTATATCGCAGGGGTTTATTATCCCGACAAGACCCGGGTAGGCTGGTGGAAAAACGGTTACCCTGAATATTTTGCCAAGGTTCTGAATGCTGCCAACTGGATTGGGATCAGAATTGAATTCGACGGGGAGCCCCTTGACCTCGCCAGATGCGAAGTCAAATCCTTTCGCCGGGAATTGAACATGAAGGAAGGGTACCTGGAAAGATCCTTTACCGCCACGATGAAAAGCGGACGCAAGGTGATGGTTTCCGCCAAACGGTTCTGCAGTATTGCCGATGATGAAACCTGCGCTATCCGGTATTCGGTCACACCGCTTAATTTTTTGGGCACCCTGACCATAAAACCTTATATCAACGCAGATGTAAAAAATCAGGATGCCAATTTTGACGAAAAATTCTGGGTGGAGATCCTCGCTAAAGCAAAAAGGAGACAAGCTTATGTGCTGGCTGAAACCAAAAAAACCGAGTTTCAGGTTTGTACAGGTATGAAATTCGATATTCTCCGGGAAGGAAAGGAAATCGAATTTCCTTCCTTGCGCCTTCAGCGGGAAAAATTTGCCGGTTGCGAAGTGGACCTGAAATGTGTTGAAGGCCAGGAAACGGTTATCTATAAATACGCGGCCAATGTATCCTCCCTGAATTATCCCAGGGAAGAACTGCTCAGCCGTTGCGAACAAGCCGTCAAACGGGCATATAAAAAGGGATTCGATCAAATGCTGGCCGAACAGGCCGAAGCCTGGGACCGCAAATGGCAGGAAGCCGATATCCTGATTGAAGGCGATCCGGCCGCCCAACAGGCCATCCGGTATAATATCTTCCAGCTTTATCAAACGTATACAGGCGAAGACGAGCGGCTCAATATCGGCCCCAAAGGTTTTACCGGCGAAAAATACGGCGGAAGTACCTATTGGGATACGGAGGCTTATTGCCTCCCTTTTTATTTGTCGACAGCCGACCAGCGGATTGCCCGCAATTTATTGATTTACAGATATAAACATCTGGAAAAAGCAATAGAGAACGCCCGGAAGCTCGGTTTCGTGAACGGAGCCGCCCTGTATCCGATGGTCACTATGAACGGCGAAGAATGCCACAATGAATGGGAGATCACCTTTGAGGAGATCCACCGGAACGGCGCAATTGCCTACGCAATTTTTAATTATATCCGCTACACGGGCGACAAGGTCTACCTGGTCGAATACGGCCTTGAGGTGTTGATCGCAATCGCCCGTTTTTGGGCGCAAAGGGTGCATTTTTCACAAAAAAGGAAAAAATATGTCATCCATGGCGTAACCGGTCCGAACGAGTACGAAAACAATGTCAACAACAATTGGTACACCAATTACATTGCCGTATGGTGCCTGACTTATGCGACCGAATCCGCAGGCTATGTCAAAAAACGCGATCCCAGGGTATACGAAACCCTGGTCAATAAACTGAAATTTGACGAAGCAGAGGAGATCAGACAATGGAAGAAGATTGCCGGAGCGATGTATTTTGCGCACGACGAAAAACTGGGGATTTTTGTGCAGCACGACGGATTCCTCGACAAGGAATTGCTCACGGTAGCCGATCTGGACCCCAGGCAACGGCCCATCAACCAAAATTGGTCGTGGGACCGGATCCTGCGTTCTGTTTTTATCAAACAGGCGGATGTTTTGCAGGGGCTGTATATTTTTGAAGATCGGTTTGATGAAAAAACCATCCGGCGGAACTTTGACTTTTACGAACCCCGAACCGTTCACGAATCCTCGCTTTCGCCCTGCATTCATGCCATTCTTGCGGCAAGGCTCGGCAAAAAGGAAAAGGCCTATGAGCTATACCTGCAAACGGCAAGGCTCGACCTGGATAACTACAACAACGACACCGAAGACGGTTGTCATATCACCAGCATGGCCGGAACCTGGATGGCTGTCGTCAAAGGATTCGGCGGCATGAAGGTGGTGAAAGAAACGCTGAGTTTTGACCCCCTTTTGCCTGAAAAGTGGAAATCCCTTTCTTTCAAAATTCGCTGGCGGGGGAATACGATTGAAACAAAAGTGACCCGCTCCGGTGTTATTTTTATCAATCATTCGCCAAAACCGCTGGATGTGGTGGTATTGGGAAACAAAATTCGCATTAAAGAAAACGCAAGAGAAGAAATCACTTTTAAATAAACATACATGAAAGGTATAAAGAATTGGATGTTTCTGACAGGATTGATCGCCTTATTGGCGGCTTGCAACAACCCAGCCGGTCAGTCCGAAACCGAACAACCTGCAACCGGCAGATCGTCCGACCTGACCACCAATCCCCAGGCGCCGGAAAATTCCTCGGAATCGGCCCTGTTGCAGCAAAATTATTGGGTTTGGGACAAATATGCCGCCGATGACCCCAGTACCTGGCTTTTCAACCGCGGCCGTTGGTTCAAATTTAATCCGGACGGAACGTTTTTGTGCGGACATTGGGAACAGGAAGGCGCGCCGGGCAACTGGTTCCTGTACCGAAGCGGCGGCAAACCCATCCTGCTGCTCGATTCGTCGAAGGCGGGTGAAGATATGGAATTTGAGCTCCAGCTCACCCAGTCCGGTACGGAGATCTCCTGGTCGGGCACTTCAAAGTACAAAGCCAGTGCCGGGGTTATGCTGTTGGCCATCAACCTGCTGACCATACCAACCAAAAAACAGTTCGGTGTGGAAGAATAGATCACCTGTAAATCAAAAAATCGTGAACCATTCAGCCGTACATGCACCAAGGCGGATCTATTTTGACAACGCGGCGACCACCCCTGTGGATCCAATTGTGATCGGGACCATGGCCGACGCCCTGGTTACCCACTATGGCAATCCGTCCTCCATCCACGCCGAAGGCAGAGCGGCAAGGGCTGCCGTTGAACAGGCCAGAAAGACGGTGGCCAAATATCTGAATGCCTCCGTCGGAGAAATTTTTTTCACCTCCGGCGGTACCGAATCCAATAATATGGCCCTGAAATGCGCGGTCAGAGACCTTGGGGTCAGGCGGATCATCAGTTCCCCCCTCGAGCACCATTGTGTGCTTCATTCACTGGAGCGCCTTGGGCGGAATGAGGACGTCCGGATCGATTTTCTGAGAACGGATAGCCTCGGACATGTCGATACCGGCCATTTGAAAGAATTGCTTTCGGAAAACGGCACAAAAACCATGGTCTCGCTGATGTACGCCAATAACGAGATCGGTACGATGATCGACCTGGAAGAAATCTCCGCCATCTGCGCCCAATCCGGAGCCTTGTTCCACAGCGACACCGTGCAAACCATCGGCTATTATCCCATCGATCTGAACAAAACCCGGATCGGGTTCATTTCCGGGTCGGCGCATAAATTTCACGGCCCGAAAGGGGTGGGTTTTATTTATATTTCAAACGAAAACCAGATCAAGCCTTTTATTGACGGGGGTTCCCAGGAACGCAACATGCGCGCAGGCACAGAAAACCTTCACAGCATCCTGGGAATGGCAAAAGCCCTTGAACTGGCTTGCTCGCAAATGGAACAGCGCGCGGAAGTCATCCGCGATCTGCGCGAATACCTGTTGAAACAACTGACCGACCGGTTTGAAGGCGTGGCGGTGAACGGCGACTCTGTGAACGGACATTATAAGATATTGAGCGTCGAGTTTCCGCCATCGCCAAAATCAGATCTGCTTCTTTTCAGCCTTGATATCGCCGGGATCAGCGTATCCGGCGGAAGCGCCTGCAGTTCGGGGGCGGATGCGGGGTCACATGTTATGGGCGCCATCAAACCGGCATCAATGGGCAAAACCATTCGTTTTTCATTTTCACACCTCAATACGAGGGATGAAGCGGATTTTGTGGTGGAGAAACTGGCGGAAATCCTGCCGGCAAAAAAAGCAATTGTTTAAAACCTCCGGAAATTTGCCACAATGTTTAAACAGGCCTTTATCTTTGCCGTCGAATGGAACAGGGAAGAATCATTTTAACCGAAGAGCGATTTTCGTTAACCATCGACCGGATGTGTCAGCAATTGGTGGAGGTTTACGACGATTTTGCGTCTACCTGCATGGTCGGCATACAACCCCGGGGCGTGCCCCTTTCCGACCGGATCTTCCAACGCCTCAGATCCCTGTTGGGCAGAGCGCCGATGGAATACGGCAAACTGGACATCACCTTTTACCGGGACGACTTCCGGACCCGAAACAAACCCCTGAAGGCCAGCCCGATGGAAATGGATTTTCTCGTTGAGGAGAAGAACGTCATCCTCGTCGACGATGTGTTGTATACCGGTCGAACCGTCCAGGCGGCTCTGACCGCACTCAATCATTACGGCCGGCCGCGCCGGGTTGAATTATTGACCCTCGTCGACCGGCAATTCAACCGGCATCTGCCCATACAATCCGATTTTAACGGCATCACCGTCGACGCGTTGGATGAGGCCTACGTCAAGGTTTACTGGAAAGAGATCCACGGTGAGGATCAGATTATTTTATTTCCTGAAAAACAAGCGGCGGATTAACGAATGGCGACTTTGCAACAATTGAGCACCCAACACCTGCTGGGGATAAAATACCTGAAAACAGAGGATATACGGCTCATTTTTGAAACCACCCACAACTTCAAGGATGTCCTCAACCGGCCGATCAAAAAAGTGCCTTCCCTGCGGGATATCACGGTTGCCAACCTTTTTTTTGAAAATTCAACCCGCACAAGGATCTCTTTCGAACTTGCCGAAAAAAGGCTTTCCGCAGATATTGTCAATTTTTCAGCCTCCGCTTCCTCCGTTAAAAAGGGTGAAACCCTGCTCGATACCGTCAACAATATCCTCTCCATGAAGGTAGATATGGTCGTCATGCGGCATCCCGCCCCGGGCGCCCACCATTTTCTTTCCAGGCATATCGGCGCCAATATCATTAACGCCGGCGACGGTACCCACGAACACCCCACCCAAGCCCTGCTGGATGCCTATTCGATGTGGGAAAAAGTCGGCGACCTCGAAGGAAAAAAGATCGCCATTTTCGGTGATATTCTGCACTCGCGTGTTGCATTGAGCAATATTTTTTGCCTCAATAAACTCGGCGCCCAGGTCAAGGTCTGCGGTCCGCCAACCCTGATTCCAAAATACATCGGACAACTTGGCGTGACGGTTGAACACGACTTGCGCAAAACCCTGGAATGGTGCGATATTGCCAATGTGCTCAGGATACAATTGGAACGGCAGGACCTGAAATATTTCCCCTCGCTCAGAGAATATGCCCTCTATTACGGGATCAATAAAAAACTGCTGGACAGCCTCAACAAACCAATCGTGATCATGCACCCGGGACCGATCAACCGGGGCGTGGAAATTACAGGGGATGTCGCCGATTCCGAACATTCCATCATCCTTCAGCAGGTTGAAAACGGCGTTGCCGTGCGGATGGCTGTACTTTTTTTGTTGGCCAGCGGGCGATAAATTCGGATGTATATAATTTTTTTTACTGGTCAAACGTTACTTGCCTGACACGCTTTTATCGCAAACATTTTTTTTAAAATACTGATTGCCAAACGATTGGCCCAATACTGTTCGGGATAAACCGGAGATGGGCGGAGCCTTTGCCGCAAAAAACCGCCTGGATTAGGCGCAAAACACTAAAAAAGACCTTAAATTACCTGTAAATTCCTTTTACCATGAGATTGACAATTTTCCTCCTTTTATTTTTCGGGGCTGTTTCCTCAAGTAACGGTCAATCTTGCGATGCCTTGATTGCGGAGGATAAGATCATCGGTGGCGCTCATTTGCTGCGGTCCCACCAGGCAACCCTGGTTGTCCGGGGCAATTATAGTTATTCCATCGAGCTGGCGAGCAGCGATAAAGGGATTACAGGGAAAATCTACTCGGTGGGAGGTGTTGAATTTAACCAGGATGATGAGCTCATTTTTTTGGATATCCACCAAACCCGCCGCAGTTTCCGTTTTGTCGAAATGGGAGAAATGAACATGGACCGGGCAACACCCGTCCACTCCAATATGATCCAGCTTGACCTCAATGCGATTCAATGGTTCGCTTCCTCCGACCTTCTGGTGTTGTACATCAAAAACAATATCAACAAGGAAATGAGGAAATTTACGATCAATACCAGCCGCCAATCGGAATTTAAACAATTGGCAATCTGTTTCAATCAAAAACTGGATAAATCGAAAGTTGTTGAAGTGGCCTTGCCCGAGCCTTCTGCTGCCAAACCTTCCGATCCCTCCAAACCGGTGAGCGCTACCACATCGGCGCCGGCCCGTAAAATTGACCCCAGCCAGATGACAGATGAAGAATTGGTGGGATTGCGCCGGGAATTGGCTGAAACCAAAGAAAAACTGAAAGCTGAAATTGCTGCCGAAAGGGAACGCGCCAATCAGATCAAACAGACCATCCAGGAGGATGTCGCCAGCGCTCGCGAACAGGCTGCCGGCCAAAAAAAGATCTACGCCGATGAGGTGCTGGAATCCAGAAAAAAAGCCCAGGAGGAAATAGAAAAATCCAGCCAGGCTGCCGCACAAAAGGTTCAGGAGGCCAGGGCAAAGGCCGAATCGGAAATGGAACGCATCAACCTCGATGTCGCCGAGGCCCGCAAACGTTCGGAGGAAGCTATCCAGAAAGCCCAACTGGAATCCGCCCAGGAGGTGCAGGCAGCCCGCGAACGCGCCGCTCAGGAATTAAAAGCCTCCAAAGAAAAACTGGAACAGGCCAAACTCGAATACGCAGATGAAGTGGCTTCCGCCCGCGAAACTGCCAATACCGAGATCCAGCGCATTCGCCAGGAAACCGCCAATCAGGTACAGGAAGCCAGGGTAAAAGCCGATCAGGAAAAAGATAAAACGGTCGGGGATGTAGTGACCACCAAACAAACCGCAGCAGAACAAATCCTGAAAATCCAGGAAGAAACGGCTGCCGAAATGGGGCGAATCCGGGAAAACGCAGTATTGGAAAAAGAAAAAGCCGCACAAGAGGTAGCTGAATCCAGAAGGAAATCGGCTGAAGAGGTTGCCCTGACCAAAGAACGGGCGTCGTCTGAAATTGCGGAAACTCGTGAAAATGTGGCAAAAGAAAAAGAAACCGCAGCGATTGAAGTGGCGCAAGCCCGCCAAAAGGCCGCAGAGGAGATCAAACTGGTGCGCGACCAGATCCTGTCCGAAAAAGAAAAAGCAGCCCAACTGAGCGTTGATATTAAAACACAATCCGAACAGGAAAAAGCCGCCGCCGCCGCCGATGTGGCTGCCGCCAGGGAACGGGCTTTCGCTACCATCGCTCAGATTAACCAGGAAGAGGCCGCTAAAGTGCAGGAAGCCAGAGACCGGGCAAAAACCGAACAAACCGCGCTGGCAGAACAGGTAATTCAGGCACGCAAAAAAGCCGAAGAAGAACTGAACCGCATTCAGACCGAATTGCAGCAAAACCTCGCAGTCGCCCAAAAACAAAAGGAAGAGATCCAGCAAACCTCCGCCAAAGAGGTCCAGGCCGCCCGCCAACGGGCCGAAGAGGAGATCCTGAAAGCCAAGGAAACCGCCGCCGCATTGGTGCAACAAGCCAACCAGACCGCCGACAAAGCCAAAGAAGATTATGCCAAAGAGGTGGCTGCCTCCAAACAAACTGCAGAAGAAAAAATCAAACAGATCCAGGAAGAGGCCGCCAGATCGGTTGCCGATGCGAAAGCGAAGGAAAAGGAAATCGTTAATCTGACCGCCGAGGAGGTCAAGGCCGCCCGGGATCGGGCCGCCCAGGAACTGACCGCCACCCGGGAGGCCGTCGCCAGGTCTATCGCTGAAGCCAGGGAACAGGAAGTGAGGGCCAAAGAAACCGCTGCCCAGCAGATAGCAGAAGCCAAAAAAATAGCTGCTGAAACCATTTCAAAAACCCGGCAGGAAGAAGCCGACCTTGTTAAAAAAGCCAGGGAGTCCGGCGCAGCAGAAAGGCAGGCCGCAGCCAACGACGTGGCCGCAGCCAAAGACCGGGCCGCAGTCGAACTCGCAGCAATTCGCGAAGAAACAGCCAACGCTGTCAAAACAGCCCGCGAATCCGCTGCCAAAGAAAAAGAAGTGCAGGCGCTGGAAGTGTTGAAAGCCAAAGAGGATGCAGCAAAAGCCATTGCCGAAAACCAGGAAAGGGCTGCCCTTGAAGTGGGCGCAATCCGCCGGCAGGCCACCGAAGCCATCGCATTGGCCAAACAGGAAGCCGATAAACGCAAACTCGAACTGGCCCAGGAGGTGCGACAGGCTGAAGAACAAACCAAACTGGATGTTGCAGCCGTGCGTGAACAGGGCCAGACAGCCATACTGGCCGCCAGACAGGAGACCGAAAACAAGAAAAAAGTGATCCTGGCGGAAGCCGAATCCGAACGGACTAAAATGATGGAAGAGGTCAGTAAGGCTAAAAAAGAGGCTGCCGACGAAATTTATCAGGCCAGGCAGCAAGCCAACGAACAAATTACCAAAATCAAATCCGAAACCGCATCGCAGATCTCCGCCGAACAGGAAAAAGCCCTGGCTAAACGCAAGGAAATTGAACGATCCAACGACGAGGCGGCCAAAAAACTGTCCGAACTGCAGGCTAAAATCAAAAGCACAGAACTCGAATTGCAACGCCTTCAGGCCGAACTGGACAAAAAGAAAAACGGCAGCGGAAATTGAACCCGGCCTCCCGCACAAGTAATAAAATTTTGTTAATACCGTTTCCTTTTTGACGCCCGGTCGTCAGAATTGAGAAGAAGGTCTTATTTTTGCCGCTTTAAATCCTTTTGGTATGACAAAGTTTTTCTGCTCTCTTTCCAGCCTTTTCTTTTTAACCCACTTTGCCTGGTCGCAAGGGTATGAGATCAAAGTCAATGTGGCCGGATACGCGGAAAACGAAATTTACCTGGCATATTATTACGGGGATAAACAGTATATTAAAGATACCGTACAGATCGGCGCGGACGGGTTTTTTACCTTTCAGGGAACAGAACCCCTGCCCGGGGGCGTCTATCTCGTTGTGATGAAACCCAACAACGATTTTTTCCAGCTCCTCATCGATGAGGGTAACCAGCGGTTTCAATTGAAAACGACCAGGGAAAAACCGAACGAAAACATGAAGGTCACCGGTTCCCTGGACAATGAGCTGTTTTTTAGCTACTTACGGTACCTGGACGAAAAAAGGCCAATTGCCGACGACCTGAAAGCCGGGATCGATGCCGCTAAAGAGGACCCGAAAAAACAGGAAAAACTCCAGGCTCAGTTTGACCAACTGAACGAAGAAGTGGGCGCCTTTCAAAAAAAGATCCTGACCGAAAACCCCAAAACCCTGACCGCGGCCATTATCCGGGCCAACCTTCCGATCGACATGCCGGAATTTAAAGGGGAAGGAGATGAATTGAAGATCCGGCAATGGAGGTATACCCAGCACCATTATTTCGATAACCTGGATCTGTCCGACCCGAGGATGCTGCGCACCCCCTTTTTGTTTCAGCGGATCGACCATTTTGTCAACAAGATGGTCGTACAGCATCCGGACACCATTTCATTATCCATTGATCAGGTGTTGAAACCCATGCTGAAAACAGAGGAGTCTTTCCGGTATTACCTCATCCATTTCCTGAATTTTTTCGCCAAATCCAAACTGGTGGGCATGGATGCAGTCTATGTGCACCTGGTCGATAATTATTATGCAAAAGGCCTTGCCCCATGGACCGAAGCGGAACAACTGAAAAAAATTGTTGACAACGCAAATACCTTGCGGCCCTTGCTGGTCGGCAAGATCGCCCCCGATATCAAACTCCAGACCAGGGACGGAAGCCCCGTATCCCTGCACGGCATTGATTCGGAGTATACCCTGCTTTATTTCTGGCGCTATGATTGCGGTCATTGCAAGAAATCAACGCCGGTCCTGAAAGAATTTTACGAAAAATTCAAGGATAAGGGGGTCCGGATCATCGCCGTTTGTGCAAAATACAAGGACGAGATCCCGGCTTGCTGGGATTATATCGATGAAAACGGCATCCAGGACTGGATACACGCCGTCGACCCCACCGGACGTTCCAGGTATGCCCAGCTTTATGATATCCAGACCACGCCCCAGATCTACCTGCTCGACAGAAAAAAGGAAATTCTCACCAAACGAATCGGCGCCGAACAACTCGAAGAGGTCATGAACAAGATCCTCGAGCTGAAAGAAAAGGAGAAAACGGACGGGAGTAATTAGGTGACTTGGTGATTTGAAGGCTTGGAGACTTGGAGACTTGGTGAGGGGGAGATCCGCTCTCACCAAGTCTCCCATTCACCCGATCACCCAGTCACCAAGTCACCCAATCACCCGATCACCAAGTCATCAACTCATCTCCGTCCGCCGGGTAGGGCCCAGCATTTCACGTCGTAAAGCCACTTGTTTCATCACATTCCGGGAGGTTTCCAGCAACGCCTGGCTGACAGGCCCTTGCGGATCTTCCAAAATGGCAGGTTTGCCGCTGTCGCCGCCTTCGCGGATGCCCTGCACCAGCGGAATCTGCCCCAATAACACCGTGTTGCCCATCCTGGCGAGTTTTTTTCCGCCGCCCTGGCCAAATAAATAATATTTGTTTTCCGGTAATTCTGCGGGAGTGAACCAGGACATATTCTCCACTACGCCCAGGATCGGCACATTGACCTGAGGCAGAAAAAACATATTCATTGCCTTGACGGCGTCGACGACGGCCACCTCCTGAGGGGTAGTGACCATGACCACGCCGGTCAGCGGAACCGTTTGCACGAGGGTGAGCTGAATATCGCCCGTACCCGGCGGCAGGTCGACGATCAGAAAATCCAGTTCAGGCCAGACACAGTCGTTGACAAATTGTTTGATGATGCCGGAAAGCCTGGGCCCCCGCAGCACAACAGCTTGTTCGGGTTCGATGATGAAACCGATGGAAATAACCGGCATTCCGTAGGCTTGTAAAGGAATGATCTTGGGTTGGTTCCCGACATTTTCAACTTTGGGCCGCTGACCCTGTAGCCCGAGCATGGTTGGAAGGGAAGGGCCGTACAGATCGGCATCCAGAATGCCAACTTTGGCGCCCGCCTGTTTTAATCCGAGCGCCAGATTGACGGAAACCGTGGATTTGCCTACGCCGCCCTTGCCGGAAGCCACCGCAATGATGTTTTTCACCTGGGGCAGGACCTCCGGAGCAGATTCCTGTGTAGATTGGGGCGTTCTGGAAACGGTATGAACGTTCACCTCGGCATCCGGATAGATGGTCTGGATGGTTTGCATGACTGCAAAGGAAAGATCACTCTTGTAATTGTTGCTTGCGGCAGGCAATTCAAGTGTAATATTAACGTTATTTCCCTCTACAGCCAGATCGCTGACCAGCATGGCAGAGACCAGGTCCTGTCCGGTGTTGGGATCCGTTACTTTGCTTAATGCTTTAGCTATTTCTGATTTGTCGATCATGCTTGTTGAACTTTTAAGCGGTAAAGTTACAACCAAAAAAACTACTTTTGCAGCGTCATGAGAGTGTTTACCGATTTGCAATCTTTGCCCCGGTTCAGGGAGGCCGTTATCACGATCGGTTCATTTGACGGCGTTCATCTGGGGCATCAGGCAATTTTTGAGAAGCTCAGGAGGCTGGCGCTCAAAACGGGCGGTGAAAGTGTGGTCATCACCTTTCATCCACACCCTCGTCAGGTGATCTATCCCCAGGATGAATCCGTCAAACTGCTGACCACCCGGGAAGAGAAGATCAGCCTGATTGAAGGTTGTGGTATTGACAATCTGGTGGTTGTCCCCTTCTCCGTTGAATTTTCCCAATTGAGCGCGGATGAATACATTCATACCTTTCTGGTCGGCAAATTCCATCCCCGGTATATCGTTATCGGTTACGACCACCGTTTTGGGCTGAACAGGCAGGGGGATATCCAATTCCTCCGGTGGCACGGCAAAGACGCCGGATACGAAGTGGTCGAGATCGAAGCCCGGGAAACGGACGAAATTGCGATCAGCTCCACCAAGATCCGGAAATCCATCCTGAACGCGGATATCGCGGGCGCCAATAAATTGCTCGGCAGGCCTTATTCTCTGACCGGAAAGGTCGTGCATGGTGAAAAGATCGGCGCCAGGCTGGGCTTCCCAACTGCCAATATTGAAATTGAAGGCAAAAATAAATTAATACCGGCCGACGGAATTTATGCGGTCCGGGTATATGTGGAAGAAGAGGAATTCGAGGGAATGTTGTACATCGGCAACCGGCCCTCCCTTCCTGGTAAGGATGAAAGGCGGATAGAAGTGAATATCTTCAGTTTCGAAAAAGATATTTACGGCCAGTCGATCAGGGTTGACTTGCTCGGATTTATTCGCAGCGATGCCAGAATGGATAGCCTGGATAGCCTGAAAAGTCAGTTGGCGCGGGATAAAGAACAGGTGGAAGCCGTTTTGGCGCGGTATCGCCCCCGGTTCACGGTTAAAAAGGAAGCATGGCCGGAAGTAGCGGTTGTCATTCTGAATTATAATGGACGTTCCTGGCTGGAAAAATTTCTACCAGGAGTAATCCGGAATTGTGGAGAAAAAGCGGTTGTCCATATTGCCGACAACGGTTCGACCGATGATAGCCTTTCGTGGCTCTCCAGCCATTATCCTGAGATCAGACAGCGAAACCTGGGCGCCAACTTCGGTTTTGCCGACGGGTACAACCGGGCCCTGGAGGGGCTGGATGCAGATTATTATGTCTTGCTGAATTCAGATATAGAGGTGACCCCTGGTTGGTTGGAGCCCTCGATCCAGGCCATGGAGAAAGACCGGAAGATTGCAGCAGCCCAACCCAAAATCCTGGATTTTAAACAGCGCAACCGGTTTGAATATGCGGGTGCGGCAGGGGGGTGGCTCGATTATCTGGGATATCCGTTTTGCCGCGGACGGATTTTTGCGGAAACGGAAACAGACCAGGGACAATACGACGCTCCGGCTGAAATTTTTTGGGCCAGCGGAGCCGCCATGTTTGTCAGGGCAGATCTTTTCCACCGCATCGGCGGGTTCGATCCCGGCTATTTTGCGCATGCTGAGGAAATCGACCTCTGCTGGAGGCTGAAAAGGGCCGGGTACAAAGTTATGGTGTTCCCGCAATCCGTCGTCTATCATGTCGGAGGGGGCACCCTTGCCTACGAAACCCCCCGGAAAGCTTACCTGAACTTCAGAAATACCCTGTTCACCTCGTTTAAAAATGAATCTGTTGCCAAACTGATCTGGCTGTTGCCCTGCCGCCTGTTGCTGGACGGTATTGCAGGGTTGTTATTCCTGAGCCAGGGCAAATTTCAGCATATCTGGTCCATTATCCGGGCGCACGGAAGCTTTTACCGGCAACTGCCGGATACCTGGAAAAAACGCAGGCGGTATGCCCTTCTGGTGGAGAAACTCCGTGAAGGAGCAACTCCAAACAGGAAGGGCCTCCTGAATGGCAGCGTGGTTTGCCTGTATTATGCATTTGGCAAAAGAAGGTTCAGAGAGATTGTCAAGGATTGAACGTTCCGGATGAAAATGGCCGTTTTCTAATCAAAAATGACCACTTCCTGAAATGTGGCGTTAACTGGTCATTTGTCCGTTTCTTCTGAATTTTATTTCTTAATATTGCAACGCAATTGAAAATACGAACCAACAAATCGCTTCGATCCAATATGAAAAAAGCTTTATTTTGGGCTTTTGCCGCCACCTTTTCAAGCTTGCCCTCCCTGGCTCAGGAAGACTTCTTTTCCACAGAAAAAATACAGGAGATCCGCATCGTATTCCCGCAGGATAACTGGCGCTACATCCTCGATTCTTTGCGTTACAACGGAGAAGAATTGTTGTTGGGGTCAGTTGCCATTAACGGCGTCGCCCTTCAGGATGTCGGCGTCCGGTACCGGGAAGGCCGCGGACACACCCCGGCAGCAAAGAGGAACGGATTGTTCCTCCGGTTGAACCAGGTCAACTCCCAACAAAATTACCAGGGTTATTTCTCGGTTGATCTTTCCAGCGCCGTCCGGGATCCCAGTATGATCCGGGAAGTGATCTCCTATGAAATGTTGCGCAATTACATGCCCGCTTCCCGCGCCAATTTTGCCAAAGTTTATATTAATGAAAAACTGTATGGCCTTTTTGTTAATGTTGAACCCATCGAACCTGCCTTTCTGGAAAGGAATTTCGGCGCCAAAGACGGAGCCTTGTTCCTGAGCGACCCCAGTATGGTGGACGACGAACCGGAGGGTTGCTACAGTAAAATTTTCGGCTCGCTGCAAAGAGACAATAAAAAGGAGTGTTATCAACACTACTTCAAAGCGATCCAGGGGCAGGATTGGGACGGCCTGATCGAAATGATCCGGGTATTGAACCGGGAACCTCAAAAGCTGGATTCCGTTCTGGACATTGACAATGCCCTTTGGATGCTGGCTTTCAACAACCTTACGGTCAACCTCAATAGTTATACAGGCCAGTTCAGCCCCAACTATTATTTGTACAAAAACAAGGAAAACCGTTTTGTTCCGATCATTACACACCTGAATTTTGCATTTGGAAGTTATAAAAACACCGGCAGCGGGTCGGATCTCGGCATTCGGGAAATGATGACCATGCCCATCAACCTGCACTACAATGAACTGACCAAACCCCTCATCGTCCGGTTGCTGGGCAATGAACTCAGGCTCAAACAATACTATGCCCATATCCGGCAGATGATGGATGATTATTTCAAAGATGATCAGTTCGGCAAACGCGCCAAAGAACTTCAGGCAATGATCAGAGCCTCCCTGGCAGAGGATGAAAACAAGTACTACACGATGGAAGAATTCGACAAAAGCCTGACGGATATCATCGGTGAGAAAAGCCGCATACCCGGGCTGGCCGACTTTGCATCGAGGAGAGCCAATTGGGTCCAGGCCCAGCAAACTTTTCGAATCGCACCTCCGGAGATCCTGGAAGTGAACGTGGAGAAAAGGGAACGATTCTCGAATAAGACCATGACCGATTTCAAAGTAACGGCAAAAACGGACCGGTTCACCAAACGGGTCTGGATCTGTTATCGATATGCAACTACCGAGCCATTCAGGGAAGTCCTTATGCTGGATGACGGAAAAAACAACGACGGACAACCCGATGACAGCATTTTTGGCATCACCATTCCGCCCGGCGGCGGAACCGATCGCCTGGAATACTATATCCTTGCCGAGAATGCAAAAATGGTGAATTATTCACCGGCTCATTACACACAGGAACGGAATCTGGTTACTTTGCAGGAATTGAACAATTAACTTCTTATTGCTTAAACGCTCAAATCCTGAGCCGATGAAAGCTTTATTCAGTACTTTATTTGCCCTTTTCTGCCTGTTCGCATCGGGGCAGGACCTTTATACGCTTGATCACATTATTGAGGTCAAAGTTAAATTCCATGACTCCGGTTGGGATATGCAGCTCGATTCACTGAAACAGGAAGGTGATGAATTGCGGCTGGTTGCAGACGTGGAGGTTGACGGGGTTAAATACCCGGGGGCAGGGGTGCGTTATAAAGGCAACAGCTCTTATTTCAGCGTTCGGAATTCGGGCTCAGACAAGTTGCCCTTCAATATCAAAGTGAATCACACCCGGAAAGACCTCCGTTTACCGGGCGGTGTTACGACCTTGAAACTCTCCAACGTTTTTCGCGACCCCAGTTTTGTCCGCGAAGTGCTGGCCTATGAAATCGCCGGCAAATATATGCCTTCCCCCAAAGCAAATTATGCCAGGGTTTATATTGACGACCAATACCTCGGCCTTTACAATTGTTCCGAATCCATCGACGAGTTTTTCCTTGAAAAGTATTTTAACGAAAGCAATGGGCCTCTGATTAAATGCGACCCGTTCTGGGATATGGAGCAAGACCCTGATTGCCCCATCAGCGATAAGGCATCCCTCATGTATTTGGGGGAGGATTCGCTCTGTTATTCAGCGCTTTATGAGCTGAAAGAAAAAAGTCACTGGAAGGACCTCATCCAACTGACCCGTATCCTGACACATGCCCCGGACAGCGTGGAAAGCATCCTCGATGTAGACCAGGCGCTGTGGATGCTCGCATTCGACAATGTGCTGGTCAATCTGGACAGTTATATCGGTCGCCTCTGTCATAATTATTACTTGTACAAAGATACATTCGGTATTTTTCATCCTTTGGTCTGGGACATGAACATGTGTTTCGGCGGATTCCGGTATACCGGTATCGGCCCTGCCTTGTCAGACGAACAACTGATCACCCTGAGCCCATTCGTTCATTTTAAAGAAAAAAATGAAAAAAGGCCGCTCATTATGGCTTTGCTGGGCAACCCGGTTTACAGAAAGGTCTACATTGCCCACATGAAAACCATTCTGGATGAGAATTTTACCAATGATGCCTATCTCGAAAGGATCGCTTCGATTGTTAAATTGATCGACCCGCTTGTTGCCGGGGATAATAACAGGCTTTACGACCTTGAAGCCTTCAGGAAAAATATCCACGAAACCGTCAAAGTTGATAATTCACCGATCATCGGCGTTGCCAAATTAATGGACAAAAGGGCCGAGTTCCTGAAAAAAAATCCACTGTTCCAGAAAGACGGGCCCAAAATAAGCGAGGTCATCCACCGGAAAAACGGGGACGTGATGAATATCAGCGCCAAAGTAGAGGGGGCCAACAAGGTTTACCTGTGTTTCAGAGCCGGTGGATACGGCCCGTTCAAAAGGATTGAAATGGCCAATACCAGCGGACTGAATGCCGATCAGCTCTGGTCGGCCGATCTGGATACCGCCGGCAATATTCAATATTACATCATAGCAGAATCCGATAAAATCGCATCCCTGTCCCCGGAAAGAGCTTCCTTCGAATTTTACGAAACGGGTAAATAGCGGTGGAACTTTATGAAAATTCTGCACACTTCCGACTGGCATCTGGGGCAGCGCCTCCTGGCTTTTGACCGTGAAGAAGAACATCGTCTGGCGTTGGACTGGTTGCTGGAGGTCATCCATGAAAAAAAAGTGGAACTGCTGCTGGTGGCCGGCGATATATTTGATACCGGAAATCCGCCACATTACGCCCGCAGCCTGTATTACAATTTTTTAACCCGGTTGTTGGGCGCCCAATGCCGGCATGTCGTCATTGTCGGCGGCAATCACGATTCCCCCGCTATGCTGAATGCCCCGGGCGAACTTCTGCGTTACCTGAATATTCATGTCAGGGGCGCATTCTCCGGAGATTTGAAGGACGAAATCCTGCGGCTGAAAAACCCGGACGGTCTCACCGAAGTGATCGTCGCTGCCGTGCCTTTTTTGAGGGACCGCGACCTCCGGTACAGCGAAGCAGGCGAAAGCAGTTTTACGCGTCAGACGAAGATCAAAGAGGCGATTTCAAATCATTACCACGGGCTGGCCGGCATTTTGGCAGAGAACCTGGAGGAAAACGTGCCGGTCATTGCAACCGGACACCTTTATGCGTCCGGGGCAACCGCCGCTGAAAAACAAAATAACATATACGCCGGAAATGAAGAAAACATTGATGCGGACCAGTTTCCTGCCCTGTTCGATTATATCGCCCTGGGGCATATCCACCGGGCCCAGGCCGTTGGCGGAAAGGAAAATATCCGGTATTCCGGCTCGTTGATCCCGCTGAGCTTTAGTGAAACCGCTGATACAAAATCCGTCTGCCTGCTGCATTTTGAAGGAAAAACCCTCAACCGGATTGAAACCATCGAAGCGCCCCAGTTTCGCCGGTTAAAAACCATCCAGGGTACGCTGGATGAGGTGAAGGACCGCCTGATTAAATTTGATGAAAAAGGTGGCCGCGGGCTCGTACCCTGGGTGGAAGCCGTGGTGGAAACGGATAAAGTGATCCCGCAACTGGACATGGAACTGCAAGAGTTCGTGTCCGGTATGAACCTGGTGTTGATGCGTACCAGACTGCAGCGCGCACAAGGGGCAAAAACGGAAGATGCAGATTCCGCCGAAAATCTGGAAGACCTGGATGTGCTCGAAGTATTCCGGCGCAAATGCAAGGCTTTCGGCAGCTTGCCGGATGAAATGGATGAACTTGAAAGGACATTCCTCGAACTTCGCGACTGGATGGCGGAAAAACAAGCAGGTTAAGCAAAAAAACACTATCTTCGGGCCGTCCAAAAAAGGATTTTACCATGAGTTGGTTCGAACGCCTATTTAGCGGCAATGGCGAGCTGGAAGAAGAACAAATCCCCATGCGCCTGGGTCGGTACAGCGATTCGTACAAAAAACCTGTGAATTATGAAGCCTGGGACCGTGCTTTAGAGGCTTTTGAAGCGGGAGACTACTTTTTAGCTTATCAATCGTTTTTCGAATACCTCCGGGATGATCTGGAGGACAATGTTCGTTTTTGGCTGGAAGACGATCTGTTGAAATTTGAAATCTTCCAGGGGTCCAAAAAGATATGCGGCTTTATTAATGATACCAAGCTGAAGGCAGAGGCAAAAATTGCCAAAACCAGTCAATTGGAAAAAAATTTTATGCGCAAACTGGTGGAACTCAATTTTCAACTCGAGTACAGCCGTTTCGCCCTGGACCCCCAGGACAACCTCACGATGGTTTTTGATACTTATCTGGTTGACGGGTCGCCTTATAAGCTTTATCACGCCCTCAAGGAAATGGCAACAAAGGCGGATAAACACGACGACCTTTTGCTGGATGAATTTAAAAAAACCCTTCAGCCGATCGAGGTCAATCACCTGGTTCCCCTGAATGAAAGAGAAAAAGAAGCCAAATACAAATATATTACCGGGCAGATCAGTCAGGTTTTGGATATTATTGAAACCGGCAAACTCAACCGCGATCAGTACGCCACCGGGATTGCCTTCCTGTTGCTCAACCTGGTTTATAAACTGGATTATCTCATCAAGCCGGAAGGCTATATGATGGAAACCCTGGAACGCATCAACCGGCTGTACTCCACCAAAGAGGAAAGCAAAAGCATGGCCTCTCTGAATCAGGAGATCTGCAAAGAGTTCAGGCAGCTTTTAAACCGCCCGAAAGAAGAATATTTTAAGGAAATGTACCAGGTCCGGGCAACTTTCGGCATCACAATCCCCGTTGGGCACGACCGCATCGTGGATATGATCGACAGCAACCTCCACCAAATGGATTGGTACCTCGATAACGGCTACCTGGAAATCGCAATGGCCGTACCCGGTTTTATCGTAAGTTATGCCTTGTTCCTTTATGCGCCGCCCAAACCGGACAGAGAACTGCTGGAGCTCTTTTTCCGGTTTTTTGAACCGGAATATTTTAATGGACTCGGCGTCTCCTCTCCGTTCTCAGATCCCGCTACCGGCGGATTTTATAAAAAAAATGTCAAAAAAGCCATCAATAAGATCATCGACCGTCATAAACCGGTTTACAGCAGATTGCATTTCCCTGTGTCTTCCCTCGATCACAGTTCACCCGCCAGACTTGCCAAAACCTATCTGCAGGGCATCCGGTCTCTTGATCTGACTAAAAAGGATTGAGCCCCGTTTAAAACATCCTTTTCCGCTGGAAGTACCAACCCAATAAAGAACTGACTACCACCGACAACAACACGATGGCGATCAGCGTGTACCGCTCGTTCATGAAAGGGAGCGGAATATTCATGCCATAAAAACTCGCGATCAGGGTAGGCACCATCAGGATGATCGTGATCATGGTCAGCCGCCGGATGGTGATGTTCAGGTTGTTGGAGATGATCGAGCCGTATGCGTCCATCGTTCCATTGAGAATATCCGTGTAGACCTTGGCCATCTCCATAGCCTGACCGTTATCGATGATAATGTCCTCAAAGAGATCCGACTTGTCTTCATCTTCCCGGATGTGCAGAAAATCGGTCCTTTTCATTTTCATTTTTAACAGTTCATTGCTGCTTAATGAGTTCATGAAATAGACCAGGCTCTTTTCAATGCTCAACAATTGTTTCAATTCTTCATTGCGGCTGGAATCGTACAACTCCCTTTCGATCTGGTTCCTGCGTTGGTTGAGCTTTTTCAGGCAGGTCAGAAAACTGAAAACGTTCTGTTCCATGATCTGAAGCACAAAAAGCGAATCATCGGAAGGGTCGAAGTTTTTGACCTTGTCGTCCAGGAAAAGCTGCAAAACCGGATTGATCTCGGAGGAAATGGTCACTACTGCATCCACCGTAATAATGATGCCTATCGGAATGGTAATATAAATCGTATCGTTTTCCTCGGATGAGGTGTTCAGGAATGGAGAATTGAGCAAAATAAAACGGGTATCCTCCTCCCGTTCGTAACGGGACCGTTCGTCAACGTCGAGTGAGTCGGTCAAAAAATCCAACGGGACATCCAGATTCTGCGCCACCTCTTCCAGTTCATCCTGGCTGAACGGCGGTGTGATGTTGATCCAGCAACCCATTTCCTGTTCCTCCAACTCGCGCAGGCGCCCACCATGTTTGGCATAGTATTGGATCATTCCTCCCCGGTTTTAAAGACCCGCAATAATACGACCTTTTTCCCTTTTTTTCGAACGATAAACCCCGTCGCTTGTCCAAAACGCAGGTTTTAACTAACTTTCCGATGGATCAAACCTGCAAGCCGGTGGACAGACGATCATTTTTAGCCTATACAGGGTCCTTTTTTTGCTTTTTGCTTTTTTTGCATTGCAGCGACCCGGCTTCCCGGAATTTCAATGATCTCCGGGAGGCGCCGTTGTTTGTCAATGGCGCAGATGGATATGCCTGTTACCGTATTCCGGCGATCATTAAAGCCCCCAACGGCGATCTCCTGGCTTTTGCCGAAGGGCGTTTGGGCGGGTGCGGCGATTTTGGGGATGTGGACATTGTCCTGAAAATCAGCCGGGACAACGGCCTGACCTGGGGCCCATTGCAAATCGTTGCTGAAAATGGATCCCTTCAGGCCGGAAATCCTGCGCCCGTGGCAGATCTGCTGGATCCTGACTATCCCCAAGGCCGGATTTTTTTGTTGTACAATACCGGCGACCGCTCAGAATGGGATATCCGGGCAGGGCAGGGAACCCGTAGGGTTTGGTACAAAACCAGCACGGATAACGGTATACGTTGGTCGGACGGCGTCGAAATTACGCCAATGGTCAGCCGGCCCGGCTGGCGAACCTATGCCAATACACCCGGCCATGCCATACAGATCAAAGAAGGCCCGTTCAAAGGCCGGTTATTTGTACCTGCCAATCATTCGGAAAAAGGGCCTTTGCCAGATTTTGCCGATTATAGGGCCCATGCTTTTTTCAGTGACGACCACGGCCAAACCTGGAAAACGGGCGCAACCGTGGACGTGCCCGGCTCCAACGAATCCATTGCGGTCGAATTGCCCGGGGGAAGGATTCTGCAGAACATCCGGCAGCAAAGTGGGCTGCAGAGAGCGCGCCTGATCGCGTTGAGCGGGGATGGCGGCCAGTCCTGGGATTCGGTTTTTTATCACCGCCAGTTGCCGGATCCGGTCTGCCAGGCTAGCATGATTGACTTTATTAGTCCGTCTGGTCAGAACCTGTTGTTGTTTTCCAATCCGGAAAGCACCCGGAAACGGGAAAAAATGACCGTGAAGGTCAGTTTCGATCTGGGCAAAACCTGGCCCCTGGCCAAAAGGGTGCGTTCCGGACCTTCAGGGTATTCCGACCTCGTGATCCAGACCGACGGGTTGATCGGTTTATTGTACGAACACGGCAGTGACGGTGGCATCCATTATGCTCAATTTGGCTTTAACTGGCTTCAGGGCGGCAAGACCTAATCAATTGTTGATTTGTTGATTTGTTGATTTGTTGATTTGTTGATTTGTTGATTTGAGGATGCGAATCAATCCAACCCACCTACGCTGAAGCTATGGCGGGCGGAGCCAATCGAATCAATCGAATCAATCGAATCAATCGAATCAATCGAATCAATCGAACCAATCGAATCAATCGAATCAATCGAATCA
>CAZLEF010000103.1:0-22182 GCA_964558465.1 uncultured Lewinella sp. | reverse complement strand
CCAATCGAACCAATCGAACCAATCGAATCAATTGTTGATGTGTTGATTTGTTGATGCGTTGATGCGAAGAATCGAACCAATCGAACCCACCTACGCTGAAGCTACGGCAGGCGAAGCCAATCGAACCAATCGAACCAATTACCTATTTCCAGTTACCCCCTACCGGCATCCGGGTATTTTAATAATTCACGGATATGGATGTTTCCCCAGATCAGCGGTGACCCGACCTTTGCAAAAAAAAACACCGAGATGAAAAAAAATCCTGTTTCCCTGACGCCGGCCGCGATTTATGCCTTACTGCTCTGCAGCGCATGCGGACCGACCTTGTACATTCCCAATTCCGTCAATACACCGCTGCTGGAAAAAAAAGGCGACTTCAAAGTTGCTCAAGGCGTTGTCGGCTACGCGCCTTATTTTGACTGGGACGCGCAAGGTTCCTACGCCATTTCCGACCGTATAGCTGCAATGGCCAATTTCAGCCTGATGAACCCCGTGAAAGATCTTCCTAAAAACAACCACAATTTCCTGGAAGGCGGCCTGGGCGCGTATGCCTCCTTTTGGCCCAACAAACGCAGCGTCAATATCGGCCGGGCTGAAATTTTTACGGGACTGGGTCAGGGCTGGGCCAAAGATCAGGATGCCGAAGGCAACCATTTCAGCGGGAGTTACCAGCGATTTTTTATCCAGCCCGGTTTCGGAATCCGGACCAGAATTGTCGATCTATCCCTGGGCGCCCGGATCTCCAACGTTCATTTCTCGAATTTCCGCCAGATTACAGCCGGACAGACCCTCGTCCGGGAATCCTTTAGTTTTGGCACGTACGAACCCGTTTTTACCGTGGCCTTAGGCTATAAATATGTGAAATATTACATGCAGTTCGGCGGCGTGAACGCCCTGGGGAATACCCAAAATTTCGAGAAGGTCAATTATGATCTTTCGCTGGGTCACGCCAATTTTGGGCTCATCTTCTCCCCCTGGAAGGAAGGTTTGAAGGAAAACCCGCCGATCGTTCTGATGAATAACGAAAGCAAAACGCACCCAAAAGAAAACAGCGAAGAAAATGGAGCGACCGCCGAACCCCGGTACGAAGGCGGAGAGATCCGGCAGGCCCTGATCTTACCAGTCCAAAGCCATACGTTTTCCGTTTGTCTTCGCGACGGGGGCGCCCCGGATGGCGACCGGGTTTCCGTCAGCTTCAACGGGGCTTACCTCCATCAAAACCTGGAATTGAACAAAAAACCTGAATGTTTTGAATTGACCCTGATACCTGGAGCAACCAATGCCCTCTATGTAGAAGCCGTTTCGGATGGAAAAACCAAACCCAATACCGTCCAGGTTACCCTCCAGGAAGGTAAGGAAGACCGGGTTTTTTATATCCGGGCCGATGTCGGCAAGATGGAGGAAATTCTGTTTAGAAATAGGTAAGTTGGCAGTTTTCAGTTGGCAGTTGGGAATCCGGCCCGGCCGACGAGACGTCGGCGGTACAAAGGGGGAATGGTTTTCAGTTGGCAGTTGGGAATCCGGCCCGGCCGACGAGACGTCGGTGGTACAAAGGGGAACGGACCAACTTCGACTTCGCTCAGTTCCCCGAGACTACCGGACTGCCAACTGCCAACTGAGAACTGCAAACTATTTAAAAATAATTTCCTCAACTTCAACCCGGTTCCCAACCCGCAACTGGACTGCGTAAACCCCAGGGGAAACCCGGTCATTCCAGACCACCTGGTGTTGACCGCCCGGCAATCTTTCATTCAGCGGGACGGCAACCAGCCGGCCGCTGATGTCGTAAATTTCGATGCGGGTTTCTCCGGCTGCGGGCAGCGTAAACCGGATGCCGACCGGCCCGGAAGCCGGATTCGGCGCCAGGGAAAGGTTAAAATAATCCTTGACCAGTTCCGTAGATCGCACGAAGCCACCGGGCGGTTCATTCAGGCGAATGTTGGTGTACAAACGGTATTCACCGGGGGCGAAATTCAGTGTCAGGTCGGTATTTTCCACCTGGAGGCTGTCGCCGGTAAAATATTCATACCACCAGCCGGTCTGCGGGAAAGCAGGGCCGGTATTCGCCGCGGTCACACCAAAATTGCCTTGTATCGCCACGTCCATATCGTTGGAATACAGAAAAATTCTTTTGATTGAGCCGGAGAGCAGCAAGTCAAAATCGTTCGTTTTGAAAACCGGATAGGCCGTCTTCAGGTGGATGAGGGAACGCACGGTTTCAAAAAGTTTCCGCCTGCTGGGGCTTTGGTAAAAATCCCAGCGGATGGGTTTGTTGGACAGCCTGCAGTCGCCACTGATCGTTCCGTCCTCGCAGCGGTTGATGGAATAATCAAAACCCAGTTCGCCGAATTGCCAGAGCATCTTGGGGCCGGGTATGGGGTAGAAGAAGGCCGCTGCCAGCTCGGCGCGCCGCAGGGCCGTAATGAAGTCTTTTACGTCGTAATTGCCCGAACTGTTCCCGAACTGCAGGTTTTTATACATCATCCGTTCTTCGTCGTGGCTTTCCATATAGGCGATGAGGTGGGGCAACGACCAGTCGCGCGAAGCATGGGAAGCGCCTGTCAGGTTGCTCGGATACCCCATGGCTGCTTCGAGGTATTGGTTGTGGATGCCGCCGCCGCCCCATGAAAGCATGCCGTAATTGATCAATTCCGTTTCTTCGCTGTTGTCCGCAAAATGTTCCAGGATTACATAAGCGTCGGGATCAACATTCCAGACTACATCGGCGTAATGTTTCAGAATGGAGATTCTGGAAGCGTCGTACTGGCCCCAAGCGCCGACATCGGTATTGAATTTTTGGGTGAACCCTTTCGACAGGTCAAACCGGAAGCCGTCTACCCGGAATTCTTCCAGCCAGTATTGAAGCACCTGGTCGACATATCTTTTGGTGGAAGGGCTTTCATGGTTGAAGTCGTAACCTACGTTAAAAGGATGCCGGGCAGTGGGGTTCAGCCAGGGATTTGCCGGGGTAGGCCTGAAATTGACCGGGTCCCAATGCAACTGGGCGAGGGGGCTTTGGCTGAACGCATGGTTGTACACCACATCCAGGATGACGGCAATGCCGCGGGCGTGGCAATCGTCGATGAACCGTTTGAATTCAGGGATGGGGCCGTAATATTTGTCCAGGGCCTGGTGAAAACTGGGGTTGTACCCCCAACTTTGATTGGCTTCAAATTCGCTGACGGGCATCAGTTCAATGGCGTTGATGCCCAATCGTTCCAGGTAGTCCAGTGTGTCGATCAGGGTGGTATAATCGTGCCGGCCCAGAAAATCCCTCAACAGCAATTCATAAATGACCAGATTGTCTTTGTCAGGCGCTTGGAAGGATTCAACCTGCCAGTCGTAAGGCGTCGCTCCGGGCTGAATAAGGGTAACGATGCCATCTCCTTTTCCGGTGGGATAAGCAGGCAGGTCCGGGTACGTTTCGGCCGGAATAAAGGGGTCGTGGTTGGGGTCCAGAACAAGCGTGCTGTGAGGGTCCGCAATCCGGATCTGGCCGTCGATCAGGTATTGGAAAGTATAATTCTGGCCGGGTGTCAGGCCGTTGATCTGCAGCCAGTAGGTCGCCCCGTCGGAGGATTTTTTCATAATGTGATCCGACCGGGGTTGCCAGTTGTTGAAATCGCCGAGAACGGCGGCTACCAGCTTATTGGGGGCGTGCAACTGCAGAAAAACGCTGGATTCGCTCAGGTGGGTGATGCCGTCCCGGTAGGTTTGTGGCGGGTTCTGGAGTGTTTGCTGGCTCGAACTCATATACACCAGGCTCCGCACCACCGTTTCACCATCGTAGGTTGCCTCCAGGTCGATCTGGTGGATAGCGCCGTTAGCGGTGAAATTAAAAGAAATGGATTCCGCATTGTTTTCGGCCGCTACCTGCACTCCGTTATCCAATAACCGGAGGGAAGCCGGCACGTAGGCCGTACCGGTCACCGTAATGTTCTGACCCGGGTTGACAAGCAGGAAAGAGTTGGCAGGCTGGGTGAATGTCGCCTGCAGGGAAGCCTCATAGTTGAAAAAAGAGGTATCGCTGACGGGGCCGTTGACCGCAATGAATTGCACAAGGTGGGAGCCTGCTTCATCAGCGTACAGGTCGTGGGTCAGGCTGACCGCGTTGGCGGCCTGTGCGATCAACGCTCCGTTGTCATAAAGAAACAGGTTGGACGCTACGGATGCAGCGCCGTTGACCTCAATGGTCTGGCCCAGCGCTACGGAAAGGGAAGACTGGCCCGGGCTCAGCAGGTTGGTGGTCAACCCGGTATTTTCAGGGTACAGATCGTAAAAAATATCGGATCCACCCGTGTTTTTGCCTTCCCTCGAGCCATTTGCATTCCGGAAAACAAAAGCGAGTTTCAGGGCCTCTTCTCCCTGCGGAATATTGTAATAGGCCCGGACGCTGGGGCCGATCACATAACTGTATTTGTTGGGTTGCCCCGCCACCGGGGTCATTTTCCAGGCAGCATTGGCCTGGCCCCAGGTTGTGACCACGTATTTCCAGTCGCTGGGCCCTGTGCTTTGTGAGGTGATGACCCCGGTATGCAGGTAAACATCGCAATTGCAATTGGCCAGACCGCCGGAGCCCTGGGTGGCGTCAAAATAGATCGTGACCTGGTTGTTTTGGGAGGGGAAAACGGGGTCCGTTGTCAGGATCTGCGCCAAAAGAGGCGCCGAAACAGCCCATGACAGGCAGTAAATGATCAGTCGCTTAAGCATGGTGTATTTTTAAGTTTCAAAAGAAACAAAGATACGCCGAGAAGACGAGCTTAAGGGAGAGCCAACTGTTAAATTTAGTTCGCAAGGTCATCAATCCGACAGGAAAAACTGACGGCTTTTTTCGTCAAACTCCAACTGGTATGAGGTTTGGGGCGCCCTTTCCGGCGAAAGATCTGCCAAGCGAAGCGGGTTAAAAAAGCCCGTTTTTAAAAGTTCCTCCTTGGAAAAATTAAAATTCCGGGCCAGATAGTTCATGCACCCCAGCATATTAAAAGAGGAGCCTGCCAGGCAATTTTTCACCGGGTTCCAGAGTTTGCCGTCCGGTTCCAGGATGATCTCATTGCTGAGGGTGGAATACCTGCCCGGCGGAAGCCCGGCAAAAGGGGCGGCGTCGCTGATCACGGCAATTCTTTCCGGCCCTTTGATCCGGAGGATGACCTCCAGCAATTCCAGGCTGAGGTGATGACCGTCCGGGATAATGGTTGCCGTAAGTTCATCCGTGACAAACGCCGACCAAAAAGGGTTTTTGAATTTATTCATCTCATGCGGAATGGCGTTGCCCAGATGGGTCAAAGCGACCGCACCGGATGCTGCCAGGCTTTTCAGGTCTTCCGTTTCACATTTCTGGTGCCCGAGAAATACGGCCATGCCCAATTTCCTTGCAGCGGCGGCGAGCGCTTCTGCACCCGGCTGGCCGGCCGCCAGCGTGATGATCCGGATCTTGCCGTTTGCCCATTTCTGGAATTGTTCCAGCAACCCAACATCGGGCGGCAGGACCCACGCCGGATTATGGGCGCCGATATAACCCGGCAGCGGACATAAAAAAGGGCCCTCGATGTGGATGCCCAGGGCGTATTTCCCCCAGGGTTCCTCCTCCATGGCCTGTGCCAGCAAAGGGAGGTTTCTTTCAAAAAGAGCAATGGGAGAAGTAAAGAGAGTTGGAAAAAAACCGGCGGTTCCGCTCCTGACAATGGCTTCAAACGCCCGGGTAACCGTTTCCCGGGTGAGGTTGTCATTTGAAAAATCAATGCCGGTATATCCGTTGATCTGAAGGTCGATAAACCCGGGTATTTTCATGGTACGACTGTTATGGGTGATGCCGTTTGAATCAGAAACCGGCAGACGGGGAGAAAAATAGGGCGCCTTTGTTTAAATTTGAACTTCTTTGGGTTTTAATTTTTATTTATTGGGGTAATAATTACCGACAAAGAACAAATATATGAAAACGTGCCATTGGTTATTGGGTATCCTGGTTCTGGCTGCTTGTCAGAACACTCCGGCTTCCGGGGGTGGGGGGACCGGAACGGAAGAGACTGCTGCGGATGAACAAAAGGTCGAACAGAAGGGAAAAATCATCTTTTTTGGCAACAGCCTCACCGCCGCCTTCGGGTTGGATCCCGGCCAGGGTTTTACCACCCTTATACAACAAAGGCTGGATTCCCTTCAACTGCCCTATGAGGTGGTCAATGCCGGCCTCAGCGGAGAAACCACTTCCGGCGGAAATGAAAGGGTGGACTGGGTACTGGAACAAGGGGTGGATATTTTTGTGCTCGAACTGGGCGGAAACGACGGCCTTCGCGGTATCGACCCCAAAGTTTCTTACCAAAACCTGGTTTCCATTATCGAAAAGGTGAAAAAATCGGCTCCGGAAGCCGTCATTATCCTGGCCGGCATGCTGGCCCCGCCCAATATGGGTAAAAATTATACCGACGAATTCAGCGGAATGTATCCCCGTCTGGCCAAAAAATATGACCTGGCGCTGATCCCTTTTATCCTGGACGGCGTGGGCGGCGTGCCCGAACTGAACCTGCCCGACGGCATCCACCCCAATGCTGAAGGACAAAAGATTGTGGCGGAAAATGTTTGGAAGGTGTTGAAAAACGAGTTGTAAAACGGCCGGCCGGAGCTGTTGGCAGCTTAAATTGATTTATTGTTGTTCAGGCGAATCAATAGTTAAAAGGGGGCTTGGAGGCAGCAACTCAACACAAGGACACAAAGGTTTCACAAAGTACACAAAGGAAATTGTGGCTTTATGCCTCCCTTTGTGTCTTATGTTAAAAAACGCGGACGCAGCAACATTGAACCATCCCGAAGGACTCTCCATAGAAGTTCCATGAACCTTTGGAGACTCCTATGGAGGACATACTTGGCGTAACCAACCACAATGAGCCCTTGATTCGCATTGTTCATTGTCGTTTGATGGCCGCAAAAAAATGAACTATCATAAACGATAATAAACAATAAAAACAATTTGTTGATTCGTTGATTTGTTGATTTGTTGATGCGAGGGGCGCCGTTCCAATCGAATCAATCGAATCAATCCAAACAATTCAAACAATATGTTGATGCGTTGATTTGTTGATTCGTTGATGCAAGGGGCGTCGTTCCAATCGAATCAATCGAATCAATCGAATCAATCGAATCAATCCAAACAATCAAACCACCCACCGCGCCAACGGCGCAACATCCTGCCCCGCAAACTCTCCCTTCAGGTATTTGAAATGACCCGCCACCGCGATCATTGCCGCGTTGTCGGTGCAATATTCCGGTTTGGGGATATACGTGCGCCATCCCTTGCGGGCGCCGGTTTCCGCCAGGGCTTTCCGGAGCCCGGAGTTGGCGGATACGCCCCCCGCAACCGCAATCTCCCGGATACCCGTCTGGCGCACCGCCTTTTCTAGTTTATCCATCAGGATACGGACGATGTTATGTTGGACCGAGGCGCAAATATCATTGAGGTTTTTCGTGATAAAATCCGGATCATTGGCCAGTTCCCGGCGCAAAAAATAGAGTATGGACGTTTTCAGGCCGCTGAAACTGAAATCCAGGCCCTGGATCTGCGGCTGCGGAAAATGAAACCTGGGGGCGCCTTCCCGGGCAAGCCGGTCGATGGCGGGGCCGGCCGGGTAATCCAGCCCCAGCAATTTCCCGGTTTTGTCAAAAGCTTCACCGGCGGCGTCATCGATCGTATGGCCGAGTATTTCCATGTCGAGGTGGTCTTTCACCCGAACGATCTGGGTATGGCCGCCCGATACGGTCAGGCATAAAAACGGAAAAGCAGGGTAGGGGGGCTCTGCGAAATGAGCGAGTATATGGGCCTGCATATGATTGACCTCCAACAGCGGAATACCCAGGCTGAGGGCCATCGCCTTGGCAAAAGCCACCCCGACAATAAGCGAACCTGCCAGCCCCGGGCCCCGGGTGAAGGCAATGGCCGACAAGGCGGTCAATGGAATTCCCGCTTCTTTTATGGCGGCATCCACGACCGGAATGATATGGACCTGGTGCGCCCTGGAAGCCAATTCCGGGACAACCCCGCCGTATAATCTGTGCGTTTCCTGGCCGGCTATCTGATTGCTCAATACCACCCCGTCCTTCAGGATGGCGGCCGACGTGTCGTCGCACGACGATTCAATCCCTAAAATGATTGTACTCATACTTGTTTTTCCACCAAAACCGCCAAAAATGGCATCTTTGCGGTTGAATAGTGGGCTTATCCGGCAAATTTCGACATTTTCTGACGAATGGCGCGCCACTGTTTCAAACGGAATGCTTAATATTGCACCAAAACAAATCGAAAAATGAGATTAGTTGTCAACACCATCCTGTTACTAATTATTGTGGGCCTGACCTGGGTACTCATCCAAAGTATCCGCGAACCTATTGCTTTTCAGGCTGAACGGACCAAACGAGAGAATGCGGTTGTTGCCCGTTTGATGCAAATCCGTACCGCGCAGGAATTGTTTCGCTCCATTACGGGCGGTTTTGCACCCAATTTCGATTCGCTGGCCAAGGTTTTAACCAATGAAAAATTTGCAACGATTAAAGTAATCGGCGACCCCGATGATCCCAATTTTACCGGTCAGATCGTTTTTGATACCATTTACACACCCGCTATTGATTCGATCAAAAAGTTGGGGATTAACCTGGATTCTTTGCGCTTTGTGCCTTTTGGCGAAAACAGGGCAACTTTCGATATCCAGGCCGATACCATTACCTATCAAAGCACCAATGTGCCTGTGGTAGAAGTCGGCGTACCGCGTGAAAAATTTATGGGCCCCTATAAATCCAAGCGCTTTGCCCGTTATGATCAGAAATACGATCCGAAAAAGCCGTTGAAATTTGGTAATATGAACGCCCCCAACCTGTCAGGTAACTGGGAATGATTAAATTTGATCTGGTAGAAGACCGGTTTTCAGTAAATGAAACATCGTTGTGCAGGCTGTCCATCCTGGTCGGGATGGACAGCTTCGCATATATGGTTGTGGATGAACGCGAAAATGTTAAAATCATCCGCGAGTACGATTTTGATAAACGCATCCTGCGCAACCGCTGGCTCGACCAGATCCTGACCTCGGATAAATGGCTCCAGCATGTTTACAAAGATATCCGGATCGCCGTCGATGATCCCCAGGTGGCGCTATCTCCAAAAAGACTGTTCAAAGAGGAAGACAAACTCACCTACCTGACCCACCTTTCGGCCTCCCTGAACGCCGGCGCCGAAGTCGTAGCGGAAGAAGTGGATGACTTTGGAGTGGTTCTGGTGTACCACCTGCTGCCTGAAATCAAGCTTCGCCTCCTGAGTTCTTTTCCATACCCGACCTGGACCCATCTGAACGTCTGCCTGCTCAAAGCCCTGCGGCAACATGCCGGCAATCAGGCCGGGTTTCATCTTTGGGTGATGGTCAAAGAAAAAGAACTCAAAATTTTTGCTTTCGACCGGAGTGCGTTACATTTTATGAACGTTTTTCCTTTTTTCTCCGCCCACGATTTTTTGTATTATACTACGATGGTTTGCCAGCAGATCGGCGTAAAACCCGCGGATACCCCTGTGTTTCTGACAGGTCGCCTGATGGCCGATTCCGAAATCTTCAGGCGCATGGAAAGGTATTTCCCCAGGTTAAGTTTTCAGAAACCCCTTCCGACGCCCATCCCGGGTGAAAAAACGAAAACACTGCCGGGATACTTTTTTGCGGATTTGTTTGTTATCCATCAGAGTGCGTAGGATCGCCTTTCTGAACCCACAACTTCTCAACATACCTCAATGCGGATCATAGGTGGCAAGTTTAAAGGCAGGCGTTTTTATCCGCCGGCGGACCATTGGCCGACCAGGCCCACAACCGATTTTGCAAAAGAAGGCCTGTTTAACATTCTGAACCATACTTTCGATTTCGAGGATCTCAAAGTGCTCGACCTTTTCGGCGGTACCGGCAACCACAGCTATGAGTTCATTTCCAGGGGTTGCACGGATGTCACTTATGTTGATCAATTTGGCCCCTGTGTTGAATTTGTCAAAAAAACCGCCCTGCAACTCGGGGTGGCCTCCGGATTGAAGATCATCAGGTCCGATGTCTTCAAATTTATTGAAACCTGCCGGGAAAAATACGATTATATCTTTGCAGGGCCCCCTTACGGAATGCCGGGGCTCGATGAAATTCCCGATAAAATATTTGGCAAACAACTCCTCAATCCGGATGGCTGGCTGGTACTCGAACACAATCCGCACCACAATTTCAAGTCCCATCCGAAATTTTTGCAGGACCGGCATTACGGCAAAACCATATTCAGCATTTTTGAGCAGGAACCATAGCCGCTGTTCAAACGTTTTAAATCAAAGTATCCCTTGAAATGAATCACGATACCCGGCTTCTTTTCAGCGCTTTATCCGTCTTGTTTCTCCTCCTTGCAGTATCCCTGCTTGCGCCGGCCCGGATGGCTGCCCAGCAGGGTTTTACAGGCAAGTGGAAAGGGGTGATCACCCAGAACGACGGCGGTTACAGAACGCTTTACGACTTTGAGATTTATTTCCAGGCCGACGGAAGAAACCTGAAAGGTCGTTCCTACGTAAAGGTGGATGACATTTTTGCCGAAATGGACCTTACCGGGTTTATCCTGGATGAGCATACCGTCCACTTTACAGAGGTCAATCTGGTCCAGAGTAAAAAAGTAGATAATCTGGAATGGTGTTTCAAAAGCGGAAAACTGACCCTGGTCAAGGAGTTTGGACAACTCAAACTCGTCGGACCCTGGGAGGGTTTTTCCGCCTTCGGCCCTTGTATTCCCGGGAGGATCATCCTGGTGCGGGAAGTGCCAAGGGCTTGAATATCCGAAAACTTTTTTGAACAACAGACTTTCCGGCGAATTAGAACAGTATTTCCGGAAGAGCCCTTATCTTTGGCCGCCGTATTCTCAGCTTTGCCAATATGAATTTGATCAATACCATACTTCAAGGCGTCGCAAAAGGCGTACATTCCCTTTACGGACTGGAGACAGCCCCCGCGGAAATTACCTGGAACCTCACCCGGAAGGATTTTGAAGGCGATTATACCATTGTTGTTTTCCCTTATACCAAAACAGCCAGGAAAAAACCGGAGGAGATCGGCCGCGAGCTGGGCGAGTTCCTCTGCCGCGAAATCCCGCAACTCGACCGCTTCAATGTCGTGAACGGGTTCCTCAACCTGGTGGTCGGCGACCGCTTCTGGGTGGATTTTATCCGGGAAGCCGGTCAGAATGAACATTTTGGATACCACCCCCGGAACGGCAAAAAAGTGCTGGTCGAGTTTTGTTCACCCAATACCAACAAACCGCTTCACCTGGGCCATATCCGGAATATCCTGCTGGGATGGTCGGCTTATAAAATATTACAGGCCGCTGGGTATGAAGCCGTCCGCATTCAAATTGTGAATGACCGGGGCATCGCAATTTGCAAAAGCATGCTGGCCTGGCAAAAATTTGGAAATGGAGAAACCCCGGAATCCACCGGTACCAAAGGCGATCATTTTGTCGGGAAATATTATGTTCTTTTTGAACAGCATTTTCAGTTGGAATACAAGACCTGGCAGGAAACCCCCGGAGCTTTGGCCATTTACAACCAGAAGAAAAAGAACGACCAGACGCCGGAAGATTTTTTTAAAGGATATAAAAATCTCTATTTCAATGAATTCAGCGGACTGGGGATCGCTGCCAAGGAACTGCTGCTCCAATGGGAAGCCGGCGACCCGGAAACCATTTCCCTCTGGAAACAAATGAACCGGTGGGTCTACGCCGGCTTCGATGAAACCTATGCAAAACTGGGTGTTGTTTTTGACAAACTTTATTACGAATCCGAAACCTACCTGCTGGGCAAAGACATCGTCCGGAAAGGGCTGGATTCCGGCGTTTTCTATCGCAAGGACGACGGCTCCGTCTGGATCGACCTGGAAGATGTCAACCTGGATAAAAAGGCCATCCTGCGCAGCGACGGTACTTCGCTGTATGTCACCCAGGATCTCGGTACCGCCCATCAGCGTTACCTCGACCATGGGGCCGATAAAATGATCTATGTCGTTGCCGATGAACAAAACTATCACTTTCAGGTGCTTTTTGAGGTCATCCGGCGGCTTGGCGAACCCTATGCGGACGGCCTTTTTCACCTGTCGTACGGCATGGTAGACCTGACGACGGGCAGGATGAAATCCCGGGAGGGTACCGTAGTCGATGCCGATGACCTGATCGAAGAAGTCATCACCGACGCGCGCGAAAGCTCCCAGGAAAGAGAAAGAACGGCCGGTCTTTCTGCGGAAGAACAGAACGATATTATCCGGAAGATCGGCCTGGCGGCCCTTAAATTTTATATCACCAAAGTGCATCCGCGCAAGCGAATGACCTTTGACCCCAAGGAATCGGTGGACCTTCAGGGGCAGACCGGGCCCTATATCCAGAATGCCTATGTGCGCATCCGGTCGGTGCTCCGGAACGCCCCGGCCGTGAATGAAAGCGCCGCTGTGGGTTATACCGGCCTGAATCCGGAAGAAAAGGAGTTGGTGAATGCCATTTACAGTTTCCCGGAATTGATCCTGGAAGCCGCTGAAAATTATGACCCCTCTACCATTGCAAACTTCAGCTATAACCTGGCGAAGTCTTTTCACAAATTTTACCACGACCACTCCATTCTGAACGCTGAGAACGAAGCTGCCCGGTCCTTCCGGCTTACCCTGAGCAGGGTGGTCGGCCAGGTGCTGAAAACAGGTATGGACCTGTTGGGCATCGAAATGCCTGAATACATGTAAAACGCTGAATCATGAGTGAAGAAAAGAAAGAATCCCTGAATTTTATCGAGGAATTTATTGAAGAAGATATCAGAAACGGCAAACATGGCGGCAGGGTGCACACCCGTTTCCCGCCGGAGCCGAATGGTTATCTGCATATCGGTCATGCCAAGGCCATCGTTCTGAATTTTGAAATTGCCAAAAAATACGGCGGCCTGACCAACCTGCGCCTCGATGATACCAACCCGACCACGGAAAAGACCGACTACGTGGAAAATATTAAAAACGATATCCGCTGGCTGGGTTATCAATGGCACGATACCGAATATTATGCCTCTGACTATTTTGGTCAATTATATGAATACGCCCTCCAACTGATCGGAAAGGGACTTGCCTATGTCGATGATTCGAGCCCCGAAGAAATCGCGGCCATGAAGGGCAGCACCGATAAACCCGGCGCCGAAAGCCCGTACCGCAACCGGAGCGTAGAGGAGAACCTCCGGCTTTTCCAGGGAATGAAAGCCGGTGAATTCCCCGACGGCTCCAGGGTATTGCGCGCAAAGGTGGATATGAGCCACCCCAATATGCATATGCGCGACCCCATTATCTACCGGATCAAACACGAACACCACCACCGCACCGGCGATGATTGGTGCATTTATCCGATGTACGATTTTGCCCACGGCCAGTCGGATTCCATCGAAGGGATCACCCATTCGCTCTGTTCCCTGGAGTTTATTCACCACAGGCCGCTTTATGACTGGTTTATCCAGAAACTGGAGATATTCCCTTCCCGGCAGATTGAATTTGCGCGGATGAATGTCACTTATATGATTACCTCAAAACGCAAATTGCTTAAATTGGTGGAAGACCATCTGGTCACCGGTTGGGATGACCCCCGGATGCCTACCATTGCCGGCATGCGCAGAAGGGGATTTCCGCCGGCGGCCATCCGGGAATTTTGCAACCGGGCCGGCATTGCCAAACGGGACAATCTGATCGAGATTGACCTGCTGGAGTTTTGTGTGCGGGAAGAACTTAATAAAAAAGCCCGCCGCGTGATGGCGGTGCTGGACCCGGTTAAACTGGTGCTCGCCAATTATCCGGAAGGGCAGGTCGAATGGCTCGAAACGGAAAACAATCCGGAAGACGAAAACGCGGGGAGCCGGAGTTTGCCGTTCTCCCGTGAGTTGTACATCGAGCGGGATGATTTTATGGAGGAACCGCCAAAAAATTATTTCCGGCTGGCGCCCGGCCAGAATGTTCGCCTGAAAAGCGCCTATATCATCCGGTGTGAAGAAGTGGTCAAAGATCCTGCAACCGGAAAAGTGAAAGAATTGCTTTGTTCTTATCACCCGGATAGCCGGAGTGGCGCCGATACGTCCGGCATCAAGGCAAAAGGCACGATCCACTGGGTATCCGTTCCGCATGCCGTACGGGCGGAAGTCCGCCTTTACGACCGGTTGTTCACCGACCCGGAACCCGCCAGCCACGATGACACAGACTTCCTGACGTTCTTCAACCCGGAATCCCTGAAAGTGATCGATGTGTTTGTGGAACCCAGCCTGGCCAAAGTTGCAGAGGGAGAGCAATACCAATTTATCCGAAAGGGGTATTTCTGTGTGGACGTGGATTCCAACACTGAAAAACCGGTGTTCAATCAGACCGTCGGGCTGAAAGATACCTATTCTAAGAAAATCGGATGATCGGATGATCAGTTGATAGTCGTAAGTCGTAAGTCGTAAGTCGTAAGTTGCTGGATATCAGACTTATGACTTACGACTTACGACTAAAAATCACTGCTGGGCCTTGGGCACTACCGTATCCAGGCTTACCCTGGTTCCATCCTGGTAAGCAACCACCCATGCATCTTTGATGCCGATCTTTTTCATGTGTTTCATCAGTTCTTTGGCCTCCGGGTAGTCGCGGAAGTACCCGACCATGACCTTCTGCAAGCCGTCGACGGTTTCGAAGGTAATGTTGTCGGCGGTGTCCAGATTTTCCGGTACCCGGTTTTTCTCGTAAGCGCCGATCTGGACTTTGAAGACGGTTCCGGTCATATCCATGGCGGCCGGTTCGTTGCCTTTTGAGGAGAAGGTGCTGTTTTCTTCCGACAGACGCTGGATGGTTTCCCTGGCCGTCATCAATTGGCTGTTGAGTTCGACATTGTCGGATTCCAGGCGGGCGATCCGGCTTTCCTGCTGGGCTTTTTCCGACTCGATGAAATCAAGCTGGCGTTTGTAGTCCTCCGATTGTTGTTTGAATTTTTCAACATCGAGGGTAAGCTCCTTCAAGGCTTCCGGATTCTTTTTGTAGTCTTTCAGGGTCTTTTTCCAATACTTCTTTTCTTCCTTTGTCAATTCTGCATCCTGGGCTTTCAGTTGGCTGCTGATCAGGAACAGAGCAGCCATAGACAAAATCGTAAGCATTCTCATGGTAAAAAAGTTTTGTGATGGTATGAAAATAGCATTCTGCTTAAGGCGACTTAAGTTCGAAGGGAAAGAATGATATCAGTTCGATGTTGCGAAGCGTGGCGCTTGTAAGTTGCTGTTCGTTGAAACAAACGCAAAGATCTGTAATTTTCGTATGAGTTGCAATCCCTTTTAGCAAATAATTGCCGGTGTTTTGCGTCCAGGAAAAATTGCACGTGTTTTTTGCAAATATAACGATTGGCCTCAAACCCGTTTCGAGGTTGATCCGTTGTTGCGAGGCGCTCTCAGAGCGTGTCAAAATTTGCTCGACATCGGCTCAAAAGCCAAATTTTGACACGCTCTTAATTCCTCTGCGTGTTCCAGGAATCCTCGTGGGTCACCCCGCCGTCGGTGAAGGTCCACTGGATCTTCTGGTAATTGAAGGAAATTTCTTCAATGGGTTGACCTTTCTCGTTGGTGCTGGTTTTGATCCCGGAGATCATTACATCTTTTAATTTGATTTCGTACCAAAGACTGGATGTACCCATTGCGATTTTCCCCCCAGGCCGGTAAAAACTGAGAATCACTTCCGTGAGGTTTTCGTTGTTGGCCAGGGCTGCGTACAATTTTGGGGAGGCTTTATCAATTTCTTTCCGGATCACAACCGGCGAATGCTGCCGTTTGCCCGTCGCCATTCCTGTGGCGTGGTCGCGGGGGGAAACGATCTGGTGTTCAAAGGCCGTTACGGAAGAAAGCCCTTCCTTTCCCTTATCCAGGGCGCCGCCCTGAATTTTGCCCTGACTGGCGCCCGTGATGCTGATGTACATGCTTTGAGCTGCAAGGTAGCCGGAGGAAAGCAAGGTGAGGGCCAATAACACTGAAAATTGCACAAGTTTTTTCATCGTTTTTCTGTTTTGGAATGATGATTGAATGGATACATTTGAGAATAAAACGTTTTTGTGTTTGAAAGATTGTTACCCCTGAATCCGGTGACGCGCAGGATCGTTACCCTGGTTATGTAAAATTTTTGTTTGGATCCTTTAGATTTATGCTTTGAAATGCCGGATTGCTCTTTATTTTGGTTTACCACTAAGGACACTTAGGGACACTTAGGTGGTTAGCCCAACTTAGTGTTACTTGGTGTCCTAAGTGGTTAAAAGAAAAAAATCAGGAATCAGAAATGAACAACACCCAACTCATCCAAAAATTCTACACCGCCTTTCAATCCGGAGATATCCCGGCGATGGTGTCCTGTTATCACGATGACATCGAATTCAGCGATCCTGCATTTGGGCCGTTGAAGGGGGAAAGGGTTAGAAACATGTGGCGGATGCTGCACGCCAGGAGCGGCGGGAACCTGGACATCACCTTCGGCAATATCCGGGCAGACGGTGAGGAAGCGACCGCCGACTGGGAGGCCCGGTATCTCTTTTCCATAACCAAAAGGAAGGTCCACAACAAGATCCATGCCCGGTTCGGGTTTCGCGATGGCAAAATCATCCGCCATCAGGACAGGTTCAATTTCTGGCGCTGGTCCGGCATGGCACTCGGCCTTCCGGGCATTTTACTGGGCTGGACACCGTTCCTGCGGAATAAGGTAAGGACGGAAGCGCTCGCGGGGTTGAAGAAGTTTGAGGCGAAGATATAATCTGCCAACTGACGAACTGCCAGACTGAAGGACTGGAAAATTTACCCGTTACTCTGTGCCCTCCGCATTTCGTCTTCCGCTCCGGAAGCCCTTCTCCGGGCAGGTTGCACCGTGTTTTTGCCAAAACGCCAGGTTAGAGCCAGGGTGCCTACCCGGGTTTCGCGGTAACTGTCGAATACCTCATCGATATTGCCGAACCGGGTGCTGCCCCTTGGCCATCCGCGCCAGAAAATATCCCGTACGTTGAAGCGAAGGGTCCCTTTGCCATCCCAAAAGTTTTTTTGCACACCGGCGTTGAGCGACCACATGGGTTCAATAATGGAAATGCTGAATACCTGGCGGTGGGCGTAAAAGCCACCCAGTTCAGCCGACCAGTTTTTGGGAAGCCGGAAGGTATTGTTGATGTTGAGCTGGAAGGCAGGTCCGGCTTCGTCCAACCCGTATCCGGCGACCTCGCCTTTATACCGGTTCCAGTACAGGTCGGCGCTGGCGTTCACGTTCCACCATTTGATCAGGTCGAAGGGCGCATTGAGGCCGAGCCCAAAATATTCATATTGGGCCAGGTTGATAAATGTGACGATCGTAAAGCGCTGTTCATTGTTTTGCAGAAGCACCTGGGTCATATTGTCGTCGGTGACGCTGTAACTGAGGGTGGTGGAAAACCGCTGTTTGAAGGTATGGGACAATTCCAGGGAATAGGTCAGTTGGGGGAGCAGGAACGGATTGCCTTCCCGGAAGGTGGTTGGATCGACGTAGGCCCTGAACGGATTAAGTTGCTGGTAATTGGGCCGGTTGATCCGCCGGCTGACGTTGATCCCGAACAGGTGGTCCTGATTGGCGTTATAGTTCAGAAATGCACTGGGGAACAACTGGAAATAATTCCGGTGAAAGGCGCTGTCGGTTGTTACCTGGAGCCCGTCGGCCCGGGTTTGTTCACCGCGCAAACCAAGTTGGAGGTTCCATTTGCCCCATTCACTGCTCCAGTTGATATAGGCGGCATTGATATTTTCTTCGTAAAGAAAGTGATTGCTTTGGCGGGTGTCAAAAACCTCCTCGCCGTTTTCCAGAACAAAGTATTTCAGGTCATTGCCGGTTTTCACCAGGCTGGCCTTTACACCTGCCTCCAGTTTGCCCGATTTGCCAAGCGGATGGACAAAATCTGCTTTGGCGGAATAGAGGTTCAGTTGTCCGGAGATATCGCCCCTGAGGTAGTCCTCTCCGATCAGGATGTTTTCAAGATCCCGGAACTCAGTATTGAACAATTGCGCGGTTTTGTTGGAATAAAAGGCATAATCCAGGTCGGCGCTGATGGTAGTGCCGGTTGAATCGATCAGGTGTTTGACGTTCAGATTGGCCGCGTAATTTTTCCAGACATCGCCGGAGCGGTTGGTGGTGGAAAAACTGCTCACCTGGTTTCCATCCGGATCCAGGATCCTGGCGGTATTGTCGGCATAAGGTTTAAAGCGGTTGTCGGTACCGGTTACCAAAACGCCGAGGGTCGTTTTTTTGTTTGGAAAAAAATCGATCCCTGCCCTGGGAACGTGATTGCTGAACGGATAAACGATGAAATTGTCGTGGTCGTAAATGGCCGCCACGGCGCCGTTTTCCCGGAATTTGCGTTTCACCCTGAGGTTATTAAAAAACTTGCTCCAGCCATAATTGTAATTGGTGAAAATATTCCATTTTTTATCCCTGTAATTGAGGTTGAAGCCCGCGTTGGCTTTTTCAAATTTTCCATGGCCGGCTGAAAGGGTGATATTACCGTTGGCGCCCAGGCGTTTGTCCCGTTTGGTTTTCAGGTTGATGATGCCTGCGCTGCCTTCTGCGTCATAACGGGCCGAAGGGTTGGCGATGATCTCGATGGTCTCGACCGATGAGGAGGACATGCTGCGCAGGAGGTTGGCCAGGTCGGCGCCGGAAAGCAGCACCGGTTTGTCGTCCATCATGATGATGACGCCCTGTTTGCCCTTGAGACTGATATTGCCGTTGTGGTCGACAAAAACGCCCGGCGACCGTTCCAGCACCTCAAGCGCAGAAGCTCCGGCGCTGACAATGCTGTTTTCCACATTGACAATCAATTTATCCAGTTTGCGTTCGATGAACGGTTTTTGGCCGCGCACGGTCACCTGGTCCAGCGTGGTGGCCTGTTCGGCCAGGGAAAGCCGGCCAGGGTCGAAGGCGGGGGATTGGTCGTCCAGTTCAAAAACAGGCGATTGCCCGGATTCATAACCGATCAGGGAAGCCCGGATAAAATACAGCCCGGCCGGGATCTGATCCAGTTCGTACCGGCCGGCCTCATCGCTGAGGGCTCCTTTGACCAGGCTGCTGTCGGCGGCCAGGTGCAAGGTAACGTTAACCAGTTCGAGTGGTTTTTGTCCGGCATCCGTGACCAGGCCTTTGAGGGTGGTCTGGGCACGACAAGCCAAAAAGCAAGCAATTGAAAAAGTCAGGGTGATGATAAGCCGTTGCATTTTCTCGGATCATTTTGATCCGGCAAAGGTCGGGTCGGCTGAATGCCTGGAATAGTAAAAAATGGACACCGGTTCCATACTACTGGACATTTTACCTTTTTGGCAGAAAATAGGGAGATCGGGTGATATGGAGAGGGGGTGAAACGCAATGCTTTCACCCCCTCTCCCGTTCTCTAAGTCTCCCGCTCTTTAATTTTTGTCCAGAGGTACGCACCCGTTCAATCTCGGGTAAACTCGTAGTAATATTCGCCTTTATAGTTTTCATAAACACCCTCGAGGATCACCTTTCCGGAAGCCAGTTCCAGGACCTTCACCAGTTCCTCCACCGAAGCTACTTTTTGGCTTCCGACCCGTGTGATGACAAACCCGGGGTCCATATTGGTTTTTTCGATGGTACTTCCGAGGTAAATGCTGGCTACCCTGACCCCGTTTACTTTCAGTCGTTTTTTCTCTTCTTTGGTCAGGTTGCGGAGCTCAAATCCAAGCTGGTGCAGGATATCCGATTCGGCAGCGGTGACAATAGACGTGCTGTTGCTCCGATCCTTGAGGATCACTTCGGCGGTGAGGGTCTGGCCTTTCCGGTAGTATTCTACCATCACGGCGTTTCCGGGATGGTAACGACCTAGTTGTTCCTGCATTTCTGGCCGGGTTCTGATCTTGACACCGTTGATGCCCAACAGAACATCGCCGGGTTTCAGGCCGGCTTCTTCGGCGCCGCTGCCCGGTGTGATCCGGGAAACATAGACGCCTTCAATGAGGGGCAGACCCAGTTCTTTGGCCTGCCGGTTGGTCAGGTCTTCAATAAAAACACCCAGGATGCCCCGCTGGACGACCCCGTATTCGCGCAGGTCGCGCACCACCTTGGCCGCCAGGTTGGAAGGTACCGCAAAAGAATACCCTTCGTACCGGCCGGTCCGGGTGATGATGGCGGTATTGATGCCGATCAGCTCGCCGTTGGTATTCACCAGAGCGCCCCCGCTGTTCCCGGGGTTGACGGCGGCATCGGTCTGGATGAAGGACTCGATCCGGTCGTTGCCCTCCAGGATGTCGATGCTCCGGCCTTTTGCACTGACGATTCCGGCGGTAACGGTAGATTCCAGGTCAAACGGGTTGCCGACGGCAAGCACCCATTCGCCCACATGAAGGGAATCGCTGTTGCCGAAGGGCAGAAAAGGCAGATTATCGCCATCTTTTACCCGGATCAGCGCCAGGTCGGTCGACTCGTCTACGCCGATCACTTCAGCGCGCATCTCCCGTTTGTCGTTCAGGGTCACTTCTATGATGCCGCCGTCAGCGATGACGTGGTTGTTGGTCACGATATAACCGTCAGGGGAAACGATGACCCCGGACCCCGAAGAAGCAGAAGAATAGGAATGACTGCCAAAAAGGGGGAATCCGTTGTCTTCCTGAAAGGTTTTGATGTTGACCACTGCGGAAGTAACAGAATGGGCCGCTTTGGCAAAACTCGTAGGGGCCGCAGAGATGACGGACCTGAACTTTTCGCCGGTCAGCACATCCTCCCCGTTTTGGGTGGTGTACCGGGCCGGCAGGGTTTCCCGGATAATCACTTCGCGGGGCTGTTCAAATTGTTTATAAAGAACTACAGCCAGGACAGCGCTGAAAAGCGAGCTGAGGATCATGGGAGCATATTTTCTCATCCATCTGTTTTTTTCTTCCACGGGATTGGGTTTCACCTGAATAAAACGATTTTTTCGCCGGTTTAATATCCCGAATATGATTCCTAACATCTTAAAAGGACCCAAGTTTGTTCCAAGTTTTGCAAATTTGCAAATTAAATTGAAAAAATGGCAGACAACCCAACCAAAGGTCCGGAAGAACGGGAATACATTGGCAACATTTGGGGATGGAAATTCAGTTTGTTCAGCCTGGGGCTCATTCTGTTGCTGGCCGGCATCATGCTCTACCGGCATGTTTCCCTGGGCGTTCCGTTCGGAGGGCCGCCCCGGGAGGAGGCAAAGGAAGCCCCGGTTGACAGCCTTCAATCCCAATCATCCGATCCTCATTCCGATCAAAAATGACCATACCTTTTTACAAATATCAGGGAGCCGGGAATGATTTTATCCTGGTGGATCAACGAGACCAAATCTTCCTGACCCGGGAAGATACCGGCCCGATCGGCCGGCTTTGCGACCGCCGGTTCGGCATCGGAGCGGATGGCCTGATGTTGCTTCAAAGATCCGAAACAGCCGATTTTGAAATGGTGTATTTTAACGCCGATGGGCGGGAAAGCACCCTTTGCGGCAACGGCAGCCGTTGTATCGTCGCGTTCGCGCGTTATTTGGGTATGATCGGCGACCGGTGCACCTTTCTGGCGGTTGACGGCCTGCACGAGGCTTTATTCAACCCGGAAACAGGCTGGGTAGAACTGAAAATGAACGATGTCAACACCTGTGAGATCACCCCGGAAGCGATCATTCTGAACACCGGGTCGCCCCATTATGTCGCGTTTGTCGATCGCCTGGAGGGATTGGACGTAGCGGCATCCGGTAAAAAAATCCGGTACAACGACCGTTTCAGGGAGGAGGGCATCAATGTCAATTTTGTGGAACCCGTTGATGGCGGCCTGAAAGTCGCTACCTACGAAAGAGGCGTCGAGGCTGAAACGCTTTCCTGCGGGACCGGGGTAACCGCCGCCGCCCTGGCGCATTTCCTCCGGAAGCCGGAAGGTTTTGCCGGCAGGGTGAAAATCCTGACCAAAGGAGGCGAACTCGAAGTGCGGTTTGAACCCAGGAACGGCGGCTTTGGCAATATCTGGCTTTGCGGCCCGGCGGAGCGGGTGTTCCGGGGGGAGATCGGGTATCCGCCAAATTTATTTGGCAGGATCCCTTGAGCGGAGCGAAGGTGAGAGGGGTGAGAGGGGTGAGAGGGGTGAGAGGGGTGAGAGGGGTGAGAGG
>CAZLEF010000102.1:0-23174 GCA_964558465.1 uncultured Lewinella sp. | reverse complement strand
GGTGAGAGAGGTGAGAGAGGTGAGAGAGGTGAGAGAGGTGAGAGAGGTGAGAGAGGTGAGAGAGTGTAATCAAACAGCCACAAACCAGATCATAATGCCCGTTTTTTGGGAAAATAAGGAAACCATTCTGGCAGCAATCGAAGCAGGAACGAAGGCTGTGCGGGTCAACCTGACCGGGCCGGCAGGTATCTGGCTTTTCCAGGCCTTGCTCCAAAAAGCGAGGCAGGGTGTGAAAATTGAAATCACCTGCAGCGAACCGGTTTTTCGCCAGTTGGAAGTGAACCCCGCCTATTTGGAAAACCTCGTTTCGGCTGGGGGCGCCTGGTTCAGATACCAACCGGCTCCATCAAAATCCAGGTTTCAATCTTTTATCCTGCTCGACCCGCCGCTGCTGTTATGGGAGTCCGCTCACCCCAACCGGCGGGGGCAACTGGAATCCGGCTCCGACCCCGGAACGATCGGAACCTGTCAACAATATTTTTTAACCCTGAAAGAAAACGGGTTGACGACAGCCTTAAAAAACGGCTTGAACGGCCCCTCGGATCATTTCCTGAAAGAGTGGCCCCCACCCGCCGGTTTTCCGGGTTCCGGCGCCGGCAAAACAAAAATCAACCCGCCGATCCGGATTCGTTTGGAAGCCAGCGCGAAAGCCGTAAAACCAGGAGAAACTTTCGAACTTCGCTGGGAAGTCAGCGGCGCCGATTCGGCGGTCATCGAACCGCTGGTGGGGGAAGTCCCGGCAAAAGGCGCCAGGATGCTTCAGTTGAATGCAGATGCCGAATTCCGGCTGACCGCCGCCAACAGAAATGAAGAACAGGCCAAGGTTTTGGTCGTCGAAGTGGACAAAAGGCCCAGGATCAGTTACCGGCTCACGACCCTCGATCTTGCTTCCGGCGGAGAAATGACGCTCGATGCCCGGGAGGATTTTCCCGATCACTTCGGCATCATCCAGGGACAGGCCATTACCCTTTATTGGGAGGTGCTGAACGCCGATGCTGTGGAAATTGACGGTATCGGGCCGGTTACACCTTCCGGTTTTAAGGTGCTGACCCCTGAAAAGCTGACGGCTTATACCATCCTGGCCCGGAACAAGGGGGCGCTCAGCAAAAAGATACTGGTCGTCAACGTTTTCCCAATGCCCACGCTGGAGAAGATCCGGTCGGTGCTGCCGCAAAACATAGAGATCCGGTCGGTGCTGGAATTCAACAATATCCCGATGCCGGCCTGGCTGAGCCGGCCGCTGGAAATGGAACTGAACAGCCCTTTTTCCGAAGAACCCGAAACAAGGCTGCTGCCGGGCGCCCAACCGGAAAAAGGCTGGTGGCAAACCCTGATGCAGCGGTTGAAACGAAAAAAGACGTAATTTTATCCCAATGGAAAATGGATGGTCCGATAACATGAAACCCAATCTTCTCCAGAACTTCTGCTGGTTTTGCTCCGGCGGCAATACCGATATTTTGCGGCAATGCCCCCGGTCGGAGCATATTAAATACGCAGGCATCGGCGCCACCGTCTTTTTTACCGGGCTTTTGGCCGCCATTTCCGGGGCCTACGCCTTTTTTACGGTCTTTAAATCCATTCCGTTTGCCCTGTTGTTCGGCCTTTTATGGGGGTTGATCATTTTTAACCTCGACCGGTTCATTGTCTCTACCATCAAAAAGGAAGGAACCCTCCGCCGCCAGATGCTCATGGCGCTCCCGCGGTTTTTGCTGGCTGTCCTCCTGGCCCTGGTCATTTCCAAACCCCTTGAATTGCGCATTTTCGAATCGGAGATCGTGGAAATCCTCGACCGGCAACGCACCGAAAAACTGGACCGCACAGACCTGAAATTCCAGGAGAAGATTCAAAACGAGGAAAAAAAGATCGCCCTTTTTAATCAGGAAACCGGCGCCGCTTTTCAAATCCGGGAGAAAAACTACCAGGATTACCGGTGTGAATGCGACGGCACCTGCGGAACCGGCATCAGAGGCCGCGGTTCGGAATGTGAACGCAAGGAAAAAAAATACCTGCAATCGGACCGGGAATACCAGGAGCTCAAATCGGCCAATGAAACAGAGATCGCACGGATCAGGCAGGAAATCGCAGGTTTGCAAACGGAAAACCGGAATGAAAAACAAAACGCGGCCGCTCTTTTTTCAGACGGGCTCGTGGCGAGGCTCTCCGCTGCCGGTCAGCTTCCGTTTGGCCCCGGCTTTTCTATCTTTTTGCTGATCCTGATGATCGAAATTTCCCCTATATTGGCCAAGATCCTGTCACCGCGCGGCCCCTACGACGATATGCTCAAAAAAGTGGAAGACCATTTTTACCTCGACCAACTGGACGCCGTCAACCGACGCAAAATGGAGATCAATCAAAAGGTCACCCTCTTGTCCAACCTGCACCAGGCGCAGATCGAACAGGAAGTACACCAGAAACGGGCCGCCATGCGCGCCATTGCCGACGCCCATATGGAACTGGTGCGTGAACAGATCGACGAATGGCTGAAGGCGGAGAAGGAGCGGCTGGAAAACAACCGGAAATTCCCAACTTAGAGCGCCATAAGTATAAAAGCGTTCTCATGCGCAAAAAAACCATGCAGGAACTCAACCGGCCCCGTCCGGAGGACCTTCGGCAGCAGACCCGGAATCCGGTTGCACTGGTCCTCGACAACGTTCGCTCGGGTATGAACGTAGGTTCGGCATTCCGAACCGCCGACGGGTTCGGACTGGAAAAAATCTTCCTCTGCGGCATCACGGCCGTACCGCCCCACCGGGAGATCCTGAAAACCGCCCTGGGGGCCACGGAAACCGTGCCCTGGGAATTCCACCAAAATCCGGTGGAAGCCATCCTGGCGTTGAAAGAAAAGGGCTACCGCATCATTGCAGTGGAACAGGCGGAAGGCAGCGTTTCGCTCCTGGATTTCAGGGTATCGCCTGGGCAGGCGTATGCGCTGGTGTTCGGAAACGAAGTCAATGGCGTCAGCGAAGAAGTCATGGCCATTGTCGACGGCGCCATTGAAATACCCCAGACCGGCTCCAAACATTCCCTTAATATCGCAGTCTGCGTGGGGGTTGTGGCCTGGGAGTTTGTCCGGCAGATTGCACAGTAACTTCATCCGCCGAAGCTCGATAGAGTGCAGGAGGGGATGGTTTGGCTTCGCCCGCCGGAGCTTTAGCGTAGGAGGGGATGGTTTGGGATGGTTTGGATGGTTTGGGATGGTTTGGGATGGTTTTTATGGTTTGGATGGTTTGGGATGGTTTGGGATGGTTTCGTAACGCCCAAACAACCCCAAACAACCCCAAACAACCCCAAACAACCCCCAACAACCCCAAACCATCATCAACTACTTCTGACTCCCAAACATAAAGCCCAGCGAAAATAAAAACCGCGCGGGTGTCTGGTCGAATTCGTAACTGGTATTGCCGAACCGGATATGGTCGCCAAATTTATTGAGGTTGCCCTCGTAGCGCAGGTCAATCATCAGTTTCCAGATATCGAGTCCCAGGCCGCCCTGCCAACCGAGCGTCATTGTCTTAAAATCCTGTTTGTAGCCGTCGAAATCGGTCAATTCGGTGGTGCTGTTGAGGTAGACATGGCCGACGGGACCGGCGTGCAGGCGAAGCGGGCCGAGTTTATAACCCAGCAGCACCGGGATATCCAGGTACTGGTATTTTTCTTCCTTGATCACAGAACCCGGGTTCTGGAGGTCTTCCACTTCAAAATCGACACTGTTGGAGTTGAGCAGGATCTCGGGCTGGATCAGGAAATTCTTGATCCTGGCCTGGATCACCAATCCGGCGTGTACACCGTACTTGGCGTCTTTCAAAGCTACGTTGAGTTGTTCGACCCCGTTTTGAATGACGTTGAAATTTTCGGGATCCAGATTTTCCGTGCTCGCCCCTGCGCGAATGCCGATGCGGAGCTGGCTGTAAACGGAGGAGAAGGTCAAAATCCCGAAAAGAAGCGTGAAGAGGATTTGCTTATTCATTGTTTGGCTTTTACCGGAATAACGCAGGCGGGCGGCAGAAAAATACCTGGATGGGCACTTTTATCTGCAATTGCGCAAAAAAATACGATTATCTTGCAGGTTTTTAAAGAATGTACCCGGATGGAAATTGAGAAAGCGGAATTTGTGGGTAGTTTTCCCGATCTGAAACATTGTCCGAAAAAAGGTTGGCCCGAATTTGCCTTCATCGGCCGCTCCAATGTTGGAAAATCCTCATTGATCAATATGCTCTGCGCCAGAGACGAAATGGCGCATACTTCCGGCAAACCCGGAAAGACCCAGAGCCTGAATTATTACTCGATCAACGACCGGTGGTACCTGGTGGATCTGCCGGGTTACGGATACGCCCGGATCGCCAAATCCAAACGCGCCGAATTCGGCAAAATGATCGAAAACTACCTGCTGGAAAGGCGGGAAATGGTGTGTGCATTTGTACTCCTGGACATCAATGTACCGCCTCAGGCCATCGACCTGGAGTTCATGAACTGGCTGGGCGAAAACGAAGTCCCTTTTGTCATCGCCTTTACCAAAGCGGATAAACTGACCAAATCCAAAATCCAGGAACAATTGGATCTGATCCGGAAAGCCATCCTGGAAAGCTGGGAAACCCTGCCGGCCGAGTTTGTCACTTCGGCCCGCAAACGGGAAGGCCGGAAGGAGATGCTGAAATTTATTGATGACGTGTTGAAAGCGTTGAGGAACCAAAATAATTGATTCGATTGATTCGATTGATTCGATTGATGTGATTGATTCGATTGATTCGATTGATTCGAAACCGATGCCAACAAATAAACGAATAAACAATTGATTCGATTGATTGAAATATTCTGATTTATTCTACGAATCCAAACAACCCAAACAACCCAAACAACCCAAACAATCAAATTTCCTTCTTCAGAAATCAAATAAGGATGTCCGAAGACAAAAAATTCTACCCGCCCGTCATCCCCAATATAGAGGACTGGCCGATCTACAGGCTGAGTGAAGACCGGGAAAAGTTCATCGAAGAATTGGACCAGTTCACGGTGGCCCGTTTGCTGAAACTCAACGGCAATAAAATCGGAGATGTAATTGCCAAAACGATCTATCAGGAACGCATTCGTTTAAAAGAAGAACCCTGGAAAGTGGACCCGCCCAATGAGCGCCAATTCTGGAGACGCATCCGTCAAAAACTCATCAAAGGCGGCCTTGACAAAACTGAAGAGGAAGCCCGACCCATCAACGAAGAGATCCTTCAGCAGATCGTTCACCGTTATTCTGAAGAGATTGTCGGTTCATTCCGCATCAAAACCTTCCTGTTCGCCCGCCGTTTTCTGACCCTGTTTTTTACCCGGTTGCTCAACACCGCCGCAGGCAGGAACTGGGGGCGGATCTTCGGCAGCAAATACAGCCTGATGGACCGCCTGCTGGTCAGAGGGCATATAGAAGAGGTGCGTTCCCTGATGAAAAAAGGGGTGGTCGTGGTAGCGCCAACCCATTTCAGCAACCTGGATTCCATTCTGATCGGGTACGCCATGGACACCTTTATGAGTTTGCCGTCCTTTTCTTACGGCGCCGGCCTCAATTTGTACAATACCGGTTACACGGCTTATTTTATGAACCGGCTGGGGGCTTACCGGGTTGACCGGCGCAAAAAAAACGCCATTTATCTGGAAACCCTCAAGGCTATGTCCAATCTCTCTATCCAGCGGGGGGTCAACAGCCTCTTTTTCCCTGGCGGCACCCGTTCACGGGCGGGCGCCCTGGAGACCAAACTGAAATTGGGCCTGCTCAGCAGTACCGTTGAGGCCCAGCGGGCGTTGTTCCAGCAAGGGAAATCAACCAAAGTATTTATTGTGCCGCTGGTATTGGGGTACCATTTTGTCCTGGAGGCCAAATTCCTCATCGAACAGCACCTCCGCCAAACAGGGCAGGAGCGTTATTTTCATTTGCAGGATGAATCGGACAGCCCCTGGCAGATCATGAAATTTGTCTGGCAACTTTTTTCCAAAGCCAATGAGATCACCCTCTCCTTCGGCCAGCCGCTCGACGTACTGGGCAATCCGGTGGACGCCGAAGGCCGCAGCTTTGACCGGCAGGGCAGAGAAGTGGATATCAAGGGTTATTTTATGGCCAACGGCGAGGTTACCCAGGATCTCCAGCGCGAATCGGAGTACACCATCATGCTGGCAGAAAAGATCGTGGAACGTTATGCCAGGGATAACCTGGTATTGACCAGCCACCTGGTGGCCTTTGCCGCGTTTGAGATCCTCAAACAGCAAAACAGCCGGCTTGACCTGTACGGCGTGCTGCGGCTGCCCGACGACGATTACGTTTTTCCGAAAGAAGTACTCTATGACGTGATCGAACAACTGCGGGACGCCCTTTTTGAAATGGAAAAAAAAGATGAGATCAAACTGTCGCCCCAGATCCGGTTTGACCTTGAAAAACTGGTGGAGGACGGCATTACCAGACTGGGTAATTTCCACGTAGGAAAACCCCTGCGTTTTAATAAAAAAGGTGAAATTGTAAGCGACAGTTTCACGGTTTTGTACTACTACCACAACCGGCTGGAAAATTATGACCTCCAGAAAAAGATCCGGTGGAAAAAGATTGAGGAAGTGGAGGAGGTTGGGTAGGTTTTTTTATTTAGAGAAGGATTCAATCGAATCAATTGTTGATTTGTTGATTTGTTGATGCGTTGATTTGAGGAATCGAATCAATCGAACCAATCGAACCAATCGAACCAATCGAACCAATCGAACCAATTAAATCAGCAGATGAACTTTATCATTTTTGACCTCGAGGCCACCTGCTGGGAAGGAAAACCACCCAATATGGTGCAGGAAATCATAGAGATCGGCGCCGTTCGCATCAACTCTTTCGGCGAAGTGGAAGATACCTTCAACCGGTTCGTCAAACCGGTGATCAACCCGAATTTGTCGTTGTTCTGCCGCCAACTCACCACCATCGAACAGGAAAAGATCAACCGGGCCGCGATTTTCCCCAAAGTCATCGACGATTTTCAGGACTGGGCGGGCATATTCGACGACGAAGAAGATTACCTGCTCTGCTCCTGGGGCAATTTCGACCGCAAAATGCTGGTGCAGGATTGCCAACTCCACCGGATTGAATCTGACTGGACAACCCCGCACATCAACCTCAAACGGCAGTACCACGATATGAAACGCCTGGGCCGTACCCGCGGACTGAAATCGGCCGTCTCGGTCGAAGGTTTTGACTTCACCGGCCAACCCCACCGCGGTATCGACGACGCACTCAACCTCGCCAAGATATTTGTGAAATACCTTGATGAATGGGAGTATTGAGAAATGTAAAAGTTAAAATGTAAAATGCAAAATTCAAAAATACGGATTGCCGCGACTTTTTAATTTTGAATTTTACATTCTGCATTTTACATTTCTCACGGGTTCCATTTGGCAAAAACGACCCCGGCAACCGCGGCCTGAACAAATCCATAAAGCAGCCAGGTGAGCACCATTGTCAGGGAAACGTCGATGGCGCTGAAAGTGATCCACATGGCCGGCAGGATCGCCACGATGGCATACACAAAACCCAGTTCGAGCCCGCGCAACAGAAAAGATCCTGAAAACTGGCCTTTGAAGCGCTCCCAGAACCACGCCAGCGCCAAACCCAATATAAAAGGATGGATATAGAAGAATACATTCCGGTCGCCTCCTGACCGGAAAACCGGGTTGTAATATTGTTCCGCAATACCCGGAAATACCAGGATCGTGAGATACAACATCCCAAAACTCAGGGCCAGCAAGATCGCGCCTGCGGTCAAACCTGTAGTGATTACTTTTTGCATAAAAGTTGGTTTTTGATAAATAAATACACCCCCCAATTGGAGGAATTTCAGGCATTTACCGGCAAAGTAAATAACCTTTTGGTGGTTTTTTTCTGCTGAAAGTCATCGCTGACACTGATAAAACTCATTCCGGCAGCGATGCCTCCTGCGAAGTTGTAAATTTTGAGGAGGGATTTTTTAAAAATTTTTTATCTTGCCCTTCCAACTTTAGACAATGCCAACCATGAAAAAAACTGTTTCCGTTTTCACGGCTTTTTTTGTTGCAGCCGCGCTTTCCGCCCAATCCGGCCAGGTGATGGACGACCTCAGCCTGCCCAGCAAGATCCTGAATATGGAACGCAAATACGCCGTTTATTTGCCGCCGGATTACGAGACTTCCAAACGCAGTTATCCGGTATTGTACCTGTTGCACGGCGGAGGCGACGACCATACCGGCTGGGTGCAGTTCGGCGAAGTCCAGCACATCACCGACAAAGCCATCCGCGAAGGAACCGCCACTCCGATGGTCATCATCATGCCCGACGCCAATACGGGCCAGCGCGGGTATTTTAACGACCCCAAAGGGACCTGGAACTACGAGGATTTTTTCTTTAAAGAATTTATGCCCCACGTAGAAAAAAAATACCGGATCAAAACAGACAAACGTTACCGGGCAGTGGCAGGCTTGTCGATGGGCGGCGGCGGTTCTTTTATTTATGCCTTGCATCACCCGGAATTGTTCTCTTCCGCATGTCCGCTCAGCGCCGCCACAGGACCGCTGAACCTGGAAGACGCCAAAGCCTGGTTGGGCAGGCGCAGCGACAAAACCTACACCGACGCCGAAATCGAATCCTATTACAACCAATATAGCACTGTAGCCTTGCTGGATACCCTGAAAGTGGAAGATGTCCGTTCCGTCCGCTGGTACATCGATTGCGGCGACGACGATTTCCTGTACGAAGGCAACGCCCTGGTCCATATCGCCATGCGCAAAAAAGAGATCAAACACGAGTACCGCGTCCGCAACGGCGCCCACAACTGGACCTATTGGCGGGAGGCGCTGCCGACCGTCCTGGCGTTTATTTCAGAGGCGTTTCATCAGCCTTGAGTTCGGATGGCTTATTGTCGTTCATGATCGTTTATAATTGTTTATTATTGTTGGCAGACGTTAACCTATATGAACCCACCTACGCCATCAACTTCCCACGCCGTGCGTGGTTCGTCGGTCGGAGAAGGCTCCGGCGGGCGAGGCCATATTGAACTGCATTGAACCCTTGATTTGAATTATTCGTTGCAGTTTAACGGCGCCAAACAACAATGAACCACAATAAACCAAAATGAACCCTTGATTCGCAACCCCAAACCCCAAACCATCCCCTCCTACGCTGAAGCTTCGGCGGGCGAAGCCAAACCACTCCAAACCATTCAAACCATCCAAACCATCCATCCACCATGTCCACCAACCGCAGAACCTTCATCCGCCAAATCAGCCTCGGCGCCCTCGGCGTCGGAATTGTCACCACGTTCCCGGGCAGCCTGGAGGCGTTTCCGGGTCAATATTTACCAGCCGGCCGGTTTTTGCCGCGCAGTTCGCCCGAAAAACAGGGGATTTCTTCCACGGCCATCCGCCGGTTCCTGGACGCCGTAGACAAAAGCGGCCTCGAATTCCACAGCGTCATGTTGGTGCGGCACGGCCATGTGGTGGCAGAAGGGTGGTGGTCGCCCTTTGCGCCGGAATTGAAACATACGCTCTATTCCCTGAGCAAAAGTTTCACCTCCACGGCGGTCGGTATGGCGGTGGCCGACGGGAAGTTGACGGTGGAAGACCCCGTGATCTCCTTTTTCCCGGATGATCTGCCCGCCGGGATGAGCGACAACCTCGCCGCCATGAAGGTCAGGCACTTGCTCACCATGAATACCGGCCATGCGGTAGATACGATGGGATCCATCCGCGATGCCGGCCACGATAACTGGGCAAAGGCTTTCCTCTCCGTTCCGGTGGAACATGCGCCCGGTTCTCATTTCCTGTACAACACCGGGGCTACCTATATGCTGTCGGCCATCGTGCAAAAGCTGACCGGCCGGACGGTTTTGGACTTTTTGTCGGAACGGCTGTTCAAACCCCTCGGCATTGAGGGCGCCGACTGGGAAACCGACCCCAAGGGCATCTCCGTGGGCGGTTTCGGCCTGCGGGTTCGAACGGAAGATATCGCCAAATTCGGCCAGTTGTACCTGCAAAAAGGCATGTGGAACGGCAAACAACTGCTCCCGGCCCAATGGGTGGAAGACGCCACCAAAAAACAAACGACTTCGCAGGGCGGCGACAACGATTGGTCGCAGGGGTACGGATACCAGTTCTGGCGCTGCAAACCCGAACCCGGCTTCTACCGGGGCGACGGCGCTTTCGGCCAGTTTTGCATCGTGATCCCCCAGATGGACGCCGTAGTGGCCATCACCGCCGAAAGTTTCGACCTGCAGCGATCCATGACCCTCGTCTGGGAAAACCTCCTGCCCGCCATGCAGGAAGGCCGGTTGCCGAAGAACAAAGCCGAACACAACCTGCTCAAGGCGGACCTGGAAAAACTGGCCCTGAAACCTCTCCCGGTTATCATGAATTCCTCGATGGCCGCCGGGATTTCCGGAAAATCCTACAAACTGGCGCCCAATGACTGGGGCCTGGAGTCGATTGTTTTCCAATTGAACGGGAACAACTGCCGGGTCACGCTGACCGGCGCCGGATCAAGCCAAACCATCGATTGTGGCCTGGGCCGGTGGGTCGCCGCCGGCAATGAGAAAAAGGAAAAAGGTTTGTTTTCCCTCCCATTCCGCACCAGTGTACCCACTAAAATTGCAGCCTGCGCCGCCTGGCAAAATGAAAACACCCTGGCACTGCAATGGAAGTACATCGAAAACGTGCACGGCGACTTGCTGACCTGCGTGTTTGACGGCGACCAGGTGACGATTTCGCTGCTCAGCAGTATGGCGGCGGGCAATAAGGTGGCGGATGGGCGGAAGGCGTTGAGCGGAAAGGCCGGATAGTTAATGAGTTTAGAAAAATGGTTCGAAAGGCCTGGTCGCGGGTTTTGAGTTTTGATTGGAAACTGGGAGCCGGTCTGATTCTTGTATTTGGCCTTGCGCGGTTTGTCCTGGTGATGAATGCCGCGGGCGCGGTGTTGAGCCACGCCGGATTCAATATTGCCATGACCTATTTTAATTTTTATGGTTGAATGATTGTACAGACAATTTCACTAATCCGTCGCATGATGCAAGGTTTTCAAAGATCCTTTTGTTTTACCCAGGTTTTTCATTTGGCTTGTCTGTTCCTTGCTGTACAGTCAGCCTTCGGGCAGCAGCCAATCGTGCTTGCGGAAAACGGCGCGACTCGCTACCGCATCATCCTGCCCGCCGCAGCGTCTCCCTATGAAATCAGGGCGTCGGAGGTCCTCCAGGACTACCTCCTGCAGATCTCCGGGGCAGCCCTGCCGGTCATTGCAGTGAATAAAGGAACCAGCCCATATGAGATCGTCCTGGGCCAAAATGAACGCCTGGATCAACTGGACCGCGGCATCGACCTCAATACCCTCAAAGAAGACGGCTTTGTCATCCGCACCGACAGCCTCCGCCTGATCATCGCCGGCGGAAACGAAAAAGGCACGCTGTACGGGGTGTATACCTTCCTGGAAAAATACCTCGGCTGCCGGATGTACAGCCCGAAGGTCAAAATCATTCCGAAACGGGACCGCATCGAACTGGGTAAGATCGACGACCGCCAGGTACCCGTGATCACCTTCAGGGATACCCATTACCGCGTCACCTGGGACGCGGAATACACCGACTGGCACAAACTCGACCACGACCCCGACGGCGGCCGGCCCGACTGGGGCATGTGGGTGCATACCTTCAACGAATTGGTTCCGCCTGGAATTTACTTCAAAGACCATCCTGAATACTACGCCCAGGTCAGGGGCAAACGAATGCCCACCCAGCTCTGCCTGACAAACGCCAGGGCGCTGGAGATCACCGTTCAGAACCTGCGAAAGAAGATCGCCCAAAATCCCGGCGCCACCTATTGGTCGGTCAGCCAGAACGACAACCGCGATTACTGCACCTGCGACCAGTGCCGGGCAATAGACGAACGGGAAGGTTCGCCCTCCGGGTCGATCCTCCATTTTGTCAACCAGGTAGCCGACCGGTTTCCCGACAAAATGATCTCCACCCTGGCGTACGAATACGGGCGCAAAGCGCCAAAAACCCTGCGCCCCCGCGAAAACGTCAACATCATGCTCTGCAGCATCGAGGTCAACCGCGACAAACCGATCGCGGAAGATTCCACTTCCGCCAGTTTTCAACGCGATGTGGAGGAATGGGGTAAAATCGCAAAAGACATCATCGTCTGGGATTATGTCATCCAGTTCAACCACCTCATCAGCCCTTTTCCCAACCTGCATGTACTGCAACCTAATATTCAGTTTTTTGCGGAACACGGCGTGACGGCCATGTTTGAACAAGGCAATCGCGAGGTCGGCGGCGAGTTTGCAGCCCTGCGCGCTTACCTGATCTCCAAATTGCTGTGGGACCCCTATGCCGACGCCGATTCCCTCATGAACGATTTCCTCGACGGCTACTACGGCGCCGCCGGGAAGCCGATCCGGAAATACATCGACGAAATGCGGGAAGCCCTGCTGCGGTCCGGAAAACCGCTCCGCATCTTTGGCAGCCCCTGGGAAGCCGAGATCAGCTACCTCACCCCGGAGTTATGGGCGCGTTACGAACGGTTGTACGACGAAGCCGAGGCTGCCGTTGCCGGATCGCCCGAACTGCTGGAACGGGTGCGGATCGCCCGCCTGCCGCTGGAATACGCGGCCATCGAGCAGGCCAAAAAACGGTTTACGGGAGACCGGGGCCTGTTCCAGAAAGTGAACGGAAAATGGGAGGCCGCTACGCGGATCAGGGCCAAAATCGACCCTTTCACCGACCTGTGCATCCGCGAAGGCGTCACCCAGGTCAAAGAGTGGAGTACTTCGCCGGAAGAATACCGGGCAGCAAATTACCGGCTGCTTTCTCAGGGTATGAATGAACACCTGGCCTATGGAAAAAAAGCGGCATTCAAGAGCCCCGACGCCGCCCGCCTCCCCGAAAACGCCGCCCGGATGCTCACCGACGGTGTGCGCGGCAGCCACGACTACGCCTATAATTGGCTGGCCTTGTCAGGTGGACAAAATCTTGAGGTGGTGATTGACCTGAAAACAGCGAAAAAAGTGCGCCGCATCGAAACCGCTTTCTTCCAGTACGCATTCTGGCTACGCATCCTGCCGAAAAGGGTAGAATACTTCCTTTCCACCGACGGCAAACGGTTCGAGCGCGTCGCTGATCTGGAAAACACCTTGCCCATTGACCAATACGGCGGGCAACAACGGGATTTTATCGCTGAATTTGAGCCTCGCAGGGCCCGCTACGTGAAAGTGGTGGCGCATTCCATCGGAAATACCCCGGCCTGGCATCCCGGCGCGGGCCGCCCCGCCACCATGCTGGTGGATGAGATTGTGGTGGAGTAGCGACAACTTTTTCATTTTGCATTCTGCATTTTACATTTTGAATTTAATAATCTGATCTCAGCGTAAAATGCAAAAGGGCCCCCTCGCCAAGTCACCAAGTCTCCCCCTCACCTAGTCACCAAGTCTCCAAGTCACCAAGTCTCCAAGTCACCAAGTCACCCAATCTCTCACTCTCCCACCTCATACGCCATCACCGAATTCCGGTAAAACGTCGGCACAAGCAACAGCCGTTTCTCCGGAATATAATCAATATCAGCGGCTCCGGTTTTATCCGCTCGGGTATCGAGCAGCAACTGAATCTTCCCCCCGGGCGCCACATAATGCAGCATGCCCGCCCAACTTGATACCAGGTAGGCGCCGCCGCCCAGCGCTTCCACGCCGTCCGGACCCTCAAGATCTTCGGCTATGATTGTCCGGGTCTTGGTCGTCATGTCGATGCCGAACAGCGTTTTGTCGTTCCAGGAGAGCGCCAGCATTTGATCACCCTCTGCCAACAGGCCGTTGGCGCCTTTGATTCCGTCGGTCCAGGTGGAAACCTTGCCGTTTTCCAGGACAGAAATTTTGCCGGTTTCGGAATCGCTGACGTATACCTTTCCGGTGGCGTCCACGGCGATATCGTTGAGGAATTGTCCGCCTTCCACCGGGTATTTAGCGACAATTTGGGCACTGTCGATGTGAATTTCCACAATTTCGTTGATATCGGCCACATAAAGCCGGCCGTTGAAAATGCCCAACCCAGTTGGATTATTCAAACCGGCAACCCAGCCGGCCTGCATGATTTTTCCGTCCGGGCTCACTTTTGCTATGAAACCATCTCCGTCTTTACCCTCCCCTTCGCCGTTTATGCAAGAGACAAAAACGACATCCCGATCCTTGTCGTAAATGACAGATTCTGAAGTGGTTAATAAAGTTTCGGTTTCCCAATTCAATTTCAATGTCACCGCCTTTTCCGAACCGTTGGCGGTTTCGGATTCCGTCCCGGCCTGGTTTTGGCAGGCTGCGATCATAAATGCAAGTGCAAAACCAGCGGCGGCTGAAAGTTTCATTTTTTTTTAATTTTGATCAAAATGAATCGAGATTGAATAATTTTAACGGATGTACAACCGAAACATACCACTTTTTACGACCACGCAAGCAAATTAAAACCGAATTTCTGCACTTGGCCCAAATTTTCTTATTTTGGCTCCGGGCAAACAACAACCCGGATTTTCCATTCATCCAAAACCTGAGACCATGTTTGAACATTCGATCGACCGCCGCAATTTCCTCCGCATCAGCGCCCAGACCGCCGCTGTTTTGGCTGTACCCGGTTCCGTACTCGGTATGGCCACCCGCCCGGAAACCAAACTGGGTGTCGCTTTGCTCGGCCTGGGCAGTTATGCCACCCACCAACTGGCGCCTTCCCTGGCCTTCACCGAACACTGCCGCCTTGCCGGCATTGTGACGGGTACGCCTTCCAAGATAGAGGAGTGGAAAAAGAAATACGACCTGCCCGATAAAAATATTTACAACTACGACAATTTCGATAAAATCGCCGACAATCCGGATATCGACATCGTATACGTAGCCACCCCAAACTCCTTGCATTTGCCCTTCGCTGAACGCGCTGCCAGGGCCGGCAAACACGTCATTTGTGAAAAACCGATGGAAATCTCTTCCGATCGTTGTAAACAAATGATCGAGGCCTGTGAAAAGGCAGGTAAAAAACTTCAGATCGGCTATCGCCTGCAATACGACCCGTTTCACCAGGAAGTAGCCCGCCTGAGCCGCGAAAAGGTGTACGGGAAAGTCAAAATGGTCAATGCCGGCTTTTCCTTCTATGGCGTCAACAGCCCCAACTGGCGATTCACCGACCCCAAACTCTCCGGCGGCGGCCCCATGATGGATATCGGCATCTATTGCCTGCAAGGGATCCGTTACGCCACAGGAGAAGAACCCGTTTCCGTGACCGCCCAGAGTTTCAAAACGATCATGGATAAATTGCCGGGCATGGAAGAAACCATCTTCTGGCAAATGGAATTCCCCAGCGGGGCAGTGGCCAATTGCACCACCAGCTATGTGGCGCGGGAGAATTATCTGCGCGTTTCTTCCGAAAGCGGCGTTTACGGGGTAGACGCGGCTTATCACTACGGGCCGCTTGCAGCATTTGTCAATGATAAGTCGATGGGAGAATATACCCACCGGCAGCAGACGGCGCAAATGGACGCCTTTGCGTTGAACATCAAAAACAATACGCCGGTCAAAGCATCCGGCGAGGAAGGACTGAAAGATATGCTCTATATCGAGGCGATCTACAAAGCCGCCCGGAAGAAAAAAAGGATCGCCCTAAAGTGAAACGGAGCCCACCCTTAAACCTTCACCCTTTAACCTTCATCCTTTAACCTTTAACCTTTAACCTTAAAATTCCCTTATTTTCACGGTTTCAAAACGAAAATCAATCATGAATTGCAAGATCTTGAAAAACGCCCTGCTGATGGCAGGTTTATTCATGGCTTTGACGGGTTTTTCTCAGAACAAACAGTTCAAAGCCCTGTTGTTTACCAAAACCAACGGGTTCCATCACGAATCCATTAACGAAGGGGTGGACGCCATCCGCGCCATGGCCGACCGGCATTTCTTCGACGTAGATTGGCACGAGGACCCCGCACGGTTCAACGACCGGAACCTGGAGCAATATCAGGTCGTTATCTTCCTCAATACCACGGGCGATATCCTGAATGACGAGCAACAGGCGGCGTTCGAAAAATTCATCCGCGCGGGCAAGGGGTTTGTCGGTATCCACAGCGCTTCCGATACGGAATACGACTGGGAATGGTATACCAAACTGGTGGGCCGGATGTTCCATATCCACCCGGTCATCCAGACGGCCCGGCTCAAAGTGCTCGACCGCAAGTTTCCCGGCCTGGAATTTATGCCGGATTCCCAGCTCTGGACGGACGAATGGTACGAGTTCGGCGCAGAAAAAACCTCCGGCCTGAATTATATTATCTCGGTCGACGAATCTACCTACAACGCCAAAGTGCAATGGGGGCAAAAAATCGGCAACGGCATGGGCGCCCTGCACCCCATCGCCTGGTACCATAATTACGACGGCGGCCGCTCATTTTACACCGCATTGGGCCACCTGCCCGCCAAATTCAGCGACAAAGGATTTCTCGAACACCTGTACGGCGGCATTTATTGGGCGGCTACGGGCAAGGGAATGTAAATAGTTTGACATTGTAAACAGGATGGCTTCGCATCCTGTCGCGATTGGTATATTTTCACCACATAAGATACATAGATCACAATAGAAGCGTCATAATTGATCAATGCCATTGGCATTGATCAATTATGACTTATGTTTTCTATGTATCTTATGTGGTGAAAATAAAAAAATGTTTCATATTTAATTTGTTATCAATAACTTACGGGAAGTTTGGCAAAATTATCCATGATTTTAAAAGCTATCCTTTAACCTTTAATCCGCCCTTCAGGCGGATAAACCTTCAAAACCTCCCCCATCACCCAGTTCGTCCGCGCCCCCGAAACGCCGGTACCCGGGCAGGTTCCTTTACCGGTCAATTCATCGACAATCGACTGGATATGGGGTTGCTGTATATGTTTGGGCATTTCCATAGTGAAAATTTCCGGTTCCCGGCCGTCCTGTTTCAGGGTGATCCGGTAATTGTTGAAAAAAGAAAAGGACAACTGCCCTTTGCTGCCGCAGATCGTGGTCAATTCCAGGTCGGAACTTGCCGAAGTGGAAAAACACCAGCTTCCCTGGCCGAGTATGCCGTTCTCAAACCTGAATGCGCTCAGAACGATATCCTCTGCGGGATAAGCCCCGGCCTGGTTGGCTGCCAGTCCGCGGACCTCGGCGATGGGGCCGAAATAGAAATCCATGAGGTCGAGTTGGTGCGACCCCAGATCGTAAAAATACCCTCCGCCTGCCACTTCCGGGAAAACCCGCCAGTTGTCGGCCTGTCTGCTGGCGCCGACGATATCGGGTTGCAGGGGTTTGTGCACCCGGATGTCCACAAAACGGACATCCCCGATAGCGCCCTCTTCGATCAAGGACCGGATCTTCAGAAAATACGGCAGCGAACGGCGGTAATAAGCCACAAACAACGGTACGCCCGCCTTCTCGCAGGCCGACACCATATTGAGGCATTCCTGGTGGCTGCGGGCCATCGGTTTTTCCACATAAACCGGTTTTCCTGCCGCTGCAGCTTTCAGGGTGTACCATTCGTGCGAGTCTGGCGGAGTGGCAATGTAAACGGCGTTGACCTCCGGGTCGTGGATGAGTTGGTCGGCATCGTCGTACCACTTGGGTACGTTATGGCGGCGGGCAAAATCTTCAGCCTTAACCCCGTTCCGGCGCATCACCGCCACAAGTCGGGAGCCTTCGATCCGGTTGAATGCCGGACCGCTTTTTACTTCGCATACGTCGCCGGCGCCGATAATGCCCCAGTGAACGCCGTTGTTGAAGGTATTGGAATTCATTCAGGATTTGATTTTAAAAGGGTGGCGCCGGGAGTGAAGTTTTGTTTCCACAAGGTAGGTTTTAGAAATTCATGTGCTCAGGTCTGGATTTAGGAAAAACCAAGGTACAATAAAATGCCGTATATGTATTAAAAACAATCCAGCTATGCAAATTCCACCCTCTCCTTCGACTTCGCTCAGGAACCTAACCGTCTACCGTCCACCGTAGGCCAAAATTCCTATCTTTACACCCAAATTATCCGTTCACCAAAAATACCCTGACCCATGTTGAACCTCTCCGTCGTCCTGGAAAACAGCGCAAGACGTTACCCCGACCGTGATGCCTACACCTTCATGGACACCACCCTGACCTTCAGCCAGGTCAACGCGGCGGCCAATATGGTCGCCAACGGACTTCAGGCAAAAGGCATCCGGCCCGGCGACAAGGTGGCCCTGAGCTGCCTGAACCTGCCCTACTTCCCTATCATTTATTTCGGCATCCTGAAGGCCGGCGCCGTGGTGGTGCCGCTGAGCGTGTTGCTGAAAAAAGACGAGATCGCCTACCATTTGAAGGATAGCGAAGCGAGGGCCTATTTTTGTTTTGCGGGCGCCCCCGAGTTGCCGATGGGCGAAATGGGGTACGCCGGTTTCCAGGAAGCGGCCGGTTGCGAACATTTTTTTATGATCATGCCCAAACCGGAGATGCCGCCGGCCATCGAAGGTGCGCCCACCCTGGCCGGCCTGATGGCAGGACAATCGCCTGTTTTTGAAACGGTCCGGACCGGCGCCGAAGATACGGCGGTGGTCATTTATACATCCGGAACGACAGGACACCCGAAAGGCGCCGAATTGACACATTCCAACCTGATGCTGAACGCCATCCTTTCCGCCGATCTGTTCAAAACAACCCATACGGATACCCAATTGATCGTACTGCCTTTGTTCCATATTTTTGCCATGACCACCCTGATGAACGCAGGACTTTACAGGGGTGTGAAAAGCATCCTCCTGCCCAGATTTGAGGCCGAAGCGGTATTCGGACTCCTGCAAAAACACAAAATCACCATTTTTGCGGGCGTGCCCACGATGTATTGGGGGTTGCTGAATTACAAGGAGGAGAAATTTGACTATGCTGCCATTGCCGCTCACCTCAGGGTCGCTGTATCCGGGGGCGCTTCCCTGCCGGTAAAAGTGCTCGAGGATTTTGAAAAGCGGTTTGACGTGCAGATCCTGGAAGGATACGGCATGTCGGAAGGCTCGCCGGTCGTCACTTTCAACGACCTTGAACTCGGCCGCAAACCCGGGTCCATCGGTAAACCTGTCTGGGGTGTGGAAGTGAAGTTGGTGGATGAAAACGGCAAGGAGGTACCCGTCGGTGAAAAAGGGGAATTGCTTTACCGGGGGCACAATGTGATGAAAGGCTATTTTAACAAGCCGGAAGCCAATGAAACAACCATCGTCGACGGTTGGTTGCATTCCGGCGACGTCGCGGTCAAAGACGAAGAAGGTTTTTATTTTATTGTCGACCGGACCAAAGACATGATCATCCGGGGCGGGCTCAACGTCTACCCGAGGGAAGTGGAGGAAGTGATCATCAAACACGAGGCGGTTTCGCTGGTGGCGGTCATCGGCATACCCGACGAGGAAATGGGGGAGGAGATCAAGGCTTGTGTGGTGCTGAAACCGGGATATAACCTTACGGCAGCGGATTTGATCGCCTGGACCAAGGAACATATTGCCGCGTACAAATACCCGAGGGTTGTCGAATTTATGGCCGCCCTGCCGATGACTGCAACCGGAAAAATCCTGAAAAAAGAATTGCGGGGTTAGTTTTGCGGAGCCCGGTGGCCGGATACCGCCAGGATGTTCAAATATTTTCTGGTCCCGCAATCGATTGCGAAACTTGTTGGATCAACTGGATTCATGGGTTGTTCCAGTGGCGGTGCGCTGCCGGTTCCTCAATGAAGATGCCCGCGCGATGACCTCTGTTTCCAGGGTGATGGTCTGGACCGGAACGGGCTCCGCGGATTCCATGATCCTGATGATCTGTTCCACGGCCAGTTTACCCATATCCATGGCCGGATGGGTGACGGAGGACAAGGGCGGATCGACGATCAGGCAAAGCGGGTCGTTGTTGAACCCGATCACAGCCAGTTCGTCGGGTATCCTGACCCCAACGGATTTGGCGTATTGGATGGCGCTGACGGCGGCGGTATCATTGGTGGAGAAAATACCGTCGGGTGGGTTTTGGAGCCCCAGCAGGTAGGCCGTCCATTTGGCGCCCTCATCGGCGCTGAGGATATTTCCTTCCAGGATGATGGATTCGTCAACAGGCAGACCGGCTTCCTGCAAAGCCGCAAGATACCCCCGTTTTCGCTCTGCATAGATGGTCTGGTTCCGGGCCCCGCCAAAAAGCGCAATGCGCCTGCATCCCTGTTCGATGAGGTGCCTGGTGGCTTTGAAACCCGAATTAAAATTGTTGATGGCCACTTTATACCCTTCAAACTCCCCGGGGATGCGGTCTACAAAAACAACCGGCGTATTGTTTTTCAGAAACCGCTCGAAGTGATCGTATTGTTTGGTTTCCATGGCCAGGGAGACAATCAGGCCGCAGACCCGGCTATCGAAAAATGCGTTGATATTTTCAATTTCGCGCTGGCTGTTGTCGTGCGATTGAGAAATCAGCACATTGTAACCCGCTTCCTGGGCGGCTTCTTCCATGCCGCTGATCAATGAAGAAATAAAAGGCCGGTTGATGCGCGGAACGAGTACGCCAATGTTGTTGGTTTGTTGTTTTCGCAGGCTGGCGGCAATGTTGTTGATGCTGTAACCCCGTTCGCTGGCCAGTTTTTTAATGGCTTTGATGGTTTTTTTGCCGATGCTGTAATGGTCGTTTAACGCCCTTGAAACTGTTGAACCGGAAACACCCAATTCTTCAGCTAGGTCAAATATGGTAACTCTATTCTTTTTTCATATAAATAAAACTCTGTTTATCAATGAATTAAGTATAAAACCCGTAAAGCTTCTTAGTTTATTAAGAAATACTTTCGGGAAAGCAATTTAAAAAATAAATTATGCATTCGATTGATCTATTCGATCTATTCGAGATTTTTGACGGCTCCTTCCGAAATTTATTAATTCACTTTATTGATTGGTTAGGTTCACTATAACAAAATATCAGTGTAATCTAGGAAAAATATGAGTTATATTTGCATTGGCAGTGGTAAGTTAAATGGAACTGAACAATATACCGAGGAGAAATCTTGATGGAAACCTTTGAAAAGGTGAAACGATTTTGACTAAAATTTGATGACTTTAAGTATCTTTGGTGAAAGTTTCGGGTTATGATTAAGCACTCTAATGAAAACGTTAAGCAATTTGGAGCTACATTTACTCCACCAGAACTTGCGGAGTACTTGGCTAAAAGGATCAATGGATTAATTAATCCAACAGGAAAAAATTTAAAGGTTCTTGATCCAGCTTGTGGAGACGGAGAATTGTTGATGGCAATGGCGAATGTGTTGTCACCTCAAAATCTTTCATTTTCAATAACTGGATATGATTTAAACGAAGAATTCATTGTGAAAGCACATAAAAGATTTTGGTCAGCGTACCCCCATAATTCAAATTTTGTTATTGGAGATTTCCTTGAGGCAGTCACTATTGTAAAGCCTCAATTATCTTTAGATTTTAAGGCGGATAAAATATTAGATTTTGTTAATGAATCCGCTGATATTGTCATTGCCAATCCCCCATACGTCCGAACCCAGATCCTTGGGGCAATGCAGGCGCAAAAATTAGCCGCTAAATTTAATTTAAAGGGGAGGGTTGATTTATATTATCCATTTTTAATGGCAATGACAGAAAGCCTTAAAGAAGGAGGGATTCTTGGCGTGATAACTTCCAATCGTTATCTATCTACAAAGGGTGGAGAAAGCATCAGGAAATTCTTAAGTGATAATTATGAAATTATTGAAATTATTGATTTAGGCGATACAAAACTTTTTGATGCAGCCGTTTTGCCTGCAATCTTTATTGGTAAAAAACGAAAAAGGTTAAAAATTCATGAATCAAAAACTAAATTTCTTAAAATTTATGAAGAACTTAATGGGTATAAAGGAGAAAGTAAAAAAGTTAATAATATATTTGAAGTACTGTACACAGATGGACCTGGTTATTTTAAAATTGGGACAAAAAAATATCAAAAAACTGAAGGCTTTCTGAAATATGATCCTGGTTCTGGGAAGCCATGGGAATTATTATCGATGAAAGAATCCTATTGGGTTTCTCTGATTGATAAAAACGCAGCTTGTAGAGTAGGCGATTTGTTTAAAGTCAGAGTTGGAATAAAAACAACTGCAGATAGTATTTTTATTAGCGATAAATGGGATCAACTTGGAGATGATATTCCCGAAGAGACCCTGTTAAGAGATTTATTGTCTCAAGAAAACATTGTGCCTTGGGGGATTTTAGACAAAATTAAATTAAGAGTTTTATACCCTCATATGGATAATAATGGTAAAAAACAAGTAATAGATATCGAAAAATACCCGAAGGCAAAAAAATACCTTTACAGTCATGAAGAAAAATTAAAAAATAGAAAATACTTAATAGATGCAGGTAGAAAGTGGTTCGAAATATGGGTCCCACAAAATCCAGTGTTATGGGATAAAGCCAAACTTGTATTTCCTGATATAAGTTCACATCCAAGATTTTGTTTTGATTCAAGCGGGCGAGTAGTTAATGGAAACTGTTATTGGATAGTGGCAGAAAAACCAACTGATATTGAAAAGTTATTGTTAATACAGGGTGTAGCTAATTCAAAATTAATGACCCAGTACCATGATCTTGTTTTTAATAATAAACTTTATTCTGGGCGGAGGAGATATTTTTCGCAATATGTTGAAAGATATCCATTGCCAGATATTAAATCTAATATTGCTAAAGAAATTATTGATATCGTTATAAAATTAAATAAAATAACGGATTTAAATATTATTTATCAGCTTGAAAAAGAGCTAGAAATTAAAATTTCGCAGTCATTCAATGTCCCAATTTCTTCTGATTTTTATAAATAGGATTAAAAACGGATTGTCTATTAAATTGATCAAAAAAAGACATTGGTATTGATCGCTGACATTTATAACTTTGGTCACTTACATATGAAAATAATTCACCTAATTTTTCGCCAGGAGACAAAATTATGCCTTCAATAATCTCCGTTTTAGGGTTGGTAAGAGCTATTAAATAACGGACATCGAATGTTGTAATATTTTTTTTAGCAATAATAATTTCTTCCTTTTCTGGTGAAAATTTTCCTAAGTCAACTGTCGGCGAATCTTGAACTTTAATTTCCAGTAGCTGGTTTTTTATATCCGGA
>CAZLEF010000101.1:0-24308 GCA_964558465.1 uncultured Lewinella sp. | reverse complement strand
TGGAGGTATTTCCCGTCGTGATGCCGGTCAGGCGTTTTCCATAAATATTGTTGACCATCACGTAGCGATCCAGCGACAGGTCGTAAATTCCGCCGCAACTGGACGTGGAGTTATAAACCATCCCTCCTGCTCCTTGCGACTCACAATAGGTTATGGCAATATTGCAGGTGGAAAGGTTCTTATATCCATAAAATTCATCCGTATAACTCAAATTAATCCAGTGGTTTTGGTCAAACGATTCAATCCGGACAAGGTACCAGGAAGAATATTCCTGGGTAGTGGGCTCATGCAGCGCCGATCGGGTGGCTGTTTTTTCTATACCGGAATTGGAACTGGAACCCGGCATATTGCCAAAGATGTAGCGGGTTCCCTGGGGGTCGGTGATGGTAAATCGCCTGAATTTGTTATCGTCGCTGAAGTCGATTTCCAATTTGAGGTCTTGCTGAGGGATAAAAAAAGCGGTATGGTCGGCATCGATCATAAATTTGCCGGAATATCCTGCAAAGTTGAAAGAAAACAGGTCTGGCTCAGCGTCCGTTGTTCCGCTCGCCACTTCATCGATAATATTGTCGTCGATATTATTCGGATAATGCAGATCGTCGCCATTTAGATAATAGCCTTCTTCGTCAGGCTTTCCCAAAACCGTTCGCGTGATCATCCCACCCGCGCTCAGGCTCCATCCCGTTCCCACCCAACTGGCCGTTTCGCCCCCCCGGATACCAGAAGCATGGTAACCCAGGGAAACCGGCAGGTTCAGAGGTCCTTCCGAAACCGTGTAAACCGGTACGCCGATACTGGGAATCCCGGTGAAGTAACTCACCGGCATATCGGTGTATTTTCCGAGCGCGGCCACATTCGGCGCCGGCATGACCACATCTCCGATGATATTGTTTACCGGCTGGCAAAACAAATGAAGAGGAAAAAATGCTAAAATCAAAAAGAACCGGCAAAAACGTACGGTTTGTGTTACTGAAACCTGATTTGAGCGGATACCCGAGTTTAATTTTTCCATACGCCAAACAGGGTTTGTTCTATTCCCACCGGGTGGAACAGAGGGTTACGCGGACGTGCAGCAGCGGCTGCATTTCCAGATCTCTTCCGCAGGCGGATGCCCGCAGAAAGTTGCCTTTTAGCGATTCTCTGATTGGGTATAAGTACGGATTTTTAAAACCCGCTTTAAAATTGGGGAGCGACGCTCTTGGGTGATTGACAAAAATGAAACGAATGGGGCTCAAAATTGTTTTATGCATTTTAATTTTTTCAAATAATTTAACAATATTAAATATTAATCAATTATTTAATGATATAATTTATGAGGATTTTTTAAGAGGCTATTTACTGGTTACCAAATAGATTAAACATCCACCTTCCCATTAAGGAAATAATGCCTAAATTTGTACCCGAACCAAAAATCCGCATGTCAGATTTAACCAGAGAAGGCCGGATCACCACTACAGTGCATGACGGTATTGCTGCCGTTACCTTCTTCCATCCCGCCCACAATTCGTTGCCGGGACACCTGTTATCCGAGCTGGAAAAAGCCATTTCAGCCGCCGGCCAAAACGATTCCGCCCGCGTGGTTGTTTTACAAAGCGAAGGCGACCGCACCTTTTGCGCAGGCGCCAGTTTTGATGAATTGCAGGCCATCCGGACCTTTGAAGAAGGCAGAGCCTTTTTTATGGGTTTTGCCCGGGTGATCAACGCCATGCGCAAGTGCCCCAGGCTGATCATCGGCCGGGTGCAGGGCAAAACCATCGGCGGCGGCGTGGGCCTGGCGGCGGCAACGGATTACTGTATTGCCAGCCAGTATGCAACCATCAAACTGAGTGAACTTGCCGTAGGAATCGGGCCGTTTGTAGTGGGGCCGGCGGTGGAACGAAAACTGGGCTTATCGGCGTTTTCCCAATTGGCTGTTAATGCCGGCGAATGGCGCACTGCGGAATGGGCCAAAACCCACGGACTTTTTGCCGAGGTTTTCCCGACGGTGGAACAAACGGACGCTTATGTGGCGCACCTGGCCGGCACGCTGGCCGCCTACAGCCCGGAAGCCATGCGGGAGATCAAGGCCATACTCTGGCAGGGTTGCGAAAACTGGGACGTTTTACTGGCCGAAAGGGCCGCCATCAGCGGGCGGCTGGTGCTGACCCCGCCGGCCAGGCAGGCCATAGAGGCTTTCAAAACCAAAACCTGACCGGCATGCGTGTGGAAGATATCCTGCAACAGCAGTTCCTGGAAGTAGTGGAAAACCAACTCCGCGCGGATGATCCAAAAGTGACCCGGCTGACCCTCGAACGGCTTGTGGAGGAAGGTTACGACCGGGAAAACGCCAAAAAACTGATCTCCGCCTGCGTAGCCGCCGCCCTTTTTGAAGTGATGAAAAACAATCAGCCTTTCGACGAGGTTAAATATACTGACAACCTGAACCGGCTGCCCGAATTACCGGAATAGCCGGATCAAAGCCTTGACCAAATGTACCCAACCAAAACCAATGTCAGCCGCGCTGTGCTGCTGAAGGCTTACCGGCTTATGGCGACGGCCAAGGCCATGACGGATATTTACGAGGCCCATTTCAAGCAGGTTTCCAAATACGTTCACGCAACCAGCCGCGGCCACGAAGGCATCCAACTCGCACTGGCGCTTCAGTTGAAGCCGCAGGACTGGGTATCGCCCTACTACCGCGACGACGCCCTCCTGCTTGGTATCGGCATGGAGCCGTACCACCTGATGCTGCAACTGATGGCCAAACGCGACGATCCGTTCTCCGGCGGAAGGTCCTATTACGCCCATCCAAGTTTAAACGACCCGGACAAACCTCGGATCATCCACCAAAGTTCGGCCACCGGCATGCAGGGCATTCCCACAACCGGCATCGCCCTCGGCGTTCGGTACAGAGAAAAAACCGGGCTGGATGCCAAAGAAAACCCGGAAAAACCCGTGGTGGTCTGTTCGTTCGGCGACGCCGCCATCACGGAGGGCGAGGTTTCGGAGGCATTCCAAATGGCCGCCCTGAAACAATTGCCGATCCTGTACCTCGTGCAGGACAACGGCTGGGATATCTCCGCTACAGCCGCCGAAACCCGCGCTCAAAATGCATTTGAATTCATCCAGGGTTTTCACGGCATCGAGGCGATCCGCATCGACGGTTCAGACTTCCTGGAATCTTACAAAACCCTGCAAACGGTCATCCGGAAAATCCGGCAGGAGCGGCGGCCGTTCCTGGTCCATGCTGTTGTACCCTTGCTGAACCACCATACCTCGGGGGTTCGAAAGGAATGGTACCGCGACGACCTGGAATCCCACCGTGAGCGCGACCCATTTCCGGCTTTTCGCCAGGCATTGCTGGAAGAGGGCGTCGATGTTTCGGAATTGGACCTGCTGGAGAAAGAAGCAGCCAAAAAAGTAGAGGCCGACTTCATCCGGGCAAAATCCGCGCCTGATCCGGAACCTGGAGATCTTTTCACCCACGATTTTGCTCCTGCAACGGTGCTGGAAGAAAAAGGCGAACGCCACCCTGCCGGGGGAAAGGCCTCCGTTATGGTGGACTGTGCGCTGCACGCCATTGAAGAGCTGATGCGTCGCCATCCCGAATGCCTGTTGTACGGCCAGGATGTAGGCGCCCGGCTCGGGGGCGTATTCCGGGAAGCGGCTACCCTGGCCCAAAAATTTGGTCACGAACGGGTCTTCAACACCCCGATACAGGAGGCGTTCATCATCGGCAGCACGGTGGGCATGTCGGCGGCCGGCCTTCGGCCCATCGTCGAGGTACAGTTCGCCGACTATATCTGGCCGGGCCTGAACCAGTTGTTTTCGGAAGCGAGCCGGTCCTGTTACCTGTCCAACGGAAAATGGCCGGTGAGCATGGTGCTGCGGGTACCCATCGGCGCTTACGGCAGCGGCGGGCCTTACCATTCCTCCAGCGTGGAATCGGTGCTGGCCAATATCCGGGGCATCAAGATCGCCTATCCCAGCAACGGCGCCGACCTGAAGGGGTTACTCAAGGCGGCCTATTACGACCCCAACCCGGTGGTGGTACTGGAGCACAAAGGACTGTACTGGTCGAAGGTACCCGGTACGGAGGCCGCCAAATCCGTCGAACCGGCGGAAGATTATATCCTGCCCTTGGGCAAAGCGGCGATAACGCTGGCCGTTCAGGCGGAAAAGGTCGAAAAAGGCGAATCCCTGCTGGTGGTTACTTACGGCATGGGGGTACACTGGGCGTTGAACGCTGCAAAATCCTTCCCCGGCCAGGTGGAAGTGCTGGACCTTCGGACGATTTTCCCCCTGGACGAGGAGCTGATCTTTGAATCGGCCAAACGCCACGGAAAGATCCTGGTGGTAACGGAAGAACCGGTGAACAACAGTTTTGCGCAAAGCCTTGCAGCGCGCATTCAGGAAAACTGTTTCGAATGGCTGGATGCGCCCGTCCGCACGATCGGGTCGGAAAACCTGCCGGCGATCCCGCTGAACGAGGTGTTGGAACGGACGATGATCCTTTCGGCGGAGAAAGTAGTTGCAGCGATGGGGAAGATGATAATGGATTGATTCGATTGATTCGATTGATTCGCCACGCCGCGGCGTGGTCGATTGATTCGATTGATTCGATTTCTCGGTTCTTCAATTCTTCAATTCCTCAATTGGTTGTCCGAAGGTCCAACGGACTCCTATGGAGACCCCTTCGGGGGATTGGTTGGCGCCGTACCCCGTTCCATCAGACTTTCACCATTGCATTAATGATGAGTTCCGAAAGGTCGTACACCATGACGTCTTCCTGTTTTTCTTTTGCTTTTACGCCGTCGCTCATCATGGTCATGCAGAAGGGGCAATTGACGGCGATGATGTCCGGGCGTTGGGCCAGGGCTTCTTCTGTCCGTTCGACGTTGATGCGTTTATTACCGGGTTCGTCTTCTTTCCACATCTGAGCCCCGCCGGCGCCGCAGCACAGGCCGTTGGCGCGGCTGCGTTTCATCTCGGAGAGGTCGGCATCCAGGGCGGCCAATACCTCGCGCGGTGCTTCATAAACGCCGTTGATGCGGCCCAGGTAACAGGAATCGTGGTAGGTGATGCGTTTGCCCTTGAAGGGGCCGCCCTCCTTCATTTTGATCCGGCCATCGTTGATCAGTTCCTGCAACAGTTGGGTATGGTGGACTACCTCATAATTTCCACCCAGCGCCGGGTATTCGTTTTTAAGCGTATTGAAACAATGCGGACAGGCCGTTACGATCTTTTTCACGGCATAATTGTCCAGGATCTGGATGTTCTGCAGGGCGGATAGCTGGAACAGGAATTCGTTGCCCGCTCTGCGCGCCGGGTCGCCGGTGCATTGTTCTTCGTTGCCGAGGATGGCAAAACGGATGCCGGCGGCGTTGAGGATCTCTGCAAAAGCCCGGGTGATCTTCTGGGCGCGGGCGTCGAAACTGCCGGCGCAGCCTACCCAGAAGAGGATCTCGGGCGTTTCGCCGGCGGCGGCCATTTCGGCTGTGGTGCGGATTGTTGGGTTGGGCATTTATTTAAATTGATTGGATTGATTGGATTGTTTGGATTGGAACGCCACGCCTCGGCGTGGTCGAATCAACAAATCAACAAATCAACGAATAAACAAATAAACGAATCAACATATTAGTTAGATGGTTTGGATTTTCGCATCAACAGATCCCGGATCCTTAAATATTAGTCGCGGAATATATCGTCCCAGTCCAGGGCAAGGCCGTCAAAGATATTCACTTTTACGGTTGAAGGTTGGTCGTAGATGTCCACCAGATCGAATTTGCCTGCATTGTTGAGCAAAAAGACGTGGACCGATTTTTCTTTGGGCAGCACGATCCAATATTCTCTTACACCGGCGGTTTCGTAAATTTCGTATTTATCCTTGAAATCGAGTTGAACAGTGGAAGGAGAAGCCACCTCCACGATCATGTCCGGTGCGCCGATACAGCCCAGGTCATCGAGTTTTTTTTCATCGCAAACCACACAAATATCCGGCTGGACGACGGTATAAATCGGGGTATCCGGCGAATTTCCAGGTCCGGGAAAACGGACGTCAAAGGGAGCGAAATAAACCTGACAGGGTTTTTTATATAAATATTGATACAACCTGAGTCCGATATCTCTTGAAATCGCCTGGTGTTTCCGCCTCGGCGCCGGGCTCATTTTGTGTATTTTCCCCCGAATCAGTTCCACCATATCTTCGAACCGCCATAAAAGATAATCGGCGTAGGTATAGGTTTTATCCAGATCCAGTTCGTCAATATTTTTGATGGTTTGCATATTGCCTGAATTTAAATAAAAAACAACATCAATCCCGCGTCCATTGTTCCCGGTCGATATTCATGGCCCAGGCGGCGCCGCCGTTTTCGATGCTGTTGAACAGGGGCAGCCAGTCGGCCGGGCCGGCGCTTTCGGTCAGGATCTCATACCGGCGCAGTTTCAGGATCGGGTCGAGGGGGTTGATCAACACCGGGCAGGCTTCCACGCAGGCGTTGCAGGTGGTGCAGGCGTGGATTTCCTCTCGGGTGATGTAATCGAACAGGCTCCTGCCGTCCTGATAATTGCCGGATGTAAGCGGTTTTTCCGGGTCTTTTGCAAAGTTACGGTTTTTACTGTCCAGATTTCGCCCGACCTCTTCGGCCCGGTCGCGGATATCCATCAGGATTTTGCGGGGCGATAATTTTTTGCCGGTCAGGTTGGCCGGGCATACCGAGGTGCAACGGCCGCATTCGGTGCAAGAATAAGCGTCGAGCAGGTTTTTCCAACTCAGGTTGAAAACGTCATTCGATCCAAACTCCGGGATTTCCGCCTGGGCGGTATCGCCACCGTCGTTTCCGCCCAGGCCCATCATGTTTTTGACCTCGTTCATGATAGCCGGCATATTTTCCATCTCACCCCTTGGATTGAGGTTCGCATACCAGGTATTCGGAAAGGCCAGCACGATGTGCAGGTGTTTGGAAAAAGGCAGGTAATTCAGGAAGGCGAAGACCACCAGGATATGGCCCCACCACCCTACCCTTTCGGCAAAATGCAGGGCGGGTTCGGAAGCGCCCGTCCAGACCGGGGAAAGGTATTGGCTAATGAGAAACCCGTATTCGTTGTCGTGCAGGGCCATATCGGCGCTGTTCATCGTAAAAATGAAAAAAATCAGGGCAAACTCCAGGTACAGGATAAGGTTGGCGTCCTTGAAGGGCCAGCCTTTCATCTCAGGTTTGTGGAATCGCGGCACCTTCAGGATATTGCGTCGGGCAAGGAAAACCAGCGTCGCAATCAAGGCCAGGGCTGATAACACCTCTATAAAACTGATGAGAAAAGTATAAAATCCGCCCAGGGCCGGCCAGAAAAAGCGGTGGTCGCCGGTCATACCGTCGATAAAGATCTCAATCAGTTCAACCTGCGTCAGCAAAAAGGCGGCGTAAATAAAAAAATGCAAAACGGCCGGTATCCAGCGTTTGAACATTTTTTGCTGGCCAAATGCCACCAGCAAGACATTGCGCCAGCGCTGATCCCGGTTGCCGCCTATTTTTTTAGCCTGCCCGAGTAAAATATTGCGCCGGATGCGCATAAATTGGCGCCCTGCATAGCCCAGCGCAAAAGCTGCAATGAGGACAAATAACATTTGTTGGATCATATTCCCTATTTTTGGCCGTAGAAAGGAGGTTTTGTTTTGTGGTGGCTAAGGTAGGGAATAAATGGGAGTTTGACCCGCCGCAGCCTCGGCGTAGGCGGGTAAAGGTTTGGGGGTTGGGTTTTGCCCACCGTTGTTTGGGGTTGTTTGGGGTGGTTTGGGGTGGTTTGGGGTGGTTTGGGGTGGTTTTTAAAATTGAGACAGATTTATGCCATGAGAATATTAAACGACCGGCAAATCCGGCAAAAGATCAGAAGGTTGGCCATTGAAATTCTGGAGAACAATTTTGAGGAACCTGAAATTATCCTGGCCGGCATCAACAATAATGGAATGGCCTTTGCGCTCTTGCTGATGGAAGAGCTCAAGGGTTTGACCAGGATACCGGTCATCCTGACCCGTATCCGGCTGAACCCTGCCAACCCCATCGGGGAGCCGGTAAAAATCGAAATGCCGGTGGAGGAGTTGACCGGCAAATCTGTCATCATTGCCGACGATGTGGCCAATACCGGACGGACTATGTTTTACGCCTGCAAACCGATGCTGGATATCCTGCCGAAAAAAATTGAAACGGTGGTGCTGGTGGACCGCACCCACAAATCCTTTCCCATAAAGGTGAATTATGTCGGTCTTTCGCTGGCCACGACCTTGCTCCAGGAAATCGAGGTTCGCATCCGGGATACGGAGGAGTTTTATGCGGAGTTGAAGTAGGTTTTTGGAGACTTGGAGACTTGGTGATCTGGAGACTTGGTGACTTGGTGATCTGGTGACTTGGTGGCTTGGTGATCTGGTGACTTGGAGACTTGGTGACTTGGTGATCTGGAGACTTGGTGACTTGGTGATCTGGTGATCTGGTGACTTGGTGACTGAGGGACTGGAGACTGGGCGCGTATAAATTCAACCTTCCACATCAAGATGTGGCCGTCATCACTGCCATATTACCTTAACTTTGCTGCATGGAAACGATTCACCTTGCCATTATCGAAGACGATCCGCTGGTGCGGGAAAGCCTGGTCAATTTTCTGGGCGAAAACCCGGCCATCCGCGCCGGTCTGGTTTGCAACAGCATGGAAGAATTCATGGAGCGAACCAAAAGTCAACCCATCCCAGCGGTAGATCTGATGTTGCTGGACATCGGGTTGCCGGGCCTCTCAGGTATCGCCGGCATCCGGCATATCCGGGAAAAATACCCGGAAGCGGATATCGTCATGCTGACCACCTTTGAAGAAACTGATCTGATTTTTCAGGCGCTCTGCGCCGGGGCTTGCTCTTATATCGCCAAACGGACTTCACTGGTCCATATCCGGGAAGCCGTATTTACGGTACACCGCGGCGGTTCCTATATGTCGCCCTCCATTGCCCGCAAAATCGCTGAACATTTTATGCCCAAGGCGCCAAAGGAAGGCGAGGTGTTGTCGCCCAGGCAAAAAGAGATCGTCCGGGGTCTGGTCGACGGATTGAGCTACAAAATGATCGGCGACAAACTGGAAATTTCCCTGGATACCGTCCGCGATCATATCAAACGGATCTACAGGGCTTTGGAAGTGAACAGCAAGGCGGAGGTGATCCGGAAGTCGCTGGAGGGGGAGATTTAGGGGAGGAGGATATGAGGAAGTGCGTGCCACGCCACAGGCGTGGAGGATGCGAGGATGCGAGGATGCGAGGATGCGAGGATGCGAGGATGCGAGGATGCGAGAATCTGTTGATTCGAAACGCCGTTCCTCCCCGAGGGGGCTTTTGGATCAATCAACAGATCAACCAATACAAGCCCTGCCCGATCAGTCCTTAAGAGGCCGGAAAGATCCCGTCCATGCTTTCGGGTCCCAGGCGGGTTCCGAGCCGCGGTATGACGAATCAATCGAATCTCCAAAGGTTCATGGAACTCTCCATAGGAGCCCTATGGGCCTATGGAGAGTCCTTCGGACAATCTAATCAATCATAAATAAACTATTGTCATGGAAAGAAGATTTACCGACAAATCCCTTGCTAAAAGCATGGTGATCGAAGCCCTTACCGAGTCCTTATCTAAGGTATTGGCGCCAAAAATACTGAACGAACTGAAGGCCCGCACTACCCTGGCGCCGGCAGATGAAACCCTGATTCCCGCTGAAGTGAAAACAAGTATTTCCAACACCCTGACTTCCCACTTTACCGCTCCTGTACCGGATCCGGCAGCGACCCAGCCCGCTGTTGCCGACCTGAACATGGAAATCGAGGACGGCCTGCTCACCAATCTGAATCAAAAGTTAACCAACCCGCTGGATGATACCCTGGCGACAGCTCTTTCCCGCGAGGTTAAGAGTGGTATTCCTGAGGCCGGATTCAGGGCTACGGTGTTCAGGGAGGGTGAACTGCGTTCGATTCTGGATCAGACCGGATGCCAGGGGATTTGTTTTTTTCCCTGCACCGTCACCCTGGATACCGGCAATAAAATCAAAACTTTGGTCGCCGCTGGTTTATTCACGGGTACAGCCAAGCCCGATGAGGAGATTTTTCTGGTCGATACGGAGCCTTGTCCGCCGTTCTGTGGCGGTTATCAGACTTTTTTGGAAACGTAAGGGTGGGCACATTGATTTATTGATTTGTTGATTTGTTGATGTGCGTGCCACGCCACAGGCGGGAGCCTGCCACGCGGTACGCGTGGTTGATTTGAGGGTTGCGGCTTTCAAATCAACAAAAAAGATGCCTGGAATAAAGTATCTTGCAGCAGATTACGCCGGCCCGCTATGGGAAAAACAACCTGCCGACTGCTGCTCCTGGCCTTGTTACTTGCCTGTTTTTCACTGAACGGTCAGGACCGTCAATATTATTTCTGGCATATCACCCAGGAAAACGGGTTGTCGCAGAGTACCAATTCTTTTCTGAACAAGGATTCCCGCGGATATACCTGGATCAGTTCAACCGAAGGTCTGAACCGGTTTGACGGCAAGTCGGTCAAATCGTATCAACTCAGCCGGGATAAACGTTCGGACAACAATGTGACCAGTCATTTTTTTGAAACCCCTGAAGGCGACCTATGGTTTTCCACCAACCGGGGCCTCCACCGGTATATCCGTTCGGGCGACAGCACGGAATATCAACAGATCGTCACCCGAGCCGGCGATACCCTGCTGACCGGTTATTCCCTGATCCACTTTGACCGGCAAAAAAACCGGATTTGGCTCAAGGCAGCCTCCCCTACGCAGGCCAATCAAAGCAATCTCCACTTGTATGACCCCGGCGCCCGGCGGGATTCCGTCATCGGACCGCTGAGGGGCGCCCGGCAAAAGCTATGGTCGGATGAAAAAAATAACCGGCTCCTGTTGATCTCCTACATGTTTTTTGGATCCGGCCGGATGCCCGGAGTGGAATTCTGGGACCTCGTCTCCGGAAAAAGAGATACGCTTTTTAACCAGCCCGCAGGCGCAAAAACCAATGAGATCCTGCCAGACCAGGACGGCAATTTCTGGATGGGCACGGATGACGGCCTCGGTTTTTACGCCCCCCAAAACCGATCGGCCAATTATTTCAGGGACTATAATGGCCGGCGAATCGGCCGGGTCTGGTCGCTGGTAAGCCCCGACAAAACCACCATCTTCCTTTCCACGCCGGATCTTGGCATCCTGGTTTTTGATACCGGCTCCCGGACATTTATCCGGCAAATTAGCCACAACCCTGCGGAACCTGGCGGTATTGGAAGCAACAATATCCGCGAATTGCATCTGGACGACCAGCAAAATTTATGGGCCTCCATCTGGGGTCGGGGCGTGGATTTCACCAACCTGCAAAAAAACAAATTCCCCGCGCTGTTAACCGGACAGGAAGCCACCCTTCAAGGCAATTTTATCCTTTCCATCTCCGCCCGTGCGCCGGGGTCCGTATTTTGCGGGACCAGTACTGACAAAGTTCATATTTTTGAAAAACAGGGAGATTGGAAATGGCAAAAAACCTATGATTTGTCCGATCCTGCTTCAAAAGACAGACCCGGGGTCAGTTCTTTGTATCGGGACCGGGAAGGGTTGATTTGGGCGGTTGTCGGTAAAAAGCTCTGGCGATATGAGCCCTACCGATCAACTTTTCAACCCATTCCGGGCAACCTGCCATATTTCGGCCAGGACCTCATCCAGTTGTCCGGAGGCCGGCGGCTGGTGGCTACTTATGTCGGCATATTTGAACTCTTGAAGGATGGAAACGGCTTCGCGATCGCTCCCTGCCAGGAACTTGCGCCCTGGTCTGGTAAAATCTGCACCAAAATTTTCCAGGATCACGAGGGTTATATTTATTTCGCATTCAGCGGGGAGGATCTTTTGATTTGCAAGGAAACCCCAACAGGAATAGCGATCGTTAAAAATCTTTCCGGAACCGGAAATTGCAAGGCCTTCCTGGAAGATCAGGGAGGTTCCGCCATCTGGGTCGCCACCTCTTCAGGTTTGGGCCGGATAGATAAAACGGGGTTCGAATTCCGTTTACTGGAAGAAAAACGGGACGGGTTGCCCGCCGAAAATTACTACGCAATATTGCCTGATCAAGCCGGCCATTTGTGGTTGAGCAGCAACCGCGGCATCCTGCGGTATGACCCCGATTCAGGAACGCATCATCGTTTTTCCATCGTCGACGGCTTGCAGGCCAACGAATTCAACACCAACGCTTATTACCTCGACCCATCGGGAGAAATGTGGTTCGGCGGGGTAAACGGACTCAATGTATTTTATCCGGAAAAGATCGCCTTGTTGCCCTATGTCCCGGCTTTACAGATCACAGGAATCCGCATCAACGATCAACCCTCCGGTCTGAATCCCGATTTAATCCCTTCCCTTACTCTTCGGTATTCCGAAAACACAGTTTCTTTCGACGTTGCAGCCATAGAGTATAGCGCCCCCCTGGCCAACCGGGTGGAATACCGAATGTTGGGAGCAGGCGAACAATGGGTAAAAATGGAAAACTATGGTGTGATCCGTTACCCAAAAATGCATCCGGGGCATTACACCCTTGAGATCAGGGCCAGCAATTCTGACCTGGTCTGGTCGGGTCAAACGCTGAAACTGGACATACTGGTGCATCCCCCGTGGTGGCAAACCTGGTGGTTTTACCTGCTTTGTCTGGCTACCGCAACGGGATTGGTGTACGCCTGGTTTCAGTACCGCCTGCGGCAGGCCCTGAAGATCGAACGGATGCGGGTCAAGATTTCCAGCGACCTGCACGACGACGTCGGAACGACCCTTTCCGGACTGGCCATGCAATCGGAGATCCTGGAACTGACGGCATCGGAAAAAGACAAACCCCGTTTACAGCGAATTGCCGAATTGAGCCGCAGCGCTATGTCCAGGATGCGGGATACCGTCTGGGCCATCGACGCGCGAAAGGATAAACTGGAGGACCTTGTGGACCGGATGCGGGAACACGCGGAAGAAACCCTCTCTCCAAAAGATTTTCGCTACAAAATTGAGCTCACCCAGATCGACCCCAGGAAAAACCTGCCTTCCCATATCCGTCAAAATCTGTACCTGATCTTTAAGGAGGCCGTTACCAATATCGCCAAACACTCCAACGGCAATTCCGTGGAAGTGCATATCCGGAAACTGGGCCCAGGCCTGGAAATGGTCATACGGGATAACGGTCAGGTGGAAGAAAAAACCTACAAAACAACCGGTCTGGGACTTTCCAATATGGAGATGCGGGCGAAACAGATTGGAGGGATGTTGGAGGTGGAAATTTCGGATGGATATGTTACTACTTTGAAACTGCCTTCTATTTCCTGAAGATAAATCTATTTTACTATCATTCACGCAGGTTTTGAAGAGGTTTGGATATCGCCGGGGGTTCTGAAAATTTAACGTGGCGAATTTAAATTGCTAACCACAAAGACACAAAGGAATCACAAAGTACACAAGGGAAATTGTACATTTTTGCCTTTCCTGTGCGCCAGGCAGGAAAAGTTGCGGCAGATTCGCTCCAGCCGTTATAAATTTCCAATCTATGGCTCAAAAATCAATTTTTTCACCACCCGTCCCTTATCCGTTTCCAACTGCAGGAAAAATACCCCCGCGCCGGGTAATTTCAGATTTTCCAGGGTCAGGATAGATTTTCCTGCCGGTATATTTTTTGAATAATATTCAATCAAGACTTTACCATTTAAGTCTAAAATACTGATTTTCAGATTATTGCTTTCTTTTAATAAAAGTCCTACATTCAATTGGCCAGAAAAAGGATTGGGAAAAACATTCACTTCCTCTAATTCGGCGGGCAGGTCATCGACTGCGGTTACGGCGCCGCTGCCCTCCGTTATTGTATAGCGCTTGTTCACGGGCAGGTTTTCGTACACATTGACCATGCCGCTGGGCCATTTGACGGTGATCCGGTCCAGCACTGCCGCCTGGCCGAGGCCAAAATGAAGGGTGAGGCTGTTCTGGGAAGCGTACCCGGAGCCGGCGCAGACTTCGTCTACCAGCAGTTGACCACCGGCTTCGACTTCCACCCGGGCGCCGATGCCTGCGCGGTTGCTGACCGTGCCGCTGGTTTTGATGAATACCCAGTTATTGGTATTCACATTCTGGTTGAGGAACAACTGGTTGCCATCGTAACCCGTGTTGGTTACAAACAGATCGGGCAGGCCGTCCAGATTGATATCGGAGGCGGCGACGCCGTAGGAGGCGTACATGCTGGCCAGGGGCGTGCCCGCGCTGACGTTGGAGAAGGTATTATCCCCAAGATTGCGGTACAACACGTTGGGGTACGGCGAAAAGTAGGAATCGTTGGCCAGGTAGATATCCAGGCGGCCGTCGTTGTCGCAATCCACGAAGGAGGTCCCCCACCCCATGCCATAGTCGTTGACGCCGGCGGATTGGGCGATATTGGTAAAGGTACCGTTGCCGTTGTTGAGCAGGAGGGCATTGTCGTACAGGTTGGTGATATAGAGATCGAGGAAGCCGTCGTTATCGATATCGCCCATGTCCACACCCATGCCCTGGCCTGCAAAGTTGGCGTTGGCGGCTGCTGAAACGTCGGTAAAATGGCCGGTTCCGTCGTTTTGGTACAGGATATTGGGCTGGTTGCTGTCGTGGGTGAGGTAGAGATCCTGGTCGCCGTCGTTGTCGTAATCAAAGAAGACGGCGCCCATCGAGGTTTTGGGGTCGAAAACGTTGGCTGCCTGGGTAACGTCCGTAAATGTTACGCCGGTCCCCGATGGGTTACCATTGTTCCGGTAGAGGATATTTTCCTGGTTGATATTGGCGAGGTAGAGGTCGATCCAGCCGTCGTTGTTCACATCGGCAAAATTGGCGGAAACGGTTTCATTGACGCTATTCACCCCTGCGGCGGCGGAGATATCGGCAAAGGTTCCATCGCCGTTGTTGCGGTACAGGATATTGGGGGCGCCGCTGCGGTTGGCCAGGAAGAGGTCAAGGTGGCCGTCGTTGTCCACGTCGCCCCACACGGCGGTCAGGGTGTTGCCGGAAAAGTTGACGCCTGCTGCAGCGGCCACGTTGGTGAAGGTGCAGCCTGTCCCTGTGGGGTCGCCGTTGTTCCGGTAAAGCAGGTTGGCGCCTTCCCGGCGGGAGATATAGGCGTCGTCGTCGCCATCGTTGTCGTAATCACCGAAGGCGATGCCGACGTTTTTGCCGTTGTTTTTGATGCCGGCCTGGGAGGAAATGTCGGCGAAATTGGAGGGTTGGGCTGCGAGTGCAAATGGCAGCAGGAGCAGGAGGAAAGTTAGCCGCTTCATATTCTTTTCTGGTTTTGTTCAACCTGGTAAAGTTAGGGAGGAATTTTAGAATTGATTCGATTGTTGGATTGTTTCGATTGTTTCGATTGTTTGAGAAACTGACCGGCATCATTCCTCTCTCCCTCTCACGTTGATTTGAGGATGCGATTCTCACCACTCTCACCCTCTCACCACTCTCACCTGCCAAAAAGGTAAAATGTCCAATAGCATGGGAATTGACCATCCCTGGGGAAGTACGGCCTGTCCCTGAAAGGTTGGAAGCCCCGGTTTATTGCGTAATTTGAGGGGAACACGGTTTCAAGCCCGGATTGCGGCAGAAATACCCGCCGGGTGCGGAATTGTTTTTTGTATGGTCTATGGGATTGCCCGGATTGCGGACGGTGGACGGAGTTTGGGCGATTCTTTTTGAGGGCACTAAAGGCAGTGAGGACACTGTAAATTATACCGCGCGTCGGATGGTTTTTGGCAAACCATCCATCCTGCGGCATTCCACGCCCCGGGCGTGGCGCGCTTTTGGGAGATTCCCCATGCACCACCACGCCCAGGGCGTGGTAGGGCGGCGCGAAGTATATTTAGCCCCCTTCAGGTTCGATCAAGAAGTTGGATCCACCGAAGGTGGCAACCAGTTGATTGAAAACATTGAGTGGATGCTTTCTACCGGTGGAGCGTGTGCTTTCATTGAGTTCATAGCCAAATACGTCACAGAAAAACTGACGGGTTAGCGTGCAAATGGTTGAGATGGGAAAAGGGCATGGGGTGGAAAAAGCGCTACGGATTAACCCCGGAAAATCGAAGTGTGAGGTCTAAATAGTTACGAAAAATTTCTTTCTGTAACACCCGAAAAGGCAGCTTTCCGGACATATTGGGCGCCTGCCCTGAGCCTCCCCATAACCCTTCCCCCGCCAGGGAAAAGTAAATTGAAAGCCGAAATTTCGCCTTTCAATTTTGAATTTTACATTTTGATTTTTGCATTTTACATTTTCATCAAAGTTATAATGCAAAATGTAAAATGTAAAATGTAAAATGTAAAAGTTGAAGCCGTAGTTCCGCTTGAGGCATTATTCTAAAAGCCCCCGCACATTCCCCCGGTACCCCTTCGACGATACCAGGTGTTTGCCGTCGTCCATCACCAACTCATAATCCCCCTGGTACAGGTGTTTCATGGATCTGATCCGGGCCCGGTTGACGATAGCTGAACGGTGAATGCGGACAAAAACCCGGGGGTCGAGGGATTTTTCGAGTTGAGAAAGGGTTTTGCGGATGGTCCGGATGCCGTTGTCGGTGTGCAGGCGGACGTAATTTCCTTCCGGGTCGATCCAGATCACTTTTTCAACATCCACCCAATGGATGCCTTCGGTGTTTTTGAACTGGATCCGATCGGGAAAGGCCTCTTCTTTTTCTTTTAAAATGCGGTTTTTGGCCCTCGAAACAGCCTGTCGGAACCTCTGCCGGTCGAAGGGTTTGAGCAGGTAGTCATAGGCTTCTACCTCGAAGGCTTTGACGGCGTATTCGTCGTAGGCGGTGACAAAAATGACGGCGGGGCAAAAACCAGCCGGCAACTGGGTCAGGATCTCAAATCCGTTGGCGCCGGGCATTTTAATGTCCAGAAAAACCAGGTCGGGTTTCAGCACAGGTAATTCGCGGATGGCTTGTTTTCCGTTGTCGCATTCGCCGGCCAGAAAAAGGTCGGGGTCTTCGGCAATGAGGGCGCGGAGGCGGTCGCGGACGAGGGGTTCGTCTTCGATGAGGGCGACCCTCAAGGGAGTTGAGGATGCGAAGAGAGGAGGATGCGAGGATTTGACGTGCATGAATTGATTTGAGCTTTTTCCGCAATGTCGCAGCAACCGGCAGATGAGGATCTGAGATTTTCAGGAACATCTGCGATTGGTTTTTCAACTGAATCTCTGGATTCCGGCCTTCAAACCGGAATTTCGATCAGCACCCGGAACCCCCCTTCCGGCAAATTGCCGAATTGGAACACAAACCGGTCGCGGTACAGGTATTGCAGGCGCAGGCGGGTGTTTTGCAGGCCCAGGCCGGGCTGAATACCCGGAATTTCCGGGGCGCCGCGGCCGTTGTCGCGGACTTCGATCGTGATTTGATCCGGTTGTCCGGCAATCCGGATCAAAATTTCTCCGTTTTTGCCCACGGGTTCAAACCCGTGTTTGACGGCGTTTTCCACCAGAGGCTGCAGGATCATTGCCGGGACCAACGCCGATGTATCGCCGCGGATATCCCATTCCACCCGGAGGTTTTCCTGGAAACGCAATTGCTGAAGGCCGAGGTATTTCCGGGTGAATTCAATCTCCTGAGCCAATGGGATTTTATGGTCGTTGCCCTCGCGCAGGGACAGGCGCAGGAGGTCGCTCAATTCAGCCAGCGCTGTTTCAGCCCGGTGAACGTCCTGGTGCATCAGCGAGGAAATTGCCTGCATGGAATTGAACAAAAAATGGGGTTGCAACTGCGATTTCAGGGTTTGCAACCGGGCGTTCAGCAATTCTTTTTCCAGGGCGGCCCGTTCGGCCTGGATCTGCCGGTGAGCCCTGCTTTCCAGCACACCGTACAGGACGCCGCCAAACACCCAGACCAGTACAAAACTCTCGATCATGCCGCTCCAGAAATACCGCGATACGTAGTCCGCCAGAGAAAAGGCGGGGCCGGTGAACAGGTTGAACAGGGATTGCACGCCGTAGTCCAGGAGCAGGTAAAGGAGTTCGTGCATGCTGGCAATGGCCAGGGCCCAGAGTACCAGCGGCAGGACGAATCGCACCGACCATTCTTTTTTTCCCGGCACATCGCCAACCGCATACAGGATCAAAAAAGAACAAACCCACCAGGCGAAGGCCCAGGTGAGGGAATAGACAAAAATATGCATCCAGTGGACGTCCCGGTAGGCCGAGATCATGTACACACCGGATTTGATGGTGAGCAAAACCGCCGCCGCCAGCCACAAAACCGCGCTGTACCACAGGTATTTGATGGGAATTTGCCGCATTTGAGCGCAAAGTTCGCAAAGCAATTCCGGATTCCGGCAACCGGATGCGCTGTTTATCCCGGGATAGGTAGGATTTATCCCTTTTTGTTGATTTGTTGATTTGTTGATGCGTTGATTTGTTGATGTGCGTGCCACGCCACCACGCCACGGCGTGGTGGTTGATGCGTTGATTTGTTGATTTGTTGATGCGAGGATGCGAGGATGCGAGGATGCGAAACGGATTGACTAATTTTTTCGAAACGAAGGAGAAACCATGGATTTGCCTTTGGAAATTTACAGCCGTCTGGATGTTGCGAGAACTTACCTCCACCAAAACTGGGAGCGGCAGGTCAACCTGCCGGAAATGGCCCGGTGGGCGTTGCTTTCGCCTTACCATTTCCACCGGTCGTTCCGGCAGGCGTTTGGCATGCCGCCCGGGCAGTATTTCCGCGAGGTGAAGATCGGAAAGGCCAAGGAATTGTTACCGGGGCATGCTGTGACCGAGGTGGCCTACGCCACCGGATTTTCTGATATACACGCATTTTCAAGGGCATTTAAACGAGCCACCGGGTACTCTCCTACCGATTGGAATTTACGCCATGCCAGGGAATGAAGTGAAAATCAGTGCGCTGTGATCGGGACAAATCGTAGGGCGGTTATTATGGAATGGAATTTTGAAAAGTGAGATGGATGGCATATCTTTATTCTCATTAAATTTAAAATCATGAAAAAGACTGTATTAGCCGTCCAGGTAGTGATTTTACTTTATACAGGAATATCAAGCTGTACTTCCTTGAAATCCGGTTCACAAAGCGAACAAATGGTGAAACCGGATAATAATCCCATATCCAATAACGAAGATATTCACCACCTGGACGATCCAAACAAGTCTCCGGAAAGCGTTATGCAAACAATTTTTCAATCAGCTAAAACAGGAGAAGTTGGAATTTTAAAACTTCTATTGCCTCCAAAAGGGGAGGGTGAAACGGATGCCGATTGCATAGCGCTTTGCAATCCGGGCAATGAATCAATGAGAGCGGAATTAGACCTCAATTATATTTCCCTGCATCAGTTTGAAGAAGCTTTTTCAAATGCAAAAATTATCGGTATTCCAGTTATAGATGGTAATGAAGCCAAAGTAAATTTTGTTTTTGGCCCGAATTTAGAAGTCAATGAGACAATGTTTATGCAAAAAATTAATGGGAAATGGTACTTAAGATCTTTTTGAACAGTATCGGAAATGAAAATGAAAATGCGTTTGTTCATGGCGGATTTGAATAAGTTCTTTACCTTTAAAACAAACTTTTAGGCGGACCAGCGGTCCGCTATCTTGGTAACACCGCCCAATCGACAGGGCTTCCGGGCCGTAGGTCCGGCATCTTTTGCCGCAAGCGAGGCAAAACGCTAAAAAGATAACCAGGAACCTCGCGGGTAACCGGTTTTGACCGTACGGTTCAACCTGCTTCGGGTGGTTAGATACCGGTCCGCTGGACCGGGCGCCGTTCTCATCCGGGACGGTTACAAAGAGGCCGGTCCGCTGGACCGCTTCGTAGCAGATCGCTATCCATCATCAATCACGTTAGTTTAAAGTGACAAAGTGCCACCTGAAAACTGTTGACTGGCTACTTAGTCTTTAATCTAACGAAGCCTTTACAAAGTCTGGTACCGTCTCCTTCGACTCCGCTCAGGAGCCTGACCTCACTTGTTATAAATCTTCACATGGGTTTCCACCGCGCCTTTGGCCTTGAGGAAATCCACCAGTTCCAGGGCGTGTTCGCCGCCTTTGATGGCGTGGTGCAACAAGGTGAAACCGTGCGGCCCCAGGGAGGAGAGCAGGTGAGGGTATTTTTCCAGGGTGGATTTGACCAGCGCGGTATCCCCCAGCATGGTATGGACAAAAATATCCGCCCGGGCGCCCTTTTCCAGCAGGTAAAGCGCCAGATCCCGGTACCCCATATGGCCGGCGGCGCCAATGGCCGACTCAAAATCGCCGTCGCCCCAATCCACCGCCGCATTGAGAATATGGGGGTTTTCCTCCAGGATCTGTTTGGTTCGCGGGATATCGGAATGCGCAACCCGCACAAATTCCTTCACGAGTTCGGGGCTGATCGGGTCGGCGCCAAGGGGTTTTGCCAGGTAGCCGGCCTGAGTCAAAACGGGTGTCAGAAGGGCTGCGGGCCCCAGCAAGGCGGTACGGGTCAGGAAATTTCTTCTGCTTCGGGTGATCATATGATTTTTTTTGAACTCAAATATAGGCTCTGCGATCTTTTAAGGCTTGTCATTTCTTGCTTTCTTCCAATTCCCCGGTTTCAAATATATTTTTCAAATGTTTGCTGCCCGCAGGCACATTTACCACAAATGGGGTTGTAACTTTGTAAACAACTGAATTGAGCAGGAATGCCTTCCATCGTTTTTTTCGATACGGAAACCGGCCGCAACGGCAAAAAAATCCACGACATCGGCGGCTGCCTGGACGATGGCCGGCAGTTTCATGATGCTTCGCCCGAGCGATTTGCGCTGTTTCTCCAGGGGGCGGATTTTGTGTGCGGGCACAACATTTTCCAGCATGATCTGAAATTCGTCCGACCGGCGCTTGCCACAGCGGGCATTCCGCTTGAAAACGCCATTGATACCCTGCCGTGGTCGCCCCTGCTTTTCCCCCAGAAACCCTACCACGCCCTGGTCAAGGACGACAAACTCCAAACCGATGCCCTCAACAATCCGCTCAACGATGCCCTGAAAGCGCGTGACTTGTTTCACGACGAAGTGGCGGCTTTTTCGCGCCTTGATCCCGATTTGAAAATCATTTTTTTCGGTTTGCTTCAGGCCCAGGCTTCGTTTTCCGCCTTTTTTAAATACCTGGACTTTCAGCCGGAAAATCAGGACCTTACCCCCTTGATTTTTCAAAAATTTCGCTCCGACATTTGCGAAAAGGCTGATGTAGCCCGTTTTGCGGATGAAAATCCCATCGAATTGGCCTACGCCCTGGCCATCATCAACTGCCAACATCGTTTTTCCATTACGCCACCCTGGGTGCTGAGGAATTACCCGAAAATCGAGCGCGTTATGGCCGATTTGCGCAGCAAACCCTGTCTGGAGGGATGCTTGTACTGCCGCCAACACCTTGACATTTTCAAAGGCTTGAAACAGTTTTTTGGTTTTGAGCGCTATCGAACCTACGGAAGCGAACCCTTGCAAGAAAAAGCCGTCCGCGCGGCCGTCCAAAACCGATCGCTGCTGGCCATTTTTCCGACGGGCGGCGGCAAATCCATTACCTTCCAGGTGCCCGCCCTGATGAACGGCCAGAGCATGAAAGCCCTGACGGTCGTTATTTCGCCCCTGCAATCGCTGATGAAAGACCAGGTGGACAACCTGGAACGGGCGAGCATCACCGAGGCGGTCGCCATCAACGGCCTGCTCGACCCCATCGAACGCGCCAAATCCTTCGAGCGCATCGAAGACGGTTCGGCCGCGCTGCTCTATATTTCACCCGAATCCTTGCGATCCAAAAGCATCGAACGCTTGTTGCTGGGGCGCAAAATCGCCCGTTTTGTCGTCGATGAGGCGCACTGCTTTTCCGCCTGGGGACAGGATTTTCGGGTGGACTACCTGTTCATTGCCGATTTTATCAAAAACCTGCAAGAAAAGAAAAACCTCGCCGACTCCATCCCCGTTTCCTGCTTCACGGCGACAGCCAAACAAAAGGTCGTTGAAGACATTTGTGTTTATTTTCGGGAAAAATTGAACCTTGAGCTCGATATTTTTCAGGCCTCCGCCACCCGAAGCAACCTGCACTACCACGTTTTTGAAAAAGAAGGCGACGAAGATAAATACAACGCCTTGCGAAACCTGATTGACGACAAAAACTGTCCGACCATCGTGTATGTCTCGCGCACCCGCAAAGCGACCGAACTTTCCGACCGCCTGCAAGCCGATGGATTCAACGCGCGCGCCTTTCACGGCAAAATGGAAGCTACCGAAAAAACCGAAAACCAAAACGCCTTTATCGCCGGAACGGTGCAAATTATGGTGGCCACCTCCGCCTTTGGCATGGGCGTGGACAAAAAAGACGTGGGCCTGGTCATTCATTTCGACATTTCCGATTCTTTGGAAAACTACGTGCAGGAAGCTGGGCGGGCCGGGCGCGACGAAAAAATTGAGGCCGAGTGTTACGTGCTGTACAACGAGGAAGATTTAAGCAAACATTTTATCCTGCTGAACCAGACCAAACTCAACATCCAGGAAATCAAACAAATCTGGAACGCCATCAAATTCATCACCCGGTACCAAACGAGCGTTTCCAATTCGCCGCTCGAGATCGCCCGGAAAGCGGGTTGGGACGACAGCGTTGCTGAAATCGAAACCCGCGTCACCACCGCCATCGCCGCGCTCGAAGACGCCGGCTACCTGCGGCGCGGACAGAACATGCCCCGCATTTACGCCAACAGCATCCTGACCAAAACAGCCCAAGAGGCCATTGAAAAAATCGAAAAATCCGTCCGCTTCGACCACGATCGCCAAAAAACAAACGCCATTCGAATCGTCAGAAAACTGTTTTCCAGCAAAAGCAAAACAGAGGCTACCGATAGCGAAGCCGCCGAATCGCGCATTGATTACATCAGCGACCATCTGGGCATCGTCAAAGAAGAGGTCATTCAAATCATCAACCTGCTGCGGGAGGAAAAGATCCTCGCCGACGCCAAAGACCTGACGGCTTTCATCAAACGCGGCGAACAAAAAAACCGCTCGCTTGCCATTGTTGAAATGTACGGTCAAATCGAACAGTTTTTGCTCACTCAACTGGACGAGACCGAGCGGGACTTTTCGCTCAAAGCCCTCAACGAGGCCGCCGAAGCCGCAGGATGCGTCGGCGTTTCGCCGCAACGGCTCAAAACGGTGTTGAATTTTTGGGCCATCAAACACTGGATAAAACGCGCGCCCCTCGATTTTTCAAACCAGATTATCGCAGCACAAACGAAAGAACCACCCGAAAATTTGCGCGAAAAATTGGAAAAACGGCACGAGTTGGCCCATTCAGTTATTGAGTTTTTGTACGAAAAAAGCAAAACGGCCAATGCCGAAAGCGGGCAACCGGAGGAAGTGCTGGTGGAATTTTCAGTGCTGGAGTTAAAAGAAAATTTCGAGCGGCAATCCGGCCTGTTTCAACAAAAAACCACGCCGGAGGCCGTCGAAGACGCGCTTTTTTATCTTTCCAGAATCGAGGCCCTGAAAATCGATGGCGGTTTTTTGGTTTTGTACAACCGTTTGAACATCGAGCGTTTGGAAGAAAACAACAAAATCCAATACAAAAACGAGGACTACCAAAAACTCAATCAGTTCTACGAAAACAAGGTGCAACAAATCCACATCGTAGGAGAATATGCCAAAAAAATGGTACACGACTATGTGGGCGCGCTGCGCTTTGTGGACGACTACTTCCAGTTGAACTATTCCTCTTTTTTGGGAAAATATTTCCCCGGAACGCGCGGGACAGAAATCAGGCGAAACATAACGCCTGCCAAATACCGCCAATTGTTCGAAACCCTTTCCGGGGCGCAGCGCCAAATCATCGACGACAAACACAGCCCGCATCTGGTGGTAGCCGCCGGGCCGGGTAGCGGCAAAACCAAGGTGCTGACCCACAAACTCGCCGCGCTCCTGCTCATGGAAGATGTGAAACACGAGCAGTTGCTGATGCTTACCTTTTCGCGGGCGGCAGCGACAGAATTTAAAAAACGCCTGACCGCCCTCATCGGCAACGCAGCCCATTTTGTAGAAATCAAGACCTTTCATTCCTATTGTTTCGACCTTTTGGGCCGCGTCGGCAGCCTTGAAAAATCGGACAGCATCCTGCGGAACACCGTTGAGAAAATCCGAAACGGCGACATCGAACCCAATCGAATCACCAAAACGGTGCTGGTCATTGACGAAGCTCAGGACATGAACGCCGATGAGTTTGCCTTGGTCAACATTTTAATAGAAAAAAATGAGGGCTTGCGCGTGATTGCCGTGGGCGACGATGACCA
>CAZLEF010000100.1:0-25513 GCA_964558465.1 uncultured Lewinella sp. | reverse complement strand
GTTGTACCCTCGAAGTTTCTCACCCCACCAAAGGATCGCGCCAGGGGGCTGGATGGGGCGACCCTAAGGGAGCAGCCCTTAGGGCCGAGCGATTAGCGAGCCTGGAAGCACTCGACCCTTTGGGGGGGGCAACAAGCCATAAAACTATATAGTCGCTATTTTAAAGATGTGTTATACGTGATTATTCCATTAATCATTGAAGATCCAACCTAATCCTTTCATATTTTGTTCTTATCATGCCAATAAGATTTCCTCCTTCCTTCAGCGTTCTAATGTCTGATTCATCGATGACCAGGATAACCATACCACTATCTTGGTAAATCTTAAATATCTCCTTCTCTCCACTTTTCATTTTCCCTTTACCAGAAACACCTTTATTTGTAAAAATGATTCCAAAATTTGATTTAATGGAAGTCAGCACCCTACTAAGTTTTGCAATAGTTGTGAAATCAACGGCGTCTTTTGTTAAATCCTTGCATTCGCAAATGAAGTAACGACTTAGATCTGATCTAAAGTCTGATAACTGGCCATCTATTGAGCATAAGGCATCGTAATCAGATCCACCATCCCTCTGACGCCCTCTTTCGAAAACCCGTGAACCCGGAATACAAGAAATCAAATATGCAGCCAAATTTTCCAATGCTTTGCCAGATCCATCCTTTTTCTTCTTTTCTAAGAATTCAATGTAAACAGGATTACAGCTATAGTAAGAATACTCGTCTAATGTAGGTAGTTCAGATTTCCAATTGTGATCAATTTTTTGAAGTATGTATTCAGGGAATCTATAAAAATCAATACCGTTATTTTTAATATATAAGTCATATATTTTTTTGCTGTATCCGGTGATTTCTTCATGAGACATTCCATATTTATAGCGTAACCTGAAATATGTTCCACCATCTTTAATATTTAGGCTTCCTTTGTCTGTTAAATCCCTTATTGAATCATCCACTAAAACCATCATCATAAATGCTTTTGAAGTAGCTTTAAAGTTGATGCGGTGGTAAATATCTGCCATCCAAACAAGCGGCATAGCTTTATGGGTCCAATCATTATTTTCAATTTGCCATTTCAGCATGTGTTGATAAAGTGCATAAAAAATTTGAAGAGCTTCGAACCATCGGTTTACTTTTGAATACCTAAGTCCAATCAACTCCCATATTCTTTGATCACGCATGTTTTGATCTTCTTTTCCGGATATAATTTGATGAGGTTTGTAATCATCCTTTAACATTTTTAAGATATAATACCCACTATCACGGTTTTCAAATATTTCCTTATACTTGTTGGGTACCTTCGAATCAAATTCATCTTCAACAGAAATTTTGTAGTTCGATATAGGCGTAGTTTTTAAAGCGGTTCTCCGCTTCTTGAAATCAAGTTCTTGAGTTTCATTTATTCCTATATCAATCGGATTAGATACAAACATTCCAGAAGCCTCCCAATAAGTATCGCTATCACCAGAGGTCATACTTGAAAGTTCAGGGGACAACTCATTTGAATCTGATTCTCTTGGAATGGGGTTAGATTGCGACCATGTGATTATCACATCACTTTTTTTTGGATTTTTTTTGTCTTCCATTTGCTTAATATTTTGGCTTAGGTAATTTTTTTTTGGCTATAATGAAAGTACCTCACTTGACTAAAAGTAAGGATTATTGCAAGTTCACCATTTTATATTACTTATCCAAAATTTTGTTGCAATTAATCCAATTTTTTAACATTTGAAAGAAAGCTGACTTCCGGATGAGGCGAGACGAATGAATGGAGCAACAGGATTTAAAACACCAACGCGACCCACCTACGAGTTACCTTCATCTTTTTTATGGTTTTGAATCGGGTCTCAAAATCCTTCTAAGTTTCACCGGAGGCCACAGACTGTGTTTTTATCAAAAGGCGGTTCATTGATCTTTTTCCTTAGGGTTTCAATTTCGTTCATGGAAATATAGGTATATTTTATAAAAACCAATCATTTAAATGCAAAATGTAAAATGCGAAACGCAAAATGTAAAAGTAGAAGCCACTTTTAAATTTTACATTTAAATTTTTGCATTTTACATTTTACCTTCCCCCCACTCCACCACCCAATCCACCCATTCCCGGCCCCCCTTGTAAATAAACCCGTGGCTCAAACCCGTATTCAGCCGGACCTCCCGGTAACTTTTCAGGTTCTTGCGGGGTTCAAAGATTCGACAACAGGTACCGTGTGGGTCGGTAGCTTCGTAAATGGACAGGAAACGGCCGTACAGTTTCATCCCCTCGTATTCTTTGTACGTGTCCGGCCAGCAACCGCCCATGACGATGTACCGGATCTTCCGGTTTTTCAACCGTGCAGAAACCCGCAGGCCGATATCCCAACCCGCCGAAGCGCCCAATACGATGATATTTCCGGGTTTGACCTTCAATTGGAGCAGGGTATCGATCTGTCTGGTTATTTTATCCACGTATTCGCCGTTCGGCGTCCCTTTTTTCCGGATCTCGCTGATGACGTGGAATCCTCGTTTTTGAAGGGAGTCCAAAATATTGGAATATTCATACGCCCCCCATTCAGGCATCGCGGGGCTGACGGCGTTATCCCCCAGTTCGGTAACAACACCACCGTGCAGGTAAAACAGGAAATGACCGTTTTGATCCACCGATGTCGGCAAGTGCGGTCCAATAGACTGAGCGGCGGCCCATGGGCCGAGCATCAGGAAAAATAAAATCTGCCGCATTTTTGAATATTATGTTCTCCCACTTCTCCGCCCGACGTAACCTTTGGCGTAGTTGGATCTCACTCTCTCACTTCCTCTCACTCTCTCACTCTCTCACATCCTTTCACCCCTCACACAGGTGACTGAGCGAAGTCGAAGTCACCTTCCGGCAACCTCCTCCTCCAAGGCCTTAAAAAACTGCCCGCTCAGCATGTTCGACACAGGCCCCAACACCCGGTTGCCCATGGTGGCCATCATGCCGGACAATTTCACATCGCCGGAAAAGCTCACATCGGTTTTGCCGGGAGCAATTTCCTTAAGTTCCAATGCCACCACGGCGTTCGCGTTTCCGATCCGGCTGTTTTGCTGGACGACTAGCGAAAAACTGTGGGGCTCCTTGCGGTCCATCACCTTCAGGGTGCCGGTAAAAGCGCCGCCTACCGGACCGATCTTGATCTCCGCGATCGCCTTGAAACTGTCTTCGTCGATGCGCTCCAGGTGTGTGATGCCGGGCGTGATCCGGGCCAGCACAACAGGGTCCATCATCATGTCCCAGATCTGTTGTGCGGATGCGTTAATTTCGTGTTTGCCAGTTAATACCATTATTTTCTTTTATTAGATGCAAAATGGATACGTGATACTTGATCCAGGATCAAACATCCAGCATCAAGCATCTAGATCATACTTTTTTCCAAAGCTCGCCTGCACACCACTTGCGCCAAATGTCTCCGGTATTCTTCGCCGGCAAAGGCGTCGCTAAGAATCATTGAGGCATTGGCAGCGGCGTTTTGAGCGGCGGCTTTTATGGTTTCAACGTTCAGAGGTTTACCCTCCAGCGCCTGTTCAACAGCCGTAGCCCGGTAAGCGGAATCCGAAACCCCGTTCAAGGCAACCCGGACCGAGGCACACTTGCCGTCATCCAATCGATACTGGACCGCGCAGGCTGCCAGAGCAAACCGGGAGGCGGGTTGCGCAAATTTTTCATAAGCATAACGCAAAGACCCTGCTTCTGGTTCAGGCGCCAGGATTTCGGTGATGATCTCCCCCTCGCCGAGGGCTGTCGTGAAAAAGCCTTTGAAAAAATCCCCGGCTGCCACCTGCCGCTCACCGGAAGGGCCCAGAATCCCGATAGTGGCGTTTGCGGCGATCAAAACGGCCGGCCAGTCCGCAGCAGGGTCCGCATGGGCGATACTGCCGCCGATGGTACCCATATTCCGCACCTGCACGTCGCCGATCAACCCGGCTGCATGCGCCAAAAGCGGAAGTTTTTGTTGCACCACCCGGCTGCCGGCAATCGCGGCGTGGGTGACGGCCGATCCTATCCCGATGTATTTCCCATTGTCCCGGATGGATTTCAGCTCCTTCAGCCTGGAAATATCGATCAGGGAGGAAGGTTGGTTCAATCGAAGTTTGAGTGCGGGGATCAGGGAATGCCCGCCCGCCAGAATTTTTGCGCCGGGTTCCGTCCTCAGCATAGCAATCGCTTCGGCAACCGAAGATGGGCGTTTATATTCAAAACTTGCTGGTATCATATTGGTAAAATTGAATTGAAGTAAATGAAAACATCCATTTGCCTGGTAAAAGATCGATTCTTCGATTCCTCAGTTCCTCAGTTCCTCGATTCCTCAAATCTATCCACCAGCCCGCCGGATCGCCTGCCAGACCTTTTCCGGGTGCAACGGCATTTCCAGATCGACAACCCCGAGGGGCGCCAGGGCGTCGGCAACCGCATTGACTACGGCAGGCGTCGAGCCTATCGCTCCGGCTTCACCGGCCCCTTTTACACCCAGGGGGTTATGGGGGCAGGGCGTTATCTGTCTGTCTATTTCAAAACTTGGCAGGTCATCGGCCCGGGGCATGGCGTAATCCATATACGAAGCATTCGCATTATTGCCGGATCCGTCAAATCTGACGCCTTCCAGCAGGGCTTGTCCGATGCCCTGGGCCACACCGCCATGAATCTGACCATCTACGATCATGGGGTTGACCACATTGCCCACGTCGTCCACTGCGGCAAACCGGAGCAGCTTTATTTTCCCGGTTTCAATATCTACCTCCACAACAGCAATATGACAGCCGAAGGGATAGGTGAAATTGGTGGGGTCATAAAAACTGGAAAAATCGAGGCCCGGCTCAAGGCCTGCCGGATACTTGTGGGGCACGTATGCAGTGAGGGCAACGGCGCCAAACCCGACAGAAAGGTTCGTGCCTTTGACGGTCCAGTTTCCGCCTGCAAACTCGAGGTCTTCTTCTGAACACTCGAGCTTGTGCGCGGCGATCTTGGCTCCTTTTTCTATGATTTTCTGACAGGATCTGACAATGGCGCTGCCCCCGACGGCCAGGGAACGAGAACCGTAAGTGCCCATTCCGAACGCCACACTTTCCGTATCTCCGTGGTGGACTTCGACGCTGGTGATCGGAATCCCGAAATAGTCGGCCACGACTTGCGCAAAAGTGGTTTCGTGGCCTTGTCCGTGGGAATGCGACCCCGTATATACGCTCACGGTACCCGTGGGTTGAACCCTGACATGCGCACTTTCGTACAAACCTGCCCTGGCGCCCAGCGAACCGACCACCGCGGAAGGGGCGATGCCGCAAGCCTCAATATAGGTGGAAATGCCGATACCGATATACCGGCCTTTTTTGCGGGCTTCCGCTTGTTCTTTCAAAAGGTCTTTATACCCGATCAGGTCGAGGCCTTTTTCCAGTACGCCGATGTAATTGCCGGAATCGTATTGGAGCGCGACATTCGTTTGATACCCGGGCTGGTTGACCCCGTCAAACGGCGGAATAAAGTTTTTCGCCCGGATTTCAGCCTGATCGATGCCCATTTCCAAAGCGCCTTTGGAGAGCAGCCGTTCCAGTAGATAGGTGGCTTCCGGCCGGCCGGCGCCCCGGTAAGCATCCACAGGTGTGGTATGGGTGAAAACCGCAGTAAGATCGAGGTGGATCTTTGGCGTGGTATAAAGGCCCTGCAAGAGTGTTCCGTGCAGATAGGTGGGGGTAACCGCGGCAAAAGTGCTCAGGTAGGCGCCGATATTAGCCAGGGTTTTGATCCGAAGGGCCACAATCCTGCCTTCCTTGTCAAACCCCATTTCTGCGAAGGTGGCGTGGTCGCGTCCATGCGCGTCCGTGAGGAAGGCCTCCGACCGGGTTGAAGTCCATTTGACCGGCAGGCCCAATTGTTTGGATGCCCAGGTTACAAAGGCTTCCTCAATATAATGGTAGATCTTGGAACCGAATCCGCCGCCGACATCGGGCGCCACCACACGGACTTTGTTTTCCGGTAATCCCAACACAAATGCGCACATGAGCAGCCGGGTGAGGTGAGGATTTTGAGAGGTGGTATACAACGTGTACCGGTCGCCGATCCGGTCGTAATCGCCGATAGCGCTGCGCGGTTCAATGGCATTGGGCGAAAGGCGCTGGTTGCGGTATTCCATGCTGGTCACATGGTGGGCGGCGGCCATGGCGGCATCCACTTCTTCTTTGGGGTTGCCGATCTGCCAGTCAAAACAAATATTACCTGGCGCCGACTCATGCACCAACGGGGCGCCTTTTTTCACAGCAGCCACAGAATCAGTTACCGCAGGTAAAATGTCGTAGTCCACGACCACCAGATCTGCCGCGTCGCGAGCTTCCGCGCGGGAAGCGGCAATCACTACCGCCACGCCGTCGCCGACGTGTTTTACCGTATCGCCCGCAGCGATCAGGATCGGGTGTGGCGGTTCCTTCATGGGGTCGCCGTTCCTGAAATGCAGTTGCCAGCCGCAGGGTACTCCGTTCAGGTTGGCTTTTTTGATATCGTCGCCTGTAAACACCGCCGCCACGCCCGGAGCGGAAAGGGCAGCTGAAAAGTCGACTTTCCTCACGGTGGCATGGGCGTAAGGGCTGCGCACAAACTGGGCGTACAACATGCCGGGCAACACGATGTCGTCGGTATAGCGACCATGCCCGGTGATGAAACGTTTGTCTTCAATCCGTTTCACCGGTTTACCGATATATTGGATACTGCTCATTGTTTACAATTTTGAAGGTGGTTAGGATGCGGTTGCATGCGCAGCGGCATGCTGGATTGCCCGGACAATATTGTGGTAACCGGTGCACCGGCAGAAATTGCCTTCAATAGCTTCCCTGATTTCTTGTTCGGACGGATTCGGGTTGCGTTCAAGCAAGTCGGCGGCAACCATGATCATGCCCGGCGTGCAGAACCCGCATTGCAAACCGTGTTCCTGGTGGAAGGCTTCCTGAAGGGGGTGGAGGGTATCCCCGGAGGCCATCCCTTCAATGGTAGTGATCGACGCTCCGTCCGCCTGACAGGCCAGCAGGGTGCAGGATTTTACAGCGCCATGTCCTTCCAGATGCACCGTGCAGGCACCGCAACTCGACGTATCGCAGCCGACATGTGTACCCGTCAACCGAAGCGTATCCCGGAGGTAATGGACCAGCAACTCACGGGCGTCAACTTCGTGGTGATAGGTTTTTCCATTAACATTTACCGAAATCTTCATAGAATTGGATTGTGCGTGAATAATTTGGAGACAAGACTCGTAAAAACAAAATTAAAATTCACAAGGCCTAAAACTACCAAAAATTAAACTTAATTTCTTTCATCTGATTAAATTAAAATACCGGAAAAAGAAAATTTGCCGGTACTTTTACCAAACGGCAGGATTTTTTGAAAGCCGGCTTCGGAGGACTTTTTTTTCAACCTCTGCTTTTCAACCTGTTCCATTTTGTAATCTCCTTCCCATCCGCTAGCTTTGCAGAAAACAAACTGTCCGATGGGCGAAGACCGCATCCTGAAAATGGCCCAGAAAAGAGTGAGCGCAAAAAAAAGGTTTTACAAACACCTTAGCGCCTATATTGCAGTCGCAGGTTTTTTCCTGGCCGTTAACGTATTTTCTTTTGATGCTTCCGGCGACTGGTGGTTTTACTGGCCGGTCCTGCCCTGGGGCATCGGCCTGCTCATCCATTATTTCTCTGTTTTTGGACTACCTGCCGCCAACAATGCCCTGACCCCCGAATGGGAAAGCGCCGAACTGGAAAAAGAGGTCGCCCGCCTCCGCGGCGAACTCCACAAACGCCTTGAAGAAGAACCCGAGGGCCTGAACCTGAATGAACAGATGGAACTGAAAGAACTGGAAAAGGAACAGGATAAACGGTGGAAAGATGAAGACCTTGTTTAGGGGAAAGCCGGATGCCAGCATCCAGCATCCACCACGCCACAGGCGTGGCCAGCATCTAGAACCTAACAACCACCCCCATCCCAAACCTCCTCGACAACCCCACATTCTCTCCATCCAATACAAAAGCGCCGTTGAGGTATACCCCCAATGCCGGGACAACCGGCACGTACAAAGTTCCGCCCGTCCGGATCCAATCCGACCCCTCCCCTGCTGCTATAGTGGGATCGATGCCGTTGGAAAACGTGTTGTAATATTCCATCCAGGCTTCCGCAAACAACCAGCGGCTGCCCGCCCCGACACGAAATAAAACCGGCAGGGCGCTTTGTACGGACGGTATCACCCGGAAATCGATGCCGCTTTGCAGGTGAAAAAAAACGCCGAACGGCGCCTGGTACTGGACCACCAACCTGCCTTGGAACAGGGTGGCTCTGCTGCCGATTGGATTGCTGGTACTGACGGGATAATCCGAAATGGGAAAACTCAACCCGATCGCCGTGGCGGTCGTCCATTTTTGGTCCCCCTTTTCCTGATGATGGTTCCGGTATTTTAGCCAGATGGATGCGTCCTGGAATCCGCGGTCATCTTCATCTACATAAATATAGGGCGCTGTAAGGATCAGGCTGGTATTCGTTTTTAAACCGTGCTCCAGGAAACAAGAGACTCCCCGGGATGTTTGGGAAACCAACCTGGAATCGGAGCCAAAATTATACCGCTCAAAATTTTCCGTGGCCAGGGTGACCGCAATCACGGTTTCACCATCTTCCGGGAAAAAGCCGCTGACGGGCCCCTGGGCAAAAATGACCCCGGGAAGTAATCCCAAAAGCCAGGAAAAGCATTTTTTGATGAACATCATGATTTCGATGCCTGTTGATCGTGTAAAACAAGAAACTTGTATAAAAAACGGATGTCGTGGTTAAAACAGAACCTCAAAAAAACAATTTCCTGCGTTTTTAAGTTAAAATAAGTCTATATTTGGCGCTCACGTATACGAACATCCATTGCATCCGCGTAAGATCCTGGTTCCCTTTTCATGTCCCGCAGAGTTGTTCCTGCCGGCTAATTTGATCCCTGGGTTAGCGCACTAATTGAAAGAAATCTTGGCTGAAAATCTGGTAATCATTCCTACTTACAACGAGCGGGAGAATATCGTCAGAATGATCGATACGGTATTTGCCCTGGAAAGGCCATTCCATTTGCTGATTGTCGATGACGGATCTCCGGACGGAACCGGCGCTATCGTGAAAGAATGCCAGAAAAGGTATCCCAACAAACTGTTTTTGATGGAACGGTCGGGTAAACTGGGCCTCGGTACGGCCTATATCGAAGGTTTCAAATGGGGACTGGAAAGGGCTTACGAATATTTTTTTGAGATGGACGCAGATTTTTCGCATAATCCAAAAGATCTGGTCCGGTTGCTGGAAGCCTGCGAAAACGGCGCTGACCTCGTGGTCGGTTCGAGGTATGTCCGGGGCGGAAAAATGGAAAACTGGCCGTTCGACCGGCGGTTTCTTTCCCTGGGCGCATCTTTTTATGTACGGCTGGTGACGTGGATGCCCGTAGCTGATTCCACCGCAGGATTTGTTTGTTACAATCGCAAAGTGCTGTCTACCATAGATTTAGATAAAATCCAATTTGTAGGTTACGCCTTTCAGATTGAAATGAAATTTGCAGCTTTTTCTTTGGGTTTCAAAATCAAAGAAATTCCTATTACCTTTACAGACAGGGTCGAAGGGATTTCCAAAATGTCAAAAGGTATCGTCAAAGAAGCAATTTTAGGAGTGCTTGCTATGCGTTGGAGGAGCTTTTTTTACAGTTACCGGCTCCAGCCCGGAACTTTTGGGTGATCCCTGCTGTATTTGATTTTGAAAGGATAGCAACTTTTTCAGGTATTCAATCGTATATCTAATAGGGTAAAGTCAAATGTCCCAAAGCCATGCGTCAACTTAAGATTACCAATAAGATCACCACCCGGGAGAGCCTGGCACTGGATAAGTACCTCAGTGACATCGGCAAGATCGGTATGCTTTCGGCTGACGAAGAAGCCGAAATGGCCCGCCGTATCAAACAGGGCGATGAAGAGGCGCTGGAACGGCTGACCAAATCCAACCTCCGTTTTGTCGTATCCGTAGCCAAACAATACCAGAACCAGGGCCTTTCGCTCAGCGACCTCATCAACGAAGGCAATGTAGGCCTGATCAAAGCTGCAAGGCGCTTTGATGAAACCAAGGGTTTTAAATTTATCTCCTACGCCGTTTGGTGGATCCGCCAATCCATCCTGCAGGCGATCGTCGAACACTCCCGGATCGTCCGTCTGCCGCTCAACAAGGTTGGCTCGTACAATAAAGTCAATGAGGCCTTTACCCTCTTTTATCAGGAATTCGAACGCGATCCGACCGATGACGAACTGGCGGATCTCCTGGAGATGACCCCCAAAGAGGTCCAGAATATGCTCAAAGGCACTGCCCGGCATGTGTCCGTCGACGCCCCCCTGAGCGGCGAGGAAGGCGACTCGACCATGCTGGATCTGATCACCGGCGACAATGATATGAGCCCCGATTCCAACCTCATGGAGCAATCCCTCCGCGAGGAAGTGCAGCAAGGACTTTCCATCCTGTCTCCCCGCGAAATGGAAGTGCTTTCCGCCTATTACGGCCTGAACAACCAGAAAGCGCTGACCCTGGAGGAAATCGGCGAATTATTCGACCTGACCCGCGAGCGTGTCCGCCAGATCAAAGAACGGGCTATCCGCCGCCTGCGAAAATCGTATAACAGGAACACCCTCAAGTCTTATCTCGGTTGAGCAAACCTCCGGACAGGACGGCAAAATTCCTCTTCCCGCAAGGAAGGGGAATTTTGTTTAATGGGGTTCACGGTTATATGGTTTCACGGTTTCACGGTTTCACGGTTGCACGGTTGCACGGTTACATGGTCAACACTGAAACACTGAAACACTAAAACACTGTGGCATAGCCATCCCTCCGGGAAAACACTGAATCACTGAAACACTGAAACACAATAACCAAAAACAACAACAAATGCGGTACTACCGGATCATCCTGATCTATTTTGCCTGCGCCTCCCTGATCGCCTGCGGTAAAAAAGAAACCGGCCAAAGCGACCACCAGGGCCTTGTAACCGTTCGTCCGGGGGTAACACTGCGGGAAACGCCTGGTCTCGAAGGAAAAATACTGGCCGAACTTCCCGAAAGAACACCTCTGAAAGACCTGGACGCCGTCAGTGAATACCTGACCCACCTGGAATTTAAAGGAGAAAAACTGGATGAACCCTGGCTCAAAGTATCTGGTCCTGAACACGCGCAGGCCTGGGTTTTTGCCGCTGATGTTGCCCCTGCCAATGCCGATAGCCTGGCTGCGGCTGAATTTCGGCAGGATAAACGGTTGAAAGCCCTCCTGGGGCCTGAATTGGCTGAAAAACTGGAAGGGTACAACCGTGGATTTGAATCCATTGCCTCTGCCGAAGATTTTGCAGCCGGTTACCGGGCAGGCGTCATCCTGCAGGATTCTCTGCCCAGGATACTGGAACGCAAGCTGGACCCATTGTCGCTGCCCAACCTGGATTGGTTCAATACGCGGATAAAAGCTTATACGATCCTGCTGGTGGCCGAGGGCACGGCTTACTACTTTTTTAATGATTATAAACAATGGCTGGAGGCCGCCGGAAAAACGCCGCAACCGGAAGACGATGCCTTCACCGCCCTCATGATCGCCTGTTTTCCGGAAGATAGCATCGAATATTTTTACCCGGTATGGTACCTGCAAACCTGGGATTACGGCGGCGAAAGCCTGCTGGGCAGGGGCCATCATTTACGCATTCTGAAACAAGCCGACCAATTGTACAAATCCTCCCAGGTCTTCCATCCGGAACTGAATGCCCTTAAACATCAAATTATCGACGATATTTGCAATGTGGAGGTTTCTTATTGGGAGACCGCGGACAATATTAAAAAAGAACTGGACGAGATGCTGGCTTTTAAATGGACAATCCTTTCTGACAATGAAACAGGCATGCTCCGGATCCGGCGCGGCCAGTTTGACGACCCCGGTAAAAACGGGATCCGGCACAACACCCGCGCCGGAACAGAATGAGGTTATGAAAGATGCATTCAAAACCATAAAGGGGCCGAGTACCGGCGAATTTCGCGACAGAGGCAGCAAATTTATCGCTTATGCCTTCCCGGTGCGCACAGAGGAGGAATGGCTGGAACACCTGCACGCCGTAAAAAAAGAACATGTCAAAGCCCGCCACCATTGTTATGCCTGGCGATTTGGTCTCGACGGCAATTCGTTCCGGGCCAATGACGATGGCGAACCCGGCGGAACAGCCGGCAAACCCATTCTTGGCCAGATCGACAGTTTCGAACTGACCAATGTAGGCATCGTGGTCGTGCGATATTTCGGCGGCGTCCTCCTGGGAACTTCAGGTCTGATCAACGCCTATCGCCAAAGCGCCGCCGATGCCCTCCACCACGCTGAAGTGATCGAACAGGTCGTCCGAAACGTTTACCAGATCACCTTCGATTACGGCCTGATGAGCCGGGTCATGAATGCAGTGAGCCAATTGGAGATTGCTGTTGTTTCCCAGGATTTTACGGAAAAAGCGGTCATGAGGATCGCCATCCGGCAATCAGAAGCCGACGAAAAACTCCGCCGGTTAAAGGCCGTCGTTGCCGGCGTTTACCTGGAAGAGGTGGATAAAATGGAGGTCATTCCCGGGTTGGAAATTGTTTTTGCAGGAACGATGTAGGGTACAAACGGACACTACCGTTTCACCACCGGCCGGGCCGCCGTATACCCTTCCCATTCCAGAACCAGCCAATACAGGCCTGCGGGGAGCTCCCCCGGTTGCATCCGGATGATATTGTCCCCGGAAAAAACCGGATAGCTGGCGGCCTGGAGTATCCTGCCATCAGCGGCCGACAATTTCAGCCTCATGCGCTCGCTTTTATCAGATCTGAAGCGGATCTTTATTTCGTCGGAAAAGGGATTGGGCGACACGGTAAAATCGGAGATGCCTGGCGGCAGGTCACGGGCCGGAGTCATGCAATTCGGAAAACCGGGGTTATAGGTGATCGCCCGGGAATAGCTCCCCTGACAACCTGTTGCCAGGTCGGTGACAACCAGGGTATAGGTGCCGGTTTGCCCGATACAATATTCCGGATCTGTGGCCCCGGCGATGGTTTCGCCATCCAGCAGCCATTCCAACCCCGCCTGGTCCGGCAAAACAGAGGTGTCGAAAACGGACAGCAGGTTGTCTTCATTGACAAAAACGATGTTTTCTATCTTTTCACCGAATTGAATATCGATCTCTTCGGAAGTGCTGATGCAACCGTCCGGCGAGGTATAGGTTACCCGGTAGAGGCCGGTTTGTGTAATGGTCAGAATGGAATCCGTCCCTTCAAAAATGGCGCTGCTGTCGCGAAACCATTGGTTGTGCTCGTTAAAACTGCTCGCCAGCAGCAGGGTATCGCCTTCACATAGCGGACCTTCCAGCGTATAACTGATCAGCGGCGGGGCGGGCTGGGCAAAAACCCGGACAGTGTCCGTTGCCCTGACGGTATCCACCGGATGAAAAATATTAAGGGTTACGGACAATTCATCATTGGTCAGTTGACCTGACGTGTTTCTGGTAAAATTGACAATACCGCAATTGTCGTCGGCGCCGTTTACCCCGCCGTCATCGTCGATAACCTGGAGAGAATAATTTCCTTCTCCCAAAGTTAAAGTCAGCGTATAGGAAAGCGGCACGTCTGCGTTTTCTACAATGGCTGAGGTGTACAGGACTCCCCCGTCTTCGTCAAAAACCTGAATTTTGAGGTCCGGCCGGCCGTTAAAAATATCGTTACAGCCGACTTCATTCACGGTTACACCGACCAGAAAATAGCCGGAGGTATCCACAATTGCCTGAAAGTTGACGGGGTATTCGCCCGGTACCGCATACGTTTGGGGAAAGGGATTTTCGTCGAGCGAAGAAAAGCCGTTGCCAAAATCCCATTGGTAGGCATACCCGGGCTGGCCCTGGGAGGGGATCAGGTTGGTAAAAGAAACCTCCAATTCGCCACAGCCGGAGCCATTGACCATGCTGAACCCCTCGGTGACGGTTTGGGCAGGCGTGATCACCATTTCGAAAGAAAAAGAAGTCGTTTGGGAAATGAACAATACCTGGGCTGCAATAAAAACTTCCACCTCAAAAATACCGGGTTGAAGCGGCGTGCCGCAAAGTTTGACGCAGCCATCGGTTTCTTCCGCCGGGTCAAACTCGGTCTGGCTGGCTTCCCATTGCAGCCCGGGCGGCAAATTGGCCACAGCGGCAATGGAAAGGTGAGAAATGGTAAGGCCGGCAGGCACCGTAGGGTCCACCGAATTCACCGGGGTAGTGGTTTTGGGCAAACGAAAACTCAGGTCGTTGTTGTAATAAACCCCTGCCTGGCCCGGAACGGCGTCCGACAAAAAAACAGTGTCTTCCGCCAGGCCTTCCGGCAACAGGATCTGGCATCCCGGGCATCCGGTTTGCGCCTGAAGCCCGTTCATGTGGAGGAATAGGAGTAAAACAGGGAACAAACCGGATTTTTTCATAGCCATACCATTGTGGGTCAGTTCGGCAGTCCGGCAGTTTGCCAGCGTTTGGCAGTCTTTGTTCCCTTGAATACAAAGACTGCCAAACTGTTGAACTGCCACCTTTTCAAAATCACTTCCTGTTCACCAACATCTTGCCGCTGGTATACGCCTTGCCGTTCTCCAGGGTATATAAATAGAACCCGGCAGGCAGGTCGGTTGCATCATATGAAATAATGTTTTCACCAGGGAAGATTTGCACCGCCTCCCGGTGAAGGGGGCGCCCCAGCAGGTCCGTAACCACAAAATTGAATGGGCCTCCATCCCGGGCATTCACCACGATCTCGGTGAAATCATTGAGCGGATTGGGCCGGTTATAAGCGGTCAGCCCGGAAGATTCCGGCTCGCTGGTACCCGTGGTCGAGCAATTCGGGAACCCTTCCGGTTTGATATGGAGGTAATAATTTCCGACTGCAATCAGGCCGTCGGGCAAGGTGAAGGGTAAATCCAAAACAGACCGGATGGTGACATTCACTTTCAGATCATAAACGTTTTCTTCACCTGCCTGCGGGGTGCCAAAAAGAACGATGCAACCGGTTGAATCCTTTTTAAAAACACAGTTTGGCGGGTTGCAAACATAATCCATTGAGGCCGGAATATTTAACACGGCGCCTTCGGTTGGCAAATCTACCGAGTTGATCGGAAAGGTTCCGAATTGGGTAACAACCTGGGGAGGAATTTTAAACTGGATCACGGTTTCAAAAGGCAGGCCCACGCAAGCCGTATCCATGATACCCGACCCGGGCACCGTGTCCTGGTAGGGCAACGGAAAAACGATCACGGTATCCGGAAGTGTGAGATCCGGCGTACAGGTTTGCCCAGAAACAGCCCCGGCAAAAGTAAACAGAACGGTTAAACAAAGTAAAATTTTCTTCATATTAAGGCGATTTGGTAAAGATGATCAGACTGAACAGGGCGAAAGTTAGCCTATTTTGGTTATTCGTGCATGTGATGCGCTGTTAAAAATAGCCGCATCAGACTTCCAAATTACATTTAGCCGCCTATCGAAACGCATTAAGTTATTGATTGTCAATTCACAAACCGGAACGAAAAAAAAATTCCTTGTCTACAAACATCTTACGAAACATTAAATACACTAATTTTACGGCAACAAGCACCCTTTTCACTTCGCGACTTGGCTCAAAAAACTCAGGCGTCTTCCCGGCGCTTGCGGTTGTTCCTTAAAACTGTCCGTTTTTTTCTCCGGCCCATTTATCAAAGAACAAAACTACAAATGTGCAGGTATGAACCGACTAAAAACCTTTCTATCGCTTTGTTTGATCCAAAGCATGTTTATTGTTTGCCTTTTTTCTCAGGACGCCACGGTGTCCGGAATCGTATCAGATCAGGCAACCGGTCTTCCTTTGTTGTTTGCCAATATCCAGGCTGGTGAAAAGGGAACGGTTGCCGACCTCGACGGCACCTACAGTCTTTCCCTCGCGCCGGGGAACTATGAAATCGTTTTTTCGTATGTGGGTTATAAAGCCCTGACAGAGTCCGTCAGTTTGTCTGCAGGACAATCGTTTCAGTTGAACGTTTCCCTGGCCGAAGAAGTGAATGTGCTGCAAACGGCGACCGTCACGAGTGGTAAATTCGAGAAGCCGCTCGGCGAAGTTACGGTCAGCCTTGAAGTAATTAAACCCGCGCTCATTGAAAACACCAGCAAACCTACGCTGGATGAAGCCCTGCAAAAAATACCCGGCGTCATTGTGATCGACGGCCAGGCCAATATCCGCGGGGGGTCCGGGTTTTCACAAGGCGCCGGCAGCCGCGTTTTGCTGCTGGTCGACGACGTGCCCATTTTGCAGGCCGACGCCGGTTTTCCCAACTGGGATGATGTGCCGGTTGAAAGCATCGAACAGATCGAAGTGCTGAAAGGAGCCTCTTCCTCCCTTTACGGTTCTTCAGCGCTCAATGGGATCATCAATGTCCGGACCGCCTATGCCAAATCAAAACCGGAAACCAAATTTTCGGTCTTTCAAACCACCTATTTCAGTCCGGAGGATGAACGCTTGAAATGGTGGGACAAAGCGCCCTTTACCCAGGCATTCAGCGGCAGCAACCGGGTGAAACTCGGCAAACTGGACCTGGTTACCGGCTTGTTCCTGTTCAACCAGGAAAGCTTCAGGAAAGATACCAATAAAAAATTCGGGCGTTTCAATTTCAATACCCGCTACCGGTTTAACGACCGGGTCACCGCCGGGCTCGCCGCAAATTTTAATCTCGGAGAATCAAAAGCCTATTTTTACTGGCTGACAGATACGATGGGTTACGTCGGCGCGCCCACGACCATTTCCAACCGGGAGCGGTTCCGGTTCAATATCGACCCCTATGCCACGTTTTTTGACAAATCCGGCAACCGCCACCGGCTCAACGGCCGTTTTTATTTTGTCGACAACAACAACGACCTGAACCAGTCCAACCAGTCTTTCATGTACTATGGGGAGTACCAGTTTCAGAAAAGGCTCAGCGGCTCGGATTTTGTGATTTCCGCCGGGGTAGTTACACAAGGAACCCGTGTAGACGCCGAATTGTACGGAGATACGGTTTTCACATCCCGGAATTTTGCCGGTTATATTCAATTGGAAAACAAACTTTTTGACCGACTCAACCTTTCCGCGGGGTTCCGCTTCGAACACAATGTGCTCAACAACCCCGGGTTCACTTATTCTTTTGGAACGGTCCCGGCTTCCGAAGAAAAAGATTCCAAACCGGTCTTCCGGATCGGGGCCAACTACCAGGTCACGGATTATACCTTCCTGAGGGCTTCCTGGGGTCAGGGATACCGTTTCCCTACCGTGGCGGAAAAATTTATTTTCACCGACGCGGGCGGTTTTTTTGTAACGCCAAACCCAACCCTGACGCCGGAAACCGGCTGGTCGGCTGAGATCGCCATCAAACAAGGGTTCAAGGTCGGCAGCGTTCAGGGATTTTTTGATATCGCAGCCTTCTATATGCGTTATGAGGACATGATGGAATTCAATGTCGGCAAAATATTCAATCAGTTTCAATCGCAAAACATCGGGGGCACCCTGATCAAAGGCATGGAATTCACGATTGCCGGTCAGGGTAAACTGGGCAATGTGGAAACAAGCATACTGGCGGGTTATACCTATATTGAACCGGAATTCCTGGATTTTGACAATACACAGATCCCGGCAGGGGAATTGGGTACGCTCGGCCAGCGAAACGCCAACAATTCTTCTTCCGATCTCAACTTTTTGAAATACCGTTCACGGCATACCGCCAAACTGGATATTCAGGGGACTTACAAACGGGTAAGCCTGGGCCTTGAATCCCAATATGCCAGCCGCATTGAAGCCATCGATGCCATATTTGAATTCATTATCAGCGGACTTGCCCGTTACCGGCAAACAGAAACCGGCAACCTCGTCCACAGTGTAAGGGGGGCGTATCAATTTACAAAGGGGCTTAAGCTTTCCCTCATTTTGGGCAACGTTGCCAACGAATTGTACGCCATCCGGCCGGCCTTGCTGGAAGGCCCCCGAAACCTGACCGCGAGGATCGATTATAAATTCTGATCCGGCTATCTGAGGAGGGTGATATTTCCTTTTTTCCGGAAACTTTCACCGTTCCAGCAGGTCAGCTCAACATAAAATCCATACACATCGGGCGGCAGTTTTTCTCCTTTGAAACTGCCGTCCCATGTGGCTTCCGGATCCCGGGTCTCAAATACCCGTTCGCCCCACCGGTCAAAAATCGCGAAATACAAGTCCTGTATCCCGAGCCCTCTGACACCCAGACGGTCGTTCACCCCATCTTCATTCGGCGTGAAAGCGTTCGGAATAAAAATATAGGGCTCCTCACATTCCGGCAATAAAACCACGATCCGCACAACTGCTTTGTTCGAACAACCATCGTTGTTCCGGATCGTTAAAACAAATTCACTGGTTTCAGAAATCAAAGCCTGAGGGTCAGGTATATTAGTAGCGCTCAGCGCAGGGTCAGGCGTCCAGAAATACGTATACCCGGGGTCTTCGGTCGCCGATAATTGTACTTCCCCGGGTCCAATCAAGGTGTCGGGTTGGGCAGAAACGACCAGCGGCGGAATGAAATTGAAAACACTGACGATGATGATCGTATCCAGGCTGCACCCAAATTCATTTTCGGCATGAAGCATAAAATCCTGGTTCCCGGGCGGACTCACCAGGACGGAAGCCGTTCCCTGCCCTTCCAGGATGCCCTCCTGAGGCGACCATTCATAAACCGGTGTTATATCCGTCAGGTTTCCGACCTGAAGCCGGGCCGTATCGCCAATGCAGATCGCAACCGCCGGATCGAGCCCGAGCAGAATACCCCTGTTGACCAGACTAACGCTATCCTTCACGGAACAGCCCCTTTTATCGGTCAGCCGGACAAAAACCAGGGCCGAATCATCGATTTGCACATTTACGGAATCGCCCTGGCCGAGCAGGGTTTGAAAACCGGGATCCGCAGCCCATTCGATGCGCAGGTCCTGCAGGGTCAAAAGGCTTAGAAGGTGATCGGAGTTACAGATCGCTCCACCGTCCGGGGCTGTATATTCAATCGGCAGGGGCACATCCACAAAAGTTGCCCGGACGATCCGGCAAATCCCCGAAGAATCCGACACCTCCACCTGGTATTGGGTTGGAACGGCCGGCATTGCCAACGGATTGGGTGAGTTGGGATCGTCCAGCCCGGTCGCAGGAGTCCATGTGTAAATCAGATCGTTTTCTGCTCCCGGGTTGAGCCGCACGCCCATCTGACCGCAATTCGCCAGCGTATCCCTCAGTTCGAAGGTGATCAGGTCAATCGGAATGTTTTGCCGGACGGTATCCCTGCAACCGTCTTCGTTCCGGATAGCCAGCGCCACTTCCAGGGTTTGGTCCTGCACAAATACCAGGGCAGTATCCGGAATCCCGGCGGAAATACCGTTTCCGAAGTCCCATTGCCAGGCAGAGACCGGACTGGTACCGCTGCCGGAGGCATCCTGAAAAACTACGGTGACCGAGTCTGTGCATTGGGTAATATCCCAGGTAAATCCTGCCATAAAGGTGGATGGCCCCAGGATCACGGTCCGGCGGATCGTATCGCGGCACGGCGCCTCAGCAGTTAATGAAATCACGACCTCATAACTTCCAGGGCCGGGATAAGTATGCGACACCGCAGCGCCCTGCGCCTGAGCGTCCGGATTTGCAGGGTCGCCAAAATTCCAGGAATAAAACGGCCCGTTTACGCTGGTCGTGGAAAACTGCACTTCGTACCCGGCGCATTGGGTCTCTTCAAAAAATGCCGTTTGCGGACCGGTATCGAGGACCGTTAAAAGGATAGAATCCGTAACCGAACAGCCAAACTGGTTGACGGCGGTGACCAAAAACCAGTTCATTCCGGGGGTCTCCGGTTGGACAACCACGGCATAACCCAGGGACGAAATAATGGGGTCTGCGGGCGACCATTGGTACGTAAGGATATCCAGCGGATCCTGGTTCACCACACTTAAAACCGAATGGCTGCCAAGACAAATAACATCAGGCTCGTTGGTTTTGAGGTTAACGCCATTGCCGGTCAGGTCAATACTGTCGATCACCGGGCACCGGTATTGATCAAAAGCCCGGATAAAATACCGGTTGTATCCCAGCGGCGTCAGGGTGATTTCGGGGCCGGTACCCAGAATGGGGTTGAACCCCCGGTTGTTGGCCCAACTCACCTGCATCATGCCCGGAGTCGAAAGAGCCAGGACCACTTCGGGGCTGCAGGTTACCGAATCGCCTGGCAACAGGTCCGGGTAAGGGGGCACAAACACTTCGACTTCGGCCTCCAGGCTGCAACCTGTTGCGGGGTTGCTGACCGATACCTGGTACACCGTACTGGCGGAAGGGCTTGCCAGCGGATTGGGGGCCGAGGCATTGTCCAGGGATTCCGGCGGGGACCAGGAATAGAGGTAGGCCGTATTAAAAACCGGGTTGAGCCGGGCCGATTCACCCGGACAAATAATGACCGGTTCCGGAAAAAAGGATTCCTGGATCACGTTCACCGGGATATTAAGGGACTTAAAAACCTGACATCCATTGGCGGAAGTAACCAACAAGCCGATACTATTGACGCCGTTGACCGTCAACGGGATCAACGGATGGCGGTCCTTGTAAATCCGGCCGCCGGGATTGACGGTCCAGGTCCATTCCACGGGTTCGGAAATGGAGTCTGTGCTAAGATCCGTGAACCGGACCCAGAGGGTGTCGCTGCACTCCAATATGTCGTATGAAAAATCAACCGTCAGCGAAGGCGGCAACAAATGGATAGTTCGTTCAAAGGTGTCGCGGCAATTGCTTGCGGGGTTGGCGATCAGGGTAATGGTATACAGCCCCGTATCGGAATAGGTATAAACCGGGTTTTCCTGGGTGGAGGTAACACCCGGATTGGCGGGGTCATTAAAAAACCACAAATATTCCTGACCACCCTGACTTTCGTTGAGCAATTGAACGGTCAGGGAGGTACATTGGGTTTCGGGCGCAAAAAAAGCCGCCGTTGCTTCCCCGCAAATCCCGACATTGTATTGAAAATCCCGCCGGGTGGTAGAGATCAGTTCACCATCCCGGTATTCCTCGACACAAATGCCGACGACAAACTGTCCGATGGTATTGGGCAGGCCGGTCAACAATCCGGTTTGCGGGTCGATTTGCAGGGGTGAACCGCCTGGAATTCCATTCAGCATATTACTGACGCCATAAGGCGGCGTTATCCAGGTAACCGGGGCATAAGGCGGCTTATTGGGCGGCTGCGGCATTGGGTTGGCCTGGGTAGCGCCGGTCAGCGGTGTACAAAGCCGGTAGACGATACTGTCGCCGTCGGCATCCAGGGCAGACTGATCAAAATGGATGGGTTCGCCGGCACAAATATAGACGGGCGGCCATTGCTGGAATTTGGGGTTGCTGTTGCATTCCAGCAGGGCCTTTTCTGAAATTTCCACCATGTAGGTTGCGCCGGTTCCCAACGGAAAAACAATATTGCCGAGGGTTTCATTCCGGCAACAACGCTGATATGCCAGTTGATACCCTCCGATGATCGGAGGCAGATCAACGACGGTACGGTAAGTCGTTGTATGTACGCAAACGTTAGGCGGGATCACCAGACAAGGGTTGCTCAGCACCGGGCTCAACGTATCATCCCCCATCAACGCAATTCGGACGTCGCGCAACAGGTTGTTGTTCCGGTCAAATATCCCGATTGAAGCAGGATTGTCAAAATAGGCATTGGGGCTGCCGTTGTAACAATCCCTGAAAACGACCAGGGTGATCTCGTATTGATTGTTGCCCAGACAGGTATAGTTCAATTCACCGCCCACGATATGGGTAGCCGACAATGCACAGACGCCCAGGTTGAGCACGATCAGAAGGTACCATTTTTGCATAATTCTGGCATTATAACCGCTCAAACAAATCAATCAATATGAAAGACTGCCGTTTTTACGCGTTTTGTGATTGTTCCGTCCGGCAGCGATTCCGTGAGGATGAGGTCTTTGGTTTCTGCTGATTCAAACACTTCTTCCAGGTTTCTGATCCTGCCTGCCGGGACAGCGCTTTCATCCAGCCGGCGCATGATTTCCTCCCGGGAGAAACGCCCAAAAGCTGGTCGCAACGCGTCCTGGAGATCTGACCGGTTCCGCACCCTGGATGTATTTTCTGCAAAATCGGGCCGGGCGGCCAGTTCAGGTAATCCCAGGCATTGGCACAACAAAACAAAATGCCGGTCGGTACCGACTGCCAGCACCAGCGCCTTTCCGTCGGCACAGTAAAAAATTTCTCCGTAGGGGGCTATATTGGGGTGCAGGCTGCCCATGGGTTGCGGGATATGCCGGGCCATCAGCCAGTTGGAAGCCTGGTTGGCCAGCGACGCGATGGCAGCATCCCATAACGATACCGAGACCAGTGCGCCTGATCCGGACCGTTCGCGCCTCAACAGGGCGATCAGTATCCCTTCCTTCAGTTGATGGGCTGCCAGTATATCGATCAGGGCAACGGGCATTTTGACCGGATCGCGGCCTTTTTCGCCCGTCATGGACAGATACCCGGTTTCGGCTTGCATCACCACATCAAATGCAGGTCTGGGGTCGTCGCGGCCAAAACCGTGGATCTGTGCATAGATCAACCCCGGGTTCAAGGCAGCCAGTGAAGGATAGTCCACTCCAAACCGGGCGGCAGATCCTTCCCTGAAATTGGCGATCACAATATCGGTCTCTCTGATCAGTTCAAGGGCTTCCGCCCGGTCGGAGGCAACCTCCAGATCCAGAAAAACCGTTTGTTTGCGCCAGTTGACACTGCTGTAATAAGCCGAATTGGAGGAAAGGGGGTCTTCATCCGGCAGTTTCCATTTCCGGGTAATATCGCCACCCTGGGCCTTGTTTTCAATCTTGATGACCCGGGCGCCCAATTCGGCAAAAAACATTCCGACAGCCGGTCCCGCCAAAACACTGGCCAATTCTACTATTTTCAAGTCCTGAAACAAGGAGGATTCATTTTTGATGGTTAATATTGCCAAATGGAAACCCGATCCAATACGCAAGGTATGAAACTATTCAATGCTGCACAAATCCGCCAATGGGATGCCTATACCATCCGGAACGAGCCCATTGCGTCCATTGACCTGATGGAGCGGGCTTCAACGGTATTTGCCGATTGGTTTGCCGCTCAATTTCCGGCTAAAAGCCTGGTTCTGGCGTTTTGCGGCCCTGGAAACAACGGCGGCGACGGCCTGGCAATCGCCCGTTTGCTGGCCGAAAGACGATACACCGTCCGCGTCTTTTGTTGTCAGGAAGACAAAAACCGGTCGGAGGATAACCAGGTCAATCTGGAGCGGCTCCGGAAGTTGCCGTCCGTGAATATCCAGTTTATTTATCCGGGCGACCCTTTTCCGGAAATAGATGGCCAAAGCGTCATCCTGGATGCTTTGTTCGGTTCGGGACTCAACCGGCCTTTATCTGGCTTTTGGGCAAACCTGATCCACCATTTAAATCAATCCGGGGCGCAGATTGCCGCGGTAGACATTCCCTCCGGGCTTTTTCCCGATATGCCCTCCGAAGGAATCCGGATCAGGGCCGCTTTTACCCTCAGCTTTGAACGCCCTAAACTGGCCTTTCTGATGGCTGAGAACCAGGAGGAAACCGGAATCTGGAGTTACCGAAGCATCGGACTATCCGGCGGATTTGAATCGATCACGCCGACCTCCAACTACTTCACCTTGCGGGAAGATGCCAGGAAGATTCTGCGACGCCGGAAAAAACACGACCACAAAGGCGTCTTTGGCCATTCCCTGCTGGTGGCGGGTAGTTACGGCAAAATGGGGGCGGCCGTCCTCTGCGCCCGGGGGGCGTTGCGGTCGGGCGCCGGGCTGGTAACGGTCCATATCCCAGGTTGCGGTTACGAAATCCTGCAAATTGCCGTTCCGGAAGCCATGGTAATCACAGACAGCAACCCAAATCTGATTTCCGGTGTTATATCAAACGGCAATTATCAATCCGCAGCTATTGGCCCCGGTCTGGGAACAAACCCACTGACCGCCGAAGCTTTGCGACAATACATCCGGGCCGCCGCCTGTCCGCTGGTCCTGGATGCAGATGCCCTGAACATCCTGGCCCAACATCCGGATTGGCTGGATATGCTCCCGGAAGGCGCTATTCTAACGCCTCATCCAAAAGAATTCGAAAGGCTGTTCGGAGAAACACGGAATAGTTTTGAACGCCACGAACTGCAAAGGGAACAGGCCTGGAAACGCAAGGTATTTATCGTGCTGAAAGGCGCGTTTACCTGTATCGCCACGCCACAGGGCGAATGTCATTATAATTCTACGGGTAACCCGGGCATGGCGACGGCCGGCAGCGGCGACACCCTGACGGGTATCCTGGCAGGCCTGCTGGGCCAAGGTTACCCGCCGGCGGAAGCTTGTTTGCTGGGCGTTTACGCCCATGGGCTTGCAGGCGATCTTGCGGCTGAAGAGATGGGGCAGGAAGCCGTGACGGCCAGTGATATTTGCAGGTATCTGGGAAAGGCATTCAGGCAAATTCATTGAGGAACTGAGGAATTGAGGAACTGAGGAAGTGCGTGCCACGCCATAGGCGTGGAGGAATCGAGGAAGTGCGTGCCACGCCATAGGCGTGGAGGAACTGAGGAATTGAGGAATTGTCCAAAGGACCCTTCATAGGAGTCTCCAAAGGAGTCCTTCGGACCTTTGGACCTTTGGGGAGGAATTGATAGTTCGACGAACCGATATAACTTTGAAAATTGAATGATGAGGAATATTGTAGCCCTGACCGGCGCAGGGATCAGCGCCGAAAGCGGGATAAAAACCTTCCGCGATGCAGGCGGTTTATGGGAAAACCACGACGTTACAGCGGTTGCCTCGCCGGAAGGATGGCAAAAAAACCCTGCCCTGGTCCTTGAATTTTACAACCAGCGCCGCAGGCAAATGTTCTCGGTTTCGCCCAATGCGGCCCACTTTGCGCTCAAAGAACTGGAAGGGCAACACCAGGTGACCATTATAACCCAAAACATAGACGATTTGCACGAAAGGGCGGGCAGTACGGAAATCATCCACCTGCACGGAGAATTGCGGAAATCCAGGAGCACCAAATTTCCCGGACTGGTGTACGAATGCACCGGGGATATCCTGTTGGGCGACCTTTGTGAAAAAGGGTACCAATTGCGTCCCCATATCGTATGGTTCGGCGAACCCGTACCCATGCTGGTAAAAGCGGCTGAAGTGGTTTCTGCCGCCGATACCGTCATTATCGTGGGTACTTCCATGCAGGTCTATCCGGCTGCGGGCCTTGTCGGTTATGCGCCGCCATGGGCCGGCATTTATTATGTAGACCCGAATCCATCCATCAATTTTGAATTGTCGCTGATGAAGAACCTGAAGGTGATAGCAGAGCCTGCTACCACGGGGGTGAGGAAGGTGGTGGAGGAGCTTTGACTTCGACTCCGCTCAGTCACCGTCGACTCCGCTCAGTCACCGTCGACTCCGC
>CAZLEF010000099.1:0-25889 GCA_964558465.1 uncultured Lewinella sp. | reverse complement strand
GCCTGGATAACGGCATCCGGCAGGTCGTATTCGATCCGGCTGCCGGGCTGAAAGCCGGCAACCTGCTCAATCCGGTTAACCCGCAGGACAAGGTCGGCCAATTGCACAACCTGGCCGTACAAGTCATCCTGAACGACAATCGAAATGAGATCCGGGCGCTGAAACAGGACCGGAAAGCCCTGCAGAAATTGCTCACCGACAAGGCCGCCCAGTTTCTCACTGAGGTCGAATTGCCGGTCACCGCCGACGAACTGAAAGGCGCCCATGCCCTCGACCTCGACCGCGACTTCAACGATTACACCGCCCGGCTGAACGAAACCCGCCTGAATGCGAATGACAAAGAAATACTGCTCGACATTCTCGACAAAGCCGTCGCCATGCCTGTCCGCTCGCCGGAAGAACTCGGTCAGTTCGTAAACTTTATGACCCAACAGGAGAACCGGCTGGCCCTCGACGTAAAAATGGGCAATCCAAAGGTCGTCCTGTCGATGCTCTCCATCCTGAAAAACAGCCGCTACTTCTGGTACTGGAAATCCGTCACCCAACCCAGTGAAGACGGCGCGATCAGCCCGGAACGCATCCCCGTCTGGTTAGCCGACGCAATCGGTGCGGAATTCGGCGGCCTGATCGGCGCGATTGTGGCCTCGGCCCTGGCAAGTGAAAAATAAGTATTGCCGCCTCGGCGGTTCGCGGGCTGCCGGCTGTTGCCGGCAGCCCGCTGTTTGTAATGGCCCGTATTCCGGTGTCGTTCCTTATTTTCCGTCCCTTAGGGACGTGCAAAAAATAACTTCCCCACGCCGTGGCTTGGATTGAACTTCGACTTCGCTCAGTTTCAAGAGGCTGTGGACTGTGGACTGCAGACTGGCGAACTTTCCGAAAAAAAGGAAATTATTTTCGACATGGCCCTTATTGATTAGCCCACCTGAAAACAATAATTTCGCCCCTCCAAACCTTTGTGTAAAAAACGATTTCAATGAAGCAACCTTTTCCCGTTTTCCTGTCCGTCATGATCCTCCATTTTCTGCTGCCGGCTTGTTCCCTGGCCAATATTTCCTTGCCCGCGCTGTTTGGCGACCATATGGTGCTGCAACAAAAAGCCGAAGTTACCATCTGGGGTTGGGGAAAACCGCTCGAGGAGGTTGCCGTCGTCACTTCCTGGGACCAGCATACCGTCAAAACAGTGACTTCCAATCAGGCGCAATGGCAGGTGAAGGTGCAAACCCCTTCGGCGGGCGGCCCTTATTCGATCACCATCAAAGGACACAACACGGTTGAATTAAAAGATGTGCTCATCGGAGAGGTGTGGTTGTGCTCCGGACAGTCCAATATGGAATGGTCGGCCCGGTCGGGCATCGACGGCGCCGACGAAGCGGTCAAAACAGCCTGGTACCCCAATATCCGTTTTTTTAGTGTATCGCACAGAACCGCCGACGGCCCGCAGGTCGACCTGGGCGGGGAATGGCAGGTATGCACCCCGGAAACCATGCAATCTTTCAGCGCGGTGGCCTATTTCTTTGCCCGGCGCCTCAACCAGGAACTCGACGTACCCGTCGGCCTCATCAACAGCAGTTGGGGCGGCACCCCCATAGAGGTCTGGATGAACCCGCCGGTGATTGCCGCCGACCCGGTCCTGGCCCAATCGGCCGCTAAACAAAAACCGGTGCAATGGGGGCCTGAAAAACCCGGCAGGGCATATCACGCCATGATTGCCCCTGTAATCCCCTACCGCATTGCGGGCGCATTGTGGTACCAGGGGGAATCCAATACCGTCAACGGGGAAACATACGCAGAAATGCTGGAAGGCCTTGTCCAAAGCTGGCGAAAGGCATGGGGTTACGAATTCCCGTTTTATTACGTGCAGATTGCACCCTACGAATACGGCGAGCCCGGGGCAGGCGCCGTCGTCCGGGATGAACAGCGCCGGGCTATGCGCATCCCGAACACGGGGATGGTAGTGGTCAGCGATATCGGCAATATCAAGGATATTCATCCCCGCAACAAACTTGACGTGGGGGTCCGGCTCGCCAACTGGGCCCTGGTCAAGACCTACAACAAACCCGTTGCGCCCGTTTCAGGCCCGCTTTTCCGGGAAATGAAGATCGAGGGCAGAAAAGCCCGGCTCTTTTTTGATTATGCAGAGAACGGACTGTTTTGCAAGGGCGAAAAACTGACCCATTTCGAACTGGCGGAAGCGGACGGGAAATTTGTTCCTGCAGAAGCCGTTATTGCAGGTAACACCCTCATTGTGAGGGCGGACGGTGTGAAAAATCCCAAGGCCGTACGGTTTGCCTGGAGCAATACGGCCGAGCCGAACCTTTTCAATAAAGAAGGTTTGCCGGCTTCTTGTTTCAAGGCCGTGGCGGAATGATTTTTTTTAAAAAAGATAACCTGAAAAAGTTTAAGTTTGTGCAGTTTTAACAGCGATACAGCAAGAATTAAAATTTGATAAAAATTAATCATCAGCGAGCGACGACTATCGTGAAAACTACCAACCAATCGGATGCTGCAAAGCCGCCGCCGGGCAAGCCTGCGCTTGTTATTCAGTCTAACCTATCCGCTCACCCAACTCAAACTGCCGATCCAGGATGCCGATCCCGATGGCGCCGGAAAAATACAAGATCTGGGTATTAGCCCCGCATCTTCAAAGTTCCGACCCGCACATTCAAAGCTATTACGATTTCTCACAAAGTATGGTCGAGTACGAAACGCTCTTCCTTACCCTGGATTTTGATTGGCAATGGCAACCGGTGACGATACACGATTTCAAAAAACATATCGCCGCCATTTCTTCGGGCAGCAACGGAAAAACACCCATCATTTTTAACCTTTGCGACGGCGACGAGATCAACGGCGTTCCCGGCGTTTCCGTTATCCGGGAACTGGAACGCCGGAATCTGCTCTTTACCGGCGCGGATGCTTTTTTTTACGACCTGACGACTTCCAAAATCCGGATGAAACAGGTTTTCGAACAGCAGGATATTCCTACGCCGCGCTGGGAGGTCCTTTCGGAAGATGGCCGGTCGATCAATGGTATTTTTGCGCGACTGGACGGCCCGCTGATCGTCAAACCGGCCATATCCGGCGGCAGCATGGGCCTGAGCGCCCGGAATGTGGTCTCCTCAGAGGCGGAATGTCTGGAATGCCTGGATCACCTGCTTAAGGGATATCGCGGCTGGCGCCTTTCGGACGGCGGCATTTTTGCGGAGCAGTTCATCGCAGGCCGGGAATATACCGTATTTATGGTGGGCCCTTCCGCCCATCCGGAAGAAATGATCTTTTATCCGCCGGCCGAACGGATCTTCCCGGAGTCGCTGCCGGAAACCGAGCAATTTCTGCCCTTCGACGGAAACTGGGACATCTGCGAGAGCGGTTTGCCGGCGCCTTACAACGGCCATTTTCATACTTATACCGACGCGGGGTCCGCCATCCGGCCTGCGCTTGAAGAACTTGGCCTCCGGGCTTACCAGGCCGTAGGCGGCACAGGTTATGGGCGGGTAGATATCCGGATGGACAAGACGACCGGGCAATTATTCGTTCTGGAAGTCAACGCACAATGCGGCCTCAGCGCCGATGAATCCAACGCTTCCGTCGGGGCGATCCTTCGGTTTGCAGGGAAAAGCTTCGCACAGTTACATATGGAGATTCTATTGGATGCATTAAAAAGAAATAAAAAAGAAGACTAAAATGCTGAAAGTTTGTGTGCTTCAACCGGATTATTCCACTTCCTCCGTTGATTATCAGTACTACGACCCCCCCCGGAACTTGTCGGCCCTGCTGCCGGAAGCCGTTGTCGACCACGTTTTTCTCAACAAACTCACCACTTACCGTCAGCTTAAAGAACTGCGCAACAAAGGGTATGATATCTTTGTCAACCTCTGTGAAGGTTACCTGGAATGGGAGGTTCCCTCTATCGACGTGGTCTACACCCTGGAATTGCTCAACCTGCCTTTTACCGGCCCCACCACAGCTTTGTACGACCCGCCCAAACCTCTGATGAAATACGTGGCCTATTGCGCGGGGGTCAGCACCCCGGCTTCTGTTCTGGTCCGTTCGCTACAAGAGGCGCAAAACCTGCCTTCGGAATTGCGGTTCCCCTTGTTTGTAAAACCCTCCAAAGCAGGCGACAGCCTCGGGGTGGATGAACATTCCCTTGCGCCGGACAAGGCCTCCCTGTTGAGGCAAGTGGAACGCCAACTGCCTGAATTCGACGAATTGCTGATCGAGGAATACATCGCCGGGCGGGAGTATACCGTCCTGGTGGCTTCCAACCCCCACCCGGAAAAATCCTGCAGGACCTTCAAGCCTGTGGAATACCGGTTTCCGGAAGACCGCTCGTTTAAAACTTACGCCCTGAAAACGTCCGAACTGCACCCGGATTGTAACGCGCCTTGTGATGACCCGCAACTGGAAAGGACGCTCAGAGAGGCCTCCGAACGCATTTTCAGGGAATTCGGGGGCGCCGGGTACGCGCGGCTCGATTTTCGGGTGAACGATAAAAACGAGGTTTTTTTCCTGGAGATCAATTTCACCTGCTCCGTCTTTTATACCGACGGATACGAGGGTTCGGCGGATTTCATCCTGAAATTCGACGGCATCGGTCAGGAAGGTTTCCTCCGGCATATCATCGCCGAAGGGATCGCCCGTCACCGAAGCAAACAAAAAAAATACATCGTCAAAGGCAATTCTATCTCGGGATACGGGATCTACGCCAAACAGGAGATCCAACCCGGAGAGGTCATTTTCCAGGGGGAAGAACGCCACCAGCGAATCGTCACCCGGCGGTACATTGAAACACATTGGCCCGAACGCCAGAAACAATTGTTCCGGCGTTATGCCTGGCCGCTGAGCACTGAGGTTTTTGTACTCTGGGACGAGGACCCCTCCTCCTGGGCGCCTCAAAATCACAGTTGTCAGGCCAATACCGGGTACGACGGGCTGAATGTGGTCGCCCTGCGAACGATTCTTAAGGACGAAGAACTGACCCTCGATTACGGGGTCTTCCTGGACGATAGCGCCGAACAGTTCCTCTGCAATTGCGGCAGCCCGAAATGCCGCGGCATTGTTTCCGGCATTCCAGGGAATTCGGTTACCCAGCGGGAGGAGAAGGCGATGACGATTAAAGGATTGATTCGATTTTAACGATTGATTCAATTATTCACATCAATCCAATCACTCCACCACGCCGCGGCGTGGCCAATCACAATCAATCCAATCAATTTATTTAAAACCACTATTTTCACCCTTGTTTCATATCAAAAAACTCCTCGCCATGAAAAACGTTAAGATCCTTTTATCCGAAAAAGAGATTCCGGAAAGGTGGTACAACATCGTGCACGATATGCCCAACAAACCGCTTCCTCCGCTGCACCCTGGCACCAAAGAACCCATCGGTCCGGAAGCGTTGGCGCCCTTGTTCCCAATGGAACTGATCAAACAGGAGGTGACGGGTGAGAAATGGGTGGAGATCCCCGACCAGGTCCGGGACATTTACAAACTTTGGCGGCCAACCCCTATGTACCGGGCCCACAACCTGGAAAAAGCGCTCGATACCCCTGCAAAAATTTACTACAAATACGAAGGGGTGAGCCCCAGCGGTTCTCATAAACCCAATACAGCCGTTGCCCAGGCCTATTACAACAAACAAGAGGGTGTCAAACGCATCACCACCGAAACCGGCGCCGGCCAGTGGGGCAGCGCCCTGAGTTTCGCCTGCGGCCTCTTCGGCATCGAATGCGAAGTGTATATGGTCAGGATCAGCTATGAGCAGAAACCTTACCGCAAAACCCTCATGAATACCTGGGGCGCCAAAGTGTACGCCTCCCCAACCAACCATACACAGGCAGGCCGGACCATCCTCGCCCAGGACCCCGATTCTCCCGGCAGCCTGGGCATCGCCATTTCGGAAGCAGTGGAAAGGGCCGCATCGGACGAAAACACCAAATACGCCCTGGGCAGCGTACTCAACCACGTGTTGATGCACCAGACGGTGATCGGTCAGGAAGCCGTGATCCAGATGGAAAAAGCAGGTGATTTGCCGGATATCGTGGTTGCACCTTTTGGCGGGGGCTCCAATTTTGCGGGCATCTGTTTCCCGTTCCTCCGCCTCAACCTGGATGAAGGCAAAAAGATCCGGTGCATCGCAGCCGAACCCGCGTCCTGCCCTAAACTGACCAGAGGGGTTTTCCGCTACGATTTCGGCGATACGGTGGGCATGACGCCCCTCTTGCCCATGTATACCCTGGGGCATACCTTTGTGCCCGCTCCTATCCACGCCGGCGGCCTCCGGTACCACGGCGCAGGGGTGGTCGTCAGCCAATTGTTAAAGGACAAGCTGATCGAAGCCCGGGCGCACGACCAACTCGAATGTTTTGAAGCCGGCTTGCTGTTTGCACGCACCGAAGGGATCGTGCCGGCGCCGGAAACCAACCACGCCCTGGCAACTGCCTTTCAGGAAGCCGAACGCTGCAAACGGGAAGGCAAGTCGGAAACCATCCTGATCCACCTCTGCGGCCATGGTCATTTCGACCTGGGCGCCTATGAAAATTTCCTGAGCGGCAAATTGCAGAAACACGAAATCACCGACGAACAGATCCGTGCGGCCATCGCCAAAATTGATACCCCGGCGATCCCTTAGCGGCGCCACCGTGACAATATTACTTTTCTCAGGTTATCCTGAAATGCAGGCAACTTGCTGTCCGCAGCAAAAGGCATTTTTTTTTCAGCCGGCTGAACTATTTCTCCCTAATTTTGCTTTTCACTTTTGGAACTGACAGAACGCATTGAATGCATTAAGTGTGAAGGAATATGGAACTTGAACCAAAAGACCTGTTCGAGAAACTGGAATTTGACAAAATACTGGCATTGGCGCAACGGGAATGTTTCGGCGAACTCGGCAAAGATGCCATCAGCAAGCTGTACCCGTCCGGCAATATGCTCTGGATTCAAGCCCGCCTTGAAGAGGTAAGCGCATTCAAACACACGATTGAGAAAAACGATCCTTTCCCGCTCAGAAGTTACGAAGATATCAGCGAAGACCTGACCATGCTCGATATCGAAGGTTACGTTCTCCCGGTTGAAGGCCTCCAGCGCATCAATATCACCTTGCAGATCATCCGGAAGATCTTTAAGTATTTCATCAAAAAAAGGCAGGAAGACTACCCGGTTCTCTACGGTATCGTACAGAAACTGGATTTTGACGAGGAATTATCCAAAGCCATTGAAAAGGTCATCGACGAAGACGGGAATATCCGCCCCGACGCATCCCCGGAACTGATGAAGATCAGCAAGGGCATCCTTTCCAAACAAAAAGAACTGGACCGGCTTTTCCGGATTATCATCAACGAATACCGCAGCAAAGGCTGGCTTGCCGACAATGTGGAAACCTTCCGGAACAACCGCCGCGTACTCAGCGTACCTGCCGAACATAAACGAAAGATCCGCGGCATCATCCACGATGAATCCGCCACCGGCAAAACCGCCTTTATCGAACCGGACGGCGTGATCGCCATCAACAACGATATCTTCGACCTGGAACAGGATTATAAACGGGAAATTTACCGGATCCTGAAAACCCTCAGCGCTACCCTGAGCCCGTATACGCCCGCTTTGAGAAACTACCAGGAAACGATCGTGCGCCTCGACCAGATCCAGGCCAAGGCCCGCCTCGCCGTCCAGTTGAACGCTGCCGCCCCCAATATCGTCGACCGGCCGCACTTCGGCATTCTCAAAGGACTTCATCCTCTCTTGCTGCTGAAAAACAAACAAGCCGGCAAAAAAACCGTGCCGTTCGACCTTTCACTGACGCCGCCCAACCGCCTGCTCGTGCTCAGCGGCCCCAACGCCGGGGGCAAATCGGTAGCCATGAAATCTGCAGGGTTGTTGCAACTGATGGTGCAAAGCGGCTTGCTCGTCCCCGTCAGCCCGGTTTCCGAAATGGGCATTTTTGACCGTTTTTTTGCCGATATCGGCGACCAGCAGTCGCTCGAAGACGACCTCAGCACCTACAGTTCCCGCCTGGCGAACGCCCGGGTTTTTCTCCAAAAGGCCGACAAACGGACCCTGGTGCTGATCGATGAATTTGGTTCGGGAACCGACCCCAAGATCGGCGGCGCCATTGCGGAGGCGGTTTTGATGGAACTCAACCAGAAGGGCGTATACGGCGTGATTACCACCCACTACTCCAACCTCAAGGTTTTTGCGTTCAAAACCAAGGGGCTTGTAAACGGCTGCATGCTCTTCGACGCCGATAAACTGGCGCCGACCTACGAACTCAAGATCGGCAGGCCAGGCAGTTCTTACGCTTTTGAAATTGCCGAAAAAAGCGGCCTGGGCGACCAGGTCCTCGGCTACGCACGGCATAAAATCGGCAAAAACGAAAAGGCTGTGGACGAACTGCTTGTCGACTTGCAGCGGGAAAAACAAGAAGTAGAGGAGATCCTGAAAGACCTCCATGAAAAACAACAATCCCTGGACAAACTGATCAAATCCTATGACCAGATGAACCAGGACCTCGAATACAAACGCAAAAAACTCAAACTCGAAACCAAGGAAAGCGCCCTGATGCAGAACGCGCAGAACAACAAGGAATTCGAAAACGTCATACGCGAGATCAAAGAGCAGCAAAACCTGGAAAAAGCCAGGGAACTGGCCGTCAAGGTCAAGGAAAAACGCAATGAACTAGCCGTGGAGGTCCAGCACCTCCGCACCGAAATTTACTACACCCCCACCGAAAAAGATAAAAAAGCGGACCCCATCCGCGAGGGCGATTTTGTCAAGCTCAAAACCGGCAGCGCCGCCGGCCAGGTGGAATCCATCAACAAGAACAAAGCCGTCGTCCTGCTGGGCGATATGCGGCTGACCATCCATCTGAACGACCTCCAGCACGCGCGGGAGCCGCTCGACGTGCAGAACAGCCGGAGTGTCCAGTCGGATGTCAACCAGGCTTCCGGCTTCCAGAACAAACTCGACATTCGCGGCATGCGGTACGATGAAGCCTTGAAAATGGTGGAGGATTTTGTCGACCAGGCGCTTGTCACCAATGCAAAAACGCTCCGGATTGTACACGGCAAAGGCAGCGGTATTCTCCGAAATGCCGTCCGGCAGAAACTGCGGGAATACAACGTGGAGATGAAAATCTCGCACCCGGAGGCGGAGTTGGGCGGCGATGGGGTGACGATTGTTGAAATGTAAAATTTAAAAGATAAAATGCAAAATTTAAAAGTGTTGGGGTATCTTGAGGCTTGGTAGTATATTATAACACCTAAAACGCGCTCTGAAATGGAAAAAAAGTATGATCTTGAGGATCGGCTGATCGATTTTGCCGTATCCGTTTTGAATCTTATTGAAAAACTTCCAAACAGCAATACGGGAAAACATTTGGCCTATCAATTAATCAAATCAGGCACTTCGCCGGCACTGAATTATGGAGAATCACAAGCTGCGGAATCTGGAAATGATTTTGACCATAAAATCAAAATCGTTTTAAAAGAATTGCGGGAAACCCAGATCAACCTGAAAATTATTCACAAAAAAGGAAATCTGATAGCCGAAGAAGAAATTTTACCCAATTTAAAAGAATGCGGCGAACTGGTTGCCATTTTCACCAGCACTGTCAAAAAACGAAAACTCCGGAATTTGCCTGAAAAATAAACCAAAACAGCCGGATATAATGCCAACCCACTTTTACATTTTGAATTTTACATTTTACATTTTACATTTAATACCCACCATGTCCCACCAACTCATCTTCCAAAACATCGCCAAACATATCCGCCTCGACCCGGAAGAGGAGGCCCATTTTGCCTCCATGCTCGTGCCCAGGAAGATCAAAAAAAGGCAGTTCCTGCTCCGCGAAGGGGAGGTGTGCCGGCACTCCGCATTTGTCACCGAAGGCTGTTTGCGGGGTTACACAGTAGATGACAACGGGTTTGAGCATATCCTGCAATTCGCCCCTGCAGATTGGTGGATCGCCGATATGTACAGCCTGATCTCGGGGCTGCCCGGCAACCTGAACATCGACGCGCTGGAAGATACGGAAGCGCTGCTCCTTTCAAAGGCCGACCAGGAACGGTTGTACGATGATATCCCCAAATTCGAACGCTTCTTCCGCATTATCATGGAAAAATCGCTGGTCGCCAACCGGCAGCGCATCCTCGACAACATGAGCCTTACCGCAGCTCAACGGTATGCGCAGTTTTGCAGCCATTATCCCACCCTCATCCACCGGCTGCCCCAAAAGCAGATCGCCGCCTATATCGGCGTTACACCGGAGTTTCTCAGCAAACTGCGCGGCGATCTGGCCCGGAAAAAATAAAACCAGCCCGATTTCTTAATCTGCCTTAAGGTTTCCCCCTCCCGCTTTCCCCGATCTTTGCAGGGTCATTTATCATAAAAATTCAAAGATCATGGCAAATTCAGTTCTGCACCCAGCCGCCACCCGCGGCCACGCCAACCACGGCTGGCTCAATTCGTACCATACTTTCTCGTTCGCCAATTATTACAACCCCGACCGCATGCATTTTGGTGTGCTGCGGGTGCTCAATGATGATACCGTCGCAGCAGGCAAAGGTTTCGGGGCCCACCCGCACGACAATATGGAGATCATCAGCATCCCGCTCGAAGGGGACCTCGAACACAAGGACAGCATGGGCAACACAACCGTCATCCGCAATGGCGACGTGCAGGTGATGAGCGCGGGCACAGGCATTTATCACTCCGAGTACAATAAAAACACGGACAAGGCGGTCAAGTTCCTGCAGATCTGGGTCTTTCCGGACAAACGAAACGTCGCTCCGCGGTACGACCAGATCACGCTCAACCTCGCCGACCGGAAGAACAAATTGCAGCAGATTCTTTCTCCCAACCCCGATGACGAAGGCGTGTGGATCCACCAAAACGCGTACTTCCACCTGGGCGCCCTGGATAAAGGATTCAAAACCGAATACAAAATGAAAGGGGGCGCCGGGCAAGGGGTCTACGCTTTCGTGCTCAGCGGCTCGGTGGAGATCAACGGACAGCCGCTCGGCCCCCGCGACGGCTACGGCATCTGGGATACCGACCGGTTTGATATCGCAGCAGATACCGACGCGGAGATCTTGCTGATGGAGGGGCCGATGGGGCTTTGAAACTGAAAAGAGCGGCGGGTATTCCTACCCGTCCGCCCTTTTGGTGTGAAACAGCCGAATGATTATGCTGGATGCTGGCCACGCCTGTGGCGTGGCCAGCATCCAGCATCACTTCAACACAAGTTCATCCTTATCTCCGTAATTTTCATAACTGGAAACGATGACAATATCGCCCACCTCTAACCCTTCCACCACCTCATAAAAATTGGGGTTCTGGCGGTTCACCTTGATATTGCGTTTGCGGGCGATGCCGGTAGCCGGGTCGATCACATAAACCCAGTTGCCGCCGGTGGTCTGGTAAAAGCCGCCTCTGGCCAGCAGCATGGCGCGGCTTTCGTCGCTCAGCGACAGTTTCAGGGAGATCGACTGGCCGCGTTTGATGTTGTTGGGCCGGTCGCCTACAAAGACGAGATCGGCTTCGAAGGCGCCGTTCACCACTTCCGGGTAGATCCGGTTGACCTTCAGGAAATAGTCCTTGCCGTTCATCGTGAAACTGGCTTCCTGTTCCGGAAAGATGCGGGCGTTGTAAAATTCGTCGATGCGGGCGCGGATCTTGAAATTGTCCAGGTTATCGATCTGGGCGATCCGCTGGCCGCGGGTGATGAGTTGCCCGACCTCTGAGTTGAGGGAAGAAACCTGCCCGGCGATGGGCGCCTTCACGATCAGGTTATCCAGGCTGGTGCGCGCAAAGGCCAGGTTGCGCTGCATCAGGTCGAGGGTGGTCACCATCTGGTTTTCCTGCAAGACCGCAAATACCGAATCCTTCTGAATGGAGACATCCATGAGTTTTTTGCGGTTCACCAGATATTCGTATTCGTCTTCAGTTTCTTCGTAGTCCACCTGAGCGATCACGCTGTCGTTGTACAATGATTTGTTGCGTTTGAATCGTTTTTCCATCCGGTCGATCTGGAAACCTACGTTCAGGGCCAGTTCTTTCAGGTTGAGGCTTTGTTGTTCGGTGAGCACCCGGGTCTGGCTGATGGCGTTCACCTGGTTGACGATCTGAGCCTCCTGGTTGAGTACGTTCAGTTGGAGATCCAGATTGGACAGCCGGAGAATTTCCTCGCCTTGTTGCACCATGGCGCCGTTGAGGAGGAAAATCTCCTCGATCCTGCCGGTTTCAACAGCGTCGATATATACGGTGGTAAGCGGTTCAACCGTACCAAAAATTGCGATATATTCCTTGAAGACATCCATATTTACCGTATCGGTCAGCAAGCGTTCGGTCTCTACATTTAACCGGCTTTTGCCCGCATCCCTGTAAATGGCCATTCCCAGGAAGGTGGCCAGGGCTGCAACCCCAAGAATAATCACGATCTTCTGCCAGGTCCAAAAATTTTTCTTGATTTGACGATCCATAATACTGATGAATGGTTTTTTCCTTTTAAAGGCAATTGATGTGCCAAAATAATAAAATCCTATGAATCAAATTTTTATAAAAACTGCATACCCGGTTTGCCTGTCCTTTTTGTCCGGCATCGAACAGGGGGTGTTCGGAAACGGACAGTTTTAAACTGTTGATTTTTACCCGAATGGCTGCGAGGTACCACGCCACGGGCGTGGGGCGGGTGTTGATGCGTTGATGTGTTGATTTGTTGATGCGAGGATTTGAGGATGCGATGGGTTTCGTTTCAATCGAATCAATCGAACCAATCGAACCAATCGAACCAATTGAATCATTCGAATCAATTTCGTACCTTCGCCCCCCGTAAAAATCTGATAGTAATGATGACCGCCAAGGAAATCCGGCAACAATTTCTGGACTTTTTTGCCTCCAAACAGCACAAGATCGTGCCTTCCGCTCCGATCGTGAACAAGGACGACCCCACCCTCATGTTCACTAATGCGGGTATGAACCAGTTCAAGGACTTTTTCCTTGGCAACCAGACGCCGGATAACCCCCGGATCGCCGATACCCAAAAATGTATGCGGGTATCCGGCAAACACAACGACCTGGAAGACGTCGGCAAGGACGGCACCCACCATACCATGTTCGAAATGCTGGGCAACTGGTCCATCGGCGATTATTTCAAGGCCGAAGCTCTCGATTGGTCCTGGGAACTGCTCACCCGGGTGTACGGCATTCCCGCCGACCGGCTTTATGCCACGGTTTTTGGCGGCGACCAGAAAGAAAACCTCCCACCCGACGACGAGGCGAAAGGGATCTGGCAGCAATTTCTGCCCGACGACCATATTCTCTACGGCAGCAAAAAGGACAATTTCTGGGAAATGGGCGATACCGGCCCCTGCGGCCCTTGCTCGGAAATCCATGTCGACCTGCGCCCCGACGCCGAACGCGCCCAAATACCCGGCCATGACCTGGTGAACCGCGATCATCCCCGCGTCGTCGAGATCTGGAACAACGTCTTCATCCAGTTCAACCGCAAAGCCGACGGCGCCCTCGAACTGCTGCCCGCCAAACACGTGGATACCGGCATGGGCTTCGAACGCCTCTGCATGGCGCTCCAGGGTAAAACCGCTACCTACGATACCGATGTTTTCACCCCCCTGATCCGGGAAATTGAAAAAGGGGCCGGTAAATTTTACACCGCCAGTTATGACCCCTCCGCGAAAGCCGATATGGCTATGCGGGTAGTAGCCGACCATATCCGCGCTGTCGCCTTTACCATCGCCGACGGGCAATTGCCCTCCAACACGGGCGCTGGTTACGTGGTCCGGCGCATTTTACGCCGGGCAGTTCGTTATTATTATTCCTTCCTGGATATTAAACACCCGTTCCTGCATAAACTGCTCCCGGTCATGGCCGCTGAAATGGGGGATTTTTTCCCGGAACTGAGGGTGCAGCAGGAACAGATCGCCCGGGTGATCGAAGGCGAAGAAGCCGCCTTTTTGAATACGCTCGAACGGGGTATCCGCCGGTTTGAATCCCTCGGGGTGAAGGACGGCGTTATCCAGGGCGCCGCGGCATTTGAATTGTATGACACCTATGGTTTTCCCATCGACCTCACCCGGCTGATGGCCGGTGAAAAGGGGCTCAAGGTGGATGAGGCCGGGTTTAATGCAGCCCTGGCTGCCCAGAAAGCACGTTCACAGGCAGACGCTGTAAAAGCGGTGGGCGACTGGCATGACCTCAACTCCGGCGAGGAAGTCCAGTTTGTGGGATACGACTTCCTGGAAGTGGATGACGCCAAAGTGTTGAAATACCGGGTGGTCCAGGCCAAGGGAAAGGACCAGTTCCAGGTCGTGCTGAACCGGACCCCCTTCTACGCGGAAAGCGGCGGTCAGGCCGGGGATACCGGTTGGCTGTATATCGGCGACGAACGCCTCGATGTACTGGATACCCAGAAAGAAAACGACCTGATTATCCATCAGGTGGACCGCCTGCCGGAAAAGATCGACCGGCCGGTCAGAGCCGTTGTCGCCGCCGGCAAACGCCGCGCAACGGCTTCCAACCATACGGCAACCCACCTCATGCACGCTGCGCTGCACCGGGTGCTGGGCAGCCACGCCTTGCAGAAAGGCCAGGATGTGAACGACCAGCGCTTGCGGTTTGACTTTGCGCATTTCCAGAAACCTGATCCCGGGGAGTTGCTACAGATCGAACGGATCGTCAATGAAAAGATCCGCGAAAATATTCCGCTGGAAGAAAACCGCGAAATGCCGATCGGGGAGGCCCGGGCTTCCGGCGCCATGATGCTGTTCGGCGAAAAATATGGCGATCTGGTGCGGGTGATCACCTTCGACAAAAACTTCTCCCGCGAACTGTGCGGTGGTACTCACGTGCCCGCTACCGGCGAGATCGGTTTGTTCAAAATCGTAAGCGAAGGCGCAGTCGCTGCGGGCATCCGCCGGATTGAGGCGGTAACCGCCGAAAAGGCCGAAGCTTTTGTCCTGGAAGAACTAGCCGAACTGTCCGCAGCCCGCGAAGTATTGAAAAACCCCAGAGACCTGGCGCGCAGTATTTCCAGCCTGCAGGATGAAAACAAGGAATTGCGCCGGGAGATCGAACGCCTGCACCATGCCCAGGCCAATGCCCTCAAGGATCAACTGATTGCAGGCGCCGAAACGATCAACGGCGTCCGGTTCATCGGGGCCAGATTGCCCCTTTCCGACGCCAACGCTATCAAAAACCTGACTTTCCAACTGGAAAAGGAAGTGGACAACCTGGTGGCCGTACTCGGCGCCGAATCCGAAGGAAAAGCCTCCCTGACCATCGCCGTAAGCCGGAACCTGGCGGACGCAGGCCGTTTTCACGCCGGAAATATGGTGCGCGAACTGGCTAAAGAAATCCAGGGCGGCGGCGGGGGGCAACCCTTCTTCGCCACCGCCGGCGGCAAAGACCCCTCCGGGCTGGAACGGGCCATTGCAAAAGCGAAAACCTTTTTGTAAGTTCGATAAGGAGTATTATCCGGAAAACCCCACCGGTTGGCATGAGCACCTTGGATTATTCGATTTGATCATTAAAACTTGATCATTTTTTGAGCATAAATCATTCCGGTTTTGTCGATAGCCGCCACGAGGTAAATCCCGGGCTTAAGAAAGCCGATATCCAAATCGCCGTCAAGTTTGTGGGTATAGAATCTCACTAAATTACCGAGGAAGTCGTAAACCTCCACGCGTTGGACATCCGACAAACTGTTTGCTCCTATTCTAATGGTTTCATTTGCCGGGTTAGGACTCAAAGTAAATCCTTCCGCTACCTTATTTGGGGTTGAATCGCCTGAAAGCTGCGCGGCACAAGGCGAATAATTGGGCGACCAGGACACAAACCGCATCCCGTAGATCGTTTGTACACCCATGCCTTCCACCTCTTTTTCAATTTCGACGGGGACGTACACCGGAATACCCTGGTAAACCGGTTCAGACAGGTCGATGACCAGGCTATCTTTTACAGCCATACACCAATAGGCTTGCTGCGGTGATCCGTTCCAATCATAGGGTACAGCCACCTCGTCCATCCAATGATTGCTGATGAGCGACCCCCGGTTGCAATGCTCGTTGTTGAATAAAGGCCTTGACCACCAGATTTTGACAGGGTGGTTTTGGGCCCGGATATATATAAATTTACTTGCTGCAATGAAACATCCGCTGTCAGATCCAAAGGTAATTTCCGTTGTGACTCCGATTAATTTTTTGGAGAGCTTTTTTCGGTAAAAATAATCAATTGAACCCGCTCTGACCTCAAAAACGGAATCAAAAGGCGCCGTTATCTCCTCCTCCCCAAACATAGGATCAATATCTTCTGTGGCTAATGTATCGTATCCCACAATGATGGAATCCTTGTTTCCAATGGCGTCTTCAAACCAGATTGTCGCCTCAAACATCGCGGTGGTTTGGCCTTGTAAACAGGGGGCAAACCACAATATGATCAGTATTAAAAAAATATTTGATCGGCGCATAATTTCATGATTTGATGAGGTTGATGGAATAAATGCCGCCATTAAAGAGCGCTACCAGGGCATACACCCCGGAGGGAAGTGTGACGGAAGATTGAGCCTTTTGATAAACGCCGGGTTGCAATTGGTTTTCGTCCACAACCAGTTGTGTCTGGTTGCGGTTGGTCAGGGAGATTAACCAGATTTCCAGGTCGCCTTCCACTTTGGTTTCGTATTCGTAGGTAAACGAACTCCAAAAGGGATTGGGCGCCTGGTCTTTAAACTCGAAAGGAGGCAAATCAGGAACACAATTCAATACAGGTAGCATAAATGAAATTTCCCTCGTTTCCGCGTCCCCGCAATGGTTTTCTACCGTCAGCTTGGCGGTATAGGTATGCCCGCCCAGGAAACCGTTTGTGTACTGGTTGGGAAACTTGGGGGATTGGGCAATACAATAGGCACCGGCTTGCCCGGTTACCCAGCCTGTGCTGTGAACGAGGGTGTTGCCTTCCATAAACTCCAGCAGGTGGTACGTCTCGTTCATGCTGTGTTCAAAATGCAGGCAATAATTGCAATCCTCCGCATTTTCGGAAGGCAAAATGGCGGCGTTGGCCTTGGGCGGGTGGCAGGTATCGGTAATGTCTTCGATGTATTCGCAATAGTTATCTGTACTGAGCAGGTTCAGGGCACGTTGAATTTGGCCTGGGGTATAAGCCGAACAGCAGTCGATATACCTGGAATAGGCCATAATATTATTGTTGTTGTATTTCCATTCGCAGCAGGGGTAGGGCAGGCAGGGCGGGTCCGGGTCGCAAGGGTCCTGGATATCGATATTCCCGTCGCCGTTGTAATCGATGGGCGGCGGAAATTCCAGGTCGTTGTCGTAATAATAGATCCAGCACTGCCGGTTTCGTTCGAGACCGGCTGCATTTTCAGATGTAAAGTTATCATTGACATCCCCGTCGCAATTGAAATCGTAATCAAATCGTATAGGTGGGGTGTCGGCAACAAAATCTTCTATCCATGAGTGCCACAAACTGAGACAATGCCCCATTTCATGATTAAAATTGCCAGGTGAAAAATTCTCAACGGCAAATCGGTTGCCTGGTTGGGCCGCAATACCTGTAGCATCGTCAATTTCAACAATAAAACAATTGTATTCGCTGGAAGTATTAACCCCGAAGTTGTTCTGAAAAAAACCGAGTTGGTTACCAAAGGTATTCATCGCGGTCGTATTGCAATGCACATAAACGCCCGAAATAAGGTAACGAAAGGGTATACAATACCGGGTTGGATCGAGAGGGATTCCCCAGGGAACCTGGTTCCACTGTTCCCGGTTGTTTTCCAGGCGGTCATTGGCGCTGTTGATCAGGTCTTCGGCAACTTCATAGGCCTTTTCGGGAGAAACAATGACGCTGCCCAGCGGATCGAGCGTTCCTTCACAATTGTTATCCAGGAAAAAATGGATGTTTACCCGAAGCCAGACTTTAGTGCAATTTTCGAAGATGGTCTGAACATTGAAACAGTGATTAAGCGATTCGGGCGGAGGCAAAAAATTCTGAGCAGGTTCTTCGGTTCCGCAGGATGCGGCGCCCTCAAATTGCTGGGCTTGTAAATTTGCGGGACAAAAGGTGAAACACGCGAGAAAAATTACCCCTCCCCAACGGGGAAATCTGGAAGAATAGTCGATAAATGGCATATTATCAAGGTTTTAGTTAGAAGATCCGGGTAAAGTCAAAAGTAGTTTTTTTCAAAAATAAAGCAAAAGTCAGATAAAGTCAAGTTTTTTAACTTTTGAGGGGCTGAGTTGCTGAAAACGCCATCCCGTTCAAGTGGAACCATTTTTTACCGGATTTTGTGAGAATTTGGCCAAATACTCAGAATTACCGTATATTTAGCCCAATTAAAAAACAAAACCATGTCTAACACTTCGGGAACCGATCCTAAAACCGTAGGTATCATCGCCTACCTGACTTTGATTGGCTGGATTATTGCCTTGGTACTGAATAATCCAAAATCGGACTTCGCTTCTTTTCACGTCCGTCAAATGCTCGGACTCATCCTCCTGAGCCTGATCGGAATCATTCCGATCATCGGATGGATCTTTTCTATTTTTGTTTTTGTACTGTGGATTCTGGGGTTCATCGGCGCGGTACAGGGTGAGAAAAAACTAGTACCCCTGTTTGGAGAAATGTTCCAAAAGTGGTTTAGCACGCTGTAAATCCCGGACTCCGGAGGCAGGACGTACTTCCGGACCCAAAACCAGAGAGGAGACTTGTCTGGATAACGCTCCAAAGGTGTTCTGTGTGCCTTTTGGAGTAGCGCGCCCGCTTCTGTTCCCGTGGAATTTCGGTGGATGAAAGGAGAGGGGGTAAAGGCATCGCTTTTCTCCCCTCTCCCCTCATTGTCCGATGTAGCTTAACACCCAGTCTCCCAGTCCCCCAGTCACCAGTCTCCAGTCACCAACTCACCAAGTCACCAAGTCACCAAGTCACCAACTCACCTCACCGGTTCTTAATGCTGTCTTTGAACAATGGCGCCAGAGGGATATCTTCCTTCGGGCGCCTGATCTCCGGTTTTTCCGGCTTTTCCGGTTTGGGGGGCTTCGACAGGGTGTCGCGCTGGAGGCGGGCCCGGGTGATGAGGATGGAATCGGCGAGGTTGCCGGCTTCTGTCAATGCTTTTTCGATGCAATTCTTTTCGAGGATCCGGCGATAATTTTCCAGCCTTTCTTCCACTTTAGCCTGTACAAAAGCCTTGACCGCAACTTCGTTGTGATCTTCTGTTTTTACGCAGGCGCCGCTCAGGGCGCCTGTAAATAACAATATCCAAACATTCTTTTTCATTTTTCCGGAAATCTTGCCCGTAATCTTGCTTCTTCTTCCAACCGGATCCGGATAATCGAATCGGTTGCCGCCTGGACGAGGCTGTCGTGCCGATCTTCGCAGCGTTTTTCCCAAATGGGCCGCAAACTGTCGATTTGTTTCACAAAAAGGGTATCGATCATAGCCCTTTCGTTGGAGGTGAGGCGGATCTGGTATTCTTCTCTTTTGCCGCAACCTGTCAGGGACAACCACCACAATACACCAACAGCAAGAAGCCTGGTGCGACCAGACCGAATTAATTTAACGCTTTTTTTCACTTTATCCGCTGATTTTCAATAGTTTGACCTGTAATGGAACTTACAGCCTTTGGCACTGGTTTTCATTTCTGACAATTAAGCTCGACTTTAGCATTTTAGAACACGATCGTTCACAGCCATTCGAGCCCAAAAATTGTCAGTCGTTGAAAAAATAAATGAGAACTCCCCCAAGGTGACTAAATTTGAGATAACCACAAATCAAACTTATGGTCACCTTACCGGAAGAGTTCTCAAAACAAATATCGGCATTTGCTCCGTTATTCAGCAAAAAGGTCTTTGAACATGCGAAGGTTTTAATCCTTGGAGCCGTTTTAGCTCCTGGGCGTCGCACGGTTTGCAATGCTTTACGGGCTGTTGGTTTACAAGCCGAAAAACGATTTCACAAATTTCATCGGGTATTGAGCTTGTCTAATTGGTCTGCTCACAAAGCTGCCCGCCAGCTATTGCTGTTGTTGATTAATCGTTTTATACCCGGAGATGAACCCTTGATTTTTGGCATCGATGAGACGGTTGAACGTCGATGGGGGCAAAAGATCAAGGCTAGAGGCATTCACCGGGATGCGGTTCGTTCTTCTCATAGCCACTTTGTTAAATGCAGCGGCTTGAGATGGATCTGCCTGATGATGGTAATTCCTATTCGGTGGGCCGATAGAATCTGGGCCTTACCCTTTCTAACAGTCCTTATGCCGTCCAGGCGTTATCATGAGGAATCAGGCAAAAGACACAAAAAACTTACAGACTGGGCTCGACAAATGATCCTGCAATTAAAGCGTTGGTTGCCTGATCGTCAAGTCATTGTATTGGGGGACGCATCCTATGCCTGTTATGAATTACTCCAGGCCGTTCGACATCAAGTCTGTATGATCACCCGCTTACGTTTAGACGCCCGGCTTTTTGACTTTCCGCCTCCTCGCACCAAAGGCAAACGAGGCCCCAACCAGATCGTGGGACAGCGCCAACCGACTCTAGCCCAAAGGTTGACCGCATCCGGTACTCAATGGAAGCGACTGGTCATCCCCCAATGGTATGGGCAACAAAACAAGGTGGTTCTGGTAGCTTGCGGCAAAGCCATTTGGTATAAAAGCTCTTTTTCTCCCGTCCCCGTCAGATGGGTACTTATCAAGGATCCACAAGGCACTGCCCAACCTACAGCTTTGCTGTGTACGGATCTGAAACTGACCGCTAAACAAATCATCAGCTTCTTCATTCGCAGATGGACCCTGGAAGTTACTTTTGAGGAAGTACGAGCTCACCTGGGAGTAGAAACCCAAAGACAATGGTCGGACAAGGCAATTATTAGGACAACTCCGACTTTAATGGCCTTGTTCAGTATAACTACCCTTTGGACAGATCAACTTCAGCAAGAACATCCCTTACCTATTAAAACCTGTGCATGGTATCAAAAATCACATCCGACTTTTTCGGATGCTATCGCCGCGGTCAAAAACCGAATTTGGCGAAATCAGAAATTTTTAACCTCCTATCTGGAGGCCGATGTGAATAATTTAAATCCGCCCTGGCTTGAACATTTGTTATTCATGGCTTGCCAGGCCGCTTAAAAGGCTAAAGTCGAGCTAAGGTTCGTATCCAAAATAAGGTTACTGCGCCGGCCGGTTGGTCCGGTAACCATTATGAACGACAACAAACTATTTTAAACGGTTCCCTATGGATCCTCAAACGCTAATCAGATCCCCAGTCCGAGTCTACAACTTTTTTGCGGAGTTCGAAGCTGGAACCCAGATAAACCTCCCGAACCCGCTCATCGGCGGCCAATTCTTCCGCGGTTCCGGCCCTGAATATTTTTCCATCCACCATCAGGTAAGCCCGGTCGGTGATGGAAAGGGTTTCCTGCACGTTGTGGTCGGTGATCAGGATGCCGATCCCCTTGGTGCGGAGTCGGGCTACAATATGCTGGATATCTTCCACCGCAATGGGGTCGATCCCGGCAAATGGTTCGTCGAGCAGGATGAATTTCGGGTTGGTTGCCAGCGACCGGGCGATTTCGGTTCGGCGCCGTTCACCGCCGGAAAGGGTGTCGCCCCGGTTTTTTCGTTTGGTGGTCAGGCCAAACTCTTCGAGAAGGGATTCCAGTTTTTCTTTTTGCTCGCCGGCAGTCAGCCCGGTCATTTCCAATACGGCCCGGATATTGTCTTCTACGCTGAGTTTGCGAAAAACGGATGGCTCCTGCGGCAGATACCCGATCCCCCGCTGGGCTCTCCGGTACATGGGCAGGTGGGTGATGGGGTCGTCGTCAAGGTAAACTTCTCCTTCGTTGGGCCGGATAAACCCGACGACCATATAAAAGGTGGTGGTTTTACCTGCGCCGTTCGGGCCGAGCAAACCGACGATTTCCCCCTGGTTCACCACAATGGAAACACCTCCAACCACCGTTCGGCGGCCGTACATTTTAACCAGTTTATCGCAGCGTAAGATCATAATCAATCAACAAACTCGATGATGTGCAAAAAGCGGAATCCAACGGTCACTTCAAAAGTGATATTGCGGATGCGCCTTTCCTCGATGGTGCGCCGGTCGCTGCCGGAACCATACGCTACATAAACGTTCGGAATGGCGGGTTGTTGATACTGCAGGGAAAAATCCGGGTTGACGGTAAACTCCACGATGAGGTCGACGTATTCGCCCAGCGGTTTTTCAATGCCGCCACCCACCGTGATCCCGTAGTTGAACCGGCGGATAAAATTGTAGTCGTTAAAAGGGAAAATGGAATACCCCGGATTCAGTTCGTTAAAGGACTCGTAATCCCCCAGATTGGTGCTCACGGTGTAGTCGCCGCGCACACCAAAAAGGTAGTAGGTTTTACTGTTGCCGGTAAAATCAAATTTCTGTTTGGCCCCCAGCGTCAAAGAAACGTTGTTGAACAAAAACTCATAGGCCGGCGGCTGAAAGAACGTACTGGTGTTGGGGTTGTAAAAATTCCGCCGCCGGATCGCACTGCCTTTTACGTGATATCCGGCCTGCGCAAAAAGCGCAAATGGCTCTTCCGGGTTGTACGATTCAATAAACGCAATGCCGTGGTACTTGATCGAAGGGTCGCGCTCGAAACTGTTCCAGTTTTGTATGCCGAGGGTAAGCCCACCCTTGAGGCCAAAACCATAACTTTGGGCGCCTGCCGCTGAAACCGCCAGCGTGCCGAGCATCAAAAGCAATACCTTTCTCATAGGCCTTACTACCGTTTAGCCGGCAAAGATAATATAATGCATTCATTCAGCCGCGGAAATGCCAAAAGCAAGCATGGGCTCACCCTCTCACCCGACGTAGCTTCAGCGTAGTCGGCCTCTCACCCCTCTCACCCCTCTCACCCCTCTCACCCCTCTCACCCCTCTCACCCCTCTCACCTAATCCGCAACACCATCCCCAGCTTTATATTATTGTCCGTCAGGTTATTGAGCCTTTTCAGGTCATCCACTTTTACGCCGTAGCGCTGGGAAATGTTCCAGAGTGTATCGCCTTTCTGGACCGTATGGACAACGCCGTCTGCCGGCGGGACCTGGTTCACCGGTTCAGGTTTGACAACCGGCTCTTCGTCAAAATCGGTTTTATTGTCGATGACCGGCTCCTCTGTTTTGGGCGGAACATTTTCATTTTGCGGAGGAGCAACTGCGGGCGGGGTTACCGGTTCGACGGGCTCCTCTTTTTTGATCGGTTCCAGAAATTCAGGGTCTTTTTCCGGGACCGGATCCTTCACAGGTTCAACCGGGGTTATTTTTCCACCCGGTGATGGGGGGGAAGGGGGCGTGATCACCGGCAGCCTTTCCGGTTCGGTCGGTTGCAGGTCGTCCGGATTGCGCAACAGCGGGGTCTTTTTGACCTTGCCGCCCCGGAGTTTGATCTCGGCATTGACGGCCGGCTCGGTTCCTGCCGTCATTTTGTTGCGGCTGTACAATTTGTCGAGGCGCACCCCGTATTGCTGGGAAATGAACAACATCGTTTGTCCGGGTTCTACCTTGTGCCAGGTTTGCCGGCCGCGGTAGGCGCTGCGTTTGGGCTGCAGGAAGATCTTGTCTCCTTCGGTGAGTTGCTGGTTTTCATTCTTCAGGTGTTCGTTATAGTCCAGAAGGCGGCGCACGGCGATGTCGGTCCGGGCGGCAATATCGGCAACCGTTTCTCCGGAGGACGCCAGGGCGTACTGAACGTCATTGGTCCGCAGTATTTTGGAAACGATGCTTTCGCTGGGCGCGTCGACATCGATCGTCGACATTTTATCGAAGTGGAACAGTTCGTATCGTTCGATGAGTTCGATCAGCCGTTCCGGGTAGGTAGCGCTGGTGGCGTATCCGGCTTGTTTGAGGCCGTAGGCCCAGCGGCGGTAATCCGTGGGGTCCAGCCTGAAAAGAAATCCATAACGGAATTCCTTGCGCGGATCGCGCAGAAACTCGGAATGGGCTACGTAACAAGCTTCGACCGATTCGTAAACCCGGAAGCAGGATTCGATGAGTCTGCCTTTATCATCAAAGTCATCGTCCTTCTGGTGCACTTTCCTGCCGTTCCAGTCGTCGCCGCATTTGATCCCGAAGTGGTTATTGGCGCGTTTGGCCAGGTGACTTCTGCCTGCGTTGGACTCCAGTATTCCCTGTGCGAGTTTGATGCTGGCCGGAATTCCGGCTCTTTCCATCTCCCGGATGGCGATCTTTTTATTTTTATCGATGTAATTGAGAAAATCCTGCTCCTGCGCTTGTATGGCCGTCAGGCTGCATACGAGGATCAAACATCCGGATATCAGTTGGTTGAACATGCTGGTTGTTATTTTTTGGGCATTCAAAAGTTGGCTATACAACGTGCGCAGGAGCGGCTGCAATATGTTTTTGACCTCAATTTATAAAAATGTTAACGATTGGGGAGCGAAATTTAAGGAAAGCTTTAAAAATTCGTTTGGTCGTTTAAAAAAGATACAATACCTTTGTGGCCGCTTTTCGGGAAACCCCCGAGTTGCTGACAGCGTAAGAAAGATACAAGCAATGAAAAGAACGTTTCAACCTTCGAGAAGGAAGCGAGCCAACAAACATGGTTTCCGCGCCAGGATGGCCACCAAAAACGGCCGCAAAGTATTGGCCAGGCGTCGCGCCCGGGGCCGTTATAAATTGACGGTATCTGATGAAACCCGGCTGAAGTAAGCCTTTGGAAAACTTCCGTTTAACACGGAATCAACAAAGGCTGCTCCTTTTTCAGGTTCCCTGAAATCATCTTCCTGTTTTATTTCCTCCCCCATCACTTGCCGGCTAACCGGGTTTAAGCCGGTAGCTTTTCCCATTCATCCCGGTCTGCGAAGGTTCTGCACCCTCCCTCACACTTCTACAAGGGATGCGGCCATTACGGATTTTATCGACCTGTATAAGAACAACGGAAGAATGATCTCGTGGGTGAGTTCAATCTTGTCTGAGTCGTTCAGATGGTCGATCATCTGCAGGTATTTTTCCTCACCGTGTTCTTCTTCAATCGTTTTGCGCCGTTCCGGATCCAGGAAGTGCTTCAGCATACCCTCGGGGTCGGCTTCCGGATGGAACTGAACGCCGGTCAGGGCTTCGGAAAAGCGAATGCCCATGATCGCCCGCTCGAGCGGAACATGCGGCCGGATCTTCTCCAGGGCCAAAATGGTTGCCCCCATCTCCCGCAACCGGTTATTTTTCGGCTGGATGACCTGATAATGCCGGAAATCAGCAATATAAAACGGATTGGGCAAGCCGTCGAACAAAGGCTCTTTAGCGCCCGCCTCGGTCATATGAACCGGGAAAGTGCCGAAAGCCATGGATTTGCGGGGTCTTATTTCGGCTATTTTGAAGTGTATGCAAGCCATCTGGAAAGAATGGCAGATGAAGAAGCCGAATTTTTTGGGATTTTCCGGCTGGGTATTCCAATCCCAAAGGTTTTGCAGCCAATCGTAATAACGCTCGTCCCAGACACCGTCGCCTACGCGCGGGTCTCCGGGGCCCCCGGTTGAAATATAGATGTCGAAACTCAGATCGGGCACTTCCGCCTTTCCTCTTACATCAAATATCTGCCATTCCAACTTGTCGGAAAACCGCTCTACCAACTCCCGGATGCAACGCATGCCCTGGTTGGGGGTTCCGTCGTACAAGTCAAGAATAGCCAGTCGTACTCTGTTCATGATCGTTTGAATTACAAGCTCCCATATCCGGATAAATCAGGAAAATGGGAATAAGTTCCATAATAGTTCGGCAGTTGTCGTTCAACGGACACCCGCACAGGCACTAGTAACCTCTTAAACTCTTCTGACGCAAAACGGTTGCGCTGGATACCAAAATGTTGATG
>CAZLEF010000098.1:0-26019 GCA_964558465.1 uncultured Lewinella sp. | reverse complement strand
GAACCAATCGAACCAATCGTATCAATCGTATCAATCGTATCAATCGTATCAATCGTATCAATCGAATCAATCGTATCAATCGAATCAATTATCATTCTTACCTTTGCGCAAAACTTACTTGCATGAAAAATTTAATGTTATCCCTCCTCCTGATTTTACCGTTTGCAGCCAGAACTCAGGAAACGGTCATCCCAAAAGTATTTGTGCTCGGCGAAAACGAACAAGCCTATGAGCAGCTAACCCGTCAGTACAGCCGTTCTTTACTGGAAGCCAGCAATATGGACATCCAGGCGGCTTTCGACAATTGGCTGGACATGATGAAAGCCGTCGATGCCTACGCCGTTAAGATCAATTACGACCTCAAAGGTGTCCGCCTCTGGTTCCATGTTTTCTGGAGCCCGCAAGGCAATATCGACCATATCGGCTTTTTGCTTCGCCAGGACTCCAGAAATGTCAATGCGGATGAGATCCGTGCTTTTTTGCTGGGTTTTATCAAATCCTACAAACTGCCCCTGCAAAGCGATCAGCCGTTCCACCACTATACGGGCGCAACTTTCCCTACGTTCGTCGAACGGACCAGTAATTGATGGTTTGTCCGAAGGACTCCTTTGGAGGGGTTGTTTGGGGTTGTTTGGGATGGTTTGGGATGGTTTTTTGAACGCTCTCGAACACCCTCTTAACTGCCTTCAACCATTTTAAACGATCATGAACAATGCGAATCAATAGTTGAAAATTTGCATTGATTATCAGTATGTTGTGGAGATAAAATTTCGAAAAATGCGATCTGAAAATTTGTAATCACATGATAATCAATAACAATCAAAATGCAACCCTTGATTCGCATTGTTCATTGCAGTACACGGCCGCCAGCAACTCCAAACAACTCCAAACAACCCAATTTTCACTCAAATTTTACAATCATTCCAACAACAATCAGGCAGTAATCTCGTTTCTTTGCACTTCAAAACAACAAACCAGGCACATGATTAAAATTCTTGCAAATGACGGTATTAACGCCGATGGCAAAACCCTGCTGGAGGAAGCAGGTTACCAGGTCGACACCGACAAGGTAGCCCAGGAAGACCTGCCCAAGGTTCTGCCGGCTTATGACGTCATTATCGTTCGCAGCGCTACCAAAGTGCGCAAAGATCTGATCGATCAGTGCCCTAACCTTAAAGTCATTGCACGCGGAGGGGTTGGTCTGGACAATATTGACTTCGAATATGCCAAGGAAAAGGGCATCTTCGTTTTCAATACGCCCGCAGCATCCTCCCAGGCGGTTGCAGAACTCGCGTTCGGCCACATTTTTAACCTCGCCCGTTTTTTGCAGCGATCCAACCGGGAGTTGAAATCCGGCGGCAATTTTGACAAACTCAAAAAGGCTTATTCCGACGGCATCCAGTTGCGCGGAAAAACCATCGGCGTGATCGGCTTCGGCCGCATCGGCCAGGAATCCGCCCGCATCGGTTTGGGCCTTGGCATGAAGGTGCTGCCTTACGACCCGTTCGTAACGGAGGCCGATATCCACCTGCCGCTGCCGGATGCCGATTACCTGCGCATGTCGGTACACCTGGAAACGTACGACTGGGAAACCGTCCTCACCCAATCCGATTTCCTGACCCTGCATGTCCCGGGTATCGGCAAAGCGCTCATCGGAAAAACCGAGATCGCCAAAATGAAAAAGGGATCCTACATCATCAACACCGCACGGGGCGGCATCGTGGAAGAAACCGCACTCCTGGAAGCGCTCAACTCCGGTCACCTGGCCGGCGCCGGTTTCGACGTGTTTGACGATGAACCCAATCCCAAACGCGAACTGCTGGAGCACCCCAATGTATCCGTCACCCCCCATATCGGGGCGTCGACGCTGGAAGCCCAGGCAAATATCGGCCTGGAACTGGCGGACCGGATCATTCATTTTTTTGGGGACGCGTAATGGGCGTTGATTTGTTGATGCGAGGGCTGCCGTATCGAATCAACGCATCAACAAATCAACAAATCAACAGCTCCCCCACCGTCCGATTTCGAACACCTCCTGTCCGATTGCGAACGGCTTTTTATCCTTTTGCTTTTATAAGTAGCTGATTTTCATTGTTTTGCAAAACAGGCACAATGATTGTAATGGATGGATCTGGTTCTCCATTTAAATCCTGACTGCCACTATGATCCGGAATTACCTGAAAATTGCCTTTCGCAGCCTTTGGCGCCACAAAGGGTTTTCGTTCATCAATATTTTTGGACTCACCATTGGAACCGCCTGCTGCCTCTACATCCTGATGCATGTCATGGAGCAATTCAGTTATGACCGGCATCACCAGGATGCGGATGCTCTTTTCCGGGTGGTTTCCGACCTGAGCAATGTCGGCAGCCCCGATGGCCCATACCAGACCGCCCGGGTATCCCCTCCAATTCCGATTACAATGGCGATTGAATTTCCGGAGGTTGAGGTCGCCACCCGGGTTGTCGACCCGCCCGATCTGTCGCATCACGTGTTTTCCTGGCAAAACCATTCTTTTTACGAGACCAAGGGGTATTATGTGGACAGCACCTTTTTCCGGCTTTTCAACTACAAATGGGTTTACGGCCGCCCTGAACACGCCCTCGATGAACCCTATACCGTCGTGCTCACCCTGCCCGTGGCCGAACGCCTTTTCGGGCGGCAAGACCCCGTCGGTCAGGCTATCCGCATCAACAACCGTTTTGGGGACAATGAATTCAAGGTGACCGGCATGGTGGATGCCACGGCAAAAAAATCGCATATCCGCGCCAATTTTTACATGGCCATGAACAGCGGCGGCATCGGGGAATACGTGCGCTCCAATAACATGTGGGCAGGCAACAACTTCATCTCCGGTTATGTCAAACTGAAACCCCACGCCGATCCGGACGCCCTGGCCGCCAAATTGCCGGCGTTCCTCGACCGCCACGGGGCCGACCAACTCAGGGAACTGGGAATGGCCAAAACCCTGCATCTGGAACCCGTTCAGGATATCCACCTGTATTCCGCCCGCAACAACCAGCTCGACACCACGGTCAGCGCCAGGTTCCTCTATATTTTGCTGACCATTGCAGGTTTTATCCAGTTGATCGCCTGCATCAACTTTATGAACCTGACCACGGCCCGGGCAGGCAACCGCGCCAGGGAGGTCGGCATCCGCAAAACGGTGGGCGCCAACCGGCAGGCCCTGATCCGGCAATTCCTCGGCGAATCCCTCTTGTTGTCCGTCATCGCAATCCTGCTGGCCGTGCCGCTGGTGAAATGGAGTCTGCCGGTGATCAACCGGGTCACCGGCCAGGAGGTTTCCGGTGATTTCACCCTTTATCCGGGTATCTGGCTGGGGGTAGTGGGGCTTTCTCTGCTCACCGGGGTTTTATCGGGCAGTTACCCGGCATTTTACCTTTCCGCATTCCGCGCGGTCAGTGTATTGAAAGGCAACTTCCGGAACTCGGTTTCCGCAGCAGGCCTTCGAAAAGCATTGGTTGTTTTTCAGTTTGTCATCTCGGTCAGCCTGGTGATCGGCGCCATGATCATCAGCCGGCAGTTGAACTTTATGGCCAACTCCGATCTGGGTTTTGAGAAAACCCAAAAGATCGTCGTTCCCTTCCGCACGGAGGATTCCCGGGCCCAGATCACCGCTTTCAAAAACGAATTGGGCAACCGGAGCGATATCGGATCCGTCACCAGCACCCGGGTTTACCCCGGTCAGTTCGTCGCTCAGGATCTGGGGTTTTACAAGGAAGGTCAGGACATGAACAGCCGCCAAATGGCCCAGTATTTCCAAACCGATGACAAATACCTGGCTACCCTGGGCATTCCCTTGCTGGCCGGCAGGAATTTTGTATCCAGCGACACCAACAACCAACGGATCGTCAATGAAGAATTGTTGAGAAGCATGGATATTCCCATGGACAAAGCCGTGGGCACAAGAATATATTCCGACTGGCAAAACGAACGGTTCACCTACGAGATCATCGGCGTCATGAAAAACTACCATTACCGCTCCCTGCGGGATGAGCTCTCCCCCCTGATGCTGCAATACAGCCCCGACAACCGGCATTTTTATGCAGTCATCGACGCCAATACGTCGGACTACCCTGCCCTGCTGGCCGGCCTTGAACAATTATGGACCCGCCTGAATCCCAAACTCCCATTTGAATACGTTTTCCTGGATGAAGACCTGCAAAAACAATACCAGGCTGAGCGCAACCTGAGCTCCATCATTCAGTCCTTTACCCTGTTTGCCATCCTGATCGCGTGTCTGGGTTTGCTGGGTTTGTCGGCATTTACCGTCGAACAGCGGGTAAAAGAGATCGGCATCCGCAAGGTACTCGGAGCTTCCGTTGCCGGAATCGCCGGAATGTTATCCAAAGACTTCATCAAATTGATTGCCCTGGCCATCCTGCTGGCGGCGCCTTTAGCCTGGTGGGCCATGAACCAATGGTTGCAGGATTTCCCCTACCGGGTCGGACTGGATTGGTGGGTCTTTGCACTCGCAGGTGGGTCCGCCATCCTGATCGCCGGGCTGACAATCGGTTTTCAGGCCGTCAAAGCCGCGTTGACCAACCCGGTGAAAAGCCTGAGAAGCGAGTAGTTTATTATTAATTCGCCACGCCGCGGCGTGGTCGATTGATTCGATTGAATCGTTTAATCGAATCAATCGTTTAATCGAATCAATTAAAAACATGATCTCCCACTACCTCACCCTCTTCCGCCGCCTGATCCTCCGTCAGCAATCTTACTTTCTGCTGACCATCAGCGGTCTTACGCTCGGATTAGCTGCCGTGATCCTGGCATTCGTATTTATCAAAGACGAAAGATCCTACGATCGTTTTCACACCAAAGCCGACCGGCTGGCGAGGGTCAACAAATGGATAAAAGCCGAAAACGGCGACCTGGAAAATACGGCTGAAACGCCGGGGTTGTTTGCACCGACCCTTATGAACGAATTCCCGGAAGTAGAGGCGGCAGCCCATTACAATCCCTGGTTTGACGAAGTATTGTTCACGCTCGGAGAAAAAAGTTTCGAAGTGAAAGGGATGTCCTTTGCGGATGGAAATTTTTTCAGGTTGTTCGATTTCCAGCTCCTGCGCGGGAACCCTGCCGAAGTTCTTTCCAAACCGGGCCAACTGGTGCTGACGGAGCGCCTGGCCGAAACCCTGTTCGGAAAAGCCGACCCGATCGGACAAACGATCATGGCCCTGGAAGACAAACCCTATATCGTCTCGGGGATCATCCAAAACCCGCCGCGGCAATCCCATATCCAGTTTGAAGCCCTCGCTTCCTGGGCTTCCACGGAACCCGCCAACGGCATGCACGATTTCAGCTTCATGAACAACTGGCTGGGCCAGACCGTGTATACATACGTCCTGTTGCAAGATGCGTCTAAAGCCGCCGTCCTGGAAAAGAAATTCCCCGAACTGGTGGCCCAATATATGCCCAACCGGGTCGACCGGTACCAATTTTATTTACAGCCCTGGAATGAGATCTACCTGAACTCCTACGATATCCGGTTCCTGCGCGGCGGAAAATACGGCAGTGCGGCATTCCTGCGGACTTTTGCCATCATCGCCCTGCTGATCCTGGTGATCGCAGGGTTCAATTACATCAATATCAGCACGGCCAAATCCCTGCAAAGAGCCAAGGAGGTAGGCGTGAAAAAAATACTGGGCGCCGACCGCCGTCAACTGATGGGGCAATTTTTATCGGAAACCCTGGGGACAACCCTGCTGGCCGGCGCCGCCGCCCTCGCCTTGGCGTATGCAGTACTGCCTTCGCTGAACCGGCTTTTTGAAAGCGAAGCGCCCGTTTCACTGGTTTTTGCCCCAAGCACCCTGCTCACGCTGACGGGTGTGGCGCTGGCAGTCAGCCTGTTGGCCGGATTTTTCCCCGGTCTGATTATTTCAGGGTTCAAACCCGCCAGCGTGATCCGCAAGATCACTTCTTTTTCGCCGGGCGGAGAATGGCCGCGCCAGGTTCTGACCACCTTGCAGCTCGGCATCAGCATAGCGCTGATCTCCGGCTCCTTTATTTTATACCAGCAATTCCGTTTTCTGATGAACCGCGACCTGGGCTTCAACAAAGACCAGGTGATGGTCATGCCGACACCTCCGGGGATCGACAGCTCCCATTCGGCATTCCGTGAGGCGCTGCAGGTTTTGCCGGGTGTCGAATCGGTGTCTGTTTGCCAGGCTGCGATCGGCACAGGCACCTTCGGGTCGACCGTTCTGCCGGAGGGCAGCGGGGATAGAGAATTTTCCGTCCAGATTTTCCGGGTGGATACCCAGTTCATCAAGACCTACGGTATGGAGATGGCAGAGGGCCGGTATTTTTCTTCCAATTTGCGCGCAGACCAAAACCAGGCCGCATTTGTGGTCAATGAGACTTTTGTCCGGCAAGCCGGCTGGGATTCCTATGAGGGTAAAACCATTCGTTTTGTCGGCAGCGAGGTCAAGTATCCGGTGGTCGGGGTGGTCAGGGATTTCAACTATAATTCGCTGCACCACGCGGTCGATCCTGTTATGATGTACCTGGACGGCCGGAGGAGCAATATTTCCGTCCGGTTTGATCCGCAGCAAATCGGGAGTCTGTTGCCCAAAATGGAGCGTCTGTGGCGGCAATTCGAACAGCGTTACCCTTTTGATTACTTTTTTGTCGACGAAGAATTTGCCAAAAACTACGTTTCCGAACAGCGCATGCTGAAAGTGGTGGGCATTTTCTCCGGCCTGGCCATCTTTATTGCGTGCCTGGGTCTGTACGGACTGGCGGCCTTCACCATCGCCAGGCGAACCAAGGAGATCGGCATCCGGAAAGTGATGGGCGCTTCCGTGGCTTCCATTGTGGGGCTGCTTTCCAGAAATTTCCTGAAACTGACCGGCCTGGCAGTGGCCATCGGGGCGCCTGCTGCCTGGTATTTCATCTCGGGTTGGCTCGACGATTTCGCTTATCATGTTCAGCTGGCATGGGGCGTGTTTGCGCTGGCCGGGCTGGCGGTACTGGTCATTGTTTTCCTGACGGTGGGGATCCAGTCGGCCAAAGCGGCTGTCGCCAATCCGGCAGATACTTTGAAAACGGAATAGTACCGCTGACCTCCGGTCGGCGGTTTTATGATTTCGCCGACCGGAGGTCGGCGGTACAAGGGTTCCGACCGGAGGTCGGCTGTACAAGGTATCCCAAAAAATAATCAAAGATGCCATCATCCGGGCAAGGTTCTTTTATCCACTGCATCGGAAGGCCGTTTTTATACCGGAATGCATCAGAAATGATATCGGCCTGTTGTTCCGGGTTAAAAACCGAGAAACCGCGATCCAGGCTTCTGGCCGCCTGCAAGGCCGGCAACCCGCCGTAGTTGTACCCCCCGGCGCTGTACTGGGCCGACAACGCCAAAGGAATATACGCGCTCCCCCACTGCTGATATTGCCAGACATGCACGAGTTCATGGATCAGCAAACCCGGTTGCATCGGTCCCCAACTGTTGACCGTGTAGAAACTCACATAACAAAAACGACGCTGGCGAGGGCCCAGCCAGGCCCGTTCATCGATCCGGATCCGGCCGTAATCCAGGGAGTCGCCGAAAATTCCCCTCGCCGTCTCTTTTTCAGCAGCCGTCAGCGGCCGCATATTCCATTTCAGCCACGCGGAGGCCCCGTCGTACAGGTCCGGAATGCCGAGGATATCAGAAATATGACCCAGCAGGCAACCAAACCACAGGGTGGTTCTGTAAAAACCAGGGCCGGAAAGCCCCATTCCCGGCCAGGTATGCGGCCCCGGTTTCCTGAAAAGATGCGGAAAATCAGCGAAATGGAGGACCAACCGCTTCCATCTCACCGGCTGTTGCAATAACCAATCCCAAAACCGGAGCCACAAAAACAGGATATGATAAATGAAAAACATGCTTGATACCAGAAACTCAAAACTCGAAGCTCAAAACTCGAAGCTCAAAACTCAAAGCTCAAAACTAATCTCATTTAAACCGCAACGCCTTGACCGGGCTGATCCGCATCACCAGGAAAGAAGGCGCCACCAGTGCAAAAAGGATAACAATCAACGCGCCAAGATTCATCGCCAGAATGATCCAGAAATTGATATCTACCGGCGCTACGGACAGGTAATAATCGGCCTCCGAAAGCCGGATGAAACCAAATTTATCCTGGAGCGCGCACAGGCCGATCCCGATGAAATTGCCCCAGAATAATCCGACCAGGATGATATAGGCGGCGTAATATAAAAACACCTTCTGAATGCCCCAGTTGCGGTGCCCAAGGGCTTTGAGCGTCCCAATCGTATTGGTTCTTTCCAGAATGAGGATGAGCAGGGCCGTGACCATATTGATAACCGCCACGATCACCATCAGGATCAGAATGACCCGTTCGTTGACGTTCTGGAGGTCAAGCCATTCAAAAATTTCGGGGAATTTTTCCCGGATGGTTTCGGCGTACAGATTGGATTTGGCCGGCAACTGGTCGTAATAAATATAATCGGCCATGGGCGTGAGGTCATCGATATCGTCGAGGAAGACTTCGAAACCGGCCACCTCCCCGTCGGTCCAGCCCAATAGCCGCTGGATCTGCCGGATGTCCACCAGTGCAAATTTGCGGTCGTATTCATCCAGGCCGGTTTTGAAAATCCCCTTGATGGTGAAACGGCGTTTGAGTTGCTCGCCTTTTTCCACAAAGTGCACGATGAACCGGTCGCCAACCCCTACCCGGAGCCGGTCGGCTGTTTGCCGGGAGATCAGGATATCCGAGGACATAGCTGTATCGGTAAAGGAGAGCACTTCCCCTTCCTGGATATAATTCCGGATAAATTCCCAGTCGAAATCCTTGCCGACACCTTTGAGGATGATGCCTTCGATCTCGGATTTGGCTTTGATGATGCCGGGTTTGACGGCAAACGTCTGGATATGCCGGATGCCTCCTTTGGTGCGTTTCACCCGCTGGATCTCCCGGCCAAGAATAGTTTTTGAAACGACATAATCGACCCGGCCGACGGTGTCAAGAGACGGATAAAAATCCTGGTCGACACGAACGGGATAGGCCTCCAGGAGCGAACGCTGGATATCCGGGTCGGTGATGTGGATATGCCCCCAGAAGCCGAAGATCTTCCGGCTGATCTCTTTTTTGAACCCGGCGATCATCGAAGTGGTCACAATCATCACAGCCATGCTGATGGCAACGGATACCATGGCGATGCGGATGATGAGGCGGGCGAAAGATTTCGATTCCGAAAGCGCTACCCGTTTGGCGATAAAGTACTCGAGGTTCATGCGTTTTTTGAAGTGGCGTAAAATTAATCCCTTTTTTCAAGTATGCCGCCCGGAATTTGGCTAAATTTGCGCCCTTTGAATTTTTATTAAAGATCAATATGAATTTTCTGGAAGAATTGCAATGGCGGGGTATGCTGCACGACACGACCCCCGGGATCGAAGATGTCCTCAAAAAAGGCATGATCACCGGTTATATCGGTTTTGACCCCACCGCCCCCTCTATGACCATCGGTAATTATGTGCAGATCATGCTGCTAACCCTTCTCCAGCGCTCCGGGCACAAACCCATTGCCCTCATGGGCGGGGCTACTGGTCGCATCGGGGACCCTTCCGGCAAAGACAAGGAGCGGGAACTGAAATCGGAAGAGGAACTGGACGCCAACCTGCAAAAGTTTATCCGCCAGGCGCAAAAATTCCTGAATTTCGACAGCGGCGATAACCGGGCTGTCATCGTCAACAACCTGGATTTTTACCGCAACATGAACGTCCTGGAGTTCTTGCGCACGGTGGGAAAAACCCTCACCGTGAATTATATGATCAGCAAGGAATCCGTTCAAAAACGGCTCGAAACCGGGATCTCCTTCACCGAATTCAGCTACCAGTTGCTGCAAGGCTACGACTTTCAATGCCTGTTCAATCAATACAACTGCATTCTGCAGATGGGCGGCTCCGATCAATGGGGGAACATTACCTCCGGCGTCGAATTCATCCGCCGCAACCTGGGTGAAAAGGCCTACGCCGTCACCACGCCCTTGCTGACCAAAGCGGACGGTTCAAAATTCGGCAAATCGGAACAAGGCAACCTCTGGCTCGATCCGGAAATGACCACGCCCTACCAGTTCTACCAATTCTGGATCAACGCCTCCGACGCCGACCTGCCCAAATTCATGCGGTATTTCACCCTGAAAACCCGTGAGGAAGTGGAGACCCTGGAAAAAGACCTCGCCGGCGACCCCAACACCCTCAAACGGTTGCTGGCCGAAGAACTGACCATCCGGGTTCATTCACCCGAAGATTTCCTGGCCGTGGAACAGGTTTCTAACCTCCTGTTCAACCAAAAAGCCGGCAAAGAAGACCTTGCAGCCCTTTCCGACCAGACGCTGGCGGCCGTTGCACGGGAAATTCCCGCTTTTTCCATTCCACGCGATATCCTCGCCAACGGGGTAAATATTGTCGACCTTATGGCCGAACATACTTCCATCTGCGCCTCCAAAAGCGACGCCCGCCGTGCAATCCAGAATATGGCGGTCACCGTGAACAAGGAGAAGATCACTTCCCACGAAACGGCCATCCACCCCGAATCCCTGCTGCATGGAAAGTTTCTGATGGTGGAGAATGGGAAAAAGAATAAGTTTATGGTTGTGGTTTAGTTTGGGGTTTGGGGTTTCAGTTCCTCGATTCCTCCGCGCCTTCTGCGCGGCACGCACTTCCTCGATTCCTCGATTTGAGATTGTTTGGGGTTGTTTGGGGTTGTTTAACCGGCGAAGGAGGGTTTGTCCATAGGTCCGAAGGACTCTTCTCCGTAGGAGTTCCTTGAACCTTTGGAGGGGTTCTTCGCATCCTCCACGCCTGTGGCGTGGCACGCGCATCCTCGCATCCTCAATTCCCAGGTACTCCGGACTTCCAAAATCAAATCTCCTCCACCATCTCCACAGCGATCCACCCTACCTCTCCATTCTCCAGCCGCACCTTATACCACTCCCCGATCTGGTCTTCCAGCCAGGTTTTGGCGCCGGCATGCAGGGGGCGCAAGGAGCGGCTTTCGGGGTCGGGGGCGATGCGCAGGTCGGTTTCCGCGGCCGTCACGACCGCCTGACGCGAATGGCTTTCGAAGGATTTCCGGTTGAAGGCCAGTATAAAAACCAGGATTGCCAGGGGCAGGAGCAATACGGCTGTCAAAAAGCCCCTTTTGCGCCAGAGCCGGGTCCGGCCCAGCACCCAGACCGCAAACCCGCCTGCAGCCGCCCAAAACAGGATGAGGCCGAGCAAGCCCCATGTATTGGCGGCCAACAGGTTGCGAAGCGACGTCCACCCGTGCAACAGGAAAAAAGGCGGCAACGCTTCAATCTGATCGGCCTGCTGCGAACGGGCAACTGACAGGTTGAAACGCAGATCTTCGTCGCCGGGGGCGTATTTCAAACCGCGTTCGTAATGCAGGATGGCCCTGCCCAGGTCGCCCGCCCGGAAATAGGCATTGCCGAGGTTGTAATGCAGTTGAGGAACACTGTTTGCCTCAGACAACAACGTTTTATACAGGGCAATGGCTTCCTGGTATTCACCCTTGTCATAATGCACCCTGGCCTGTTCGAGCGCCGGAGCACCGGCCTGCCCTGAAACCCATAAGAAACATAAAAAGAACAGGGCCGATAAACCTGCCTTCCTCATTTCACCATATTTTGGATCGCAAAATAAAGGCTTTTGTGTTTGTTTCCCGGTAATAAATTATTTTGGCGGGGTTTAGCGCTTGTTTGGTTTTTTTTCACCACAAAGACACAAGGGAAGCACAAAGTTCAGAAGGGTTTTCAACCTGATGCCGACGCCTCTTCTACAAGGCTATAATTTGCCGCAGGTTCCTTTGACATCACACTGCTCCCCGCCGCCGCCAGGGCTTTGCGGGCAGAGACTGACAACTGACAACTGACAACTGACCACAAAACTACTTCAATAGCGCTTTAAACCGCTTTTCCACCTTCTCCACCTTGGGCCGGCTCACCCGCTGCACGTAGGGATTTTCGGGGTGGTGGACGTAATAATCCTGGTGGTAGCCTTCCGCAACCCAAAATTCGCTGAACGGGGTGAGTTCCGTAGCGACCGGCTTGTCGAAACGGGGGGCCTGCTGTTTAAAAAAGGCTGCTGCCTTCGTTTTCTGCTCTTCATTGTGGTAAAAGATGGCCGAGCGGTACTGAGGCCCCACATCCGGGCCCTGGCGATCGACCTGAGTTGGGTCGTGCGCCACAAAAAACACGGCCAGCAGGGTGTCGAAGCTGACTTCTTTCGGATCAAAATAAATCTGTATGGATTCGGTATGCCCGGTTGCGGCGCTGCCTACTTCCTCATAAGTGGGGTATTTTTCCTGGCCGCCGCTGTACCCGGAAATGACGTCCTTCACGCCGCGGATGCGCTCAAAGGCCGCTTCCGTACACCAGAAACAACCGCCTGCAAAAGTGGCGACCGAATATTTTTCGTACCCTTTGCCGGAAACATATTTTTCGATCAATTGCACGCCGGATTCAGCGCCGGGTTGTACATTTTTGTTCTGCCCGCAACTGGTAAAGGCTGCGCCGAAAATGGCCGCCATAAAAACTAAGGAACGGATCATCATGGTTTTTTGATTTTTCTGATTATTTGAATGCAGATCGCTCTGATTGAGAAAACTTTGCGGCGGCTTAAAAGTTCAATTCCAAAAAGTCCGCAATGAGACGTTGTGCCGCAAAAGTCCGGTTTTCACCGGTCCCTTCCACCACCCGCCAGGGGATTCCCAGTTGATCCAGTTCACTGGCATACAACCGGAAAAGGGCGATTCTTTCGGCAGACGAAGGGTGTTCGCGAAGCGGGTCGAACGACCAGGGCAGGTCCGGGGAACAAAGCAGGTAAAGGTCGGCCGGATAGCTGCGCAGGGTTTCGGCGATCCAGGGATGAGCGCGGCCGAATCTGACCTCCGACCATATTTTGATCACTTCCAGCCCTGTATCTGCAAAATAAAGGTCCGGCAGAGGTTGGGCCGAAATAAAACCTTCCGGATTGGTTTCGGCCCTGATCTCCAGGTTTCGCTGGGTTTGGGCTATGGTCAGCAGGTCTTCTTCCCGGTAGGGCCTGCCCAATTGTTCCAGAAAGGGCCTGGCGGTTTCTTCCAACCGGAAACTGCGATAATGCGCGGCAAGCGAGGTTGCAAGCGTGGTTTTACCGCTGGATTCCGGCCCTGTAATGCAAATCCTTTTCAAGTAAATCAACGGATTTGCGACAAAGGTCGTATTTTCGGGTCTTAATTCCGGCGAATGGACTGTAAAAATTGCGGCGAATCCTTTAACGGCCGGTTTTGTCCGGCTTGCGGCCAGAAGGTCATTGAAGAAAGGATATCGGTCAAAACTTTGTCGACCAATTTCATTCACATGATCGCCAACCTCGACAGAGGCCTCTGGCACACCCTGCTCCTCTTGTTCAAAAACCCGGCCAAGGTGATCCGGGATGTGGTTTCCGGCGTTACCCGACCTTATTACGACCCGTTTCGTTACCTGTTTCTCTGGGCTACGGCCTCCGCCCTCTTTATCATCACCTTCAATGTGATCGAATTCCAGAACGAGCAGGTCGTCCAAATTTCCGGCTTAAAAATCCGGCAAACCGGCATAGATGAGCAACAAACGATCGTCGAATGGGTAAAAAGATTCCTGAATTTTATCCCTTTTCTGGCCTTGCCGTTCATTGCGCTGGCAGGTTTATGGGTGTTCAAACGGCTGAAATACAATTACGCCGAGCACCTGGTGATCAACGGCTATTTGTTCGGACAGGTGACCATGATCAATATTTTTGTGCAGGCTTCCATTTTTCTGGCCCCTGTTTTTATCCTGATCTCTTCAGGCCTGACCCTGTTCGTCAATATCGGTTACTATGCCTACGCTTTTAAGCCGCTGGGAGGGTATAGCACAGGAGGCGCCATCTGGAGATCCCTGGCATTGTATATCCTCGGAAATTTTTTATTGGCTATTTTTGCCCTTTTAGTTGGCAGCATTGTAAGCCTCTTCCTGTAACCCTTTTCAACTTAACCCTTCTCCTTTGACCTTCATCCTTTAACCTTCACCCTTCATCCTTGAAAACCACCCAGCTTTCATCCGAAATGACCCAATGCAAAACCTGCACCGCCACATTTGAGGGCGCCTTCTGTCCAAAATGCGGTCAAAAAACAACGCACGGCCGATTTACGATGCGGATGCTGTTCACCTCGCTTTTTGGCATCATCACCAATATCGAGCAAGGGTTCTGGCATACCCTGATCATGTTGTTCACCAAACCCTGGGTTTTGCTGGACGATTATCTTTCGGGCAGGACGGTCCGGTATTACAATCCCTTCCGGTACCTGTTCATCCTCACGGGGGTCACCTCCGTATTGGTCCTGTGGCTTGGTTTGTTTGACTATCAGGTCCGCAACATGAACGAGATGATGGGCATGTCGGAAAACCAGGAAGCCCTGGCCTGGCAAACAGAAATTATGAATGGGATCCGGAAATATTTCAACCTGATCTCCCTGCTGATCATTCCGTTTATTGCGCTGGCGGCTAAATGGGTTTACCGGCGCAGGCGGCTCAATTATGCCGAAATGCTGATCATCACCGCTTTTTTATACGGACAAATACAGATCATTTCCCTGGTCGTCCAGGCAGGCGGAATTTTTCTGGCCCGTTTCAACTACAACCAAATCCTGCTCGCCACTACCCTGACCTCCACGGTTTATTATGTTTTTGGCCTCAAACCGTTTTTTGGCTATTCGGTCGCCGGCGCTTTCTGGCGTTCCCTCGCTGTGCAACTGCTTGGGTTTATTTTGTTTCTTCTGGCTTCTATGCTGTTCGGCATTCTGATCGGGATCGGAATAGCTTTGACGGGCGGCCGGCCCGGCGGTTAAAACAATCCGGGCCGATACGCCGTTTTACGGAATATCCGGGATCTTATGCACGATATAGAACCACATTACAACTGGCGCGACGAGTACACAGCCGAAGAAGACAAGCGGTCCCCCTTCTACCGGAGAAAGTATGATGAATTCGGTTTCAAAAACCGGATCTACAATTATTTTATCCACCCGCAATGGGATGAATTCGGCTCATCGACCCTTTATATGAAATTGCTGTTTGTCGATTATGACGAAGGGTTTGCCATCCTCGAAATGTTCGGCGAGTGGAATGATTGCCTCCACAACGATATCAAATTCCTCAAACGGGAGGTGATTGATCCGCTGGTGGAACAAGGGGTCTCCAAGTTTATCCTGACTTGTGAAAACGTGCTCAACTTCCACGGCTCAGATGACAGCTATTACGAGGAATGGTACGAAGATATCAGCGAACAGGACGGATGGGTCGCCCTGCTGAACACCCTCAAACACGTGGAAGAGGAAATGCGGGATTCCCGTCTGAAACAATACCTCTATTTTGGAGAATGGTTCAACGACCTCAACTGGCGCCCGCATAAACCCCAAACGGTGTTTGAAGTGATCGAGGGGCTGACGCAGAAGAAGATGAAAAGGTTGTACTAATTTCCTTAAAAAGTTTATTATGGTTCATTGTTGTTCATTGTGGTTGGGGTAACGGCAGCATAACCATCATGAACCATCATGAACCACCATGAACCATCTTAAACCATCATCAACTACCGGTTAAAATGCCGATCCTCCCAAACAGCACTTACCGCCCCCCGGCGCTTTTCCGGAACCCGCATCTGAACACCGTCTACCCGGCATTATTCCGGCGGGTTGAAGGCGTGGATTTTCACCGTCAGCGGTTGCCGACACCCGACGGGGATTTTATCGACCTGGACTGGTCCCGCACCGGTAGCAAACGCCTGCTTCTGGCCCTTCACGGGCTGGAAGGCGACAGCCGCAGACCTTATATCCGCGGCATCATCCGCCGGTTCAACCGCGCCGGATGGGACGGCGCCGGCATGAATTTCAGAGGCTGCAGCGGAGAACCCAACCTGAAACCCTGGTCGTACCATATGGGGGTCAGCGCCGACCTGGAATGGGTGATCCGCCAGATCCTCAACACCGGTCATTACGAACAGATCGCACTGACGGGTTTCAGCCTGGGTGGCAACGTGGTGTTGCGCTACCTGGGCGAAAGGCCGGACACGACGCCCGGGCAGATCGTCGCCGCCGTAACCTTTTCCGTACCCTGCCATATCCGCAGCGCCAACCTGAAGATCGGCAAATGGTATAATTACGGATACCTCAACCGGTTCATGACCTCCCTCAATAAAAAAATGGACCTGAAAGCCAAACAATTCCCCGGGTTATTACAGGCCGGCGGCAAAATGCCGGCTGATTTTAAAAGTTTCGACGACCGGTTCACAGCCCCCTTGCACGGGTTTAAAAACGCTGAGGATTATTGGGAGAAATGCAGCTCATTGCCCATACTGGAATCCATCCGCGTGCCTACCCTGCTGGTCAACGCACTCGATGACACCTTTCTTTCAAAAGAATGTTATCCTTATACCCAGGCGACCAAAAATCCTTGTCTTTACCTGGAAACCCCCAGGTGGGGCGGTCATACCGGTTTTGTGTCGCGCCATCCGGAAGGCGTCTATTGGTCAGAGGAACGGGCCCTGGAATTTGTGGAAAGTCGTTAAACCCAGGTTAAATCCGGCAATTTTGTTACCATTTGCCCTGGATTTGTGTTATATAAAAGAGGTTGAAGGTGGATGGTCCGAAGGTCGGGAGAATTTGTTTAAGCCTTTGGATAGGACGAAAAAAAAGGCAGACTTTTTCCCAGGCGTCAAAAAGAAGTGTTCCAGTGCCTGTTCCCCAAAAATAAATGAATATACCGTCCACTGTCTATCGTCCACCTTCTGCCGAAATCAATACCTTTGCAGTTTTATCGGATGGAAGAAACCGCCGAAAAGCAGGATCAAACTACCGTTGCCCCAACACCCGCGCCCCGGCGTGGCTGGCGCAACCTCGCCTGGAAATGGACCAAACGGGTCCTGTCTGGATCGGGATTGATTTTTCTGTCGGTATTCCTCCTCTTCCAACTCCCTTTTGTGCAAAACTGGGCCGCAAGAAAAGCCGCCGCCGCCATCAGTGAACGGCTGGGCGCCTCCGTAAAACTGGATTACCTCTATCTGGCCTTTCTGGACGACCTGATCCTGGAAGGGCTTTATATTGAAGACCTGAATTGCGATACCCTGATCTATGCCGGCGAACTGACAGCCAATATCAACCTCAACCCCTATGTTTGGTATAAAAGAGGTTTTGAGATAGAAACCCTGGGTTTAAAAAATACCGTCCTGCAACTCCGGCGATACCCCAATGAAAACCAGACCAACCTGGATAATGTCCTCGACCGGCTTTTCCCGCCGGATACGGCTGCTGTCAGCAAAAAAGGCGGTTTTAACCTGAATTTGCGCCAGCTTGACCTGGAAAATATCCGGTTTGAACAGGAGGACCGGGCCAGCGGCAACGGATTTTTTGCTTTCTTAAAAAGTGGCGCCGTCCAAATCAACGGGATGGACCTTCCGAATGAATTGCTGGATGTGGAATCCATTGAACTGCTGGAGCCCAGCGTAAAAGTGACGAGTTGGATCGGTACTGAACTTGCAGTGGAAGAAGAACCTGAAACGGCCGATTCATCGGCTTTCAAAGCGTTTGTCCGCCAGTTTGCGATGGAAGGGGGCCGGTTTTCCCTCCACAATTTCAGCAAATCGCCCATCAAAACTACGCCCGCCGACGAACTGGATTACGATCATTTGCAAGTCAGGGACATCGGCATTTCCATCGACAGCTTTTCCTTTGCCCGAGATATTTTCAGGGGCCGGCTGAACGGGATTTCCCTCGCGGAATCCAGCGGTTTTATCCTGAGGGAATTATCCGCCAGGGAAGCCATCGTTTCGCCCGACAGCGTTGTGCTCAACAACATGCAGATCATCACGCCTTACAGTCATGTCGGAGATACGCTGGCATTGCGTTACCGCGGCATCGGTTATACGGCTTTTGAAAGTTTTGAAGACCTCGTCCGGATGGATGCCAGAATGGACCAGGCCTCGGTGGCGGTTCGGGATATCATGACCTTTGCACCCGAATTGAAAAACAATACCTTTTTTCAAAACAATAAGGACGAGGTCGTCATCGTCGACGGGCGGGTGAGCGGTCAGGTCAACAACCTGCGCGGCAATAACCTGCAGATCGTTCTGTCGGACGGCACCCTGATCAAAGGCAGCTTCGGTTCGCGCGACCTTGCCGTCAATCAAAGCCAGTCCCTCAACCTCGGCCTGGAGCGCCTCGTAACCCGGATGAGCACCCTGCGCCAGTTGATCCCCAATTTTAACCCTCCTGAAAACTTCGACCGCCTCGGCAGACTGGATTTCAGCGGCCGGTTCGACGGCTTTTTTACCAACTTCGTCGCTTTCGGCGAACTGAAAACCGATATCGGGCGGGCCAAGATGGACATGCAGATGGTCCTGCGCGACAACCGGCAAAAAACCGAATATTCCGGAAACCTGACCCTGACCGGATTCAACCTCGGCATCTGGACGGGCAATCCTGATTTTGGCATCGTCAATTTCACCTCCAAAGTCAATAACGGGGTGGGACTGACCCCCGAGTCCGCCAACGCTGACCTTTCAGCCAGCGTCACTTCCTTCAATTTCAAAGGATACAACTATCAAAACGCCCAGCTATCCGGTAAGCTCAGCAAAAATGCCTTTAACGGCGATTTTTCCATCAAGGACGACAACATTGACTTTGCGTTCCGCGGTAATATCAATTACGGCGATTCCATCCCCGTTTTCGATTTTAACGCCGATGTGAACAAACTCGACCTCCTGAAACTCAACCTTTCCAAAAGCGATATCGTGCTCTCCGGCAAAGTGGAACTGAACCTGCGAATCCGCAATTCCTCCATTGAAGGCAAGGCCAACGCTACCGGCATTTCGCTCACCCACAACGACGTTGACACCTATGACATTGCTTATATCGTTGCACGCGATTCCCTTTTGCCAAAAAACAACCACCGGTTCTCCATCGATTCCGATATCGGCAACGCGGTGGTAGAGGGCCAGTTTGACCTGACCCGGCTGCATGAAGCCTTCGCTTCCCTCATTGCCCGGAATTTTCCCGAGTTCTCCAAACGGTTCAATATCGTCGACAACGAAAAAAACACAACGCCCCGGCATTTCAGCTTCGATATTTTCCTGGAGGATTCCAAAGGCCTCAACTGGATCGTAGACCCAAAACTGCACAAGATCCGGGATCTTCAGCTCAACGGCCACTACTACGGGGATGCCGGCTCGGCCCTGCTCGACCTGGACATGCCCCTTTTCGGTTTTGGCGACCTCGCTCTGTCGGACGTCGCCGCCCGCATCGGCATCGAAGGCAGCGACGCCAATTTTTTCCTGGTTGTTGACTCCACCGTGGTCAATGACAACTACCTCCTTTCGACCGTTACCCTGGACGCCCTGATCCAAAGGGATACCATCGAGTTCAGCCTCTCCCAGCGCAACAAGGCCACCTACGTCGAAAACCTTGAATTTGACGGCTATTTTTACCTCAAGGACAGCCTCAATTACGAGGTCCGGTTCAGGGAATCCGAACTTAAACTGCTGGATGAGCGCTGGCAGATCGACCAGAATAATTTTGTTTCCTTCGGCAAGGGTTATTTTGACACCCAAAACTTCAAACTGGAAAGCAATGGCCGCGAGATCCGGCTTTCCAAACAAGGCGATCAGGGGGCCTTGCTCGACTTGCGCAATTTCGACTTTGAACTCATCAACAACCTCTGGGGTTACGACCCGCTCCAATTTGACGGAATTTTTCATACGGTAGTGACCGTACAAAATGTTTTCGAACTGAAAGGGATCAGGGCCTTTGTCAAAGCCGATACCTTCCTGATCAACCAGGAGGATTTTGGTGTGTTCGAATTGTCGGCTGAAGCGGACAGCCTCAACAGCCGGGCGGATTATTACCTGGCCATTACCCGCGACACCATGCAACTGACCGCAAAGGGGGTTTACAACCTCGGCGACCTGCGCGAGGCAGGCGGAAAGTTGCTGCCCTCCGACCAGAAAAAGAATTATTTCAACCTTTCCATCGACATATTCAGTTACCCCCTCGATATTGCCAGGTACTTTACCGGCGACGACCTGAGGGATATTGAAGGCCTGTTCAACGCCCGGCTCAATTTTTCGGGCCAGCCTTCCCGTCCCGACGTGACCGGTAACGTCCTGCCGCGCAACGGCGCTTTTACCGTGGATTTCCTCAAAACACGGTATTCCTTTAAAACAGGCGTCATCATCGCCAACAACTTTATGTTCGACGCCACCGGTTTGATCCTGTACGATAAATACGGGCACTCGGCGGTGTTATACGGCGGGCTTTCCCACAACCACCTGGCCGACCTCGGCTTGTCGGCCCGCCTCCGGACCCGGCGTTTCCTGGGCCTCGATACCAAAAAAGGCGATAACGACCTGTTTTACGGCCACGCCATCGGCAGCGGCTACCTGACCTTCACCGGCTCGTTCGACCAGACCGATATCTACGTCAACGCCATCGTGGGCGACAGCACCCAACTGGTCATCCCGGTCAGCAACCGGAGCAGCGGGTCCAAACGCAATTTCCGCTTCCTGGAAAAGAAAGACGACGCGGAAAAAAAATCCGCATCCGGCGAAGAGATCACCGGCGTCAACCTTGAAATGGAACTCACCGTCAAGGAAGAAGCCCAGATGCAGATCGTTTTCAACGAGCAAACCGGCGACGTCATCAAAGGCGCCGGGCGCGGAGATATCCGGATCGTGACCCCCAGGGGCGCCGATTTCCAGATGTACGGCGATTATACCATCACAGAGGGTAATTATCTGTTTACCCTCTACAACGTGGTGAACAAGGATTTCCGGATCAAACGCGGCGGACAGATCCGCTGGAGCGGCGACCCGTTCGGGGCCCAGATCCAACTGGAAGCTGAATACAAGGACCTCAAGGCTTCCCTGGCCGGTTTCATCCAGGAATACCTGCTCAGCGCCGGCGACGATATCCGCAAACAGGCCGGCAACCAGACCGAAGTAGCCCTCCTGCTCCGGCTCCAGGGCGACTTGCTCAAACCCATCATCACCTTCGACCTGTCGTTCCCCGACCTCCGCGGACAACTGCAAACCTATGCCGAAAATAAACTGCGCCTCCTCAAACAGGACCCCAACGAAATGAACCGGCAGGTGTTCGGCCTCATCCTGGTGGGGCAATTCCTGCCTTCCGACCTCTCCATCCGCGGCGAAGACATCTTCTACAATACGGTCAGTGAATTTTTATCCAACCAGCTCTCCCTCCTGCTGACCCAACTTTTCCAGGATGTCATCGGAGAGGGAAAGGTGCTTTCCGGAACCGACCTCGACATCGTTTACAGTTACAACCGAAACGTCAACCTCGGGGATCAGAACCTTTCCACCGGAAACGAGTTTGAAGTGAGCATCACCCAAAACCTGTTCAACGACCGGCTGTCCGTCCAGGTGGGTGGCAACGTGGTGAACAATGCCCTGGCCAGCGGCGCCTTCCTCGGCAACGACCTCGTGCTGGAATACGCCCTCAACGACCAACGGACCCTCAAAATCCGGGTGTACCAACGCCTCGAACCCGATATTGCCGCAGGCAGACGGCTCCAGATCGGCGCGGGCCTCAGCTACCGCAAGGAATTTAACAACTTCCGGGAGTTTTTTGAGGATATGCGGAAGAAGGTGAGGGAGAATAGTGGTCAGTAGTCCCAGCCCTGCTGGCGGGTAAAAGTGGTCAGTTGGCAGTTGGCAGTTGGCAGTTGGCAGTCTTTGCAGCCGTTCCCCCTTTGTACCGCCGACGTCTCGTCGGCCGGGCCGGATTTCTCCCACTTTGCGTACCCGTTCGCGAGGGGCTTCGCCCCGATGCGGCTACCTTGCAAGTCTCCGACTTGCGTTTCTTTGCCGGCTGATAATAACCCTTCAAAGATTAGTTTCGATAGAAAAGAACGCCGCCTTTCCCAAAAGGTACCAGGCGACACCCTCATCTGGTTTTTGATCCATGAAGGATGCAGGATAATGGGCTGGACAGTACATACACACCGGCAAAATCAACGGAGTTTGCCGTTCCGGTAAAATCTGTATTGGAGAGCCGAAAGCCCAGAGTGTAGTTCCTGCTGGCCGGATCGTTGAGGCTGCGATCGGCGCAACGCACGTAGGCCGGGTAGTCGTACCAGGAACCGCCCCGGATAACCCGGTAGGAGCCCTTATCAGAGCCGGGAGGATTGGTCTGAGCGGAAGGAGGATATTCGCCGTACCAGTCCCAGCACCATTCCCAGACATTGCCGCTCATGTCGTAGAGGCCGGCGGCATTGGGTAGAAAGGTGTGTCAGACACTTCGAAAGTGTCCGACACCTGCGCCCAGACGGAGTTTTAAAAAGAATATCCATCCGGAAAACATTCCCCTGCCATCAAACGTCTTATATTATACCGCGCGTCGGATGGTTTTTGGCAAACCATCCATCCTGCGGCATTATACTTCGCGCTTTTGGGCGATTCCCTATGCACCACGCCGCGGCGTGGGCGGCGCGAAGTATAACGTGCGTTTGGGAGGCTGTTTTAATCCTGAAGCGGATCAGATTCGTTTGATCCTCGGCTAAAACCAGATCCTGTCCAAAAGCCACATTATATTCACGGCCGAAAATCTCGCTGATCCATATGAAACATTACCCGATCTACGCAACCTTGCTGATCCTCGCAATTGCCGCCGGCGCCTGCACCTACACGCAGAAGATCCAGACCGGCACGATGGCGCACGACCGCAAACAATATTCCGTCGCGGTGGACATGCTCCAGAAAGAATTCCGCAAAAGTAAAAGCCGCGTCGAAAAAGGGAAACTGGCTTTCCTTCTGGGCGAATCCTATAAGCACATCAACAAGAGCGAGGAGTCCATCGAATGGTATAAAACGGCCTACGACAACCAGGCCGGCGTGGACGCCCTGAAAGAATACGCCTTCGGCCTGAAAAAAGCCGAACGCTACAAGGAGGCCATGCAGGCCTTCAAAGACCTGGGCATCGAGATCGGCAGCCCTTACGAATACCGGCGGGAGATCCTGTCGTGCGAAACAGCCATCGGCTGGAAAGGCATCAAACGCGTGGAGTACGAAGTCTCGCTGACCGATTTTAACACGGGTTATGCCGATTATTCTCCGGTACTGTACAAGGATCAGCAATTGGTGATCACCTCCGACCGGAAAGCCGGGAAAGAAGCCGATACCTATGCCTGGACCGGCAACGCATTTTCCGACCTTTACGTCGTCGACCTGGGTTCCGGCACGGTTTCTCCCTTCGATGACCGCTTGAATACCACCGACAATGAAGGCGCCGCAGCGTTCAGCCAGGAATACGGCGAACTCTTTTTCACCCGCTGCACCGGCGCCAAAAACGAAGACGCCTATTGCAAACTCATGGTCAGCGAACGCCTGACCGATGGGTGGAGCGTGCCCAAAACCCTCGAGTTTATCCAGGAAGGCGTCAACTACAGTTCCCCCAGCCTTTCCGCCGACGGCAAGGAGCTTTTTTTTGCCGCCAATCACCCCGAAGGTTGGGGCGGCTGGGACATCTGGGTGTCGCAACGGCAACCCAACGGCGAATGGGGCCAGCCTGAGTTGATGAGCCGCAGCATCAATACCCCGGGCAACGAAAAATTCCCTTTCATCGACAGCGATACGCTTTACTTTTCCTCCGACTGGCATACCGGGATGGGCGGGCTGGATGTATTCCGCACCTATAAAATGCGCAACGGCGCCTGGGCCCCCGTTTTTAACCTCAAACCGCCCGTCAACTCCGGCGGCGACGATTTCGGTTTTGTCATCGACCGGGAGTCCGCCTTGCCAAAGGGTGTTTTGCAGCATGGTTTCCTGACCTCCACCCGAAACGAAGGCATCGGCAACGACGATATTTACAAATTTGAAAAACGGATATTGCCGCCCGAACCCGAGCCGCCCAAGCCCGTTGAAGTGGTCTACAAAATGATCCTCGACGGTTATGTGCTGGAAAAAATATACGAAAACCCCACCAATCCCAACAGCAAGGTGCTGGGCAGGAAACCGCTGGCGGAATCCTCCGTGAACATCCAGTTCGGCAAAGAAAAACGGACCGTCAAGGTGGGCGAAGACGGTTATTTCACCCTGGAATTGGGCGACAATACCGATTACGATTTTTTGGCCGAGCACAAGGGTTATTGGTCTAACACTGCCAAATTCACCACAAAGGGAGTCGGCAAAAATCCGGCCACTCCGGAAATGCGTTTTGAAGTAGAGATCGTGCTCGACAAGATCTTCATCAACCAGGAGATCCGCCTGGAAAATATCTATTACAATTACGAACGCTGGGAGATCCGCGATGACGCAAAACCCACCCTCGATGAACTGGTTCAAAACCTGACCCTGAACCCGGATATCCGCATCGAACTGGCTTCGCATACCGACTGCCGCGGCACAACAGCCTACAACGAGGACTTGTCGCAAAAACGCGCCCAATCGGCAGTGGATTACCTGATCTCCAAAGGGATCGACCCCTCCCGGCTCAGCGCGCGGGGGTATGGCGAAGGCACGCCTGAAGTAGATTGTTTATGCACCCGCTGCACAGAGGACGAACACCAGATGAACCGCCGCACAACGTTTAAAATTATTGAGTAGTTGATAGTTGTAAGTCGTAAGTTGCAACTCGACTTACGACTTACGACTATCGGCTAGTTTTCAAACTTCGTCAACTGCGTATAACTCTCCCGTTTGCCTTTATCATCGTAATTTTCTGTCAGGACCGCGCCGATACCTTTAGCGTACCAGGTAACCGATTTGAACCTGCGTTTAATGATCGCCTTCATTTCCATGTTTTGGGAAACGCGGGCACATTCAAAAGTACCGGCAGGGGTGGTGATGGATTCGATGGCCTCCACTTTCCGTTCCGTGACATTCATCCTGAAGGTCATGAGGTTGAGGCCGCCGCTTTTGGCTTTCATCTCCAAAGTTCCGTCGGGCAGCGACTGGCCGGGAGACATGCTGGAAGGCAATTCCAGGGCGTTGCCGCTCACTTCCATCTCCATGCCCGACATGCCGCCCATGGCCTGCGGGTCGAGTATGGCGCTCAGGTCCATGTAAATGACGCCGTCCCTGCATTCCATGGAATAGCTCCGTTGCAATACGCTTTTACCCTTTTCGTCGAGCACCTCCACCGAAACCTTTGCCTTGAAGCCGCCGTCGATGGTTTCCAGTTCTTCGATCTTGTTTTTGCTGACCGAGGCGAGTTTGTCTTTTTTATCAAAGGTGCTCAACTCATAATAAACGCCTTCTTTGAAGGGCATGTACCCGCTTTCGCAGAGGTTGTCCTGGGCGTTCAGCCCGGCGTTGGATAGAATAAAACAAACACAAGTGAATAAAAGAGTAATGTTTCTCATACGTTGTTTTTTGAGATATCGGAATGACTTAAGGTTCCAACAAAGATACCGTTTTACCGGGACTTACGACTTACGACTATCGACTTACGACTATCGACTTACGACTAACCTCCGGTGATAATTCACCTGCCCCACATGGTACCCCAGGTGCGCCAGGAGGCGGTTGGTCACCAACTGAATACTGCCGTCGCCCGGCAATAAACCAGCCGGATAAGGCGCCGAATAATCGGGGATCTGCGGCAGCACCGCCTCCATCATTTCAAGGGTATCCTTCACCATTTCCAATAGCCTGGCCCTTGGTACGTCCTTTATGGCGAATTCCTCCTCCCGGTTGCGTACAAACCCCGTATTGCCGAGGGCATGGCCAAAAAAATGGTTGAGGTTGCCCACCAGGTGATAACAAAGGTTGCCGGCTGAATTGTTGATGCCGGGCGGGCAAAACCAGATTTTCGATTCCTCTCCGTAGGCTGCAATTTCGTCGTGGAGTTGTTGGAGGTACTGGCGGAAGAAAGGGAGGTATTCGTTGTGCATGGTGGATAATTTAATGGATTGGTTCGATTGGTTCGATTGGTTCGATTGGTTCGATTGGTTCGATTGGTTCGATTGGTTCGATTGGTTCGATTGGT
>CAZLEF010000097.1:0-26891 GCA_964558465.1 uncultured Lewinella sp. | reverse complement strand
ATCAATCATCAATCATCAATCATCAATCCTGCACCTGAGCGTTTCCCCGCCGGCGGGGGATTAAGGGGGTGGACATTCGGCATTTTCCCCTCACCCTCCCGCTTTGGCTCGCCGGAGTGGGATAGCGCTCCCCCTACCCCCTCCGGAGGGGGATATGGCTCGCTTGCAATGGTCGTATTGGGCATTAACCCCATTTCCCCATCAGCAGAAAAACGTCGCCTTTTCCTACATCTTCATTCATCAATCTTCAATCCTATTTTGATTGATGATTGACGATTACATGACCGCGCCGCAGTGCGGTTGTTGATGTGTTATCACTTCCGCATCGCCTCCACAGGGTCCATGCGCGCAGCGCGCAAGGCGGGAATAATGCCTGAAATAACGCCGACCGCCACAGAGACCCCCATACCCAATATGGTATTGCCCAGGTCAATATAAAAATCGAACCCGGTGGCAGCCGTCAGGATTTTTGTGGTGAGGAAGATCAGGAGCAGGCCGATCAATCCGCCCAGAATGCAAAGAATGATCGCTTCGATCAAAAATTCGAGCAGGATAACGTACTGTTTGGCGCCGAGCGCTTTTTTGATGCCGATAATGCTGGTTCGTTCCTTTACCGAAACAAACATGATATTGGCCACGCTGACGATGCCCACCAACATGGCAAACAAGCCGATAATGATCCCCAGAATATTGAGTACGGCAAAAAAGCTGTCAAATATTTTGGAGATCATGGAAAGTTCGTTGAGCGAGAAGTCTTCGGATTCACGGGGTTTGATCCGGTGTTTGGCGCGGAGTATGCCGCGAACCTCGTCTTTCATCTCCGCGAGGCCGACATTTTCAGCCGCTTTGACCGTAACGGTCGCATCAAAAATCTGACTGGCCCTCAGGTTGGCAAGCGACCGGCCGTTGGGGTAGGTCACCAGAATGCATTGATCGAAGTCCAGGGGGTTGAGCAGATCGTTGCCGGCCTTTTCAATCACGCCGATCACTTCATAATCTTTTCCCTGCAGTTTTACCTGGCGGCCGATGGGATCGATGTTCTCTCCAAAAAGCTCTTCATATACTTTGTACCCCAGGACAACCCTGTTGCTTCCGTAATTGTATTCCGACGAGGAAAAATACCGCCCTTTGTCGTATTCGAGTTTGAACATCTCTGTAAACTCCATGGAACAGGCGATCAGAAGCGCCCCGTCGATGCTGGACGAGCCAAATTTCAGCGTCTTGAACCCGACCACCACATGGAAAGAAACCATCTCACTGAGTTGAGATCTTTCCCGGACGGCTTCGTAATCCTCATGGGAGGGATTGGGGCGTTTGAAATACTTCCACCAATCGTTGCCTACATCAGCCCAGGGCCATTTTTTGACATAAACGATATCGTTGCCCAACTTTTCCAGGCTGCCCCGGACGTTGTCTTCCAGTGAATCCACGGCCGACAGAACGCCGATGATGCAAAAAATGCCGATGGAAACCCCTAACAAAGATAAAAAGCTCCGCAGTTTGTTGCCACGCAACTGCTGAACCGCTTGGAGAATGCTTTCCCGGATGATCCTCAATACTACGTTCATAAGGTGGAATTGGGCTTGCAAGACAAAAAATACAGGTGTGAAGCTAACCTTTTTGCTACAAAACCGTTAATCCTTTCGATAAATTGGATCGTATTATCGGCGAACCTACGATTTTACTATTTTTGCGGTCAATTTTGAAAAGATATAAACTTAATAATGAGGACCAAACTATCACACTTTGATTTTCCGCTGCCCAAAAAACTGGTAGCGCAATACCCTGCCGGCAACCGTGACGAGTCGCGAATGATGGTAGTTAACCGAAAAACCGGAAAAATAGAACATAAAATATTCAAAGATATCCTCGATTATTTCGACGACGGCGACACGATGATCTTCAACAACACGAAGGTCTTTCCGGCCAGGTTATACGGGCGCAAAGAAAGAACGGGGGCCAATATCGAAGTATTTTTGCTCAGGGAATTAAACTCAGGGGCGCGTCTCTGGGATGTACTCGTGGATCCGGCAAGGAAAATCCGGGTGGGCAACAAACTCTATTTCAGCGACGAACACGACAACGACGTTCTGGTGGCGGAGGTTGTCGACAACACGACCTCCAGAGGGCGGACCATCCGTTTCCTGTACGATGGAACGGATGAGGAATTTCAGCGCGACCTCAATTACCTCGGCAATACGCCACTGCCCAAGTACATCAACCGGCCGGCGGAAGACATGGATAAAGAACGGTACCAGACCGTTTATGCCAAGGAGATCGGCGCCGTTGCCGCGCCAACCGCAGGCCTGCATTTTACAAGAGAACTGTTGAAAAGACTGGAGATCAAAGGCGTCACCTTTGCCGAATTAACCCTTCACGTGGGATTGGGCACCTTCCGCAATATCGATGTGGAGGATTTGTCAAAACATAAAATGGATGCCGAATATTTCAGGATCGCGGCTCCTGCGGTTGCCGCCGTCAACCGGTCAAAAGACCTCGGCAAAAAGATCTGTTCAGTCGGTACAACCACAATGCGGGCTATTGAAACGGCCGTATCTGCCGAAGGCCTTTTAAAACCGGCGGAAGGCTGGACCAATAAATTCATATTCCCGCCATACGATTTCAGCATTGCCAACGCAATGATCACCAATTTGCACTTGCCCAAATCGAGTTTGCTCATCATGATTTGCGCATTTGGCGGTTATGAACTGGTTATGGAGGCCTACAACGAAGCGGTAAAAGAAGAGTACCGGTTCTTCAGCTACGGCGATGCTATGTTAATTTTGTAATAAACAGGCAGCCTCTTACAACAATGTGGATACAAAAGGCGTAACTAGGCAGGGGTAGGCATTACAAATCAGTAGTGGTCTTATGAATAAATTGATCTGCTTCCTGGGAGCATCTCTTTTCTTTTGGCCGTTCCTGGCAAATGCCGGTCCGGAAAAAATCACTTTCAGGTTTTACTCCGAGCATCTGTCCTTATCATACGACCGGAGCATGTTGCTTCCTTTGCCTCAGAAATTCAACGAGGAAGACCTGAGCAACTATTACCGGCGCCTGGAAAAAACAAATTTCCAGGTATATCTGGCATCCCTGGAAAACAAAAAAGAAGAGCTCCTGCTCAACGACTGGCTGTTTTATGACCTGATGCGGCAAAGCCTGGAAACCTTGCTAACCGAACAAAATAAACGCCAGATAGAATTGTTGTCCTGGTTCTTCCTTTCCAAATCGGGTTTTGATACCCGGTTGACCTATCTTCGGGATAAAATTTATGTATACGTTTATTCAGAGGACGAAATTTTTGAAACGCCAATGATCCAGGAGGAAGGCCGGGTTTTCATCAACCTGAGTTGCGTCGGACAGAAAACAAAACAGGAAGCCCTCTACCTGCTCGATTTCAAGCCGCATGGGCAGGGAAGGTCATTCCAACTGCCCCTGAAAAACCTGCCCAGGCTGGCGCCGGATTTTAAAGAACGTTCGCTTACCTTTAACTACCGGAACCATCCCTACCAGCTGAATATAAAAGCCGACGGCACACTGGCCGAGATCATGACCAGATATCCGCTCCTGGCAGAGGAACAATACCTGGAAACGCCATTTTCCAGCGTGCTTTCCGAAAGCCTGATCCCGGCTTTCGACAAATGGACCCAAAGCCTTTCTCCCAGGGAAAGTCTTGAGTTGATCGTGTCCTTTACCCGTTCGGCATTTGCGTACAAGGAAGATAAACAATATTTCGGCAGGAGCAAACCCATGATCGCCGATGAAGTTTTTCTTTATCCGTTCAGCGATTGTGAAGACCGGACCGCTTTGTTCTTTGGGTTGGTAAAGTCCTTGCTGGACCTGCCCATGATCATCCTTGCGTTTCCGGATCATCTGACGGTCGCAGCCGCTTTGCCGGAAGGCGCCGGCCAGCCGATCAGGTACAAAAACAGGCTGTATTATGTCTGCGATCCTACCGGCCCTGTCAATTCTTCGGTGATCGGCAGCTTCCCCCGGGGGTACGAAAATGCTGCGTATGAAATCATCTACGAATACAAATGATTGCGGCCGAAAAAAATTTGTTGATTAATATGTGTCAGTTTATTACATTTGCCGGAAATTAGTTTAAATATTTTTTTTATTTTAATGCGTTTGAACCGGGCCGGGCAATAACGTTTGAACTGAAAGCCCGGGTTTCAGACGTCGTTTTGGCAAACATTAACTTAAATCAACGTATCCTATGTATTGGACGCTTGAACTTGCTCACCACCTTGAAGACGCACCCTGGCCTGCAACGCGGGACGAGCTGATCGACTATGCAATTCGCTCGGGGGCGCCGCTTGAAGTAATCGAAAACCTCCAGGAGATGGAGGATGAAGGTGAGATTTATGAAGGAATTGAAGACATATGGCCGGACTACCCCAGGAAAGATGACTTCCTTTTTAACGAGGACGAGTACTGACCGGTCCGTTGGGGAAGCGCTTAAAACCTCTGAATTCAAGCCTTTTAATAAAGTAAACAAGAGTCATCCCGAATTTTGGCCCAGGCTGAAGTTCGGGATGATTCTTGTTTTAACATAACTTATCCCGCCTTTCGGGAGGTTTTAACACAAGGACACGAAGATTCCACAAAGGGCACAATTTCCTTGATGGCCCTTGTGATTCCTTTGTGTCCTTGTGGTTAAAAAAATTTCGGGATGACCCATGTTTTGTATTTTTGACCTCTGAAAACAGATTTATGTCCGCAACCAATCCTGTTGGCGTTATTGGGGCAGGCAGCTTCGGCACGGCCATTGCCAATCTGATCTCTATCAACAGGGATGTTTTGATGTATAGCCGCAAACAGGAAGTTGTTGATGCCATTAACCTGGACCACCGCCGTTTCGAGGCGCCAATTTCTCCCCGGGTACGGGCAACCACCGATCCGGCGGAGATCGCGGGCAGGTGCCAGCTCATCTTTCCGATCGTACCTTCTACCAATTTCCGGCGAATGATGCAGACTTTCAGCCCGCTTTTGCGCCCCGATCATTTTTTGATCCACGGGACCAAAGGCCTGGACCTGCACGGGCTGGACGAAAAATCGATAGAAACACATGGAATTACCCGCAAGGAGGTCAGCACGATGAGTGAGGTCATTATCCAGGAAAGCCCGGTGCTCAGGGTGGGGTGTTTATCGGGGCCGAACCTGGCCGTCGAGATCCTCGAAGGCCAGCCTACCGCAACGCTGATCGCATCGAGGTTCAGCGAGGTGATCAAATCCGGGAAGGCCGTCCTGAGCAGCAAACATTTCCATGTTTTTGGTTCTCACGATATCCTGGGCGCCGAACTGGCCGGGGCGCTGAAGAATGTGATCGCGCTGGGTTCAGGGATTTTAAAAGGCAAAGGACTGGGGAAAAACATCCAGGCCATGCTGATTACCCGCGGGCTCACGGAAATGATCTATTTTGGCAACGCAATGGGCGCCGACACCAAAGCCTTTTTTGGTACGGCGGGTATCGGCGACCTGATTGCCACGGCCACCAGTAAAAGCAGCCGGAATTTCACTTTTGGTTACCGGTTGGGCGCCGGGGAGGAAAAAGAGGATATTGAAGCCTCCATGCCGGAGATTGCAGAGGGGGTAAGAACCCTCCGGGTAACCCGCAACCTGGCAAAACATTATAAGCTGAGGGTTCCGATTACGGAAATGTTGTATAGGATCATTTTTGAAAAATACGATATTGACAAAGCCATCGAGTTTCTCATGGCTTATCCCTATGACGTCGATGTCGATTTCTTGTAAAAACCCGTAAAACAATCAATCATGTCGCTGAATTGGAAAAATCTGCTCCCGCATATCGCAGCCATCGCCTTGTTCCTGGCCTTGTCGTGCATTTATTTTTATCCGCAATTGCAGGGCAAGGCGCTCAATCAATCCGATATCAGGCAATACCAGGGCGCGTCGAAGGAAGCCCGGGACTACAAATCAACAACCGGCGATGACACGCAATGGACCAATTCGATGTTCGGCGGCATGCCGACCTACAAGATCATTACCAACCGTGCCGGCAACCTGACCGCCCCCTTTGAAAAAATCGCGCGTTTGGGCATTCCTTCTCCTATCGGCCGTTTTTTCTGGGCCATGACGGGTTTTTACGTGATGCTCTTGTTGTTGGGTGTCAACCGATGGTTGTCCGCCGCAGGCGCCATTGCCTTTGGTTTCACCACCAACAGCTTTATTTTGTTTGAAGCGGGCCATATGACCCAGTTGCAAAGCCTTTCTTATTTTCCTTTGCTGGTTGCAGGTATATTGATGGCCTTTAAAGGCAACTATTTTACGGGCGCCGGTGTTTTTGCGCTTTCCGGCGCGTTGCTTTTGCAGGCTGACCATCCCCAGATGCCGTATTACCTTTTTCTGACCCTGATCTTTCTGGGTATCGCGGAATTGGTTCAAAGCCTGCTCCGAAAGACCTTGCCCGTTTTTCTGAAAGCAACCCTCAGCCTGATTGCCGGCGGGGTTCTTGCCCTCGGCTCGACGGCCTCCAATATTATCCCGACCCAGGAATATTTATCCGAAACCATCCGCGGCGCACCCATTCTGAAAGGCGCCAATACCACCGAAACCAAGGGGCATGGGCTGGATTGGGGTTACGCCATGCAATACAGCAACGGCGGCATCGACCTTTTTGCCTCCCTCATACCGGGTGTGGCCGGGGGCGGCAGCGGCGAGTACCTGAGAGATGATTCAGCGCTGGGCAAGGTAGCGCGGCAAAACAACCGAAGCGGGAAATTCAGAGCCCCTGTCTATTGGGGCGCCCTGCCCGGAACCAGCGGCCCCATCTATTTTGGCGCTGCGGTCTGTTTATTTTTTATTATCGGCCTTATTCTTGTAAAAGGACCGGTGAAATGGTGGCTCGGCCTGGGTGTTTTGCTCACCCTGCTGCTGTCGATGGGCCAAAACCTGGAAGGATTCAACCGTTTCATTTTTGACCATGTGCCGCTATACAACAAGTTCCGCACACCCAACTCGGTGCTCACCGTCGCTTCATTCCTGATCCCGATGCTGGGCTTTTTGGGGCTTAACGAGATACTCAAAGCGGCTAAAAACCCACAACCTGCACTCAAGGCCACTTATTTCGCAGGCGGCATTCTTGGAGCGATTACCTTGTTTTTTGCGGTAGCAGGTTCGTCCTTCTTTGATTTTGCCAGCCCCCAGGATGCCAGTTACCAGGAGCCCATTATCCGGGCCCTGATCGCAGACCGCCAGGCCCTGATGCAAGGCGATGCTTTTCGCAGTTTCTTATTCATCGCCCTGGCAACAGGGGTGATCTGGGCTTTTCTCAAGGGTAAAATAAAACCGGTCTTGCTGGCCGCGGGTATCGGGCTTATCACGTTGATCGATTTATGGGGCGTAGGCCGGCGGTATATGGTACCGGATGAATTTCAACCCAGGAATCAGGTGACCGGTTTTCCGATGCGAAACGCCGACCAGGGCATACTGACGGATCCGGACCCCAATTACCGGGTATTTGACCTGAGCGAGTCTGCGTTTAATTCTACCTACGCTTCTTATTTCCACAAATCTGTCGGCGGTTACAGCGCCGTAAAACTCCGGCGTTATCAGGATCTGATCGAACAACACCTGAACAAGTTGAACCAGCCGGTGATCGACATGCTCAACGTCAAGTATTTCATTGTCGGCAGCCAGGAAGACCCCAATGCAGAACCCACGGTTCAACGCAATCCGACCGCCCTGGGCAATGCGTGGTTTGTTGATACCATCCGCATCGTCCAAACGCCCGACGAGGAGATTGCCGCCCTCAATGGTTTTGATCCGGCCAGGGAGGCCATTGTACATCAGGAATTTGCGGGTCAGGCGCAAGGGCTTCAACCCGATACCACCTCCAGCATCCGGTTGACATCTTATAAACCGAACCACTTGGAGTACAGCGCCGAATGTTCAGGAGAACAGTTGGCGGTATTTTCCGAGATCTGGTACGGCCCGAACAAAGGCTGGCAAGCCTATATCGATGGAAACCCGGCAGAACATTTCCGGGTGAACTATGTGCTGAGGGCTTTACGAGTACCGGCGGGTCAGCATAAAATCGAGTTCAAATTCCAACCGGCTTCCGTAACAAAGGGTAAAACCATTTCCCTCATCTCCTCTCTTTTTATATTGCTGGGGTTGGCAGGCGGGGTCTACTGGTCGGCAAAGAACCGGCCGGTTGCACCTGCAGAGCCCGAAAAACCCGCACCCGAACCCTCCGCCAGAGTTGCAGCGGCAAAATCGGGTAAACCGGGGAAAAAAGGCCCTAAAAAATAATGGCCAGGGTTGCCTTTATCGTTCCATACCGCTTTGTGCCGCCACAAAACGGCGGGCACAAAGCGGCCTATGGATTTGCGGCTGCGTTATCGGCCCGGTCGGACCTTACGGTCATTTCATCCGACACCAATCAAAAGGCGCCGGATTTTGAACTTCACCCCTGTTTTCCCGAAAATACCGCCAAGTATTATCATCCGGGATACCGCAAGGCCATAACAGAAGTCCTGGACCGGAAAAAAATCACGCATGTCATATTTTTTCAGCATTACCAGTTTGCGCTGCTGTCACGGGTTTTGAAGCGAAAGGGCATCTCCTTCTCCGTTTATGTGCAAAATATTGAATACCAGCGGTGGCGGTCATTGGGGAAATGGTGGTGGCCGTTGATGCGGTTTTATGAAAAACAGGTTTACCGGGCCTCAGACCGGTTGTTTTTCATATCACCGGAAGATCGGGCAACGGCTATACAGCAATTCAGCCTGCCGCCTGAAAAGTGCCAGGTAGTCGATTATGGCGTAAATACCGGTGTATCACCTGTTCAAATTGCCCGGGCGCGGCAAACCGTCGCCGGCAGGCATGGGTTCAAAGCGGAAGAAAAACTGATCCTTTTTTTTGGCCCCCAAAATTACAAACCGAATCTCGACGCGGTCCTGAGGATCGCTCAAAGGATAACACCCGAGCTGAAACCAAAAGCCTCACTCCCCTTCCGCATCCTGATCTGCGGGGGCGGCCTGCCGGCAAATTTCCAATATATAACCGACGACCCGGTGATCAGCTACCTGGGGTTTGTGCCCGATATCGAAACCTATATCCAGGCCGCCGATATCATGGCAAATCCGGTCTTGTCGGGCGGCGGAGTTAAAACCAAGGTCCTTGAATCCATTGCGTTGGGCACACCCGTGGTGTCTTTTGCCACCGGCGTCGCAGGCGTCGATACCACCGTATGCGGGGGGTTGTTGCAGATCGTTGCCGATGGAGACGATGCAGCGTTCGCGGCAACCCTGCTCTCCGGACTGGAAAAGGGCAAGCCCCCTACCCCATCCGGTTTTTACCAAAGATATGCCTGGGCCAGGACGATTCAGCCGGTGGTGGATTGGGTGAATTGATTCGCCACGCCGCGGCGTGGTCGCATCAACAAATCAACGCATCAACAAATCAACAATAGATTGGATTGATACGATTGGCGGCTAAAGGTTCACATCCTCGCAGGATGAATGGAGGATTCGAAGATCGGAGGATTGGAGGATTCGAGAAACCCAAAGGCAAATTCCGTCGCATCCTCGCATCCTCACATCCTCGCATCCTCACATCCGCCACGCCGTCTACTGCAAAATACTAAACCGGTTCACATTCTTGTAATAGATATAAACCGCAGGTTCCTTACCCATTGCGGTGAACCATTGCGGACAATAGGGCGCCATCCAGATGCAATCCCCTTTTGCGACTGCATACCAGTCAGTATCCAGCCGGTAAATGCCCTGACCCTGCAAATAGATCAAACCGTGTTCCATGATATGGGTTTCGACAAAAGGAAGGTTCCCGCCCGGTTGATACGTAAAAATATTGACCGCCATGTCGAAGGACATCCGGTCCGGCAGGAGGAATTGCATGTGCAGTTGAGGGTCTTCCAGGTACATGGCCGGCTGCAGATCAGCGCTGTCGCCATAGACCAGGTAGGGCGCGTCCTCTCCTTCCAGTGGTTCGTAAATTTTTTGGAACGACAGCAAGCGGCAATCTCCGTTGATCTCTTTTAAAGACCAGGCCTGGCCGGGCGGAACATACAGGTAAAAACCTTTTTTCATTTTATAGGTCAGGTTGTCCACCGTTGCAATGCATTCCCCCTCCATCACAAAAAAGAAAATCTCTGATTGAGCCGTTGTTCCCGTTCCTGCCCCTTTTTTGTGCAGGTCGATCAGGTATTGGCTGAACCGGGCGCCCATTTCCGGACTGATCACCACCCGGACCCGGCTATTGTTCCATCCCGGGGTCACACTGTTGACGTAACTGTCCGGCGTGATCAAAGCATAATTCCTTTTGACAACCGTTCTGGTTTCGGCGGTAATCTGATGCATGTCATTCATGGGTTAAGAAAAGTTGACGAATAAAATGGTCTGATACTTCAATGGCTGCTTCAATGTCTTCAGGCGACGCGAATTCGTCCGGGTGGTGGCTGATGCCGTCTTTGCACCTTACAAACAACATGGCGACCGGCGCAACTTTGGACAATACGACCGCATCATGGCCGGCCCCGCTGGTCAGAAAAACAACCGGATGGTCAAATGTCAGAAGGCTCTGTTCCAGTTTTGCACACAATGTCTGGTCGCAAAAAACGGGGGAGGTTTCCTGAACGATTTGCCATTGCAGGCGCAAACCTCTTTTGGCAGCGATCCGGTCTGCCACTTTGCGAAGTTCTGTGACCGCAGCGGTCAACCTGGCCTGATCGGCGCTTCTGACGTCCAGGGATAAACGGGTTTCCCCCGGGATTACGTTGGCGGCGTTCGGGTTCACCTTGCATTTGCCGACGGTGGCCACCAGGCTGTCCCGGTTTTGAAGTCCAAATTGTTCCGTTCCAAGAATAAATTCCGCGGCGCCGCACAAGGCATCGGTACGCAGGCCCATTGGCGATGTTCCGGCATGGCCGGCCATCCCCTCAAATACCAGTTCGGCCCTGACCTGCGCTGCAATGTTTTTAACGATCCCCAGGGCCAAGTTGCCTGCCTGCAAAACCGGCCCCTGTTCGATATGAACCTCGAAGTACCCCAGAAATTGTCCGGGGGGAATGCGGTCTTCCGCAAGCCGGGAGAGATCACCGCCAAAATTCGTGATCGCGTCTTTCATCGGTACGCCGGCCTCATCGGGCCGATCCGCCCAACGGGGGTCAAACGAGCCTGCAAGGACGCTGCTGCCCAGGAAGGTGGTGTGGTACCGGACACCCTCCTCATCGGAGAACCCCACGACCTCCAGATTAAAAGGCCGTTCACCGGGGGTCTTTTCCAGATTTTCCAAAATATCCAGGGCGATCAAAAACCCCAGGGGGCCGTCGTATTTGCCCGCCTGCACCACTGAATCCAGATGGGAGCCCATCACAAAAACCTTTTTTGAAGGGTCGTGGGTCTTCGACCTGATCCGGACGTTGCCGATATGGTCCGCATACCCGTTCAAACCGGCATCCTTTGCCCAGTTCAACACCCTTTCGTTCGCCTTTGCGGCTGCAGCAGAAGCAAAAGTACGCGTAAGCCCATGAGGGTTTTCGCTGATTTGGGCCAGGCAATCGATCCGTTCGGCAACCCTGGCTGTCCGCAGGCTGAAATCTGTTCTTTTATCTGATTTCATTTAAGGGTTCTGCCGGTGGGCAGGTTTTTGTTTTTTTCCCGGATGATCTGAGCCGCAATGCTCACGGCGATCTCCATAGGGGTTTTGCTGAACGTTTCCAGTCCGATGGGTGCAAAAACAGGTTGTAAAGCCTTCCTGGAGACCCCTTCAGCTTCCAGTTCATCGAACAGGACCCTGATCTTCTCTTCGCTGCCCATCAACCCCAGGTAGAAGACCTGCTTGCGGTGCAATTGCCGGAGGATCAGCTTGTCCGACCGGTAAGAGAAGGTGAGGATCGCAACAAAATCTTCCGAACGGATGCCACTGATATCCAGTTTCTCATAATCCACGGTATGTTTTTCCAGGGCAAAGATATTGGCTTCACGGGTATTTAATACGGGCCGGTCGTCATAAAGGATCACTTCAAAATCGAGCAGGGACATGACTTCAGACAAGGCAAGTCCTACATGCCCCCCCCCAAAAATGTGAATCCGGTTTTTGAGGACAAGGGGTTCGGTGTAAAGCCAGTTTCCCGAATGCGCTTTTTCAAAAACAATGGTTCTGGGGGAATGAAATGTTTCAAAGGAAAGACCGTCCGGGGTGATCCGGATCCGGAGGGACCCCGGGTTGGCTATTTCTTTTTCCAACATTTCCTGCAAGGCGGTCAGACCCTTCGGGTATAGCGGAACAAGCAACAAGGTTTGTTCACCGGAACAGATCATGCCGGACCGGTCCTTTTTGCTTTTTTTATCATGGAACTGTTGTCTCAATTCAATGGCGTCCAGGTCTTTGCCAAGCGCTGATTTGGCGTATTCCACCATTTTATGTTCCATGATCCCGCCACCGATCGTTCCGTACAATTTGCCTTCCAGGGAAACCGCCATTTTGAATCCCTGCCGGCCTGGCGAACTCCCGTGGTTATCCGCCACACAGATCAACATGACCGGTATTCCGGCCTGCAGTTGTATTTCAATAAAATACCAGATTTTCATTTCAATCCCTTCACTTCTTTTTTCGATTCCAGAATTGTTTTAAAACTGCGCGAACGGATCTCTTCCAGGGTTAATCCGGTTGCCATGACTTCCTCCAGGGAGATGGCGCCGCTGTTCAGGGCCCGCAGGAAAAAATTTAACAGCCCCTGACCGGTCGCAGCGTCGTCGAAGGTATCGCCGATCAGGGTAGCTCTGGCGGCTTTTTCGATAAAAGCCCTCAGCCTTTCCACAGCCTCGTGGTAGCTTTCCATAAAAAAGGTATATACCGCCGCATAACGCATCGGCAACTGGGCGGGGTTTAGATCCCACCCCTGGTAATAACCGTTCCAAAGGGAATGCCGGATATGATCGTATCCCTTTTTCCAGGCGCGGTGTACCACTTTCCGGTTTTCAAGGTACTGCGTTTCTGTCAGTTCGCCGCGGTACGGACCGATGGGCATGGTATTGGTGGCCCCGTCGGAGAGCCAGATGCCCGTGTGCGCCAGGGCTACCTTGGTCATATGGTGGGCAAAATCGCATACCGGATGGTCCATTTCCTGGTATTTTGCCGTGATATTGCAGGAAGCTGTATAATCGTAGGTGCCAAAGTGCATGCCGGTGCAACGGCCTTTGGCTGCCCGGACAAAGCGGAAAAGCGGATTTGCACCGCTGCTGTCCATAACCGCCTGGGTGGTCTCTACCATCATTTCCATTTTCAGGGCGCCCTGGGGCAATCCAAGTTCTGCTTCCAATATTTCAAAAAAGGCTGCCAGGGTTTCCACCTGTTCAGGAATGGTCACTTTGGGGAGCATGACCACAAAATTATCCGGCAGGCGGCCGGCGCCTGAAACGACCGAAGTAATAAAAATATCCAGGGTACGAAGGCCCCGGTCTTTCATCTCTTCCGTGAAGGGCTTGATCCGGATCCCGATAAAGGGCGGCAGGGAATCTTGTTCCATACCTTTGATCAGTTGGCCGGCGGCGTCAAGTGCGGTTTGATCTTCTTCTTCATTCGACCGGTTGCCGTAGCCGTCTTCAAAGTCGATGCGGAAATCCTCAACGGGTTCCTTTTTCAATTTTTGCAATACCTTTCGGTAAACTGCCAGGGACAGCCAGGCGGGGTGGTCTTTTTTTAAGGCCGCAGGCATTGCATCCAGCCTGAGTTCCAGCTGACGCGCCATATCATCGTGCAATGGCAGCGCTTCAAAACCCGGCAATTGGAATGCACGGCCGAATACGGCAAAATTGGGGGCGTACTGTTCCATGGCCTCCAGCGCCTTTTTACCCAACTGGGCAGATGTGCCGGCGTTGAACAGGTTGGCGCCGCCGTAAACCGTGTGGATCGGTTGGCGATCCGGCCGCTCGCCTGGATAATCTTCGCGGAAAGCCAGGTTGGCGCGTTCCAATTGGCTGAACAGATTTTCTTTCGTTTGGTCAGGTATGGTCAGTTTCATGTTTTATGGCTTGTTAAAAATCCCGGATCCGGGCGAAATTGCAAAAAAGTTAGGAAAAACAGCTTCAGCTACCTCTGTAAGTTGTGTATCCAAAAGGATTGATTAACAGCGGGATATGATAGTGCGATTCGTCGAAAATATTAAATTGGATCTCGACTTGCGGATAAAAGGTACGCAAATTTTTAGACCGGAAATAAGGCCCTGTCCGGAAAATCATCCGATACTCAGCCGGAGGCAATTGATGTCCGGGCGCCAACAAGTCGGGTATCCTGCCGTCTTGATTGGTGATCCCCGTGGCGATGGTCTGCCAGCCGGCGCCGGATGGTTTCTGAAGGCTGATCACCACGCCTGCGGCAGGATTGCCGGCGGAAGTGTCGAGGATATGTGTGGTGATCCGGCCGGGGGTTTTCCAGACCGGGTGTTCCAGCCGGATGGCTTTTTGCAAACGGATCAGGGTGATCTTAAATTGTTCAGCCGCGGCGACTCCGATCTCTTCCTGCCGGGAATGCCGGAGCCGTTCTTCCAGGATCGCCAGCATTTCTTCCGCTGTTTTACCGGTGGCGCTGACGATAAAAATAAAACCGAACCGGTTTTCATAAGCTTCATTGGCCTTTGCCAGCTTCTCCAGGGTAACGGCATGAGCGTGATGCACACCGGATTGTTCCTTTCCCGCCCAACCGGCAGTTGCGGCAAATTTTTTTTCGAGGCTTTTGAGGTCTCCGATCCTGGGGTGGCCCGCAAAGGCCTCCAGGTAATCGGTCTCGCCACAGGTCTCCATCCATCCCAAAACCGCTTTTTCGAATAAGGCGGTTTCACTGGTGTACGGCCGGCCGGCCGATACCGCTTTCACCCAACGGTTGGATGCGCAGCAACCATAGAGTATTTCCTCCGCCACGGCCGGGGTGACCGCATTAAATTCTTCTAAAGTAATTATTTTATCCATGATGGTATTGGTTCAATACATCAATTGGTTGGATTGATTCGATTGATCTGATTGGTTCGATTGGCGGCTGTAGGTTCGCATCAACAAATCAACAAATCAACAAATCAACAAATCAACCACGCCGATGGCGCGGCACGCACCCTATATACCCGCGCCCTGCTCAATCCAGCACCGGATGAGATCCCTTTCTTCGGGCGTCATTCCGGTGAGGTTGTTCAGCGGCATGGTTTCGGTGATGACCACACGCTGCAAGATCTTATCCGCCACATTTTGAATTTCTTCCGGGGTATCGTATTTCACCCCGTTGGGGGCTGAAGTATAAACGGCATCCGTTGGCCGGGCGGAATGGCAGGTCTGGCATCGCGCCTGAAAAATGGGAAAAACCTGGGTAAAAGTAACCGGCGGGTCACAACTGCCTCCTTTGGGTTCCGGAGCGGTCACCATAGCCAGTCCCAGCAGCAGCAATACCGATAACGGCATTACCCAAACGGACCGGCGGCCTTTTTCCCTGAGGTTCAGGTAGTGTTTGATACCTGCGCTGCCCAGCGAAAGCCCGGCCAGGATAGCCCAGGGTTGATCGTGTCCGAAGGTGCTGGGAAAGTGATTGCTGATCATCACAAAGAGGACCGGCAGGGTGAGGTAATTGTTGTGCAATGACCGCAGCCCCGCATGTTTTCCCAGTTCAGGGTCCGGCAGGGTCCCTTCCCTGGCGGCTTTTACCATCGCCTTCTGGGCAGGAATGATGATAAAAAAAACGTTGCCGGCCATAATCGTCCCGATCAGGGCTCCAAAATGGATGAACGCGGCCCGGGGTGCAAAAACCTCGGTAAACAACCAGGCGAAAGCTGTGGCAACAAAAAAACCGGCCACCGCAAAGGCTGTGTTTTGCCGGACCAAAGCGGTTTTGCACAGGCGGTCGTACACGATCCAACCGGCCGCCAGCGAGCCAAGCCCCAGAACTGCCGCTGCCTGGGTGGAAATTTCCCGTACCCGGGTGTCGACCAGCATGCCTTTTGCATTGAAATAATAGACGATCAATAACAAAGCCATGCCGGAAATCCAGGTAAAGTAGGCCTCGTATTTGAACCAATGAAGTTCTTTGGGGATCACCCTGGGCGCTACCTTATATTTTTCGAGGTAATAAAAGCCCCCGCCGTGAATGGCCCAGTAATCGCCGGCCAGTTCGTCCCGAAGGTCCTTTGTCCGGTTCAAGCCGTTCTCCAGAGAAATAAAATAAAAAGAGGAACCGATCCAGGCGATCCCGAATGTGATGTGCATCCAGCGCACCGCCAGGTTCAGCCATTCCTGAAAATGCCCTTCGTAAACGCTGCCCACGATTAAAAAATATACAGCAACCAGGATCAGGATACTTGCAATCACAATCGCTGCATTGTTGAACTGTTTGGCCTTTACCAAATGAAGGATCCGGTCTTCGTCCCCGGCCTCGCGGGCGATTTTTTCGATATCGTTCAGGTGATATCCCAAACCCGCCAGGCCGGTCAGCGCAAAAACGGATATCGCCAGTAAAATCCACAGTGTCCAGTCTGCCATCATGTTATTTCACGCTGTTTTGCGCTTCTTTATTCCGCAACAGGATTTGTCCGGCATACATCGTCTGCCATTCCTGGTTCCGGAAGACCCATACTCCGTTGACGATTGTGCCATATATTTCTCCATAAAAGGTTTCGCCTGCATAAGGCGTTAATTTGTGTTTGTGGAGGATCTCTCCGGCCCTGACGGTAAATGAACCTTCCGGATCCCAAACGGTAATATCCGCGTCAAATCCCGGTTTGAGCGCGCCTTTTTGCCCGTTCAAGCCGGCCAACCCTGCCGGTCTGGCGGTGAGAAGCGGTATAAATTCTTCGAGGGTCAGGTCGTTTTTCAGGGCGGTCCAGGCGGCAGAAAGCAAAAACTGGAGCCCTGCGATCCCACCCCAGGCTTTTGCCAGGTTGCCGCTTTTCAGTTCTTTCAATCCAGGCGGAGCCGGAGAATGGTCGGAAGCGACCAGGTCGATCAATCCGGATTTCAGGGCCAGGATCAATTGGTAATTATTGGGCGCTTCGCGGACAGGCGGCGCGCATTTGAATTCGGTCCGGCCGTCCGGTATATTTTCAGCATTAAAATAAATGTAATGGGGGCAGGTTTCCACGGTCAGGGGCAAGCCCCCGGTTTTGGCCTCCCGGATCGGAGCAAGGGCTTCATCCGAGGATAAATGTACAATATGGGTCTTTACCCGGTGATTGCGGCAGCGTTCGATAATGATCCGGATCGCTTCATTCTCCCAGGACTTTGGCCTGGAGGCCAGGTAAGCCGGATAACTGTCGACCGGATAAAACGGGGCCGGCTGATCCTGATCGCGGTTAAATTCGCAATGGACCAACAGGGGTACGTCTTTTTCCCGGAGGAGGGGCAGGATTTTATCCAGGTCTGCCGGTGAAATATTGGGAAATTCGTCGATCCCCGAATGGATCAGAAAGACTTTCACGCCGAGGCAACCTGCATCGAGGGTTTCGGCCAGACCGGCGGTTTCCGCACCCGTTGCCCCGGCCCAAAACCCGCAATTGACATGCAACTGGCGCCTGGCCGCATTCAGTTTTGCCTGAAAGGCGGCTTTGTTCACGGTTACGGGGCTGCTGTTCAACGGCATATCGACCAATGTCGTTACGCCCCCTTTTGCGGCGGCTTTAGTGGCGGTTTCAAAACCCTCCCAATCCGCCCGGCCCGGCTCGTTGATATGGGTGTGCACATCGATCACACCCGGCATCACGACCAGACCCTCCAATTGAAATTCTACGCCTTCACCCGGCCTTCGGTTCTTCTGAATTTCCAGGATCCGGCCGTTTTCAATTCGCAAAATTGCCGGTTGAAGCCTGTCTTCGATCCAGCAACGGTCGCTGTATATGCTAAAAGGTGTTTGCATTGAAGTCTAAATGAAGGAATAAGTAACCGCCACGCCTTTGGCGCACAAGCGGCAACTTAAGAAAATATATAAGCAATCAATGTAATTATTCAGTTCTGAAAAAGATGTAATTATCGTATTAATAAACGTTTTTGTTTTTGAGGGGCAAACACCAGGAACTTCATTTTTCTTTCCAGTGCAGGATAGCTTCGCATCCTGCCTGTAAAATGATCATATGGTTTAAAATTAAGTTGACGCGCATACGCTTGTGGCGCGAGCGTGGAAGAATCGAAATGTGACCAGGATCAGGAAAATATCGATTTCGAGGCTGATCCGTTATATATCAGGAGTACAAGGCCAACAGCACTTTTTCATGGGTTATGGGCGCTGAATAATCCAGTTTTGCGGCAGGGTTGAATGCAAGGATGCCGTTCGCAACAGCAAACCAGGCGCCGATGCCGTACATCAGGGGCGGTTCTCCCACTGCCTTCGCATTTGAAAAGGCCAGGTTCCATCCGCCAAAAGCCAGGAACTGGGTATCCAGTTTTTTGGGAACGGAATAGATATCCGGAATCTTATAAGTGGCCAGGGAGTTGGATTTTAATTCCCCTTTTTCATTGTAGATCAGGTTTTCCATGGTCATCCAGCCCATTCCCTGGACCAGTCCGCCCTCCACCTGGCCGAGGTCGACCGCAAAGTTCCTGGTATCTCCCCAATCATGGATCAAATGGACGGAATCAAATTCATAGACGCCCCGCAGGCAGTCCACTGTGCAGTTCCATACCGCCGCTCCGTAAGCATAGTACAGAAAGGGATGCCCCTTTTCAACGGTTTTGTCAAAATGGATCATCGGGGTGGCGTAATGGCCTTTTGCGCTGAGGTTGATACGGCGGGACAGGGCAATCCTGACCAGCGTTTCCCAGGGCAGCATGCTTTTTTTTCTATCCACGTAGACCTTTCCATCCCTGAAGGTCAGTTGGTCCTCCTCACCGGCGTCCAATTCCGCTTTGGCCAGGGGCGTCAGCCGGTCAAGGATCTGGCGGCAGGCGTCCGCAAGGGCCCATCCGTTCAGGTCGGTGGTGGCGCTGGCTGCCGAGGGAGAGGTATTGGCCACCCGGGTGGTATTGGTTTGGAGCAGGTGGACCTTGCTGTGATGCACCCCCAAAAGGGAGGCTGCCGTCTGGATCATTTTGGTATTGACGCCCTGCCCCATCTCCACGGCTCCGGTGCTGACGCCGACACTTCCATCGCTGTACACATGAACGAGGGCCCGGCCGTTGTTCATCTGGGTATTGGTGAATGATATGCCGAAACAAACCGGCATTACGGCCATCCCTTTTTTGAGGTATTTATTGGCCTGGTTGAATTTGCGGATATCTTCCCGGAGGTTTTCCAATCCGATCCCTTTCCGGACCACCGTCCAGCATTTTCGGATCTGTGTTTGCGCCATGATCTGTCCATAGGGCATTTCGTCATTGTCCCGCAGCAGATTTTTTTCCTGGATCTCCCAGGCGGGAACGCCCAATCCCTCGGCGGCCCGGTGGATGGCCGACTCGATCACATACATGCCCTGGGGGCCGCCGAAGCCCCTGAACGCGGTATTGGGCGGCAGGTTGGTCTTGCAACAATGGGCTGTAACCCGGACATTGGGAATGAAATAGCTGTTGGTGGCGTGAAACAGGGTCCGTTCCAGTACCGCCGGTGAAAGGTCGGCAGCTGCGCCGCCGTTCTGGTAGAAAGTCGCCTGGTAAGCCACAATCTTCAGGTCCTTGTCCAGCCCGATCCTGAAATCGCTGCTGTAGGGGTGTCGCTTGCCGGTCATTTGGAGGTCGTCCTTCCGGTCCAGTACCAGTTTGACCGGGCGCTGGAGGCTGACGGCGGCCAATGCGGCCATAACAGCCCAGGGGGAGGCCTGGTCTTCTTTGCCGCCGAAACCTCCGCCGATATTGCCCACCTCGACTTCCACCAGATTCATAGATATTCCCAGTACCCTGGCTGTGGTGCGCTGTACGGCCGTCGGTCCCTGGGTAGAACTGTAAATGAACACCCCGGATTTTTCCCTGGGAATGGCATAGGCCCCCTGGGGTTCGAGGTAAACGTGTTCCTGGCCTCCTGTTTCGGCGACGCCCTCAAACACGTAAGGGCAATCGGGAAAGACGCGTTCCGGGTCGCCGGTCGAAAAGGTCCGGGAAGGGCTCAGAAGCATTCCCTTTTCAAACGCCACCCTGGGATCGGTAACCACCGGTTGGGGGGCAATTTCCATCCGGACCAACGCGGCTGCGCGGTGGGCCGCCAGTTCCGATTGCGCCACAATCATGCCGACGGGCTGACCAATATAGTGTACTTCTCCTGCGGCAAAAAGGGGTTCATCCGGAATGATGCCCCCGATCTGGTTTTCGCCGGGGATGTCCCTGCTGGTAAAGACACGGACGACCCCGGGGTAACCCGAGGCCTCTGACAGGTCCATCGCAACCATGCGCCCGTGTGCGGATTTCGAATAAAACACCTTGGCATAAAGCGTACCCTGGAGTTCGGGAAGATCATCCAGAAACCTGGTCAAACCTTTGACATGGTATTCCGCGTCCAGGTTCAGGGACTCCGGTCGTATGACAACGGGTTTAATGATCATGGCCTATCCAGTTTTCAGGTTGGAAACGGTTTCCGTACATCCGGAAAAAATGGGCGTAAAGAAGCTGCCGCAGCAATATGGTCTTGTAACGTGCGGAGCCCCGGGTGTCGGAAATGGGTGAAATTTCATCCAGCATGCACCCGACGGCTTCTTTCAGAACGGCTTCATCCGGTTTTTTGCCTTGAAGGAAGCGGCAGGTTTTATCCAGGTACAACGGGATGGGCCCAACGCCGCCTGCCGACAAATGGATTTCTTTCAGGACCCGGTCTTCGCCGAAGGTCATCCGGCAGGCCGAATTCACGCCGGCTACGTCCAGACGCCGGCGCTGACTGACTTTTTCAAAGTTGAAGCGCTCGTTTCCCTGTAGTGCCCTGAAACGGATCTTTTCAATGTATTCGCCTTCCGCCCTATCCGTTATTTTGTATCCCAGGTAAAAATCTTTCAGTTTGATGCGCCTCCTTTTGCCGTCTGCCACCAGGGTCAGGTCCGCGTCCAGGGCCAGCAGCAGAATGGTGAAGTCACCGATGGGTGAAGCGTTGGCGAGATTTCCGCCGATGGTGGCCATATTCCGGATCTGGGTAGAAGACAACAAACGGAAGATATAACCCGAATCCGGCAAAGCCTCCCTGAAAACTGTCGAGCGGTAAAGATCGCCCATCGTCATGGCTGCGCCGAATTCGCATTGTCCGTTTTCGAGGGATATGCCCTGAAGTGAAGACACGTCGAAAAAAGGAGCGATCGGACGGTCGCGGAGTTGGTCCGGTTGCTGGACGTAGAGATCGGTCCCGCCGCCGGCAACCGGTTGTCCGCTTCCCATAGCCTCCCGGAGGCGTGATCCTGCAATTTGTAAGAGTCGCAGGGGAATTTCTTTAAAATAGGCCGGTAAATATTCCAGGTCGATCAGGCGGCCTATTTGCAGTTGCCTGGGCGGTAGTCTTTTACCGATCAAACGTTCATGTGGTGAGCGGGTCATGGCAACCAGCGGCTCTGCCAGGTCTTTTACCGCTCTTTCGATCGACTTGTAACCGGTGCAGCGGCAGATATTCCCGTCGATGCTTTGCATCAGCGAATCGAATGAAATGTCATCGCCGTTGAGCAAAACCCCGGAGAGTGAAACCACAAAACCCGGCGTACAAAACCCGCATTGGGTCCCGTTTGCCGCTACCAAAGCATTTTGAACGGGAGAAAGGCCCCGGAGGTTCAGGCCTTCGATCGTGACGATATGTTTGCCGGATGCGTTGGCCAGCGGCATGATGCAGGCGGTCATGGATTTATAGAAGACCCCTTCGCCGTTCAATTCTCCGACCAGTACCGTGCAGGCGCCGCATTCGCCTTCCCCACAGACCAGTTTGCTGCCGTGCAGGTGTTTTTTCCGGCGGATGAATTCCAGCAGCGGCATGCCGTCGGGTTCGGATGCTATGATTTTTTCATCGTTCAGGAGGAATTCTGTCATCAGGCCGGTTGATGGTAATGCGGATCGAAATAACGAATATAACGGATTTTACGGCATATCAATGGCTATGCTCGTCCTTCACATGGTCGGCCTGGGCCACATAATCCATCCCGCAGACCGGGCATATGCCGGCCTGGTCGCTGCCGCTGCCGGAACAGTGCATCGGGCAGACATAAGCCGAGGTGTATTCCTTGCCTTCTCCGTGCGGCTTGGCTTCCTGGGTTTCAGTCGACTCACTGTGGTCGTGGTTTTCATGCCCTTTCCCGGAATTGGAACAAGAAAAGGCCAGGGCCGCTACGGCTGCAAAGAGGGTAACAAAAACGATCGGTTTCAATGTTTTCATGGTTGGTAGAATTTTATGTGGTAAATATAGTTTGTTTTTGGCAGACGATGGATAGTTGGACGCGTTAAGGCGCGGGTGGATGGTGGGTCGCGCCCGACTACGCCGAGGCTTCGTCGGATGGCACCCGACTACGCCGAGGCTTCGTCGGATGGCAGCTCTCTCTATCAGGAACTTATTACCTGCCGGGGCTAAACCGGGTCTCCTGGTCGACCGACCGGTGATCCGCTCTCAAAACGCTGTCCTGGAAAGTCCAGATCCTGCTTTCGCAAAAGCCGATATAGTCTTTTACCGCCAGTTTGGCGCCGGGGATTAAATTAAACAGCTTTTCTTTTTCTAATGTCTCCAGTTGCATTTCATCCAGGCTGCCGGTGAGTTCATGTTCCAAAAAATGAAGGGTGAGGATCTGTTTTTGAACCGCCAGGGGAAATTGACCGTAATCCGGGTTGAGCAGATTTGCCCTTGCATAACGGTAATATGCCGGCGCATTGGTCAGTGCGGTTTCCAGGAAACGAGCTTTTTCCGGTTCTCCGGGGGCGGTGTTTGAAAGGATTCGTTTCAATTCGCCACCGAGGTTATACACAGCCGGATCAACACGGAGCTTGCGCCATTGGGTCGCCCGTTCTTTCCATTTCCGGTAAATTTCCGGGTATTCTGCTTTTTTCTGCGCGGAAAGTCTGGACTTCTCCAACGCTTTCATTAAACCGAGCAGGGAGTCCATTTTAAAGAAAATCATCTCCAGGGTATCCGGCGGGACCGGGTATAAGGCGGATGGAGGCTGACCTGAGAGGGATTCCAGGGATTGATCCAGGGATTCCAGCCGCCGGTCCTGGTTGCAGGCCATACAACTGATCCCTAAAAAACTGCAAACAACCAATATTCCTTTCATGAAGCGGTTTCTGCGATGGAATGCACCATTTGAAGGGCGTGCCGGAGCTGTTCGTCCGGGGTCAGGTCGGAATTGTCCAGTACAATGGCGTCAGTTGCTTGTGTCAACGGGCTGTCTTCCCGGGTGGAATCGATGAGATCCCGGTGTACCAGGTTTTCTTCAACCTCCTCCAGGGAGATCTCAATCCCTTTTGCGCGCAATTCCTGGAATCTGCGTTGTACACGGACGTCCTGGCGGGCAGTCAGAAAAATTTTCAGTTCTGCATCTGGGAAAACAACCGTCCCGATGTCCCGGCCATCCATGACGATCCCTTTGGCTTTGCCCATCGCCTGCTGCTGGCGGACCATGGCCCGCCGGACCGGCGAAATGGCGGATACTTCGCTGACCATCCGGGAAACTTCCATGCTCCTGATCTCGTTCTCCACATCCTCTTCGTTCAGAATCGTCCGGTTGCCGTTGGGATTCAGGATAAACCGGATATGAATCCCTTCGAGGGCTTTCACGACCGCGGCCTCATCCTGGATATCCGTTCCGTTCCGAAGGAAAAACAACGTTGCGGCGCGGTACATCGCCCCGGAATCCAGATAGGTATAACCCAGCAACTTTGCCAGGGCTTTGGCAAGGGTGCTTTTTCCGCAGGATGAATATCCGTCGATTGCCACAATTATTTTCTTCACCGGCGGCAAGGAGTTTATTCAAAGGTAAAGGTCATCGTTCCGCAAGCTTTCCCGTCCAAAGGTTCTTCAAACCGGCAGGCATTGATATAGTCCCTGGCGTAGTTGATGAGGATACGGCTGCTGGAGGTGGAACCGGATTGCTGATATTGACTTCTGGAGACCATGCCGTTTTTTTCGATGCACACCTCCATAACGATTACGCCGGGTTTGGTCGAAACCGGTTTGACCCGGTCGGGGGAAACCTGCAGGTTCAAATCCTGCAACCCCTCCCCTACCTGAACATCAACGGATAACAGTTTGCCGTCGTTGGCATCGGCGGCCCACTTGCTGATGGCAGACTGCCCGATTGTCGCTGTTTCCGAGTCTTTGGGCTTGGCAGCGGACCCTGAGAATTCTTCCAATTCCGGCTTTTCCGTCATTTCAGCAAAATCAGTTTTTTTGGGATCTACCTGCGGTTTTTCCTTTTTCGCCTTCCCGGTTTCGGTCAGGGCGGTCTCTTTGGAAGTTCCACAAGCGGAGAGCATAATAACCAGGATCCAAATTAAACTGATGTTTCTTAAAACCATATATATTATTTTTATTTTAAAGTAAAAAAAGGGCAAAACCCTGGGTTCCTGAAGAAACAAAGTTAGGCCTTAAATCCGGGTTTTCAGCGATTTAATACAATTTATTTATTAATTTAAAAAATAAAACAAAAAATAAATTTTATGTTAGACCATTCTTTTGGACCTTTATGCCGAAAAACCCCCGATCAGGATGGAATTGGAAAAAGCGCGCCGCGCACTCAAACAATACTATGGCTACGACGCCTTCCGTCCCCTCCAGGCCGAGGCGATCAAAACTCTGCTGGACCAACGGGACGCCGTCGTATTGATGCCCACCGGCGGCGGCAAATCGGTCTGTTTCCAGATCCCGGCCCTGCTTTTGCCCGGCGCCTGCATCGTCGTTTCTCCCCTGATCTCCCTGATGAAGGACCAGGTGGAAGCCCTGAAAGCCAACGGCATCAAAGCCGAGTTCCTGAACAGCTCGCAGGATGCCGCCGATCAGCGCAAGGTTGAGGAACAATACCTCCGCAATCAACTGGACTTGCTGTATGTTTCGCCGGAAAAACTGCTCTCCCCCGGATTTTTACCCCTGATCCGGAATTCCAGGCCCTCGCTGTTTGCCATCGATGAAGCCCATTGCATTTCTGCCTGGGGCCACGACTTCCGGCCGGAATACACCCAGTTGAGCATGCTCAAGGAAGAATTTCCGCAGGTCCCGGTCATTGCCCTGACCGCTACCGCCGACAAACTGACCCGGAGAGATATTATCCGGCAGTTGAACCTGCAATCGCCCGACGTTTACATTGCCTCCTTCGACCGGCCCAACCTGAGCCTTGAAGTACGTTCCGGCCAGCGGCGCCTGCAACAGATCCTGGATTTTATCAAAAAAAGGCGTAAACAACCGGGCATCATCTATTGCCTGAGCCGGAAAAATACCGAAAACCTGGCCGTCAAACTCAACGAATCCGGCATCCCCGCCGCCTTTTATCATGCCGGCATGGAAGCCGCCGACCGGGCCAGGGTGCAGGAAGACTTCATCAACGACAAAACGCCCGTCATCTGCGCCACCATCGCATTTGGCATGGGCATCGATAAGTCGAATGTCCGCTGGATCATCCATTACAACCTGCCTAAAAACATCGAAGGCTATTACCAGGAGATCGGCCGGGCGGGAAGGGACGGATCGACCGCCGAGACGCTGCTTTTTTACAGCTTTCAGGACGTTATGATGCTGCGCGACATCATTCTGAAAAACGAAAGCGGCAACGAGGAGGTTCAACTGGCCAAACTCGAACGTATGCAGCAATATGCCGAAGCCCAGGCCTGCCGCCGGCGGATCCTGCTGAGTTATTTTGGGGAAGAACTGACGAAGGACTGCGGCAATTGCGACATTTGCAGCAACCCGCCCGCCCGTTTCGACGGCACCGTCCTGGCGCAAAAGGTCTTTTCGGCGGTATACCGGCTGAAACAATCGGTCGGCATCCGCATGCTGATCGATGTGCTGCGCGGCGCCCAGCGCAAAGAAATCCTGGAAAAGGGGTTCCACCTGATCAAAACCTACGGGGCAGGCAGGGATATTTCCGCCCAGGATTGGCAAAGCTTCATTACCCAACTGGTCAACCTGGGGTACCTGGAAGTCGCCCACGACCAGGGTCATACCCTCCAATTGACACCTGCCAGCCACCGGGTCCTGTTTGAAGGAGAAACCGTTCAACTGGTGCGGATCGCAACTTTCCGGGAAAGGGAGGAGATCGCCAGAACCAAAGCCGCAGCGCCCGTCAACCGGGAACGAACCAGGGACGATCTGTTCGAATTGTTGCGTAAAACCCGCCTTCACCTGGCTCAGAAAAACAAGATTGCGCCTTATATGATTTTCAGCGACGCTACTCTGGAGGAAATGTCGGCCACCCGCCCGGAATCCCTCGAGGAATTCAGGGCGGTCTCCGGCGTAGGCGAAAAAAAACTGCAGCAATACGGCGCTCTTTTTTTAAAGGTCATACAAAGTTTTCCGGGCCGGCCTGCCGACCCGTTCCAGGGCGCCGCGCCTTACCGGGCCACCTATGATCTGTTCAAAAAGGGATTGTCGCCTGAAACGATTGCCGGGCAACAGGCCGTCCAACTTCAGACGGTCTATTCCCACCTGGTTCAGGTTTATGAAAAAGGAGAACCGGTCGATATCCACCGTTTGATCACCGAGGAAGAGATCAACGATGTGCAAAAAGCGCTCCGGCTGGTGGAGCCGCCCGTCCGGGTGAAAGACGTGCACTATCTCCTGAGGGAGGATATGGCGTACCACAAGATCCGTTTTGCGCTGGCTTATTTGAAGCGGGAGAAGGGGTTGAAAATATAGGTTTGGAGTTGTTTGGGGTGGTTTGGAGTTGTTTGGGGTGGTTTGGAGTTGGGGGTTTGGGGTTGGAGCTGCGGCGGGCGGGGTAATCCGATCAATTTGTTGATTTGTTTCTTTGTTTATAATTCTTTTTTTTAGTTGTTTTGTTTTATATGTAT
>CAZLEF010000096.1:0-26927 GCA_964558465.1 uncultured Lewinella sp. | reverse complement strand
TAATTTAGCCAGATGGTAGCCAATATCGCCCGCTCCGGCAATTACAATTTTCATTTTTGAGAAATTAAACCCATCATCCGGCTTGCAAAGGTAGCAATTCTCTTTTGCTTGCAATTAAATAGGCTATAATTTGCATGAACTGCTTAGCTTTATGCCGCTTTTCAGGGCAGAACAAGCGGCCTCAAAAAGGATCGCCGCGCCGGCGAAGCGATTGACGGAAAATCGAAGGAAGAACCGTATATGACCCGGGACAAAATAAAAACGGCCATCCAAAAAGAAGGCCGTTTGGTGGAGGAAACGGGATTCGAACCCGTGACCTCTTGCATGCCATGCAAGCGCTCTAGCCAGCTGAGCTATACCCCCATGCATTATTGCGGGGCGAAGATAAAATAAAATTAATGCAATTTTATATCTGCTATGAAAAAAAATCAAGGCATGGAAAAAATTACCGAAGCGACATCCAGATACAGAAACCTGGACCAAATGTCGACCAGGGAATTATTGGAGAACATGAATCAGGAGGATCAAACGGTTCCGGGCGCTGTAAAAAAAGCGATACCGGCCATCGAGGCCCTTGTGGATATGATTGCCGAAAAAATGCAGGAAGGCGGCCGGTTGTTTTATGTCGGCGCCGGCACCAGCGGCCGGCTTGGCATCCTTGATGCCTCAGAATGCCCTCCCACCTACGGAGTGCCGGAAGGGATGGTGATCGGCCTTATCGCAGGAGGCGACCAGGCCATCCGGAGGGCAGTGGAAGCGGCCGAGGACAACCCTGAGCTGTGCTGGCATGACCTGAAACAATACTTCATCAATCCTCAGGACGTTGTGATCGGCATCGCTGCTTCCGGAACGACGCCCTACGTGGTTCATGGATTGCGCCATTGCCAGGAAAACCATATCGCCACCGGATGCATTACCTGCAACCCCGGCGCGCCGATCACCCAATATGCCGATCATCCGGTTGAGGTAATTGTGGGGCCGGAGTTCGTAACCGGCAGTACCCGCATGAAAGCCGGTACCGCCCAAAAACTTGTCCTCAACATGATCAGCACCAGTGTCATGATCAAGCTGGGGAGGGTGATGGACAACAAGATGGTGGACATGAAACTGAGCAATACCAAACTCGTGGACCGGGGCACCAAAATACTGATGCATGCGCTTCAATTGAGCTACGAACAATCCAACGAACTCTTGCTCAAATACGGCAATGTCCGGAAAGCGCTGGAATCCGCCGGCGGCAAGCCGCAATAACGATTCCGGCAAATTTGGGATGCCTGCCGGCCAATTCCGAACCCAATGAAGGAAACCATTTTAATTATTGAAAGCGGAGCGACCAAATCCGCCTGGGCCTGGATCAGGGATGGCATTTTGACCGGCGCCAGTACCTTTCCCGGCATTCATCCGTTTTTTCTGACGGATGCCGGGCTGGAACAAGCCTTCCGTGAGGGTGCGGAAGGATACGATTCCAGCCTTCAGGCCATCTTTTATTACGGAACCGGTTGCAACAGTCAATCTTCCAAAGACCGGATAGCAGCCGCCCTGCAAGTTGTTTTCCCGTTGGCAAAAGAAGTTAAGGTCAATACCGATCTGCTGGCTGCGGCCCGCGCCCTGTGCCAGCGGGACCCGGGCATTGCCTGTATTTTGGGCACAGGTTCCAATTCTGCCTTGTACGACGGGGATCAGATTGTGCGAACCGCAGGCGGCCTTGGATTCATTCTGGGGGATGAAGGAAGTGGCGCCGACCTGGGAAAAACCTGGATTTCCGCATGGCTCTACGCCGAAACCCCGGGGGATCTGTCCAGCCATTTTCTCCGGGAATTCCCGGTAAGCAGGGATACCATAATTGAAGCGGTCTACCGCCTTGAATACCCGAGCCGCTATCTGGCGGAGTTTGCCCGGTTCATTGGCCAGCACAAAACCCACCCTTTTATGCGCAATCTTGTAAAAACCCGGTTCGACCTGTTTTTGCAACGCCATATTCCGATTTTGTCCCCTGATGCCATCCTTCCCGTGTTCTTCACCGGTTCCGTTGCAGTTCATTTTTCAGAAATCCTGGAAGATTCCCTTCGGGATTTTGGATATCCGCTTGGCAAAATAGAAGGCGACCCTGTTAAGGGATTGGCCGTTTTTCACAGCCGGTAACATCTGCACCAGGCATTCACCGGAGAAAAAGAAACGATTTGGTAAATAGCCCGCCGCAGCTTACCTTTGCAGCGTTGTTCTCACTGGGGTGCCTTACTTTAAACAGGCTGAGATCATACCCATTGAACCTGCCCGGGTAATTCCGGGAAGGGAGGTCAAACCTTCTGGCAGGCATTTTGATTCAGGGTTATTTCAAGGTATTGCGATCCGGAAACGGACAAATAACCCGAGGCCTGCGTCTGATCATCAATGGCAATCATCAAGTACATCCCCGCCCCGGGGCATGTGGATTGCAGGGTTTTAAAAAAATGACCATGAAGTTGTATTTGACGATCTTATTGCTGGCCGGCATTCCGTTCCGAAGCCTGGGGCAAACCAGTTTGCAGGGCGCCGTTTTGAATGAATCCGGAGAACCGCTGGAAGGCGCTGAGGTTGCCATCCCGCAGTTAAAAGCCGGAACCGTTACAACGGCATCCGGCGCCTATTTAATTGACAACATCCCCCCGGGCGAGTATGTTGTCACCTTTTCCTACCTTGGGTTTGCCACAGAGAAAAAAAGAATTAAGTCAGGTGATCTGCAAACAACATTGAGACTGGACGTCAGGCTGTCCGCCAAATCCATTTTGCTGACACAACTTGAGGTGTCGGCAACCCGGGCGCCTGAACACTCACCCTTTACTTTTACAAACCTGAAAAAAGAGACGCTTTCATCCGGGGATTTCGGCCAGGACGCCCCATACGCCATGCAGTGGACACCCTCGGCCGTGGTAACATCCGACGCCGGTGCAGGGGTCGGTTACACCGGTATCCGGATCAGGGGAACGGACCCGAGCCGGATCAATGTCACCATCAACGGAATTCCAGTCAATGATGCGGAATCCCAACAAGTATATTGGGTTGATCTGCCGGACGTGATCAGCTCGGCCCAGGAGATCCAGATCCAGCGAGGCGTAGGTACCAGCACCAACGGAGCAGGCGCCTTCGGGGCTACCGTAAATTTGAAGACCAATCAAATCAACACCGAACCTTTCGCCCGCCTGAACCTGGGCGCCGGATCATTTAATACCTTCAGAAGGAACATTCAATTCGGATCAGGGCTTTTGAACAGACAATTTTCGGTACAGGGCCGGCTTTCCAGGATCACCTCCGACGGGTATATCGACCGGGCAACTGCCGACCTGAATTCCTATTTCCTTTCCGCAGCTTATCTGGGCGACCGGAGTTCCCTGCAGTTGATCACCTTTTCCGGCCATGAAAAAACTTACCAGGCCTGGTACGGCGTGCCGGCAAACCTGGTCAGCGACCCCAAACTGCGCACCTTTAATCCGGCAGGCGCAGAGAAACCGGGCGACCCCTACGACAACCAGGTAGATGATTACACCCAGACCCATTATCAATTGCATTTTTTCCAGGAATTGTCCCCGGCCTGGACCTTGAACACCGCTTTGCATTATACCCGGGGCGCCGGCTTTTATGAAGAGTACAAAGCGGGGGAAAACCTGGAAAACTATGACCTGGATCCCGTAAATATCGGCGATACAACCATTTTTTCATCCGATCTTATCCGCCGGAGGTGGCTGGACAACCATTTTTACGGCATGACCTATAGCCTTCGATACCTGAATCCGGGTAGTTCGCTGAATTTTACCCTCGGCGGCGCTTACAACCGGTACGACGGCCGGCATTTCGGCGAAGTGATCTGGTCGCAGTTTGCTTCCAACGGAACCATACGCCATCCCTATTATGACAACGACGCCCTGAAATCAGATCTCAACCTCTATGCCAAAGCCGATTTCCGGGTGAACACCCGTTTAAACAGTTTCATCGACCTGCAATGGCGCAGGGTCGATTACACTTTTTTGGGGCTTACCGACCAATTGGAAAGGGTCGAGCAGCAGAAAACCCTTGATTTCATCAATCCCAAAGCAGGCATATCCTACCAGGTAAACGCCCGGGCAAACTTGTACCTGTCTGCCGGGGTGGCGCAAAGGGAACCCAACAGGGACGATTACGTGAATAACCTGCGCAGTCAGCAACCCAAAGTTGAAAAGCTGATCAACCTGGAGACCGGGTACCGGGTGAAAACCCTGAGGACCGCCCTGGAAGCCAATATTTATTATATGTACTACAAGGATCAACTGGCCCTCAACGGGCAGATCAACGACAACGGCGCCTATATCCGGGTCAATATCCCGGAAAGCTACCGGATCGGGCTTGAACTGAACGGACAAACGAGTCTGTCGGCCAGGCTCCGGATCAGCGCCAATACCACCTTGAGCAAAAATAAAATCCGCTCTTTTACGGAATACCTTGACACCTTTGACGAATCCTTCAACTGGACAGGCCAGACCGCTATTCCCCGGAATAACACAGGCCTTGCATTTTCCCCTGAATGGACGGCAGCCGGGGAAATCGCCTGGGTCCCGGTCGGAGAAAAAACAAGGCACGAACTGGAGTTCAGCCTTTTGGGCAAATATGTCGGCAAACAATACCTGGACAATTCCTCTGACGAAAGCAATATTCTCCGGGCTTATTATTATTCCGACATCAGGGCAAAACTCACGCTGCGTCCAAAAGGGTTCAAGGAAATGGTATTTTCCCTGGCAGTCAACAATTGGACCAACCACTGGTATGAAAGCAACGGCTGGTCTTACCGGTACCGGTTCGGAAATGAAGCATATGTGGACAGCGGATTTTACCCACAGGCAGGCCGGCACTTTCTGGCCGGGGCTGTATTGGTTTTTTAAGCAAACACTTCGGGGAAAAAGCAATTGGAGGAAGCCGGTCGAAGGGCCTTGCTAATCATCCGTATAAAAATCCTCCAGGGATTGCATAACCAGGTCAACCGGCAGGCCCATAATATTGGTGTAGGTACCCTCGATCCTGGCAATTTTGCAAAGGCCTATCCATTCCTGAACGGCATAAGCCCCTGCTTTGTCATAAGGCTGGTAACGTCTGATATAAAAATCGATTTCTGCGGGCGTCAGGTGGTGAAAAAAGACCTTGGATTCTGCAGAAAAAGAGACCTCCTTGCCGGCAGCCAGCAAACATACTCCGGTGATCACCCGGTGCATTTGCCCGGAAAGAGCCGTCAGGGTTTCGACCGCTTCAGCATAATTTTTGGGTTTTCCATAAATCCGGTCCTGAAGGATGACAACACTGTCGGCGCCGATGATAATTTCTTCGGGTGCAAATATGCCGGCCACTGCCCGGGCTTTTTTTATGGCCAGATATTCAGCAACCTCATCCACCGGCAAATCAGCCGGGTAGTCGTCTTCATCCACCGGATTCACCCTGACCTCAAATTCGAGGCCGGCAGCGGTCAGAAGATCCCTGCGCCGGGGAGACTGGGATGCCAGAACGATTTTCATTTGATTCAAATTATTGATCATTTTATGCGGTCTTCAATGCAAATAACAAGAGAACGCCCAGCGCCATGACCAGCTTGGCAAGGGTGCTCGGCAGTTTGTAATCCCGGGCCCGGGAAGCAAGTTTTACTTTTATCAGCGCCCATAACAACAAGCCGGATACCAGGATAAAAACCAGCCGGAACCAAAAGGGTTGAAAATAAGGATTCAGGTGGAAGGCTCCGAAATTAAACAACCCCAGAAAAAGCAGACCGACGATAAGTGCGGCCCATTTCATTTTATTGGCCCCCATTTGAACAGGACCGGTTTTATACCCCGCTGCGCCGTCGCCATGTTCATCCTCGAGGTCTTTGATCATTTCGCGAAACAAGGTGCTCAAAAAAGCAAAACCCAGGTAAAATCCTATCAAGGTTAAAAACCGCGAATAAGTTCCGGGATCAACTGAATTCAATGCGGCAAGGGACCTCCGTTCGGCAAACCAAATAATGGCAGCAGCCCCCGCGCAAAATGCAGCGATTAAAAAATTACCTGCAAAGACTGATCTTTTTAACCGGCTGGAATAAAAATAAAGCCCCCATACACCTGCAGGATATAACCCGATCCAGAACCTGTGCCCGGTGCTCAGCGCAAGAAAAAAGGCCAGGCAAAATCCGGATATTTGAGAAGACAGGTACAACCACCATGCAAAACGTCTGTCATCCGGAACATGAAAAATCTTTACCCTTCCGTTTGCCAGATCCGCATCCTCATCCAGCAGATCATTAATGATATATCCGCCGGCTGTCATGACAATTGTTACCAGTATCAACCCGAACCGTTGCTTTTCGTCCAGGCTCGGTTCGATCCCATGAGATGATAATGCAGGCAGGATCAACTGGCGGTAAATCAGCCCTTGGGTCAATGCCGCTATGAGCAGATTAGGCGTACGGATCAGTCTGAGGACAGCGAGCCAATTCATCCGGTATGATACTTTACACCTGGGGCCAATTGTGGTGCAATTTCAAAACTTTCACGATCACATCCCGGACGCAACCGTCGCCGCCCGGAAACGGTGAAATATATTTTGAAATACTAATTAACTCAGGAGGGCTGTCGAAGGGGCAAGCAGGCAGGCCTGCCTTCATCATCGGGTCCAGGTCTTCCAGGTCGCCACCGAGGTATAAAATCCCGTCTTCCTGGTATTGATGGGTTTCCAGGAGTTCAGTATAAGCATCCAAACGATCGGAGGTCTCGAAAAACAGGTCGGTCACGCCCAATGAACGCAACCTGTCCTCCGCGCCGGCCGGATCTTCCCTGGAGATCACCGCTATGTTATACCCTGAATCGATGGCGTGCCGGACGGCAAACTCATCTTTTTTTGAAAAGCGCCAGATGAGTTTTCCCTTGGTTGTGACCAGGGTTGAAGGCCCGGAGAACGCCTGGTCGAGGTCAAGGATAAAAGTATGGATATGCCTGAATTGTTCCAGATTATTCATAACACGCATTCATGAGGCAAAGGTAAATAACCTTGGCAGAATGGGAAGCAGTGGCAGAGCCTATTTCAGCGAACCTACGGGATATGCGCTGTTTGACCTGAACGGCGTTGCCCTGAACCGGGGCCTTAACCCTCAGTTTGTGATCCTCGATCAACTGCCGGCCGGGTTGTAATTCATCCGGTTTGATGACGGTTCTTCGCAGAAACTGATTGTTGCTGATTAGCGTTTTTCCTTTTCTCACCTGGAATACCCGGTAATGCCCTTTACCGGGTATTTTTTTGGGTCCGGGAATACCATCTAATCTCTACTGGGTTTTTTCAGCGTGAAAACCCTGGAAATATTGAACCCGAAATGAACGCCGCCATCGGCCCAGTCCCCTACGGTTTCCGTTACAAAGCCTTTTTCGATCATGGAGGTGGAATTGGTGAAATGAAGTTGAAAGACATGCCCGCCCGTCTCGATATCGAAGCCGATGGAAAGCATATTTTTGAATTCGGGGGCAAGCTGATCCGGCAGGACATACATATACTCTGCATTCAGCGAGATCCTTTTGGTGAGTTTTATCCGGCCTCCCGCGCCGAGTGCAAATACATCGTTTGCCTCGGCTTTGGTTGCCACAAGGTTGCGATGAACAACCGTAGGCGACAATTGAAAACTGAAACTTTCGCTGAATTTCCGGCCGACAATCAGCTGCCCGGTACCCGGTATAATAAAGCCTGGAGGAAAAAAAATTCTCCCGGTCGGGGTCGGCCCATTTGACGGATTTGAGGGCCGTACTGGCAAACAGGATTGCGGAAACGGGCATTTTTCTTTTACCCGTGCTTTGCCGGAGGAACTTAAACTTGGCGAATCCGTCAAACGTTTTTTCAAAGCTGTTGCGGCCAAATCCAACCGTAATCCGGTTGGTGACTCCATAATCGGCGCCGATCCGGATGGAAGCGGCGTCCAGTCCAAAAAGTTCATACAACCCGCCGTTGACCATCCCGAACCGGTGAGATATCTTGATATCCAGCACCCCTGCTGCGGTGCTTTCGAGGGAATGCAGGTTGATGACCCGGTCGGTTTTAAAACTGGCTGTGACATACTCGGTGGTTTCCTCTTCCTCCAAAAGGGAAAGCAGGTCGTCTTCCTGGGCATGTATGCCGGAAATGGCCGTAAACAAGGTTGCCGACAGCCAGAAAAGTTGAATGGTTTTCATAAGCGGTTGATTGATCAGGCTGGAAAATTTATTTTGGATCTGTTCTTAAAAAAAGACGGCCAAGTCATTCCCGACCTGGCCGCCCAAAGCCTCGAAAAGCCCTGATGCGCAGCATCCGGGGCATACACCGCCGGATGTGGAGCGCAAAAAAGGGGGAATAACAAAAAATCCTTTAGCTTTTTAGTTCCTGGTACTGCACCTTGATATCGATCCGAACCGTTTTGGCAATATTGTCCCGGACTACAGCGGGGATAGCAATATTGTAATCCGCCAATGCAACATTCAGGCTGGAACTCGCTGTGATCGTTCCATTGGAGACCACGAATACGCCGGTCGTTTCCACCGCCTTGGTTACACCGTGGATGGTGAGGTCCCCTTTAACTTTCACCGGGTATTCACCGTCTTTTTTCAGATTGAGGGCGGTGTTGAAATCAACAATCTGGCCTTTGAAAACGGCTTTGGGATATTTGGTACTTTCCAGGTAGTTTTCGTTGAAATGTTCCTGCATCAAAGCTTTCTCAAACTGGAACGCCTTGATCAATACGGCAAATTCCATTTTGCCGGTTTCGGCGTCGAGCACGCTGGTAGCTTTCTGGTTGTGCGCTTCAATTTTTTCCAGCGACGCATCAGAAAAGAAAGAAATTTTACCCTCCTTGGTGAAGTATTTCTGAGCAAAGACCGAAGCGGAAGCCAAAAGGCAAAAACAAACAAGAACTGACAATTTTTTCATTTTCAAAATTGGTTTAATATGATTAATGTTCATGCGCTCCCGGAGCAGGATTTATTTTCCATCCGGGAATTAAATTTCCACACACCTGACCAGCACCACGTCCATCAGCATGCCGGTGCAGATTCCCTTAAAAGCAACCTGTTCGCCGGGTTCAAATTCCGTGCGTTTATGGGTGGTCAACTGGTCTAACTGGCAAATGACGCCTGAGAGTTCATTGGCGGTAGCCAGTGTGATGCTGACAATTCCTTCTTCATCTTTTGAAAAGGACCTGACCGTCCCTGAGATTTCGATCACCTTATCCAGGTATTTTGAGTTGGCGGATGTTTCGTCCGTTTCAAATTCGGTAAAAAACGCGGCGGCTTCGACCTTAAAATCGGCGTCCGCCCGGTTCATGTTTTTGTGAGGTTTATTCCAAAGGTAGATTCCCGTGACCGCTCCGATCAGGGCTAACGAGGCAATAATGATCCAAATTTTTTTCATCTGTTAAAGGTTTGAAGTGTTGGTATCAATTGTTGGGCGCTCCGGCCTGTATCCATGCTTCGATTTTGGCAATATTGCAATCGCCAAGTTTGGGCTGGCCTTGCGGCATTTGGGGGTAACCCTGCTGGTGTTTGATCGCCCCCAGCAACTTTTGATTGTCGGCATAGGCCTTGAGATTGGCATATCCCTCCAGGACTACGTTGCCCTGTCTGACCGCCTGACTGTGGCAGATGTAACAATTGCCTTGAATAATGGGCAGTACCGCTGCCTGGTAACCGACGCCGGTTGTGACACACTGATTATCCGGGTATATTTCTTCTTCCACATCATAATAACAAGCTCCCTGCAAAAGGAGGATCGAGGAAAAGAAAATCAGGGCAATGCTTTTCATGAGGCTTTAATTTTGGCGTTTATGTGACCGTTTTACAAAATCAGTTATTCAGGCCGCCTGCATCCACCCAGGCCTTGATCTGGCTGACCTCGCAGTCGGGCAATCTGGCGCCGCCCAGGGGCATGGCAACAAACCCCTGGAGGTGTTGAACAGCGCCTGCCAGCCGGTTATTGTCAACCGCCTTTTTGGCGCCGCTGTAAACAGAAAAGTCGTACCCGCCGGATGGTATCGGGCCACTGTGACAGGTGATGCAATGGGTTTGAAGAATGGGTTTAATATGGTTGGCAAAGCTCACGTTTGTCACCGGGCATCCGTTCCCGTTGATATCGGGATCACAGGTAAGGTCTTTTGCGCCTTGAAGTATCCACCTGGAGATCAGGTTGATCTGTTCATTTCCAAGCGGTTGCCTTGGGGCGAGCGGCATTCTGTCGTCCACTTCATCATCCACCAACACTTTATATAACTTGCTTTCCGACAAATCAAAAGGTTCAACATCCGCAGTTTCCATCACTTTTTCGTAAGAGGTCAACACCACACCATCCTGCGCTGATGCGGCGTTGTGACAATCCTGCAAAGCGCAATTGGACTGAAGGATCGGCAAAATCTGGAGCTGAAAATAAACAAGATCCGGATCGCAGGGGACGCCGGTTGCGGTCGTATCTCCCGGGTTACCCGTACCGGTTGTATCCACCGGGTTACCTGTGGTATCCACTGGCGTAAGATCGCCGTCTTCCATCGGCCCGAACGGTTCGTGTTTGCACCCGGCGGAGATGACGGTTATTCCTATGCAGACGCCTAATCCAAAAATAAATTTTCGCATATTTATTCGATGCTTTTCGGGCAATTGAACCATGATGCAAAAGTACCGGTTGCCGGATAGCGGGCAAAAATTAACTTGCCGAACGGGAAAAAAAGGCTTCTGAACGGGGTTACGAACCATCAAATTCCCCCTGGAGCCATTTTTTAAAATACGGAGACCTTTCGGTGCTGACAATGGTTTCAAGGTCGCAGGGTGGATGCAATGACAGCTTCACCCTCGATTTGGAGTAGGCGTACATTTCGCGAATAGCTTGCACATGTATGATAAACTGGCGGTTAATCCGGAAAAACTGATGGGCCCCCAGCATTTCTTCCAGTTTTTCAAGCGACTGGTCGAGGGGGTATCGTTTCCCGTCCCAGGTAATGACAAAGGTGATTTTATCCACGGTATAAAAATAGGCAGCTTCCGAAAGGTCGATGATCTTGATATGTTGACCGACCCGGATCAGGAATCGCTTGGAAGGAGGGTCTTTTTGAATAATAGAGGCCAGTTTTTGATAATCAATCTGGGCCTTCTCCTGCAGCAAGCGGTATTTATCCAGGGCTTGCTCGAGTTCCTGGCGTTTGATGGGCTTTAACAGATAATCAATGGCATTGACTTTAAAGGCCTGGATGGCATATTGATCGTATGCCGTAGTAAAAACGATGGGTTTGTCAATTTTGAGGTGTTCAAAGATTTCAAAACACGCCCCGTCGGCAAGATGAATATCCATAAAAAGCAGATCAGGGAGCGGATGCTGATCAACCCAATTCAGCGTAGCCTCTATGCTGTCGAGCCGGGCGAGGATCTCAACGCTTTCATCAATCTCGTGAAGTACTTTTTCGAGGCGTCTTGCGGCCGTGGCTTCATCCTCGATGATCCAAACCTTCATGCGTTTCCATTTTTAATGAGCGGAATAAAGACTTTGAAATGCGTGGGCGTTTCCTCCACCCTGATTTTTTTATTGCTCAACAATTCATACCGTTTTGCAATGCTCTGCAGACCAAATCCTGTGGATTTTTCGGGTGAGAGTTTTTTTTGCAGGTTGTTGCAGACTACGATATACCCTTCACTGTCGAGGTGAATTTCAATTTTCAAGGGTCTTGATTTGCTGATCACATTGTGTTTAACTGCATTTTCCACCAGCATCTGAAGCGTAAGCGGCGCAATATATCCCGGCGCTTCAATGTCTGTGACCACCATTTCAAGTCCGTCTCCAAATCTTTTATTCAACAAGAAACCATAATCCTTCACCAGGTTCAATTCCTCTTCCAGTTCGATCAGGTCTTTTTCGCGGTATTGCAGAATATGCCGGTAAAAATCTGATAGTTTTTCTACGTACTCAACGGCCAGTTGGGGGGTTTCTTCGATAATGGCAACCAGGGTATTAAAATTGTTGAACAAAAAATGGGGATTGATCTGGCTCTTCAGGGTTTGGTACTGGCTTTCAACCATTTCCCTTTTCAGGGCGGCTTCTTTTTTAAGTCTTTGCTCCCGGCGCTGAATGATGTAGTAAACCAGGAAGAAACCAATCAGGGTTACAGAGACGATAAACCAAGGTTTTCGCCAATACGGCATCCGGATGGTAAAGGCATAACTGGCCACGGGTTCGGCCGCGAACTTGCCGTTTTCGGACGCGGAGATCACAAAACGGTAGTCGCCCGGCGGAAGGCTGGAATAAATAACCCGGCGATCGGAAGTGACAATCCATTCCCGGTTATAGTTTTCCAGTTTATACCGGAATTTCACCGTTTCGGGATCCGTCAGCCAGATGCCCGAAAAATCAAAGGCCAGCCCGTTCCGGTTATGGGGAAAACTGTTGATGGTCCTGAAATCAACCCCTTCCAAAAAAACAGAGACTTTATCGATGTTTATCCTGGGGTGAATGCTCAAAGGTTCTGAAAGCGGGTTAAAGGAGATGACGCCGTCCTTTGCACCTATCCATATTTTCCCCCGGTCATCGGCGCACATGGCATTTTCATAAGGGCCAAACTCCTCGAGTCCAACCTCGCGGTCGTAATAAATGAAATGTTTGAGTTCAGGGTCCAGGAGATCGATGCCGTTGGGATGGATGACCAGGATCTGTCCTTTGGCGTCCGTACCTAACCCTGCAATAGAAAGGCCTCTTAATCCTGCCTGGACTCCAAAATGCTCAAATTTGGCGCCGTCAAAAGAAAAAAGCCCTTCTTCGGCTGTGCTGAACCAAATTTTGCCTTCGTGGTCTTCGGTAATGGAATAGACGGATTTAAAAGGTTTTCCACCGGCGTTGTCAAAATAACGGATCTTCCCCTGTTCCAGCAAACCCAGGCCGTTGCCGCCGGTTCCGAACCAGATCCTGTTCTTTTTATCGCAATAAACTTTAAAGATGTAATTGGCCCCAAGGCCTTCTTCTTTTTGAAAGGACACATCGCCGGAGAAAGGGTTTGCGCCCAGCTTTGAGCTGGAAACGCCGCCAAAAGTACCCAGCCATAATTTATCCTTGCTGGCTGCAATAGATAGAATATTGCCGTTGGAAAGTCCTTCAGCTTCTGTAAAAACACGGGTTGCGCCCGAGTTTTTGTCATACCCGATCAGGCCTTCGCCAAAGGAGCCGATCCAAAGGATGCCCTCCTTGTTATCGTATAAACTGATGACGTTGATTCCGCTGAGCAGCAATTTAAAATGCCCGCTTCCATCCTGCAGTTTTTCATACTGGTAGAGGCCGGTTTGGGCGCCTACCCAAAGTTTTTGCTGGTTGTCGAGCAAAACAGCCTGGATATTCTGCAAACCGTCCCGGAGAAATTCAAATTGCCGGTTGGCGGATGCGAGAGGAACCTCGTTGGAGGCGATCCAGATATTCCCTTCCACATCCCGGATCAGGTCATGGACCTTGGCCTTGCCGAAGCGGGCCGGGTCAACCGGGTCGTATCGCCCTTCCTCAAAATGGTATCGCCAAACCCCGTTGCCTTCGGTTCCGATCCACAATTCCAGGTCTTTAAAAATCGCAAGGGCATTAATTACACCATGCGTCCAGGCTGATTTGGGGTATTCCACCGAGTAGTCGCCGGCAGATATCCGGCAGACACCTCCATCAAATCCACCCACCCAAACCTTGTTATCCCCTACGGGCAGGATGCACCGGATAATATCGTCGGGCAAGCCGTCTGACCTCGTCAGGTTTCTCACGCGTTTTTTCCCATCTTCCAGCCAGCACAAACTCAGACCGCTGTCCGTACCCGCCCAAATTTTGCCGTCCGGCCCCGCTACAAGGGTGTAAATATCAGCAGCAGGCAGGCCGTCGTCCGAATCCAGGTTGTAAACATGCCCGTTATCAGTGTAATAAATGCCTTCGCCATAAGTGCCCAACCAAAGCCGGCCTTTTTGGTCTTGTGCGAAGGCGGTGATGGCGGCCGCAGGGTGGCCCTCCTCGGGTTCCCATAATTTTAATTCTTCTCCGTTTTTAAGGGTATAAACCGCACCGTCCTGATAGCCGATCCATAAAAGCCCCCGGCTATCGCTGAATGCGGCGGTAACGTGCTGCGAATAGGAGGAAGACGGAATCCGGTAGGGTTTGAATTCAAGCCCGTCAAAACGAAGCAGTCCCTTATCCGTACCGATCCACAGGAAACCATCGGGCGCTTCATAAATGATTTTAATGCCGGCATCTTTCCAGTCTTCAGGCAATTTAGGATACCGGAAAAAAGGTTGTTGGGCAAAGAGGTTCGCGATCAGCAAACAAAAAAAACCGGTCCCTGCAACGATCGTTCTCAACCTTCCTGGCGGATTAAAGTGGCCTCAATTTCAACTGCGATTTCCTCAGCTATCTTCTGGTAGACGATCTTTGGAATAGCTATTCCGTGTTCCTGGAGCAATACCGTAAAGGAAGCTGAAACTTTTACCACCCCTTTTTCTACCTTCAGCGTTCCCTTGATGATCCTTTCCTGCTCGATACCGTGGGCATTCAACTTGCCTTTTGCCCTTACCGGATATACTCCATCTACAGTAAAGTCAATGTTTTCTATAAATTTTCCGGCAAAAGTAGCCCTCGGAAATTTTTTGCTTTCCATGTAATTCTCATTAAAATGCTCCCGCTGCAAGGGGCTGTTGAATCCCTGGAAGGACCGGATATTGACGGAAAAAGCAAAGGCGTTCCTTTCGGTATCGATCACCCCTTTGAGTTCCGCTGAAGCGGCTTCAATGATTTCCAGCGGTGCATTGGATTTAAAGGCTATTTTGCCGTTATCGGTCATCAGTTTTACCTGGCCGGCCGCAGCCCATCCGGATAAAAGGAAGAATAATAGAAATAGTGATCTTCTCTTGTTCATTCAGACCCTAAATTTGGATTAAGGTAGGTGTACTTGCCGGTTTTGAACGCTATTGATTTGCCGAACGGGAAAAATTGCCTGCCGAACGGGAAAAACCGGTCGCTGATATACCGCGCGTCGGATAATTTTTTCAAAACTATCCATCCTGCGGCATTATCCTACGCGCCACGCCGTGGGCCTGGCGCGTAGGATAAAAATGCCAGGGCGTTTTATACCGATTCCCTGCCTGGATTATTTTTGCCCTGCTTTTCTTTAAACAAGATATTTGAACCTGCCCCGACCGCAATGATGGAACGCAAAGCGTCTTCGGATTTGATATGATCGAGGAATTCAATCTGGCTGGTATGACAATGAAAGACAAAGCCGTTGGTAGGATTGGGTGCAGTGGGTACAAAAACGGTGTACATTTCATTTCCTAATTCATCGGTAATGAAACCCGTCATCCTGGTTTGCGTACCAAAAACATTGACCAGCACAACCCTGCCAAAAGGGGTTCTGTTCGAGCCTATTAATTGGCGGACCGTTTCCCGCAAAGTGTTGTAAAATGGCAGGCGGCTCAGCAGATCCCGTTCGATCATCCCGAACAACTGACTGCCGAAACTCGTCCGTACCACCAGGCCGATCAGGAAAAAAATCAAAATCACCACAGCCAGTGCAACCAGGTTCACAATCCAATCCTTAACCGACTCCGGGAAAGGAAAAAGACTGCCGATGGGCGCCACAAATCCGAAAATGATCTGAAATACCAGCCGAACCAGGAAAATAAAAATGGTGATCGGCAACACAACCACCAGGCCGCCGATAACTGTCGTAACAAAAAACCGCTGGAGTTTACGAACCAGCACCCTCTTTCTTTTGCCGGTCAGATCCTTCATAGCTCCTCCATTTTATTTTCAGGAAAACAACTATTACCCCCTCATTTGTTTATAAACATTGATTAATCCGTTGGTTGAGGCATCGTGGTTGGAAACTTTTTCATCCGACTGGAGTTCCGGTAATATTTTATTGGCCAGTTGTTTGCCCAGTTCCACCCCCCACTGGTCAAAACTGAAAATGTTCCACATCACCCCTTGTGTGAATATTTTGTGTTCGTACATCGCGATCAGCATGCCGAGGCTGCGGGGGTCCAGTTTTTTCAGCAGGATGGAGTTGGAGGGTTTATTGCCTGAAAAAACCTTAAACGGGGCCAGTTTTTCCACGGCGCCGGCTTCCATTCCCGAATCAACCAGTTCCTGCCTGGCCTCTTCCTGTGTTTTACCCTTCATGAGGGCTTCCGTTTGGGCAAAAAAATTGGACAGCAGTTTTTCGTGATGATCGCCGACTGGGTTATGGCTGTTGGCCGCCGCTATAAAATCGCAGGGGATGAGTTTGGTTCCCTGGTGGATCAGTTGGTAGAAGGCATGTTGGCCATTGGTGCCCGGCTCGCCCCAGATGATCGGGCCCGTCTGGTAATTGACCGGCCCGCCGCTGCGGTCCACACATTTGCCGTTGCTTTCCATATTGCCTTGCTGGAAATAGGCCGGGAAGCGATGCAGGTACTGATCGTAGGGCAAAATGGCCTCTGATTCGGCGCCAAAAAAATTATTGTACCAGATCCCGATCAGGGCCAGGATCACCGGAATGTTTTTCTCCAGCGGCGTTTCGGCAAAATGACGATCCATGACGTGAAACCCTTCCAGCAATTCCGTGAACCGGTCAAAACCAATGGTACAGGCAATCGATAAGCCGATGGCGGAAGTGAGGGAATAACGCCCACCTACCCAATCCCAGAATTCGAACATATTGGCTGCGTCGATGCCAAAATCCTTCACCGCTTTTTCGTTGGTGGAGATGGCCACAAAATGGCGGGCAATATCTTTTTCCGTTCCGCCTTTTTCTAAAAACCAGGAACGTGCAGTATGCGCGTTGGTCATGGTTTCCTGCGTGGTAAAGGTCTTCGAACTGATAATAAAAAGGGTGGATGCAGGATCCAGGCTTTTCAGGGTTTCGACGATATGGGTTCCATCCACATTGGAAACAAAATGGGGACGAACGTTTCCTTTCCAATAAGGTTTTAACGCCTCCGTCACCATCACCGCGCCTAAATCGGAGCCACCGATCCCTATATTTACGATATCGCTGACCGGTTTGCCGGTATACCCGGTCCATGTTCCGTTCAGTACTTTGTCTGAAAAATCAGACATTTGTTTCAGTACCGCATCAACAGCCGGCATCACATCCTTGCCGTTGAAAAAAACCGGGACGCCTGACCGGTTCCTCAGGGCCACATGCAATACTGCCCGGTTTTCCGTCTCATTGATCCGCTCTCCTGAAAACATTTGACCAATGCTTTCTTTGACTTTACACTCCCTGGCGAGTTCGGTCAGCAGGCGGAGGGTATCCGAGGTGATCCTGTTTTTGGAAAAATCCACAAGAGTGTCTTCAAATCGCAGTGAAAACCTGGCAAACCGCTCAGGATCAGCGGCAAAGAGGTTGCGCATATGGACCTGACGGATATGCTGGAAATGGGCTTCCAACTTTTTCCAGGATTCTGTATCAACAGGATTTTGACGATTTAACATGATACCGTTCTTTTGTGGTGCAAATTTGGGATTTCTGTGTTACAATCCATTGCGAAATAGATTAAAAATACTTTAAACCTTTGGAAAACATGACCAGACAAGACCTGTTTGACCAGATCAGGGCCAAGGAATCCTTTTTATGTATCGGCCTCGACCCGGATTGGGAAAAGATCCCAAGCCATCTGAAAAAAATGCCCGATCCGGTTTTTGAGTTCAATAAACAGATCATCGACGCCACCCATGACCTGTGCGTCGCTTACAAACCCAACCTCGCCTTTTACGAGGCCTTGGGGTCAAAAGGATGGGAAACACTGGAAAAAACAATCCGTTACATCCCGGAAGGACACTTTGTGATTGCCGACGCCAAAAGGGGAGATATCGGCAACACTTCCGCCCTTTACGCCCGGGCTTTTTTTGACCAGTTGCCCTGCGACGCCGTGACGGTAGCGCCTTATATGGGCGAGGATTCGGTCAGGCCTTTCCTGGGTCGCAAGGGGAAATGGGTAGTCCTGCTGGCGCTGACCTCCAACCCCGGCAGTTCCGATTTTCAGCTTTTACCCCAGGCGGGCGGCATGCCCCTTTATGAGCAGGTCATGCGCAGGGCAATGGATTGGGCCGGGCCGGATGAAATGATGTTTGTAGTTGGCGCAACACATCCGGAAAAATTGTCTGAACTTCGGAAATTTTCATCTGAGTATTTTTTTCTTGTACCTGGCGTTGGCGCGCAGGGAGGAGATCTGGAGGCGGTTTGCCGGCACGGTATGACGGCTGGTGGGGGGCTCCTTGTCAACGCTTCCCGCAGCATACTCTATGCGGGCGGCGGTGAAACTTTTGGGACCGACGCGCGGGAAGAGGCCGGGCGGTTACAGGGTGAGATGGCCCGGCTCCTGAAAAAATTTGGTAACGGACGTTGATAGAAAATCACCCCGGATAAAACAAATTATTCCAATCTTCCCCTATCTTCGCCGCCGAAAAGCACAATAAGGTTTAATGAGTGAATTGCAACCATCGCCGGCAGTGCTCCTCCTCGAAGACGGAACCGTCTTTCACGGATACGCCGCAGGCAAAAAAGGGATTACCGCCGGAGAAATTTGTTTCAACACCGGAATGACCGGCTATCAGGAAATTTTTACCGACCCTTCCTATTTTGGCCAACTGCTGGTAACCACCAATGCACATATCGGGAACTACGGCACAAAAGAACAGGAAATCGAATCCGGCAGCATTAAAATAGCCGGGCTGATTTGCAAAAATTTCACCTGGCAATATTCCCGCACCAAAGCCGACCATTCCATCCAGGATTATTTTGAAGAGGAAAACCTTGTAGGCATTTCGGATGTCGATACCCGGGCTATCGTCCGGCATATCCGACACAAGGGCGCAATGAACGCCATTATTTCCTCCGAAACCCTGGATATTCCGGCCCTTAAAAAACGCCTGGCCGAAACCCCGCCTATGGAAGGGCTGGAACTGGCTTCCCGGGTAAGCACCGCCGAACCGTATACCTATGGAGATGAATCCGCCAGGTTCCGTGTCGCAGCCCTGGATTTTGGCATCAAGGAAAATATCCTTCGCTGTTTCTCCGAAAGGGACTGTTTCGTAAAAGTTTTCCCGGCAAAAACGAGTTTCGAAGAACTCAGTTCCTGGAATCCTGACGGATATTTTCTGTCCAATGGGCCGGGAGATCCTGCATCCATGGACTACGCCGTCCGGACGGCCAAAACAATCCTGAAAACGGAAAGCCCGCTTTTTGGCATCTGCCTCGGCCATCAGTTGCTGGCGCTGGCCATGGATATCCCTACCTACAAAATGCACCACGGCCACAGAGGGATCAACCATCCCGTCAAAAATGTGCTGAGCGGCCATTGTGAGATCACCAGTCAAAATCACGGATTTGGGGTAGACCCTGACGCCATTCGCGCCAATGCGGACAAGGTCGAAGTGACCCATATCAACCTCAATGACCAAACCATCGAAGGAATCCGGATCATCGGCAAGCCGGCTTTTTCGGTCCAGTACCATCCGGAATCCTCGCCGGGGCCGCACGATGCCCGGTATTTGTTCAACGAATTCATCCAGATGATGGGTTCGGCCAAATTGAATTGAAACTATTTTTACCGTTTTCCCCAGCGGGCAAACGGCATATTCATCAAATCCTATTCAACAATCAATTGTATGAGTGAAATTGTTGACATCCGGGCCAGAGAAATTCTCGATTCCCGCGGAAATCCGACCGTAGAGGTGGAAGTATATACGGAAGAAGGCGCTATGGGCCGGGCGGCCGTCCCCTCCGGCGCATCCACCGGCCGGTATGAAGCGGTTGAATTGCGGGACAATGATAATGACCGGTACCTTGGAAAAGGCGTACTGACCGCATGCAGAAATATAGAAGAGGTACTTGCCGATGAGTTGCTGGGGGTAGACGTATTCGAACAGCGCTACATCGATAACCTGATGTGCGAACTGGACGGCACGCCCAACAAATCGAAACTGGGCGCCAACGCCATCCTGGGTGTCAGTCTGGCCGTTGCCAAGGCAGCAGCCGAAGAGGCGGGCATGCCCCTTTACCGCTACCTGGGCGGCGTAAATGCCCATGTCATGCCGGTACCTATGATGAACATCCTCAATGGGGGGTCTCATGCAGATAACAGCATCGATTTTCAGGAATTTATGATCATGCCGGTCGGTTCCGATCATTTTTCGGAAGCCCTCCGCATGGGGGTAGAGGTGTTTCATCACCTGAAAAAAGTACTGAAAAGTAAAGGATATTCTACCAATGTGGGGGATGAAGGCGGCTTTGCGCCCAATATCAAAAGCAACCACGAAGCCATCGAAATCGTTTTGAAGGCAATTGAATCGGCAGGCTTCAAACCCGGAGAGGACATTATGATTGCCATGGACGCAGCCGCCTCCGAATTTTATGACGAAAAAACCGGCCTTTACCATTTCAAAAAATCCAGCGGCGAAAAACTGAGCGGCGCAGATATGGTGGGATACTGGACGGACTGGTGCTCCAAATACCCGATCCTCTCTATTGAAGACGGGCTGGCGGAAGATGACTGGGACAACTGGCAGGCGCTGACCAAAGCACTGGGCGGCAAGATCCAGTTGGTCGGCGACGATCTGTTTGTGACCAACACCGAGCGGCTGCAGCGCGGCATTGACCTGGGTGCAGCCAATTCCATCCTGATCAAGGTCAACCAGATCGGCAGCCTGACGGAAACCATCGATGCCGTAAACCTCGCCACCCGGAATGCGATGACCTCGGTGATGAGCCACCGTTCCGGCGAAACGGAGGATACAACCATTGCCGACCTGGCCGTCGCCCTGAATACCGGCCAGATCAAAACAGGTTCCGCCTCGCGCTCCGACCGGATTGCCAAATACAATCAACTGCTCCGGATCGAAGAGGAACTCGGCGAATCCGCCGTTTACCCGGGCAAAGCCCTGATCGGCGGCTGAGATTTTTGTTGAATTCCAGAATTCATTCGTAATTTTACGCTGTTACCAAAAGCGAATGCAATGAATAACCCGTTTAAACCGTTCATCGACGCGCTTCCGAAGCCGATGAGGAACAAGTATTTCTTGTCGCTTGCAATTTTTGGTTTTATGATGATCTTTATTGATAAACACGATATCCTGACCCAGATCCGGCTCCAGAGCACGGTCAATAAACTGGAGGCGGATCGCGAGTTTTATCAACAAAAAATAGAGGAAGCCAAGCAGGAACGGGAAGAACTGGAATTGAACGATGAAAAATTTGCGCGGGAACGCTATTATATGCGCAAAGCGAACGAAGATGTTTTTATCGTTGTGGAAGAAGACTAGTCTTTAAAAAACGAATTATGTCAGTTCTTGTAAACAAACATTCCAGGATCATCGTTCAGGGTTTTACCGGAAAGGAAGGTACTTTTCACGCCGAACAAATGATCGAGTACGGCACAAATCTGGTTGGCGGCGTTACCCCCGGCAAAGGGGGCGAACTGCACCTGAACAAGCCGGTCTTTAATACCGTTTCGGAAGCGGTTGAAAAAGCGGGCGCCGACACTTCCGTCATTTTTGTGCCGCCGGCATTTGCTGCCGACGCCATCATGGAGGCCGCCGCTGCCGGCATCAAGGTGATTATCTGCATTACCGAAGGTATTCCGGTACAGGATATGGTAAAGACCAAAGCTTACATCAGCCAGTACGATTGCCGCCTGGTCGGGCCCAACTGCCCCGGGGTGATCACCCCTGACGAAGCAAAATGCGGCATCATGCCCGGTTTTATTCACCGGAAAGGCAGTATTGGCATTGTCTCCCGTTCAGGCACGCTGACCTATGAAGCTGTTGACCAGGTGACAAAGGCCGGCCTTGGCCAGTCTACCTGCATCGGCATCGGCGGCGACCCGATCGTCGGCACGACCACCAAAGACGCGGTTGAGTTGCTGATGAATGACCCGGAAACCGAAGGGATCATTATGATCGGTGAAATCGGCGGGACCATGGAAGCCGAAGCTGCTGAATACATCAAAGCCTTCGGCTCCAAACCCGTTGTCGGGTTTATTGCCGGCCAAACAGCGCCCAAAGGCCGGACGATGGGCCATGCCGGGGCGATCATCGGAGGAAAAGAAGATACTGCCGAGGCCAAGATGAAGATCATGGAGAGCTGCGGCATACATGTTGTCCGTTCACCAGCACAGATCGGTTCCACCATGCTCAAAGCATTGCGCGGATGAAACTCAAACTGTTCCAGGTTGATGCTTTTGCATCGAAGCCCTTCGAAGGCAATCCGGCTGCCGTGATCCCATTGGAGTCCTGGCTCCCGGATGACCTTATGCAAAACATTGGCATGGAAAACAACCTGGCGGAAACCGCTTTTTTTGTCCGGGAAGGCGATGTATTCCGTCTTCGGTGGTTCACCCCTGCCATTGAAGTAGACCTATGCGGCCACGCCACGCTGGGCACTGCCCATGTGCTGTTCAATCATTTATCGTGGTCGCAGGATGCCATTGCATTCCAAACCCGCAGCGGATTGCTCACCGTTACCCGTTCCGGCAACGGTTACGCCATGGATTTCCCTGCTGATCGCCTGGTCAAAGTACCTGCTCCCCCTCCTCAGTTAACTGAAGGACTAGGGATTGAGCCGGTTGAAGTTTTTCAGGGCCGGGAAGATTATCTGGCCATTCTGGAGACCGAGGATCAGATCCGGGCGTTACAACCCGATTTTCGCACAATTTCGAAATTAGGGGGCCGGGGGTTGATCGCCAGCGCGCCGGGGAAAAACTGCGATTTTGTCTCCCGCTGTTTTTTTCCGCAAGCCGGCATCGATGAAGACCCGGTTACAGGTTCAGCGCATACCACCCTGACGCCGTATTGGGCCGAAAGATTGGGTAAAAACCACCTGAGCGCGCGGCAATTGTCCAGGCGGGAAGGCGCCGTAGGTTGCACACTGGAGGGCCAACGGGTCATTTTGCAAGGTCAGGCAGTTACTGTCATCGAAGGAACCCTCTATCTCTAATCCGCCCATCAGGCGGATAAACCTTCATCCTTTATCCTTTAACCTTTATCCTTTAACCTTTATCCTTTAACCTTTATCCTTTAACCTTTAACCATCCTCTTTCATCCCCCACCATGCACCTGAGTGAAATCCTTATCCATCTGGGTGAAGAACGTTCAGCTTACTTCAATGCTGTTTCTCCGCCTGTTGTCCAAAGCAGTAATTTCGTTTTCCCCGATTTGGCTTCATTCCGGGAGGCTTTCACGGATGAAATGGCGAGCCATGTATATACGCGGGGCAATAACCCGACCGTCCACATTTTGCGGCAAAAACTGGCGGCCCTGGAGGGAACAGAAGATTGCCTGGTCTTTTCATCGGGCAGCGGGGCCATTGCGGCCGCTGTTATTTCACAGGTAAAAGCCGGTGATCATATCGTTTGTGTGCAATCGCCCTATTCCTGGACCAAGATCTTGCTGACCCAATTTTTACCCCGGTTTAATGTGAGCCACACATTTGTGGACGGCCGGGATATCCGGATCATCGAAAAAGCCTTGCAGCCGAATACCTCGCTGTTGTATCTGGAAAGTCCAAATTCCCTGACATTCGACCTGCAGGATCTCGAGGCCTGCGCCGCACTGGCCAAAACCCGGGGTATCACCACCATCATCGACAACAGCTACGCCACGCCCTTGTTCCAAAAACCGGCCGGTTGGGGCATTGATATGATCGTACACTCCGGCACCAAATACCTCAACGGCCATAGTGATGTGGTGGTTGGCGTGCTTTGCGGAAGTAAAAAGAGCATCAAACAGGTTTTTGAAAGCGAATATATGACCTTGGGGGGCATTCTGTCGCCGCATGACGCCTCGCTCGTGATCCGCGGGCTGAGGACCCTCGAACTCAGGATGAACCGGAGTTACCAAAGCGCGCTTAAAATTGCTGCCTGGCTGGAACAACAACCGCAGGTTGAACGGGTTTTACATCCGTTTTTACCTTCATTCGGCCAATACGAACTGGCCCAAAAACAAATGAGCGGATGCGGAGGGCTGTTTTCAGCCTACTTCAAGGCATCGTCCAGACAGCAGATGGAGGCATTCATCCACCGGTTGAAGCGTTTTCTCATGGCAGTTTCCTGGGGCGGCCATGAATCCCTGGCGCTGCCTTCGATCGGCTTTTATGACATCCCCGGCCGGCCGGATTCCAGCCTCCCCTGGAACCTTGTGCGGTTTTATATCGGATTGGAAGACCCCGAATGGCTGATGGAAGACCTGGCGCAGGCCTTGAAAGTTTTGGACTGACTAGTGCGACTAGACCGAATTAATTTAACGCTTTTTTTCACTTTATCTGCTGATTTTCAATAGTTTGGCCTGTAATGGAACTTACGGCCTTTGGCACTAGTCGTCAGTCTGCACCCTTTGTTTTGAACAAATTGACATAAAAACCCGGAAACATCGGCATTGTCGGTCCTTCCAGCCGTTTATGGATGGCAATGCGCCCTTTGGGTGCGATCATATAGATTTCCGGCATCTCGTCAAACAGGATCGCCTGCAGTTCTTTGTACAATTTTAATCTTTCCGCATCATTAAACGTAGACTGGATGCGGTCGATCAGGCCGTCTGTATATTCATTGCCGAAGCCCACATGGTTTTCTCCGGTGGTGTGGTAATTCTGTTTGGGCTCCCAGATTAAAGGCGATAAAGACCGGCCGGCGGCCATGATCTCAAAGTCTCCGCGTTTGCGTTCTTCCAGCAGTTGGTTGAATTCTTTGCTTTCCAGGATAATTTCTATACCGGCCAATCTGGCTTTTTCCTGGATCAGCAGGCCGATCTGTCTGGAGATTTCCCGGTTGGCGGTAAAGCCGTATCTCAAACGCAACTCCGTCAGTTGGCCGTCCAGCATTTTATCTGCCGTACCGTTGCCGTTGGTATCTTTCCATCCGGCCTGCTCCAACTGTTTTTTTGCTGATTCCAGGTCAAAGGGAACCGGTTTCAGGTCCTTATTATAATAGAGCGATGAAGGATGGGCTGGAGAAGTGATTCTTTCGGCAAGGCCGTAAAAGAGGGCATCGACAATTTCGTCCACATCAATGACATTGGCCAGGGCATGGCGTACCAGTTTGTCGGACAGTTTCGGCGACCGGGTATTCAGGCTCAGAAACGCCGACTGCAACAATACCGGCGATTCGTACCGGTAACAGGAAGAATCGCCTGAAGCGCTCAGCTCTGAGAAATCCTTTGGCGTGAGGTCCGCCATGATATCGATTTCTTCGGCTTTCAGGGCGGTCAGCGCGGTTGCCGCATCCGGTACGGGTTTGATGATGATCCTGTCCGGGTAGGCGCCAAGGGCAGGGAAAGATTCCATCAGGTCATTGCCCCACCAACCGGCTTTTTTAGTCAACACCAACTGCTGACCCGCCTCCCAGGATTCCAGCCGGTAAGCTCCGCATCCGGACACAAACGCCGGATCATTTCTGAATTTTGGATCTTGGAAATGGTCTGCAAACCGGCTCAGCCTATCGTCGCTTTCGGCCATTTGCTGCAGTTTTGCCTGGTCGGTAAAATCAGACAGGGGGATATTTTTCAGGAGGCCCTCCGGGTCATACGCGTATTCCGGAAGGATAAAAAAGGTGCTGGAGACCCGCTCTTCCCCTGAGATGATCTTTTCTCCGGTGATGATGGTGAACCGCTTGGGGTTCGCCGGGTCAATCCGGATATCCTTAATGAACTGAATAAAAGGCACATACCTTCTGGCTGGTGTAACCAGGGGGTTTAAAACCGCTTTAAGCGTAAAGATGTAGTCGTTGCCGGTTACAGGAGAGCCATTGTCCCAGACCGCTGCATCGTGCAATTCAAAGGTATAACTCATACCGCCTGCAAATGGCCCCGAGGTCAGTTCCTGCACCTGCGGCCGGCTTTTGGCCAGATACGGAGCAAGTTGCATGGTCTCGGGGTCGATGGTGAGCAGGTAACCAAATAATTGATAGTTGACCAGATTGCTGTACCCTGAGGTCGTCAGCAAGGGGTTCAGGTTGTCGGGCTCCGCCTCCAGCCTCAGAATCACTTCATTGTTTTTCCTGGAACAAAATGCGAGTTCATCGCCTCCGGCCGGTTCTGTCCGGCAACCGGCCGTCAGGAGGAGGAGCAAAAAAACGGATAATTTAAGGATCGGATTCAATTTCATAAAGTACCTGGATTTAAAGCCTGCAAGACCATGAATTCCGCCGGCGGATGAGTGCAATTATTCCTGAATTTCAAATTCGTCCACAAAAAAATTGGGTCTTACCGGACTGGTGACTGCTTTGAACCGGTTGGAGATTGCAATCCTTTCCAGCGGGGCCAAAAGGAAGATGCAGGGCTGCTCGTCGTAAACGATCTCCTGCAAGCGATTGTACAGCCTGTTTCGCGAGGTTTCATCCAGGGTAACCCGGATTTGCTGAATCAGGGAATCCGATTCCGGGTTGCCAAATCCAAAATAATTGGAGCCACCCGGTTGGTCGCTTGCGGTCGACCATACCTGCGAAGGGTCATCGGGCAAGGGTTCGGTCGACCATCCCCTGGCCACCATTTCGAAGGTGCGGTTGTCGAGTTTTTGTTTGATGACGCCCGCATCCGCCGGGGTGATATTGATCTTTATACCTGCTCTGGCCGCATTTTCCTGGAACAGCAGCGCGATATTCTGGCCCAGTGTACTGCCGGCTGCATACAGGTATTCCAATTCCAGTTCCACCGCCTGATTGTTGATCTTTTTGTCTGCCACGCCGTTTCCGTTGGTATCTTCCCAGCCTGCATCCTTTAACAAGGCCCTGGCCTGGTCCGGGTTATAGGCCAATAATGCCAGGTTTTTATTATAAAGCGGTTTGTCCGGGTGAAAAGGCCCTGTAAGGCGTTTGGCCAAACCAAAAAACAATTGATCGATCACGGCATCCAGGTCAATGGAAAGCGCTACGGCTCTTCTTACATTTTTATCATTCATTTTGGGGTTTTTCATATTCATCCCGATG
>CAZLEF010000095.1:0-27207 GCA_964558465.1 uncultured Lewinella sp. | reverse complement strand
ATCCTCGCATCAACAAATCAACAAATCAACGCATCAACAAACTGATTGGATTGATTCGATTGATTCGAATCCTCGCATCAACAAATCAACAAATCAACGCATCAACAAACTGATTGGATTGATCCGATTGATTCCTAAGGAAAATAGAACCTGATTCCAAACCCTCCCCCCATCTCTCCGTCGGTTTCATCGATCAGTTGCAGCCTGGGGGTGATCTGGAGGTAAAGTTCCAGTTGCCCGAGGAGGGCGTTCAGCCCCAGGGCGCCGCTGATGCCTGCGGAGAAATCACCTTCGTCAAAGCGCCGGTTGTCCGGGTATCTGTCCCGAAACCCGGCAAAAATACCGGGGCCGTAAAAGTAATTGAATTTGGGATCCGAGCCCAGGGGTTTTTCGATCAGGCCATGGACATTCACAAAAAAGAAGTCGTCCAGGTCCCAGGCGGCCAGGATATCGAGGCTGAGCTTGGAAGGGTTGTAAACTTTAAGCGTCAGCCCTGTAGGTGAACCGAATTGAGCGCCGATTCCTACTCCGCCGGCACGCCTTTGGGCCTGCATGGAAAAAACCAATAAGAAGGCCGCCAGGAAAGGCAGCATGGATTTGTGAAAATTCATACTGGTGCTTTTCATTCGTGAAATAATCTTAAACGACGGATGGCGGCAAAAGATTATTCCAGGATGCTTTGCTTTGTGACACTTTTGCTGAGCGGTGTGGTCAGCATTAATGCCGCCGAACCGTACCAGGGATGCAATTCCATTTCCAGGCTGCCTGCCTGGATCGCAGGGTCGGTGGCGGTCAATTGCCGGGCTTCTTCAACGGTCGGGACGTCGAAAATATAGATACCTCGGATCTCTCCATCATCTGCAAAAGGGCCTGCCACTATCAATTTCCCGGCATCCGCCATGGCAAAAATATTTTTCAGATGCGCCGTTTGCAAATCGGCGGCGGCCAATGAATCCAAGCTTCTGTTCGGACCTTTTTTCAGGAATGCCATGACGTAGGTTTTCATCCCATAGTCGTCGGCGCCCAGTTTTTTTGCCAATACGGAATCGTAGGCCGTATTTTCAGAAATGACGGAATATAGATCTGTTTTTTCCTCCGCCGGGGCGGGAGCAGGTTGGTTGCACGCCGTAACCGCGCAGGCCAGCATGATCAGAAATGTCGGGTATTTTATCATTTTATTGGATTTTTTTATATACATCCGGATGGTGTTTTTCCATCCATCGCTCCGGTATGCCTAATGGCGTAAAACCGTATTGTTTGTACAAACCGTGGGCGTCGGCAGTGGCCAGCATCCAGCGCCGCAAGCCCTGCAGCCCGGGATGAGCGATGATGGATTCCATCATCCGTTTGGACAGGCCCTGCCCCCTGAAAGCCGCCATTACAAAAACATCTGCAAGATAGGCAAAGGTGGCAAAATCGGTGACGACCCTTGCAAATCCGATCTGGCCGCTTTCGTAGTACAGTCCAAAACAAAGTGAATTCCGGACGGATCTTTCTACGGTTTCCAGCGGTATGCCGGCTGCCCAATAGGAATGGTTGGAAAGGTAATCGTGAACCAGCCGGACATCCAGTTTGTCCGGGTCAGTGCTGATTGTAAATGGATAAAATTGTACTTCGAAATGCATAACCTAATGGCTGGCCTGTTTCATTATTTGAGGAATATCCATACTTAATTGTTGAGCCAGCCTTTTGTAGGCAAGCGCATTGGGGTGATAATCGGCTGAATGAATTTGAAATTCAGCGCCTGAAAATAATCGGCTATAATCGAGTTTCACAATTCTTTCATTGTGAATATATTCCAGACAAGTCTCAATAGCCAAAAGAAAAAAAGCCCATACCAATAACCAAAATGGGCTCAAAAATCGCCTCAGGCTCATTTTATAAATTTACCTTAAAATAACCATTTTTCCGAACCCATTGGTAAAAAACCCGTCATGACCGGTATCAAAATGGCCAAAATCTTTGCCGGCGCCGTCTTTTGCCACCACCCGGTAGAGGTACACCCCGTTGGCCAGCCGGTCGCCGAATTCGTCGGTTCCGTCCCAGGTGAAATCGGTGCGGTGTGTACCGATCTTCAGGGGGCCGATTTCGTCCTGGGTAATCGTCCGCACCACCCGCCCGGAAATGGTCAGGATCTGGATCATAAACCAGGTCGGCGGCTCACTCCCCGTCAGGGTATATACAAATTGCGTGGAGGTGGAAAAAGGATTGGGATAATTGAAAATATGGGAAATGCGGGACTCTGTGATCACTTCGAATGAAACCTTGTAGTCGAGCCTGCCGCTGGGGTTGCCGGTAACATCTTTGCCCTGGACGATCAGCGTATAGACCCCGGATTGGGTGAATTCGGGCGTCCATTCCACACTCGCCCGGTTCCTGTTGCCGGAAGCCGGCATGAAGAGCAGCGCACCGGATTCAAAACTGACGGGGTGCACATCACCTTCTCCGGGAAATTGGACCAAAACCTTAAACAAAGCGGTATCCGCCAGCGGCAAATACGGGTTTTCGTCCTCCATATGGATCACAATATGCGGTCGGGCGGAAACCAGGTCGCCGTCCAATATTCTGGAACCGTCAAAAGTGACGTCCAGGAGGGGATTGCGGGCGTCTTTCTGCACCAGGAAATCCAACTGGCCAAGGTTGTTAAAATGGGTCAGTTCGGGCTGGTCGTTTTCCGGGTTGGCTTCAACCAACAGACTTTTGGGGCCTTGCAATTGACGGACATCCAGTTCAAAGCCGGCCATCAGGGTATCGCCTGCAGGCAAATCGCGGTAACGCCGGTAAAACAACTGGTTATTGTTGGCGCCATCGGCAACCAGGTACTTCACCAGCAGGCTGTCCATCGGATAAGGGCTGATGTTTTCAACAGCTACCGAAAGATTCAGGCGTTCGCCTTGCTGAAGGGTATCCCTGTTAAAAACCAACCCGGCATGCGGATTGAGCGCAGCCTCTGGTATGCCTTCGTAATAAACCCGCCAGTAGGGCAGGTCGGGCGCTGACCGCAGGAACGTATCTTTTGCCTCATATTCCAACTGTACAAAGGGGAATTCCGCCGCGTCGAGCCAATGCAGGGTGGTATCCGTTCCGGTCCAGCCGCTGATCATCAGCTGGCGGGTACTATCGGCCCGGATGGCGTAAAGATTCAACCCCCACTCGTCTTTGGGTTCGGTGTTTTCGACCCGCCATTTCAGTTCGGACCAACTGCTTGCCGGTCCGATGAACGGGGAACGGACCATACCCTGGTCCCAAAGTCCTGCAATAGAAAAAACTTCCAGGATCTCTTCCCCGGGTTCGGCCAGTTTTTCAAAAACCGGGAACGAAGGGTCGTCTTTTTTATAAAATAACAGGTAGGGTTGGGCGCCCTGGCCGGCAGTTTGCCGGATGGATGTTGCACCCTGTTCCTCCAGTATCCGGAACAAATTTGTACCGAGGTTCAACGAATCCTGTGCCCATTCCTCGGGTTCGTAATGGGAATTGGCGTATTGCACCGTATAAATGAGCACATAGTTCCCGGAAGGCACGATGTCGCGCAAAAATTGAATCGCCAGGCTTCGCCCCTCCGGTGTTTGGGTGGAATAAGGAAAAGCCGCCCAATAAGCCCACGGGGAAATATGGCTGCCGTAGAGCCCTGGCGGCGGATTGATCCAGGGGTCGGCCGTTATGGAATCCAGCACGCAGATATAAAGGCCGCCCCTGATCGGATTGTCCCAGGGCAGGTAAATATAAGGGTCGTTGTTGATGGCAACCTCCGGCCAGACATCCGGGTAAACGCCGTTCTTCACCCGGATGGATTTCAGATCATCGAGGAACTTGAACCCGCGGCGATCCTCCGAAAGCTCCATATTGGTGTTTTGCGTCTCCCGGAACTGGTAAAAATGGGATTGGTTCCAGCCGTATTTTGCACCTTCAAGGTATAGAAACGAGCTGTTGCTCCACCGGTAGCCCTGCCCGTCGGTGGTATCGGGGCTGATCCGCCAATAATAAACCGTGGAGTCGGCCCAGGTTGTCTGGGGCTGCCATTTAATGAGGCCGCCGCTTTGGACAATTTCCTTGCGCAGCAGGATCGGACTGTTGAAATTTTGAGCGGTATCCAGTTCCACCGTGTACTTTTGTTCGGGTACAAACGGATTGGCGGTAGAGGCCATCAGGGTGAGGTCCGGAGCGCCGGCGATCCCCAGATGAGGAGGAGAAAGGGTGGTAACGCTGTTTGCAAAAATATAAAGGCCAATCCCTTTTTCACCCTGGCCATCGGACAGTTCATTGTTGTTTTCGGCAATGGGCGCCGGCAGTTCATTCACCTTGTTGTCTGCGTCTACCCGGATAAAAAACCGGTTCAGTCCGATCGCCCTGGCGCCCCGGACAGGGAGTTTGAGTCTGAACCCGGATTCAAAAAAAGGCGCTGCAATGGTTCGCCTGCCGGATTGCACCCGCACGCCGTCCGGGAACTGGCGGTCGACCTCAACGGTAATAGAGTCGGCAATCCCCTTACCCAGGTTGCGGATGTTGAAGGTTAATTCCAGGCTGTCGGTCTGGGCGGTAATGTTACCAGGGGAAAACCGGACGGTTTCGGCCAAAGCCAGGTAATCAGGGGCTTCAAACGGCATCACTTTCAAGGCAGGGTCGCCGTTCAGTGCAAATTGCTGGACCAACGTCCGCATCGGAAGATCCTGGTTGTTCTCATAAGCAATGATGGCCTGGCGAAGTACATCCCCAATACCCCGGCCGTACATTTCGCCGCCGATCAGGTCGTAATATTTGCGGGCAAAAATATTGAGGGTGTGAATATACCCGAACCCGACAGTGGCAAAAAACGCAATGGCGCCTTTTTCATCCTGGAAAACAAAATCCTCGCCTACACTCACAATTTCGCTGTGCATCTGACCGGAAAGGCAGCCCAGGGAAAACATCACCGGGTATTTACCCTTGTTCCGGTAGGTCGCCGGGTCGTCGATGCTGAAATCGAACCCGCCGGTACCGGAATGTCCGAAAAAGGTAACCATGCCTGCCCCGGTATTGATGCGCGCGCTGATCTGTTCGGCCTGGGATTGCTGGATGGGATCCGGACTTGTTTTATAGAATGAGAACACATTGGCGCCGTAAGCGTTACCGTTGAGAATGCGCTCCATTTGACTCAGCGCATTGCGGATCACCTGTTGTTCTCCCGGGTTTCCACCGCCGCCCAGATGGATCACTTCTTTCCGCCAGCCCCTGCCCGCTTCGTCATCCGGAATATTCTCGTATTCCTTTACTTTGTCCAGGTACCACCTGATATCCCTGGGGGAGGAAGCCGGAATACGGCCTATGGGGACCAAAGGCGCCTGCCTGCCGGGCGATGCGATCATCAGGGCGTCCGACCCCGGTGAACCGTAGGTGGGCACATAAAATGAAGCATTTGCCGGGTTGACCAGTTGATCGTGCCGGCGGACCTGTCCATATTCCCGGCCTTTGCCGATGATGAGCGCGTAACGCAGGTTACTCCATTTTTGATGAACAAAATGGACAAAATTGCGAATGGCGATCACATGGCGGTCAATGCCGTAGCCAAACTGGTCGTAGAGCTGGCCTGTTTCAACGATCAACGGGCTGAAGGAACCGCCGGCGGCGCCGGCCCGGTAATCGGCGTAGGCCTGTACCCAGTTTTGCCCCTGCCCGTCGTTGAACAAGGCGGCATTGGAGATGATCAGATAATCGGCGTCTGCACCGGAATAATCCACAAACTCAACCGGTTCGAGGTTAACTACCGTTTTCAGGGCTTTTGAACCGTTCACCAGCGCCATTTGCCGGTTAACCGCTGAAGGGGCCAACCTTATTTTCACTTTTGCATCCTGTATAAAAGGAACGATCCTTTGGCGGTTAGTCAGGTCATAGAGGACCAGTTGTCCGCCGGCGCTGTCAAAATTGTCGATCTCCAGGTATTTTGCCGGACCGGCGGCGATCTCAAAGAAAAACAACGGTTGCCCGCCGAAATTGAAAGCCCGGGGATACTTCAACCGGACATTGGCCACCGCGTAGCGGTCGTTGTTGGGCGCCGCGCCGCTGATCTTTACAATTTCGGTGGAAGCCAGTTGGCCGGCCGGTTTCTCGTGGGTGATATTGAGCAGGCGAACCCCGCTAAAATTGTCCTGCGCGATCACGGTAGTCCCTGAAGTTACCGTCATCTGGTGGGAAAAACCGTGGCTGGAGGCAAACCGAAGGGTAAAAACGGCATTTTCAGCCGCCGGAAAGACATGCTCCGGTTTCAGGGAAATTTCATGACTGGCTGTGTGGCCTGTGGCAAAACCCTCGCCCACCTCGAAGGCGGACTCTGAAACGCCGTCGCCGTTAATTTTCTGGACAAAGGCGTTCGTAAAAACCCTTTTCAGGTCATACCAAAACCACTCCTCGCGGGGCGGCAGGTTATTGAGGTCATTCCCGGTGTCCGCAAATCGCAGAGCGGAGGGCTGGTCGGTCCACGTCAGGAAATAGGCTGCCGTATCATTGAACAGGCTGTATTCCGGGTTGAGCAACTGTCCGTCCGGATCCGGGAAGAGGAACCGGTCCAGTTCCGAGCGATTTTTAAACCCGACAAATTCAAGGTAATCGCCGGGGCCCATTCCGGTGGCGGCGGGTGAATACAAGGGGACTTCCTGTCCATTGCGAAACAAGCGGAATTGCCCCGGGTTCAGTGCGTTTGCCGGAATACCCTCGGTTATCATTGTTTCGTAAGTCAGCCGGTAAACGCCGTCTTCGGCAACCCGGATCTTGAAGTAGGATTGGTCATAGTCGATCCATTCGTTGCCGTATAAAGTATCGGCGCCCGTCCACATCTGGCCGCAAATGTGGTGAAGTGATGATAAGAAGGCGAGCAGCGTCCAAAAGACCTTCATGGGCATTCGTTTTGGGAGAAGTTAATGGGCAAAAACTGCATCCTGCCAAATGGGATTGTTTGGATTGGCTCCGCCCGCCGTAGCTTCAGCGTAGGTGGGTTGGATTGTTAACTTCTCCAACCACACCAAACCATTCCAAACCACACCAAACCATTCCAAACCACACCAAACTTCGCAAGACAGGGCCACAATCCTTCAAATAAATGCAAAGGTAACCCGGCTGGAGAAGTTTAACAAAACTATAATATACTTTGTCGCCATCTTTGCGTCACAAACCAAAAGCAGATCAATTGATTCATCTTGCGGTCGATATCGGGAATACAAGGGCCAAGCTGGGCCTTTTTGAAGGCGACAAGCTCGTATCGAAGGAAGTATGGGATAAATGGACGGTAAAAGATTTTTTGTCCTATACAACCAACCACCCGGTCGAAAGTGTCATCTTATCAAGTACTGCGGGCAGCAAGACAAATAAATTGGACGCTTTCTTCCGTTCCCGTTATAAATACCTCGCATTGGATCATTTAACGCCATTGCCGATTCGTAATGTTTATAAAACGCCGGAAACGCTGGGCAAAGACCGGCTGGCGGCAGTCGCAGGGGCGTCTGCCCTGTTTCCCGGCAAAACCAGTCTGGTCATCGACGCCGGCACCTGTATCACCTATGACATATTGGAAAGCGGAACCGTCTACCTGGGAGGCAATATATCGCCCGGCCTGCGGATGCGGTTGCAAGCCATGAACGCCTTTACGGCCTCCCTGCCGTTGGCGGCCCCCGGGCCATTCGGGCAACTGTTTGGAAATTCCACCGAAACAGCCCTTCGCAACGGCGCCCAATGGGGCGTTTTGCTGGAAATTGAAGGGATGATCTCCCTGGTGAAGAAGCAATTTGGAGAAATCATCGTTATTTTAACCGGAGGCGACGCGGATTTTTTTGTGAATCAATTGAAAAGCGAGATATTTGCGGCTTCCGATTTAGTCCTGACCGGACTAAACAAAATATTAACTTATAATGTCAAACACCTGGCGTAATTTTCTGATTTTGTTTTTTGCAGTTTTTTTGGGCAATGTTCTGCAGGCTCAGAACGAAAATGTTGTCATTAAACCCAAGAGCAATTCCCCTTATTCGCGCTTTGGCCTGGGCGATATTCTGCCGGGTTACCTGACCGCTTCCTCCGGAATGGGAGGGCTTACGGCCGCTTACAATGATCTGTACCACCTGAACCTGGCCAATCCTGCCTCGCTTTCGCATTTGCAATCCACTTCTTTTGAAGTAGGGCTCTACGGCGCCTGGTCGCGTTTGGCTACGCCCGCCGGGTCGGACAATGTATGGGGCGGAAACCTGTCGTATATGGCCCTGGGGTTCCCCTTAAAAAACCCGCTTTCCCGCGCGCTTGACCGCAACCGTTCGCCCTGGGACTTCGGTATGAGCCTTTCCCTGGCGCCGCATACCCGGGTGGGGTACAATGTCGAGTCCAAAGTTTCTGACGAAAATTTCAAGGTAGCGACCAATTACCTGAAAGGAGACGGCGGCATCTACCGGGCTCAATGGGGCAATTCCATTAAATACAAGGATTTTTCCCTGGGTCTGAACCTGGAATACAATTTCGGCAAATCCGTTTACAGCCGGCGGGTTTCATTTGACAGCCTCACGCATTCCTATGAGACCGAATACCGCAATGAGATCGCCCTGAACGGGCTGACCTGGACGGTCGGAGCCCAATACGTTTATCATTTTAAAAAGAACAACGCCGCCGGTGTGCGCGAAAACTCCGGAAAACGCCTGGTCTTCGGCGCCTACGGCAGTCCGGCCCAAAACCTGAGCAGCGAAGCCAGCCGCTTTTTCCAGCGCAACAACGTGTCCAGTTATGTCGGGGTGATCATCGATACCTTCCTGTTCCAGTCCGGGATTATAGCCGATGTGGAAATGCCTTCGCAATGGACGGTGGGGGTCGCCTACGAGCAAGCGAATAAAATTCGCCTGGGGCTGGAATATTCCACCGGGAAATGGAGCAATTTTTCCAACCCTGCCAAACCGGAGCAATTGAAAGACAGCTATCGCCTGGCGTTGGGTGTCGAATACATCCCCAATGCGACTTCCTACAACAGCTATGGAAAAAGAATGGCGTACCGGGCCGGTTTTTTCCAGGCCGGGGACCCGAGAACCGTCAATGGAGCGCAACTGAAACAAACTGCGCTGACCCTGGGTTTCGGCTTCCCCATCATCATGCCCAGACAACAGTTATCCTTCGTCGATGTCTCCGTGGAGGCCGGCAAACTGGGTGTGAAAGATGTATTAACCGAAACTTATTTCAAACTCAATCTGGGTTTTACTCTTAACGATAATTCTTGGTTTTTCAAAAGAAAATTCAATTAATCATGAAGGAACTACGCAATGTTTGGATGGCTGCTTTGGTTAGCGTCCTTTGGGTTGGTCAGGCCTCTTCACAGTGTCAGACATGGAATGACAATCCTCGGAAAGAAGAAGCGGAAAACGCACACGTGGTTTATCGCCCGTTTGTTAAAGACCGCACGGAACAACAATTGGTGTCCGAACTGGATGAAGCCAATTTCAAAATTGCTTTTGACAACTGGAAAAAAGCGTATGAAATTGCTCCCGCCGCCGACGGTCAACGACCTTCGCATTTTGTCGACGGCCGGAAATTGTACAAAGCCCTGATGCTGAAGGCCACCGATGACACCAAAAAGAAAGAGTACGGCGACTGGGTGTTCAAGCTCTACGACGAACAGGCCAAATGTTATAAAAACGAAGCCTTCCTGATGGGACGAAAGGCCTTTGATATGTTCTACACCCCGGGTTGGGGATATTCCAGGGAAACCTTCGATACCTTTAAAAAGGCCATCGAAATGGGTAAAAACGATACCGAGTATATCGTGTACGATCCCCTGGGTCAGTTGATGTCTTACCTGTACAAAAACAAGCAGGTAACCAAGGAAGAATTCCTGGACATTCACAGCCAGTTGACCAAAATTGCCGAACACAACAAGGTCAACAACAAAACCTACGGCCAATACCATGAATCCGGGCTGGCCATTATGGAAAACCACTTCCGGACCGCAGAAATTGAAAATGAGATCTTTGATTGCACCTATTTCAAAGGCAAACTCAAGCCATTGTACGAAAAAGACCAAAACAACCTGGAAAACCTGAAATACGTGTATGTCACGCTGAAGGAACGGGGTTGCCCGGAAGAGGATCCGTTTGTACAGGATGTAAAAACCCATTACGAAGGGTTGGCCGCCAAATTTAACGAAGAGGTCGAAAAACAGCGCCGGCTTGAAAATCCTTGTTACGACGGCTCCCAGTTGCAGCGGGAAGGCAAACATTCCGAAGCCCTGGCCAGGTATGAGGAATGCCTCCGCACCTCCGACGACCCGGAAGTGAAAGCGCAGGTTTATTACAGCATCGCCTTCATTCAGACCTGGGAACTGGGGCAGTACGCCACCGCAAGGGAAAATGCCCGCAAGGCTGCCAGCCTCAAACCCAACTGGGGCAAACCCTATATCCTGATCGGCGACATGTACGCCCGCACCAGCCGCAGTTGCGGCGACGACTGGGATTCGCGCATGGCCATTATCGCTGCTATGGAAAAATACTATTACGCCAAATCCGTCGATTCCGAAGTTGCCGACGACGCCAACAAACGGATCGGCCAGTATGCCGACGCGCTGCCTGAAAAACAGGAAGGTTTCATGCGCGGTATCAGCGAAGGCGCATCCGTACGGGTGAGCTGCTGGATCGGAGAAACCGTCAAAGTTAAATACAAATAACCTGGCTTCCTCTTTTATCAGACAGCCTCCAAAAATGCATTTTGTTCAATCTATATAAACAACGGCGCACCCTGCCTTACTCTGGGGTGCGCCGTTGTTCAATGTGTGAGGAATCGGGTGAATCGACAGGCAATATTTAAAAATGACGATCATGAAAAAATTAACTTTTCTTCTTTCCATTCCGGCCTTTCTGCTGATCATGGCCTGCACCCCGAAAACGACAGAACCAGTCGCTCAAACGACGCCGGTTGTGACTGAAAAGCCCAAAACGGAAGAAGAAAACCTCAGCCCCTGTCCAAAATTCCAGGACGCGCCCAACCCCGATGAAGTGGAAACCAATTATGTGCTCTACCGCGATTTTATGAAGGTCAAGGATTACGCCAAATCTTACGACCTGTGGAAAAAAGTGTACGAAGTTGCCCCCGCAGCCGACGGCAAACGAAATACAGTATTTGCCGACGGCATATTTTTTATGGAATACTTCATGTCGCAAACCCACGATACCCTCCAAAAAGAAGGGTATATCGATGAGATCTTCCGGATCTACGACCGGATACAGGAATGTTACCCCGAAGGCGGTTATATCATTGCCCGCAAAGCTTTTGATTATTTTTACAAATACCCCAAACGCGCCTCGCGGGAGGAAATCTATTCGATGTTCAAATCATCCATCGAAACGGACGCCATTAAAACCCAGGATTTTGTGATCAACCCTTTTACCGCGCTACTGGTCGACCTCTACCAGGAGGGGAAGATCCCCATGGAAGAGGCCCAACGGTATGATAAGTTCATCCGCCGCCGGATCGAAAAAGGACTCTCCGATTGCAAGGGCACGGAATGTGAACGCTGGAAAATCATCCAGGAATACGCCCCGGTCCGGCTGGAAGCTTTTGAATCCGTAAAGGGTTTTTACCCCTGCGAATATTACCTCGATAAATATTACAAAGATTTCGAAGCCGACCCGGCGAACTGCGAAACCCTCCGGTCGGTTTACGCTTTTCTGAAATTCGGGGATTGCCCTGAGGTCAATGAAAAATTTGCTGCACTGATCGCCGCGGGCAATAAAAACTGCGTGGAAGCCCCTGGTATTTTGACGCAAGGATACCAGGAATACCGAAACGGCAACTACGCCCGGTCAATCGAACTTTTTGAACAGGCGATCCAGGAAGAACCCGCCAGGGAAAAAAAGGGAGAGCTGTACATGCTGATCTCCCGGATCTACCAGACCCACCTCAAAAACTTCTCCAGGTCGCGCCAATACGCCTTCAAAGCGGCAGAAGCGCGGCCCAACTGGGGAGAACCCTATATCCATATCGGACGGCTTTACGCCTCAAGCGGGCCGGTCTGCGGGCCTGGCCGGGGATGGGACAGCCAGATCGTCGTCTGGCCGGCTATCGACATGTGGAACCAGGCCAAGCGGGTGGACCCTTCCGTTACCTCCGAAGCGAATAAATGGATCAACCAGTTTGCCAAATATATGCCCAACCGGGAAGACGTTTTTCTGCGCAGCCTCAACGTGGGCGGCTCCTACCGGGTGGGGTGCTGGATACAGGAAACGACCGTGATCCGGACGTCGGATTAGTAGCTCCAACCTCTGGTTGGAGTAAAAACCCTTCCAACCGGAGGTTGGAGGTACTAGTGGGCCTCCAACCGGAGGTTGGAGGTACTAGTGGCGCCACACGGCTTCCAGCAATTCCGATTTCCCATCGTCGCTGTCGGATACCAATACCATATGGATGGCGCCGGGTACAACCCTTTGCACCGCCACCGACTCAATTTTGACGGCCATAGGGCCTCCGTTTTCCTGTAGCTGACGGCATTCGGGCGCCGGGTTGCCGGCCAGGGCGCCAAGATCGAGTATGCCCGCAAAACTGCCCAGGATCTGGCCATCATCGATCCAGTTTTCCGTGTTTTCCACCGACGCCGTGAACAGGATCCTGTTTTCTCCCGGGACCAGGGTCGCGCCGGAAAAACCCGACCGGATGCCCCTGATAGCCGGCAACCGAACCGGGTACACACCCGCCGGCGGAGATGCGGTTCCGGTTTCGAGCATTTCAAAAAATTCGGAAAGCCGATAATGGAAAACCTGATTTTTACCCCGGTTGAAGAGGTAGAGGTCTGTTTCCGTAGCCACGGCCGCTTCGATATTGAAATCTTTCTTTTTTAAACCGGCAACTTTCCTGGCCGCCTTGTAAATTTGGTCCATCGGCCAGGATCTTATCCCCTTCCCCGATACCGGGTTCAGGCGAACCATGGTATCCCGTTCCGGGGATTTGGAACCGGAACCAAATACCAGCAACACGGGTTCGCCGTTCCAATGGGTCATGGCGGTGGCTTCAAAATCCGGTTTGAATCCCTTGGGGATCACACCGTCCACCATGCCGCTATCGGAGGCAATCCGGAATTTCCGGGTCGTTTGTAAAGCGTCATCCAGTTGGTAGAGCCAGGGGATGTTGTCTCCGATGATATAGATCCGGTCATCGAGGGTTTCAATGCCGGAAGCCGCGGAAATACCTTCCAGCGTACGGCGGTGGAGGACGGTCAGTTCCATAAATTTCGACTGGTCACAGGAAATGAACAAAATCACGAGGAGGGCGCCTGAACCCAGGGGACGGCGTAAACAAATCGGTTTTCCCATGGGACAAAAGTACGGATTTCACCAACGTTAACGAAACTTTCGAAGTTTCGTTAACGGTCAATCCGGTTTGATGGTTTCGAACAGAAATTTTGCGATCCAGTCGTGGCCGTCCTGGTCGTAGTGGTACTCCCAGTCCATAAAGATGCCTTTGGGGTCGGCTTGTTCCCTCAGCCGGCTATTCAGGTTGTGGTAGGTGATGCCGTTCCGTTCAGCCAATACCCTGAGTTTCTCCTCCACGATCAAAGGTGACAGGCCGGGAGCAATATAGGTACTGTCCACTTCCACGCGGATCGGGATTTTCACCAGGTGCAGATCAGCCCCGATCCTTGCACAATCGGATTTTATATCGGCGAGCAGCTTTTCGAGCAATTGATAACTGTCGTCCATCGCCGGAATGGGGTTTTCAAGGTACATGGGCATATCCCAATCCGTGCTGTCATTTACGCCGTAATTGACCGGGTAAAAATGGAATATTCTGAAAAAATTGCCGTAATCGGAGTGCAATACCTTTTGTTGCAGGAATTGGAAAAAAGCGGATTTTGAAGCCAGTTTCCATCCCATTCGCTCCTTGAAGGGCAGGCGGGCCTTTTTAATTTTGATCTCGCCGGTTTGGTCGTCGAGGCGGATCAGATTGTGGTTCCACATTTCCCTCAGGTCGTTGGGGCAAAACATGATCACCACCTTATCGGGTTGAAGCCGGATGCCTTCCTGTTTCCAGTAAACGTACTGCTGGTCGGTTCCCCAGGAAGGGCAACTGGCGTTCAGCACTTCATATTTTTTGTCGCCGGCGTTCAGCATGCGCGCCCATTGCCCGGTAAAGATTTTATGATCGGGAAAATCCAGTCCGGCGGTATAACTATCGCCCAAAACGAGTATGCGGGCGGCGATCCCGGGCGCTTTTTCTGTTCTGATGTCCTCCCCTCTGAATCCTTCATTATTGAACCTCAGGGTATAGGGTGGTAAACCGGTTTTTCCCCAGGCATGCGGTTTTTCGCCGGCCAGGTTGGGTGTCAGCCGGAAGATCAGGTGAGGATCATAGGAGTATCCCGCCCTGGCGTAAGCAGGTTGGGGTCTGAAATAGAATTCCAGGCTTAAAACGATTACCGTTAAAATGAGGATAGTGATTATGGCGTAGGCTGTCAACCGGACGCCTTTTCCCGGTTTGGCATTTTTCATCGGGTCAGTGGTTTCATCCGGGGTAAAATTAAGGAAAAGGCAGGATTCCCTACACCACAATATTAATCATTCGCCCGGGAACCACGATCACCTTCCGGATGGTTGCTCCGTCCAGGTATTTCTGAACGATTTCCAGCGTCGGGGCGATCTTTTCCAGTTCAGCCGGTGTGGCATTGGCCGGGAAATCCACCGTGCCTCGGGTTTTTCCGTTGATGGCAATGGGATAGGTGACGGAATCTTCCACCAGGTATTTTTCGTCGGGTTCAGGGTAGGCTGCTCTGTGAACGGTGCCTCCGTTGCCCAACAGGCGCCAGAGTTCTTCGGCCAGGTGCGGCGCAAAGGGCGCAATCAGCACGGCCAGCGGTTGCAGAACGGCCTTTTTATTGCAGGCCAGACGACCCAGCTCGTTGGCAGCTACCATGAAGGCGCTGACGCAGGTGTTGAATGACAAGCGTTCGATATCCTCCGTCACTTTTTTCACGGCGGTATGCAGCACCTTGTATTCTTCTTTGGAAGGTTCGCCGTCGGTCACCCGCCAGTCGCCTTGTTCGTTGACGTACAGCCCCCAGAATTTCCGCAGGAAGCGGCTGACGCCGTCAATACCGGTGGTGTTCCAGGGTTTGCCCTGTTCGATCGGCCCGAGGAACATTTCGTACATCCGGAAACAGTCGGCGCCATAGCGTTCCACTATATCATCCGGGTTGATGGTATTGTAAAGGGACTTGGACATCTTCCCAATCTCCGAGCTCAGGTCGAGGTATCCGGCTCCTGATTCGTCCTTTTGCCAGGCAAAAGCGCTGCCTTGCTCCAGCAGGGAGGCGAAATAGGAGGCGTTCTGGTCGGGGTTGCCGGCCAGGGTATCTACGGTATTTTTGTACAGGCGGTATTGGGTTTTGCCGTCCACGCTGATCTCTTTTCCCAGCGAAAAGGGGGCTTTGCGGGTGATCCGGTTGTCGGGGTCCAATACCAGGAAACCGGGGCCAAATTCAGGGTGATGGAAAGGCTGGCCCGGCAGGGTATGGGCGCCCACCCAGACGGCGTATTCCATGCCTGTGGTGCGGTCGGCGTAGCGGGTACCGTCGCGCCAGTCGCTTTCTTTCACAAAATGAGCCAGGTGGATATTGAGGATGATGCCCTGGATCATGCCCTGGTTGACCAGCTTGCGGAAGGGCTCGACCGTGGGCACAAGGCCTTTGTCGTACAGGAATTTATGCCAGAAACGGGAATACATCAGGTGACCGACCGCGTGTTCGGTGCCGCCGATATAGAGGTCGACATCCTGCCAGTAGCTGACGGCCTGCCGGCTGGCGAATTCACTTTCGTTCCGCGCGTCCATATACCGGAGGAAGTACCAGGAAGAGCCGGCAAACCCGGGCATGGTATCCGTCTCCCGCGTATAACCGCCGGGCAGGTTTACCCAGTCGGATTTGCGGGCCAAGGGCGACTTTACGCCGGGAGAAGGTTTGAAGTCATCCAGTTCGGGCAGTTCCAGCGGCAGATCAGACAGGGGCATTGCTTGGGCTACCCCGTCCGGATCGTAGACGATCGGAAAAGGTTCGCCCCAGTAGCGCTGCCGGCTGTAAATGGCGTCACGGAGCTTGTAGTTGATGCGGCGTTTGCCGATCCCCATTTCTTCTATTTTGGCGGAAATGGCCTCGATGGCGTCGGGGACCTCCATGCCGTTGTACGGGCCGGAGTTGATCATTTTGCCCAGTTTGTCCTCGATGGTTGCGCCGGGGTACATGGATTTGTCGATGATCTCCACGACGGGCAGGCCAAATTTTTGGGCAAAGCGCAGGTCCCGTTCGTCGTCGGCAGGTACAGCCATAATAGCGCCGGTACCGTAGTCCTTCAGCACATATTCGCCGATCCAGATGGGGATATTTTCCCCGGTGAAGGGGTTGACGGCATAGGACCCCAGGAAGACCCCGGTGACGGCTTTCACGTCGGCCATGCGTTCGCGTTCCGACCGGCTTTTTACGTATTCCAGGTAGGATTGCACCGCTTTGCCGCATTCCTTTGTGGTGAGGATCTCCACCAGGTCGTGTTCGGGGGCTAAAACCATGTAGGTGGCGCCGTAAATGGTATCTGCACGGGTGGTGAATATTTCGATCTGGAGGTCGCTGCCGGCAACGTTAAAAAACAACTGCGCGCCAGTGGAGCGGCCGATCCAGTTGGTCTGCATTTTTTTCATCGCCTCCGACCAGTCCAGGGTATCCAGGTCGTTGAGCAGGCGTTCGGCGTAGGCGGTGATGCGCAACGACCATTGCAACATGGCTTTGCGTTCGACCGGGTAGCCCCCGCGTACGGAAACCCCGTCCCTGACCTCGTCGTTGGCCAGAACGGTGCCCAGTTCGTCACACCAGTTTACAAAGGTTTCCCGGCGGTAAGCCAGGCGAAAGTTCATCAGTACATCGTCCTTTTCCTTTGGGCTCATGGTTTTCCAATCCGCGGCGGAGAAATTCAGGAGGTCGGAGCAGGCAGCGTCCAGGTCTTTTGTACCGGAAGCTTCCAGGCGTGCGATCAGGGTTGCGATGGGCTGCGCCTTGTCCAGGGAGCGGTCATACCAATGTTCAAAAAGCTGGAGGAAGATCCATTGGGTCCATTTGTAAAAACCGGGATCGGCGGTACTGACTTCCCTCGACCAGTCGTAGGAAAAACCAAGTTTATCGAGTTGAGCGCGGAAATTGGCCACATTGGCCGCGGTGGAAACGGCCGGGTGCACACCCGTCTGGATGGCGTATTGTTCGGCGGGCAGCCCGAATGCGTCGTACCCCATGGGGTGCAGGACGTTGAACCCTTTCAGCCTTTTATAACGGGAAAAGATGTCGGAGGCGATATACCCCAGGGGATGGCCGACGTGCAGGCCGGAACCGGATGGATAGGGGAACATATCCAGCACATAAAATTTGGGCTTTTCACTTTGATTGCTTACTTTGTAGACTTCCTCGTCATCCCAGTACTGTTTCCATTTCCGCTCGATCTCCCTCGGCTTGTATTCCATAAGGCCTGCAGTTTTGTTCTTTTTAAACACCCGAAAAGGTTCAGAAATTCCCTGGACAGGATTTTTTGCGAGCCGCGAAATTAGAAAATTAAGCTCAACAACCTTAGAATTGCAGGAAAAATCATTTTTGGATCAACGGATATGCAGAAGATTCATATATTTGTACGCCGGAATGAACGCCGGATCCACCGGGACGTGACCAGCATCTATCATCTACAACGCCACAGACGCGGCTGTCATCCAGAATTAAACTCCATTTATTAAGGGATTAATGAAATAAGTGCCGAGGCCTGAACCGGGCCGGGGCGAAACACCTGTAAAGACGATCATACTCATGTTGCGCTATTTTGCCATTTCGCTGCTGTTCGTGGTATTTGCTCCTTTTCAAAAAGCCGGGGCCCAGCAGGGCGATAATCCTGCCGAAACCGTCCGGTCGCTGCTCAAACCCGTACCTGGCCAGGTGGTTACCGCAGGGCAGGTCATGGGCAGCCCGCTGTTGTTTGAAGGATGGAAATGGGCGGATCTTTACCTGACCAGCGAAGAACAGCCTTTGCAGGTTTGGGTTAATTTTGACCTGGTGAACGAAGTATTGCTGGTCAAAACAAGCGACAAAACCCAAGGGGCGCTGCCGGCCCGGAACTGGTTCGAAATCCGGATAAACGGCCTTGAAAACGAGGCTTACCGTTCACATCTGGAAGATTTTCCGGACGGCGTTTACCAGTCGCTTTACAAAGGCAAGGTATCCCTTTGGAAAAAAATCCGCAAAAATCTGGAAGGGGATCCTTTGAAACAAATATTCCAAACCGTCAACGTCTACATTCTCCAAACTTCACCAACAACAAGAACGCCGGTAGAATTGAATACCGCTTCTCTTATCAAAACACTGCCCCAATACGCCGGAGCGATAGAAACCTGGCAGCGCAACCGTCAGTCAACCTGCTGCAATGAAAGTACGATCATCGACCTGCTGCGGGAATTAATGTCGATCTGAATTTGCCAATTCCCTTCTATCTGGCTAGCTTTGTCAAAAAATCAATCGTACTATGATCCGCGGGATTATCAAAATCGGACTTTTGCTTTTAGTGGGTATTCTGATTTACAACTATTTCTTCGGCAATACCGAAGAAAAGGCACAATCCAAGGAAATCTTTTCCAAGGTTGGCGAACTGGGCAAGGCCGGGTTTGCCCTGCTCAAAACAGAAAAGGAAAAATTTGATCAGGGCAAATACGATGACGCCCTGGAGAAAATCGGCGGTTTGTTCAAAACCATGAAAAAGCGGGCCGAGGATATCAACGACAGCGGCGCCGTTGACAAACTGCTCGAACTGGAACGCCGGCGCAAGACCCTGGAGGAAAAGGTCAATTCCGAAACTGAAACGGATAGTTTAACGACCAAAGAAAAAGAGGATCTGAGAAAGGAGTGGACAAAGATGATGCAGGAAACCGAGGCGTTAATGAAAAAACTTGATGAAGAAAAATAATCCATAAACCAAATTAATTCAGTAAACACATTTTGAACATGAAGAACCTTATTATTCCAGCCTTTGTTGTGACTTTACTGCTGGCAATGGCCGTCCCGGCCCAGGCCCAGTTGTACAAATCCGCTATCGGAGCTCGTTTGGGCTACCCGCTTGCTGCCTCGTACAAGACCTTCCTGAACGAATCTTCTGCGATTGAAGCCTACGTTGGTTTCCGCAGCTGGTCGGGTTATGGTTGGTTTTCTGTGAGCGGCGCCTACCAGAAACACGCGCCGATCAATGGCGTAGACGGCCTGCAGTGGTACTGGGGCGGGGGTCTTTCCGCTTATTTCTGGAATTTTGATTTTGACACCGACTCATCCAATACGACCTTCGGATTGCAGGGGTACCTGGGATTGGATTACAAATTTCCCAATGCGCCCGTCAGCATTACGGCAGATTGGATTCCTACCTTCTTTTTCAGCGGCTATATCAATGGTTTCGGCGGAGGGTACGGCACCCTTGGCGTCCGTTACGTAATAGGTGGCGGGTAAAATAACGGTATGCAGTTTGGCAGTTGGCAGTTTTTGGTTTCAAAAACTGCCAACTGCTGACTGAAACTTTATCTTGCAATAATAATCCGGTTCATATAAATTCCCTCCGGGGTTTCCATCCTCAACACGAATGACCCCGAAGGCAATCCGGAAGTATCCATCATAAACAGATTTGAGCCTTTGGTCATTTCCACTTCCCAGGAATTTACGATCCTTCCCGACAGATCCACCAGGCGCATGGTACCTTTTCCGTACTCAAGCGGCCATTCCCAGCTGATCATTGCGGAGATGCTCGACGGGTTGGGCGCTATCTGAAGCTCGTTTGCGGCTGCCCTGCCGGAAAAAGCCGGTCGGGCTGATTTAACCCGGATCTCCTCCACTGTACTTTTGGCAGCCGATTCCAGGCCGAACACCGAAACAAAATTGTCCGAAAGGTCAAAACACTCGTCGGAAAGCGCCTTGAAGGTGACGTCTTCCCCGATCTCCAGGGTCAGGTTGCCGGTATAGCTGACGCACCATACTTTGAAGATCCCCGGGCCGCCATTCTCAAAATCTTTGAAATCTCCATCCAGAATTTCGAGTGTGGTATTGTTTTCATCCGTCACCACAAAGGCAAAAGGCGTCGGGGTGATACCCTGTGCAACAAATGTAAAAACATCAGGTTCGCCGTCGCCTGCAATAAACACAACCTCCGTTTCAAGCAGGTCGGTTTTTATGGTATCGACATTGGGAGAAAATTTGATCACCTCGATGAAGTTGTCAGAAGGATCATAACAGGTGTCGGAAAGCGGATCGGTCAGCACATTGTCGCCGAAACCGGCCAGGAAGGTTCCGTTATAGGAAATGCCGTAAATGCGGTAAATGCCATCCGCCGCCGGTTCAAAGTCAATGATATTGCCGAGGATGCCCGGAATGATGATCTGGTTGGTTTCGTTGGCGATCACATAGGTGTAGGAATCCCCTTCTACCTGGCTGTCGGATGAAAGAATGACGATGGCTTCTTCCAGATTGGCATCCGGACAGAAGTAAAACGTCGTTTGTCCGTCCTGACCACTCAGTACACCGCCGCCAACCGGGGCGGAACGGGTCACTTCAACAAAATTCTCAGACAATTCAAAACAACTGGAAGCAAGAACGGAAGATTCTTCAATCACGATTCCAGGCGCCGCATTCAGTTCACCTGTGTAGGAAAGCCCCCAAATGCGGTAGTCTCCCGGCTCAAAAGCATTGAAGTCGATCACATCGCTGCCAACCACTTCCAGTACCTGATTGGCCGTATTGGTCACCAGGTAAACATACCCCGATTGAGAAACACTCGTGGTCACCATCGGCAACTGGCCGTCCACCGCTCCGATGCACAACAGAAGCGAGGTATCGCCGGCAATTGTACTGATCTTTCCGCCGTCGGGCAGGTCCCGGACAATGGTGATGAAATTATTGGAAAGGGCATAACATTCGCTGGAAAGGGTCGACTCCACAATGTTATCGCCTATGCCCGCTTCGAAGCCGCCGGTGTAGGAAACACCCCAGACCCTGAGCCGTTTGAGGCCGGTATTTTCAAAGTTTTGCTGATTGCCGTTGATGAACCCGAGAATCGTGTTGGTTTCGCTGGTGATGATAAAATTATAGGCGCCTGCGGTCGCCAGCGTCCCGCTGAAGAAAGAAATAATATCGTCGTTGCCGTCTACCGCGCAAACGTAGACCACTTCTTTTTCCCCGGTCTCCGTGAAGATCAGACTTCCGTCTACCCGGGTAAGGTTCAGCACCAGATAGTTATCCGAAAGGTCCAGGCATTCCGGGTTGGCTGCCACCACTTCCTCCACCGGATCGCCCGGCAAAAAGGATAAGGCCCCCGTATAAGCCAGGCCGTAGATCCGGATCCCGCCGCCGACAGCATTGTCAAAATCAAAACTATCCTGGAGGAGCGGACTGATCAGGAAACCGTTTTCGTCGGTGACCAGGAAAGCGTACGGAGAATTGGACGCACCGCTGGAAGCGAAATGTACCACATCCGGGATATGATCGCCTACGCAAAGCGAGATGGAATCGCCTTCAGGTGAAACGATCTGGCCGCCTTCAGGGGTAACCCTCACCACGGAGATGAAATTGTCGGAAAGATCATAACAATCGTCGCTGAGCGCTGTTGCTGCAGCGTCCTGACCGGTCAAAACCGTCAGGTTGCCGGTATAGGCAACACCCCAGACCCTGTAAGTCCCGGTGGGAATGGTTTCGAAGTCAAAAGCAGCGCCGGCTGCGATCCCCGCAACGATGTTATTTTCATCGGTCACCAGAAAAGCATAAGGCCCTGAAAAGACGGTGGAATTGGCAAAAGGGATCAGGTCTTCCAGGCCGTCGCCGGGACAGATATAGGCCGTCGTCGAGCCGTCTTCCAATGCGACCAACCCGCCGTCGGGCTGTTGGCGGAATACCGTGATAAAATTATCTGACAGGTCGTAACAATCATCGCTCAGCAATACTTCGCCGGCGTTCTGACCGGCCTGAAAGAGGAGATTGCCCGTATAGGCCAGGCCCCAGATGCGACATACCCCGGCCGGGATCTGGTCAAAATCAAAGAGTTCGGCATCGGTCGAGGTCAGGATCACATTCTGGTCATCTGTAATGAGGTAGGTATAAGGCCCTTCATAGGCGGTGTTCCCTGCAAAGCCGATGATATCCGCAATGCCGTCGTCGGGGCAAATATGGTACGTATCTGCTCCGGTGGCGGAGGAAATCGAGCCCCCGTCCGGCTGTTGTCTGACAACGGTGATCGGGTTATCGGACAGATCAAAACATTCGGAACTCAGAACTGCGTTGGTAATGTTTTGCCCGACACTTCCGGTAAAGACGCCGGTAAAAGCCAGACCCCAGACGTGGGCAGCCCCGGCAGGCAGGCCTTCAAAATCAAACAGATCCTGGTCGGTGACGGTCAGGATATGATTATTGGCATCGGTCACGAGGTACAGATAAGCGCCCGTGGTATTGCCGGTGCTGTCAAAATGAATGATATCCGGGGTTCCGTCGCCGGGACAGGAATAGACCAGAGAAGCGCCAGATTCGGTAGAGACCGTGCCGCCTTCCACCGCCTCTTTCCTGACCTCAAGAAAATTGAAAGACAACTCATAACAGCCGTCCGAAATGGCGGTCGTAAAGACATCGTCACCGGTCTGGGCAATGATCTCCCCTGTATAGGAAAGCCCCCAGACCCTGCAGATGCCGGCCTGGGCCAAATTGAAATCGAGGGCATCTCCGTTTGGGATCACCACCAGTATCCGGCCGTCCAGGTTGGTGACGACAAATCCGTAACTGGCCCCGGCAGCCGTTGTTTGGTGCATAAAGGAGAGCAGGTCGGGGTCGTCATCGCCGCCACAAACAACGGCTGTATTGCCGCCGCCCTGAAACTGTACGGCCCCACCGTCCACGAGCGTACGGATAATGGTCAGGTAATTATCGCTAAAGTCGGCGCAATCGGTGCTGGGCGGAAAATCGGTGACATTATCCCCGGCTTCCAATAACAAGTCGCCCATATAAGAAAGGCCCCAAATCCGGGATTCTCCATAAGGCAGTTGGGTATTCACATTCAGGGGAGCGCCGTCGAGCATGCCGAGGATGGTACCGGCGGCATCCGTCAGAAAATAGGCAAAATTGACAGGAACCGAATTCTCGGTGTTGTAGGTGATCAGCGGTTCTGCATTATCATTCGGCGAATCGCAAATGACCACGGTTTCCTCCTGGCTGCCTGTGAAACGCAACTGGCCGCCGTCCGGATACAAAATCTCCACTTCAATAAAGGATCCGGTGGTGTTGAAACAGCCGTCGGAAAGATCGGATGTAAAAATATTTTGTCCCGGAGCTGCCATGAGGTTTCCAAAATAAGCCAGGCCGTAAACCCTGTAGGCGCCGATATCGAAACCGGTAAAATTGAAGGAAGGATTGGCGGTCTGGTCAATAATATTGCCGTCTGCATCGGTAATGAGGTAAATGAAGTTGCCGGTTTGACCGGTAGCCGTGAACTGCAGCGGCTGGGGGTCGGCGGGTTCAAGGCAAAGAACGGCCTCTTTGCTCCCGTCGGGCGCAAGGGCAATATCGCCCGCTTCGGGGAGCAGGTTGGTGATCTCGATGTAATTGGAAGAAAGGGCATAACAGATCGACCCCAGTTGATCTGTAAAAATATTACCGCCTACCTGTGCAAGTTGCTGCCCAAGGTAGGAAACGGCATAAACCCGGAGAATGCCCTGGTTCAATCCTGCAAAGTTGATGGTGTTGTTGGTGCTCACCTTGACAATGTTCCCGTTGGGATCTGTTACCACATATACATGCGGAGTGGGCACCCTGGTTGTCGAAAATTTGATGACCTCAAGTGTCCCGTCTCCATCACAACTGACCGTGGTATTTCCGCTGACAACGGTGATGACGGATTGGATGCATAAGGTCGAGAGTTGTCCAGACAACCCGGAGGCAACGCTGAACCATAGGAATAGACTTGCAATTAAAAACCTGGATTTCATAGAATAATGGGACTTTGGATGAAAAAAAAGCTTTGCTTTAGCGCCTGCTAAAGGAAAGTTTTGAAAGAAACCTCTAAAAGCTCCTGAAAGGTTTGGAAACCGGACCAGGGGTAGAAATTGCGGCCGGCCTCTTTTGATTTTATGCTGCAAATGTACAAAAATCAGGACAAATATTCAACAGCGTGTATGATCCGGCCTGAAAAACAAGCCAAAAGGCATAAACGAACAGGGTTTCGGCAATATGAGGTCTGCCATTTATGATAGCCGCTGCTAAGTTATCGTTTTTTTGTTATAGAAAAATATTTAATATAATTTTTTTAAAAAAATTTCATAAAAACCCTTTAACTTGGCATCTGAATTCGGTTCAATCTGCCCACCGTTCCAGAATGCCCGGTTAATCGCATCGTTCCCCTTCCCTGTTAACCGGCTTTTGAGTGATCTTTTTTTGGCTTGACCCAACTTTGTTACCAGCGCAATGAAAAAACGCCTTTGGTTATTATTCATACCTCTATTGCACTTTTCCGGTATCCATTATACTCCGGAAGGGCGGGATACCGGTATGGGGCCGGCGGGGTCGCTTCCCCCGGATGGGATCCGGACCGAAGGCGGATTTACACCGGAGGACCTGGTTGGGGATATCTTTGCCAAAGGTGTCTGCAATAATATCGACAACGTCAAATCAATTGGCCCCAACGGAGGCATTGGTTTCTTTGAAAACGGGATGGCCTCCATCGGGTTGGAGAGCGGTATTATTCTTTCAACCGGTCCGATCCAAAACGCGCATCCGCCGAATAACCGCAACGACCGGAGCGGGAACTTCGACGCACCAGGCGACGACCCCGATCTTTTGTTGCTGGCAACGGGGCCGTTGAAGGACGCAGTAGGGCTTGAATTTGATTTTACCCCGCTGGATTCTTTCGTGACCTTCCGGTATGTATTTGCCTCGGAAGAATACTGCGAGTTTGCAGGCAGTCAATACAACGATGTTTTTGGTTTCTTTGTCAGCGGGCCCGGCATCGACGGAGCATTCTCCAACAAAGGGGAGAATGTGGCCCTGATACCGGGGACCGAATCGTTTGTCGCGATCAATTCCGTCAACCATTACGTCAACTCGAACCTGTACGTCCGGAATGAACGCAAGGTAGACTGGGAAAAATGCAATTTGCCTGAACTGCAAGTCTCCTACCACGATCAGATCCAATACGACGGCTTTACCACTATTTTTACGGCGTTGCTGAAGCTGGCGCCCTGCCATACTTACCATATGCGCATGGTCGTTGCCGATGTGGGGGATGCAGACTACGATTCGGCGGTATTTCTGGAGGCCGAGAGTTTTAATATCGGCAATATGGTTGAACTGACAGCGGGCCCGGAAACCAGGGAAGGTTGCCCGGACGGGTACTTCCTGTTTAACCGGACATCCGACAGCCCGATTCAACTGCCTTTAACTGTGGCCTATCAATTATCGCCCTCCGGTACTGCGCAGGAAGGCTTGGATTTTGCATCCTTGGGCGGCACGATCACCATTCCCGCAGGTCAGATGTCGGCCAGACTTCCGGTTGAAGTGTTCAACGACGGATTACCGGAAGGGGTCGAATACCTTGGTCTGGAGCTGGATATACCTTGCGCCTGTTACAGTGATTCCTCTTTTTTGTATATTTCTGATCCCGAGCCGATCCATGTGGATCTCCCGACAGGCTTAGCCTGCCCCGGGGAGGCTGCCCGATTAAAACCGTCAGTTGTCGGGGGCGTTCCTCCATTTTCCTATTTATGGTCGACAGGCGCCACCGACTCCGTCATTTTTGCGCCAGGCGAGCCGGCCATGACTTACCACGTGACGGTGACGGACGCCTGCATGCAGACCAACTCCGCCCAAACTTCTGTTGTGGCAGCGGAGGCGCCCCTGGCACGGTTGAGCGGTGATTACCGGATTTGCCCGGGCGACACCGCCCATTTGTTGCTTGAACTGAGCGGGCATCCACCCTGGGTGGTGGAATATTCTGTGGGTGGAGGAACGCCCCGCTTTACGCCGCCTGTTTATTCTTCACCCTATTTTATAGCGTCGGTTCAGGGAGGATTATACGAGATTGAATCCGTAAGCGACGCAGCCTGCACAGGCGCTTTTTCAGGGGTCGCCCGGGTGGAGATCCTGGGTCCGTCGATAGAAGCCGTATTAAGACCCACCACTTGTTTCGACTTCCGGGACGGAGAGATCGAGGTCATATTACAAGGCGGAGCCCCTCCGTTCCAGATCCATTGGTCGCCGGATATCGGCAACGGATTACAAATCAATAACCTGGCTGCCGGCGATTATTCGCTCACGGTCTCCGATGCGCAGGGATGTTCCGTTGCCCGGACATTTTCCATCGACCAACCGCCTGCTCTGAAGGAAATCCGGGTCGATTGTGAAATGGTCCGGGGCGCCGGTAATTTTAACCCCCAGCCGACCGGCGGCGCCCCACCCTACCGGTATGCGTTGACCCCGGATGGCCCCTGGCAAAGCGAAGATTTTTTCAACCAACTGGTCCCTGGCCGGCAATACCCGATTTTTATCCGGGATGCAAACGATTGTACCTTGAGCCAGGATTTCTGGATGCCGGTCCAATACGAACGTATGGTTGAAATGCCCGGACAGTTAAGCCTTCGCTGGGGGGAAAGTTTGCAAATGCCGGTAGTTTTGAATATTCCTGAAACGCTGATTTCCAGCATTCGTTGGCTGCCCGAAGCAGGATTAAGCTGTTCGAACTGTTTGCAACCCGTGTTAACCGGACCTTCCGCAGCTCTTTATACCCTCTACCTGAGCGATATTTTCGGTTGCACCGAAGAACGGAGCCTTCGAATTGAGCAAAGCGGGGATCTGCCGATCTACATCCCCAATGCATTTTCGCCGGACGGAGATCAATTCAACGACCGGTTTCGCATCTTTCCTGTTCCCGGACTGATCCGTATAATTAAAACTTATCAGGTTTTCGACCGCTGGGGCGGCCTGCTTTTTGCCGCCACTGACCTCGACCCCTACAGCGATTTCAGCGGCTGGGACGGCATGGTCAACCGGCGGCCGGCAGAGGCGGGGGTTTACACCTTCTGGATGGAGTTGGAACTGGCCGATGGGAACGCCCACATCATTAAGGGTTCGGTGGTGTTGATGCGGTGAACGAATTGAATCGATTGGTTCGATTGGTTCGATTGGTTCGATTGGTTCGATTGGTTCGATTGGTT
>CAZLEF010000094.1:27410-28034 GCA_964558465.1 uncultured Lewinella sp. | reverse complement strand
TGGACGGGGAAGACCCGGTGCTGGCCTGCCCTGCGGGCGGCGACCTGGGCTGCAACCCGGCCTCGACGGGGGATATCCCGGATGCAATCCCGACGAGTGTGGACTGGACGGATAACTGCGACGGAACGGGATCAACCAGCGATTACAGCGACAGCAATGTGGATCTGGAGGGCTGCGACCGGAGCCTGACGCGGACGTTCACCTATACGGACGGATGCGGGAATGAAGGCACATGCAGCGTGACCTATACGTGGAAAGTGACCCCGGCCCTGAGCGTGGTATGCCCCGACCCGGTAACGGTAGGCGCATGCACAAGTCAGGCGGACATCAACACAGCCTATGCAACCTGGCTGGCGGGCTTCCAGACCATCGGCGGGTGCAGCCCGACCTCTACCAATCTGGCGCCGTACCAGACGCCGCCCACGGCGTGCAGCGACGGCCCGATTGTCATCACGATTAACTACTCGGCCTGGGACGACTGCAACGAAGATGAGTGTTCCTCGACATTCACCATCCCGGCGCAACCGGCGTTGAGCGTGGTCTGCCCCGATCCGGTGACGGTAGGCGCCTGCACGAGCCAGGCGGACATCAATACAGCCTATGCGGCGTGGCTGGCGGGCTTCC
>CAZLEF010000094.1:0-27310 GCA_964558465.1 uncultured Lewinella sp. | reverse complement strand
GGGACGACTGCAACGAGGACGACTGCTCCTCCACGTTCACCATCCCGGCACAACCAGCCCTGAGCGTTGTTTGCCCCGACCCGGTGACGGTAGGCGCATGCACGAGCCAGGCGGACATCAATACAGCCTATGCGGCGTGGCTGGCGGGCTTCCAGACGATCGGCGGGTGCAGCCCGACTTCGACCAATCTGGCGCCGTACCAGACGCCGCCCACGGCGTGCAGCGACGGCCCGATCGTCATCACGATCCACTACGAGGCCTGGGACGACTGCAACGAGGACGACTGCTCCTCCACGTTCACCATCCCGGCACAACCTGCGCTGAGCGTCAGTTGCCCGACGCCGGTAACGGTAGGCGCGTGTGCAAGCCAGGCGGACATCAACACGGCTTATGCGGCATGGCTGGCAGGCTTCACGACCATCGGCGGGTGCAGCCCGACGTCGACCAACCTTGCGCCGTATCAGACGCCACCAAGCGCATGCGGCAATGAAGACATCGTCATCACGATTAACTACTCGGCGAGCGACGATTGTAATAGTGCTTCCTGCTCTTCGACATTCACATTGCGGATGGATACGGAAAATCCGGAATTGGTATCTTGTCCTGAAGGCGGAGAACTGGGTTGCAATCCCGAACCTTGGGAATACGCGCCCGGCGAAGCGGAATGGACGGACAATTGCGGTATCGCGGAAGAATGGGTGGTTGCCGGCACGCCGACCAATGTTGGTTGCGTGTGGAGCGTAACGCATACCTATTATGCCAAAGATCAATGCAACAACCAAAATTCCTGTTCGCAGACCTTTACCTGGACGGTAGATACGGAAGCGCCGGTCATCACGGCTACAGGCTCGGTACCCAACAATACTTATCTGGGATGCAACCCAGGCGCTGATGCGATCAATGCGGCGTTGGGCACTGCGACGGCTACTGATAATTGCGGCGAAGTCATACCTGTACGGACAAACGGAGATGTACAAATCGACGGCTGCTTCAGGTCGCAGACCAGAAGCTGGAATGTTACCGATGCCTGTGGCAATCCTGCCCTTACCGTTTCTCGCACCATCACCTGGAAAGTCGATACGGAAGGCCCGGTGATTGTCTGCCCGGCTGATATGGTGAATATTCCGTGTAGTCAGGCTCTGCCCGAGCCGGATATATCTTCCGTATCAGTAACGGACAACTGTTGTGTTCCGGAAGTCATCAATTGCGAAGTCACGGAAGGGTGCATCACGATCACCTTTGTTTCAAAGGTTTCAAACGCCAATGGAACGACGACTTATTCAATCCAGGTTACGAACAATTGCGACAAAAATGTTTCCAACGTGGTGTTTTCGTTACCGGCAGGGGTAGTAGCCGTTACCCCGGCCAACGGTTCCACTTACCAGGGAACACTCGGTAATTACAACGTTGAAAATCCGACCAATAACCCGTACTACAGCATCAAATTTGAGTCGATAGGAAGCCCATTCAACCCCGGAGAAACGGAGACCTTCCAGTTCACGTTGCCTGGTGGAGCGGCGCCCTCTTCCTTTGATGTACAGGTTAAACTGGGTCAGGATATTTATAACCTGAATATCACGACGGGCACTTGTTACTCAAGCTGCGAGGATATCCTGGTAGAATGGCTTGGAGATGAAAGCAACGAAGGCTCCGGATGCGCCGGCGATCCATTGATCATAACCCGGACTTACCGGGCTACCGACGGATGCAATAATTCGTCAACCTGTACCCAGCGGTTTATTTATGCAACGGACACTGGAGATCCTGTGATTACCTACTGCCCGCCGGGCGGAGATCTGGGCTGCAACCCGGATGAAATACCGCAACCGGATCCCGGGGCGCTGGAAGTATCTGAGGATTGCGGTGTGGATTACATCGACGTGGACGTTGCCAGTTCGACCAACGGATGCCAGGTAGAACTGACCTATACCTATACGGTTTACGACCTCTGCGGCAATTCGGCCAGTTGTACCCAGACCTTTGAATATACAACGGATACTGAAGATCCCGATATCACATTCTGTCCTCCGGGAGCAGACCTGGGTTGTAACCCTGCCAGTATCCCCGACCCGGATCCGGATGCTGTTCAGGCGACTGACAATTGCGGTATCGACCATGTGAGTGTCGCCATTGCAAGTTCTACCGATGGATGCCATGTCGAGCGGACCTACACGTACACCGTTCATGATCTTTGCGGCAATACTTCGAGTTGTACACAGGTTTACACGTACATCATCGACACCGAAGCGCCGGTGATTACGCCAAACTTCCCGGCCCAGAATGGTCAGACGATTTTGGTTGAGTGCAATAACCTGGATCCGAACTGGAATCCGTTTACCATGGGTGTCGACGATATTACGGTTGCGGACGCCTGTTCAGATTATACGGTGACCTTTGAAGATGTGCTGGTTGAAGAAGGCATATGCGGCGTTTCAGACTTCCTGAGCATCTGGAAATGTCTGTGGACGGTTACGGACGCCTGCGGCAACACATCGCAATTCCTCATCTACATGAAGATTGTCGATACGCAACCGCCGGTATTTACCCTGATACCGCCCGATATTCACGCAAATTGTGGCGAAACCCCGGATCTGGGTTACGCCGAAGCCCAGGACGCATGTTCCGATGTGCGGATCACGTTGGAGGAAACCGTCATTCCGGGCGATTGTTACGGTGATTATACCATAGCCCGTAAGTTCACGGCTATTGACGATTGCAACAACCAGATTTCGGTTATCCAGTACGTCCATTACACCGACAACACGCCGCCGGTCCTGTATTTTGTGGATCAAAACCTGATGCAGTATCAGGATGGCCAGACCGTTTACCTGAATTGCAGCGGGCTTGACCAGGTGCGGTTCTATACCGGTTATGAGGTCATTGGCTGGGATGAATGCCTGGACGAAGTACATGTTGTCTATACCTACGAAAAAGAGGAATATGAGAACTGCGCCGAAACAGGTTACCTGTACGGAATAACAGGCACCTGGACGGGAACAGACGCCTGTGGAAACAGTTCCCAGCTGACGCTGCATTTCAAATTTGTGGACAACACACCGCCGGTTTTGCATGGGGTGCCCGCCGACGCCTGCGTTACGAATTTGCCGCCTCCGCCGCATGTGACCGCCACAGACGATTGTGATGCGACTTCTGTCAAGTTCAGCCAGTCGCCGCCCCAGCAATGCGGAAACGGCGCCAAGTATGTGATCCGGACCTGGACGGCAAAGGACGGGTGCGGCAATACGACCACTGCTTCACAGACCATCGTGATGAACGATGACGAAGGCCCTGGAGTTTCCATTGATTATCCTGGTTTATCCGGATTGAACAACGGAGATGAGGGTACCATCGAAGCCCTGTGCGGCGCCGAATGGGGGCTGCCGGATATTGAATCGCTGATCGTTCTGGATGACAATTGCACTGTAACCAATGATCCCGAATTGGAGGTCACTTTGTTGGACGAAGGCAATTGTGCGGCCGATGGGTATCTGTACCTGGTTGGCGTTAAAATCACCGCATCCGACGTTTGCGGCAATGAAACCGTCTATGAATTAACCATCAGGGTGGTGGACACCGCAGGTCCGGAATTCATCAACACAGAACCGGAGATTACGATTTCCTGCAGCGAATCCATCGGCATACCAGAAGCGGTGGACGAATGCAGCGGAATTGCTTCGATCACGGTTGAAGATTTGAATACGCCGGCCAATATATGCCATACAGGCGGACAGCCCCTGATGCGCAAACTGACGGCCACCGACAACTGCGGGAACGTCACTGAATTCATTCAGAAGGTCCATATTGAAGACTTCACCGGTCCTGTTTTAACGGGTGTGCCGGAAGACGGATGCGGCGACCCGGGCCCTGCGCCGGTGGTTACTGCCCTGGATGAATGTACGGGGACGGCCGTACCGGTGACTTTTGCCGAAACGACTTTGAACGGGCCTTGCGGTCCGGTACTCCAAAGAAGCTGGAAAGCGACCGACGCCTGCGGGAATGTAACTGAGGCGATCCGGTATTACAATCTGGATCCGAATGCACCTTTGGTGCTGCAATTCAATCATCCGGATTTGGTTGGGCTGGCCTCTGGCAGCAAAGTGACGCTGACTTGCGATCAGGCGCCGTCATTCCCTGATATCCTACCCACATTTGGCGATCAGGCCGTAGGCGTGGCGGATGGTTGTGCCGGAAACATTCAGCCGGCGCTTCAAATCAGTATGATTGCGGCAGGCAACTGCAAAGCAACCGGTTATCTGGTCAGTTATCTTTATACCTGGACGGCGACCGATGCTTGCGGCAATGTCGGAAAACTCGAACTGATCGTCGAATTTGTGGACGATACGGCGCCGACCATGCTCAATATTCCGCCGAACGTGACGGTTTATTGCGACGAACCGATCCCGTCCGCTCCGGAAATTGATGTGATCGATGATTGCGGCCCGGCTACCGTAACGCTTAACGAGCAAACCTGGCCGAATGCGAACGGATATTTGTTGGTCAGAACCTGGACAGCCAAGGATGTATGCGGAAATTCGGATCAGGCAACCCAGATCATTACGGTAATTGATTATGAATTGACCTGCAGTTTTACGCAACCTGGGGTTGTAAAATGCGGATCGAAAAACAACAAACTTACCGTTAATGTGCAGGGAGGCCAGGCGCCTTATACCTATCATTGGGAGATGGTCGATTGCGATGGGTTCATCACCGACGGCCAGGGAACCAAGACCATCCGGTTCACTGCCGGGTTCACCACCCTGAATTTTGAGGTGACCATCACCGATGCGAACGGTTGTACAAAGGTTTGTTACATCAGCATGGGATGTATAAAGAACCAGAATGGTCCGGGCGCCGGACAAGGCAATCCAGGCGGAAATATCGTGGAAACGGGATCCGGACATTTTGACCTGTACCCGAACCCTGCTTCCAGGTTGGTCAATGTGGACGCAACCTCGTATTCCGGTCTTTCCGGAAAACTGGAAGTGATCGATATTTTTGGAAAACCGGTCAGGACGATCCGTTATCAGGAAATGCCGGAATCATCCATCGAACTGGATCTGTCGGAATTGATCAACGGCACGTATCTGATCCGGTTGACCGTAGAAGGTTTACCACCGGTTGCCAAACCTTTAGTGATTGTGCGCAATTGATAAAATACGGAAGTTAGCCGGTTTCGGCCGGCTAACTTTTCAGTAAATCGTACAATCAATTCTTTCATGAACGGATCCATCCCCCGGGATCCGTTCTTTTTTTTGCCGGAGGTATCAGTCATCCAGCGCCTCGATATCCGTATTCCTGAAACTGTCAACAGGCGCGTTGAGCCGGATGAAATTACACCAGGGGCAGGTGGATTGCCCGCAACCCTCGTAGAATTCCTGGTTGCGGATCTTTAGGTAGGTTTCGGCGATCAGCTTGCGCATAAAATGGGTGTCTTCGGGTTCAAAGGTGATTTCTTTACCCGGAAACCGGCCTTGTTTATCGGGTTCCAGGTATTCGATACAAGCGTTGGAGATGGTTTTGCCAGACCGGTCGTAGCTTTCGTACAACAACTTGTAAAATACCAGTTGCCGCCAATAATTGCCGCCATAGGGCAATTTGCCGCCCGGCCGCCTGAGTTTGTTTTCATCCAGGCTGCCGGTTTTATAGTCTACCAGACGCCAGTGCCGGTCGTCGATGGCTTCCAGTTTGTCGAGGGCGCCGCTGATGGGTACGCCGTCCACTTCGGTATTGCGGATATGCAATTCCAGCCGGACTTTTTTGGTCCATTCGCCGTATTTCTGGCGGTAATAACTGCTCAGATGTTGTTTGCCCATCTCCAGGCGGCGGGTAAAACCCTGTTTTGAAAAAAGCGCTTTTTGCCGCTCCATGTCCTGTTGAAAAAAGGAGGTCAATTCCGTTGCCGGCGGGAAGATATTTCCCCTTGAAGCGACCGTGCGTTCAAAAAATCGCTGCAACGCGTAGTGCATGGAAATACCGTAACTGGCCGCCTCACTCTGGAAAACCGGCGCCTGGAGCACATTTTCGTAATAAAAACTGAGCGGGCAGGTCAAATAACGGTTTAAAGCAGAAATATTCAGGGTGAAATTTTCCAGCAACCGGTCAATCAGTTCCCGGTCAGGCAGGGTAGGGGGCAGAGGGGCGGTCAGCAGAAGCCGGGAGGCTTCCTCCAATTGTTCAGCTTTCAAGGAAATCTGTTCTTCCCGGATAGCGGCTTCAAGCTGTACCTCGTGAATGAACAAGGCGGGTTGCAAAGGTTTTCCGGTCGCATCCGCAAGGCTATGGGAAATTCTGAGTTGGGTTTTTGCCCGTGTCATTGCTACATAAAATAAACGGCGCCGGGCTTCCATGGCGTCTTCTTCCCCGGAAAAAGTAAGGGTATCGGGGAAACTAAATTGGTAAGCTGCCCCCGAAGCGCCGGGTTCCCATTGTTCCGCGCAGCAGTCGATCACAAAGACATGCCGGAATTCAAGGCCTTTGGCGCTGTGGGCGGTCAGAAGTTGTACCCCTTTTTGGTCTGAATGCGGGTGGTATTCCAGGATGATCCGGTTGGCATCCATCCGTTCCAGCAGTTCAAGCAATCGCTGCAGGTTTATCCTTGGATTTTTATAAGCCTCATCCAGTACAAAATCGCAAAAGGTTTTCACCCCGGCAAGCAGCCGGTTTTTTTCGGGATGTTCCAGTACAAAGGCCAGCAAACCGCTGCGATTGATCGTTTTTTCCAGCCACTCGGGCAGGGAAAGGTTGCCGGCTTCGGCGATCAGTTCATTCAGCAGCAGGCCGGTTTGCGCCAGGTTGGCATCCAACCCCTCCAGCAATGCCGGTTGGTCGAGCGCCATTCGCCAGGTCGGCCGCCTGTCGTATGGGATCGAAGCGATCCGGATGCCCAGCATCGCCAGGTCTTTCGCCGGGAGCCTGAAAAAAGCAGCATGCAACAGTCTGAAAATCAGGAATTCCCCCTGGCCTGATTGCTGCCGCTCGTGTTGCAGGTATTCCAGCAAAAGGCGCAGGTTCTGGATGATGGGCAGGTCCAGGGTACTGTTGTGCCGTCGGGCATAATAGGGGATATTCATTTTGCCCAGCAAAGCGGCCAATCCGGCGCCCTGCCGGTGTTTGGCAAAAATTACAGCAATCTCTTCCGGGGGTTCACCCGACCGGATCAGGGCTTGTATGCGCAGGGCGATATCGGTTTGTTCGTGCAGCCGGTCGGGGTAAACTGCGATATGGGGCGCTACAGCCGGAAGGTGGGCCGGATGGCCGGATACCAGCCGTTTGTCCAGGGGGGTATCGCCAAGTTGGTTGACGATTCGTTTTTCGTTGTTCCGGATCAGGGTGGATGAAACATCCAGAATGCTCTGGGAGGAGCGGTAGTTTTGCGTCAGCAAGACCAGTTTGAGGTCCTGCCGGTACAACTGATAAAAATCAACCAGGTTTTTCAGACGGGCGCCCTGAAATTCGTAGATGGACTGGTCGTCGTCGCCCACAATAAAAATATTGGGGGCATCCCAGTAACTGACCAGGTTGCGGATAATTTCGTTTTGAGCGCCGTTGGTGTCCTGGTATTCATCCACCAGCAAATAAAGGTATTGCTCCTGGTAATTGCGGAGGATGGCTTCGTTGTTGCGAAACGCGTCCAGCACCCAGAGGATCATATCGTCGTAATCGTAACGGCGCATTTCGCGCATGGCTTTCTGATAGCCGGGGAATAATTCAGCGCCGGCGGCCAGTTTTTCCATGTTCTCCCGGGCTTTGTCCCGGAGCGCCTGTTTCGGATCGCCTTTTTTGATCAAACCTCTGTTGACCTGGTAAACAAATTCCTTCCGGTTGGGCAGGTCGTCGAGGTAGACTTCAATTTGCCGGCGGATGAATTCGGGTATCCAGTTTTCCGTTTTCATCCGTTGGAAAAGGTCCATCAGGTGGCGTTCGTAAAAATAGGCGTCGCTTTTACCCCATTTCAGCGGATGGTCAAAAGGAAGGTCGTCGATGAGTTTACGGATGATCTCTACTTGTTCCAGTTCGGTAAGCGGTTCGAGGTCGCGCCGGCCGAAGTACTCCAGATTGTCCTGGATCACCCGGTTGCAAAAGGAATGAAAGGTATAAATATGTACACGGCGGGCTTCTGGGCCGATCAGTTCCAGGAGGCGTCGGCGCATGGCCTGCACCCCGGCATCGGTGAAAGTAAGGCAAAGGATGTTTTGAGCCTGGGTATCCGTTTCAGACAAAATGCGGCCGATGCGGGCGCTGAGCAGGTGAGTCTTGCCGGTACCCGGGCCGGCCAATACCAATACCGGGCCTTCGATCTGGCCGACGGCTTCCATTTGAGCGGGATTCAGCCGTTGCAGTTCCCGCAAAAAAGCCGCGTTGTATTGGTGTATATTTTTATGTTCCTGACCGGCCATTCGGACAAACCATTAAACAGCCATCTCCTCCGCCAGTTTATCCATATCCCGTATCAGCAGCCTCCGGCGGTCGAAAGTTAATATTTTTTTGGTTCTCAGGTCATTCAGCACGGTGGTGACGGTTTGCCGGGAGGTGGCGGTGAGGTTGGCGATTTCCTGGTGGGTGAGAAATTTGCGGATTACCCGTTCAAAACCTACCCGCTGGCCTTTTTTCAGGCCCATCTGCAAGATGAATTCAATGATGCGGGTGCGGGAATCCTTAAAAACGAGGGATTCCAGCCTTTGCTCCATTTCCAGCATGCGGGAACCCATGATCTTGAGCAGGAAAAGGTTAATGGCGCTGTGATCGCGCATCAGGGCCTTCATTTCGGCCACGGTCATGATGCAGACCTGCGTTTCTTCCATGGCGAATGCAAAGTCCCGGCGGGTATCTTCGCCGATCAGGGAGAGCTCGCCAAACACTTCGCCTGAATTGAGAATGGCTTTGGTGATCTCTTTGCCGGATTCGCCGTAACTTCCGATTTTCACCCGGCCTTCGGTCAGGAAATAGACCCGGTCGGCGTGTTCGTTGGGCAGATAAATGTATTCTCCTCGTTTGTAATTTTTGTGCGCGTGTTTATCCATATCCCCCCGGCCAATTTTCTTCGGGCAGAAAAGGCCGGAAACATCTATATTCTCAAGGTACCAAAGGGACTGATTTCCATTCATAAACACTTGTTTTTTTAGCTGGATGACCAGACAGGTTTATTCATAAACAGTTTGGCGTCAACTTGGTTGAGAAACGGTTGTCTGCAGGGTTGCGATTCCGGGCGGAACAGGGTGCTAATCTTCATCCGGTTTGAACTCAAAACGTTTGATCAGTTCGTGGACGAGCGGGTTGCTGTCCCGCATGACCAGGAATTTTTCCTGCGGGCTCAGCAGTTTTTTGGGTTTGGATGCGGCGGCTGCCTGTTTTTCTTCCAGAACGATCTGCAGGTTAAGCTCAGGATGGCGCAGGTATTGCCGCAAAAAAGCCAGCAGGCTGCGTTCGTCCCGTATGGCGCTTTCTGCCACTTTTCCGGTGACGGTTGCCAGGATGGTTTTATCATCCAATGCCAGTTTGACGCTGTTCAGAAGGGTTTTTACAGATTCTTTTTCCAGGTCATCGGTATAGGCGCGCCAGGCTGTTTCCAGGTCATCGAGGGACACTTCCCCGGGCGGAGCTAATTTGATATCGAGGTCTTCCTGCGCCTCGGCTACCAGCGCGCTCAGGTTGATGAGCGACATGCTGTGCATACCGGCGGTTGTCTGGATTGTTTTTTCTGTCTGTATGGATTCCCGGATATGGATTTCTTCCTCCCGGGCAATAATTTCGTCGGGCAAGGGATACTCCCGGCCGGCCGGCGCTTCGACCTCCAATTCCTCCAACTCTTCCGGTTCCGGATCCGGAATGACTGAAATTTCGGGTGTTTTAGCGGGTTCGGTGAGCTGAACGGTCAGGTCAGCCGTTTTTTTTTCCTCCTCCTGCAGGGGCGCTGCATCGTTTTCCGCAAGGTGAAAAGCCCGTTGGAGGTAAGCCATTTTGATCAGGCTCAGTTCTACATGCAGCCTTTTATTGCGGGCCATTTTATAGTTCAGATCGCATTCGTTGCTCAGGTTGATGGCGCTGAGGAGTAATCCGGCCGGAGTGGCGAGGGCCTGCTGGGCGTACCGTTCGGTGATGCCTTCGCCAACTTCAAGGAGGACCGCTGTGTCCGGATCCTGGCAGACCAGCAGGTTGCGCAGGTGTTCCGAAAGGCCGTTGATAAAAACTTCTGCGTCGAAACCCTTTCGCAAAATCTCATCGAAGATCAACAGGATGCGGGCGGCATCCTCCATCAGCATGGCGTCCACTACCCGGAAATAGTAGTCGTAATCCAGTACGTTGAGGTTCTCGATCACATCCTCATAACGGATCTGGTTGCCGGAAAAGGAAACGATCCGGTCGAAGATGGAAAGGGCGTCCCGCAGGGCGCCGTCGGCTTTTTGCGCGATGATGTGCAGGGCGCCCGGGTCCGCTTTGATGCCTTCCTGGCGGCAGATATGTTCCAGGTGGGCCACCATATCAGGGATCTGGATCCGCCGGAAATCGAAGATCTGGCAGCGCGACAGGATGGTCGGAATGATCTTGTGTTTTTCGGTGGTGGCCAGGATGAAGATCGCGTAGGGTGGGGGCTCTTCCAGTGTTTTCAGGAAGGCGTTGAAGGCCGCCTGGCTGAGCATGTGCACCTCATCGATGATGAACACCTTATATTTGCCTTGTTGCGGCTGAAACCGGACCTGCTCGGTCAGCGCGCGGATATGTTCCACCGAGTTGTTGGAGGCCGCGTCGAGTTCAGTGATGTTAAAGGAGGCGTTCTGGTTGAAGGCCAGGCAGGATTCGCATTCATTGCAGGGCTCGTATTCGGGGGTGCGGCTCTGGCAGTTCAAAGCTTTGGCGAGGATGCGCGCGCAGGTGGTTTTACCGACACCGCGCGGGCCGCAAAACAGGAAAGCGTGGGCGAGATGGTCGGTCTGCAAAGCGCTTTTCAGTGTCCGGGAAATATGCCCCTGACCCACAACCTCCTCAAAACGCACCGGGCGAAATTTCCTGGCTGAAACGACAAAATTGCTCATGCCTTGCTTTTGGGCAAAGGTAAGAAAAAATTGGCAGTTTGCCCAGGCCTGAATTCGCTTAAACTTCGCTGCGGCAGGTTTTTTCACACGGTGGGAAAACCTGCCGCCGTTGAGTATAATTTCAAAGTGAAGCGATTTCCCGCCAGGATTTTACCTGGATATCTCCTGCACGTTCCTGGCTTTCGTCGCCGGAATAAATGACTAAACCACCTTCCCTTCCAGTCAGTTTTTGCCAAAAGAGAAGGTTCTTGAAATAATCCTGAGAAATCGTGGCGCCACTTTTGACTTCAATAGATTTAAGCGTAAGTCCTTCGTCGACAACGATATCAATTTCGTTGCCGGATTGGTCTTTCCAATAATACAGATTCGAACGCATCCCCTGATTAAAGCGATTTTTGAGCATTTCAATGAGGATAAAATTTTCAAAAATTGCGCCCCGCATTGGGTGTTGAAACAGCATGTCGGGGTCCGAAATTCGCAAAAGATGGCAAACGAGCCCCGTATCATAAAAATAGAGCTTCGGCGCCTTGACGATGCGTTTGTTGAAATTTTGAAAATAGGGAGGTAACAGGTGGATAATATAACTGGCTTGTAGTACGCCTATCCACGAATGAATGGTTTTGTGGTCCAGGCCGGTTTCAATCGCAAGGTTGGAAAAATTCACTTGCTGGCCGGCCCTGCCTGCGCATAAAGCCAGCAGTTTTTCAAATAATAAAAGGTTTTCAACAGCTTTGATTTGCCGGACATCCCGTTCGACATAAGTCCGGATATAGGAATTAAACCAGCTTTGGGGGGAAAGCCCCTCTGACTGTATCGGAGGATATGCGCCTTTAAACATCAGCGTATTAATATCTTTGAGCGCCTCAGGAATTTCTTCCAATTCTCGTACCGATAAAGGGAGCAGATCAAGATACGCAGCCCGACCAGCCAGGCTTTGTGTGATTTTTTCTTGCAGCAAAAAATTGTTGGAACCCGTCAGGATAAACAGACCTTTCCGTTGATCTTCATCCAAAATTTGCTGAAGATAAGATAGAATTTCCGGGGTGCGTTGCACCTCATCCAATATGGCGCCATCTTTATATTTTTTTAAGAAATTCCGTGGATCTGATAACGCAAAATTCCTATGGTCTGGATTTTCCAAAGAAACGTACGGTTTCTCCGGAAAACAGGCCTTGACCAAAGTGGTTTTGCCACTTTGCCGGGGACCTATGACAGCTACAGCCCTGAAATAATGCGATAGCTCCAGCAGTTTTTGGCTTGCTATTCGATTGATCATTCAGAAAATTGGGAATCGAATTCCCAATTTGCAAAAATAATTTTAATATTCGAATTTTCATCAGGCTGATCAAAAAAGTTATCTTTATTTCTCAATAAAAAACCATGCCACCTTCATTCGCCTTGCAAGCCAACCTGGTCGACCTGCGTCAACGCCGGATCTTTCACGCTGAAATCCGGGTGGAAAACGGGCGCATCCGGTCCATCCGGCCGTTACCCGGAACCGGTAAAAATTACCTCATGCCCGGTTTCATCGACGCGCATGTGCACATCGAAAGCAGCATGCTCACGCCCGCTGAATTCGGCCGTATGGCGGTTGTGCACGGGACCGTGGGGACCATTTCCGACCCGCATGAGATCGCCAACGTCCTTGGCGAAGAAGGGGTGCTTTATATGTTGGAAAGCGCCGCGGCTACTCCTTTCAAATGCTGTTTCGGGGCGCCGTCCTGTGTGCCGGCTACCACCTTTGAAACAGCCGGCGCCGACCTTGGGCCCGATGCGGTTGAGCGCATGCTGGCCCGGCCGGATATCTTTTATTTGTCGGAGATGATGAATTTTCCCGGCGTGCTTTTTGATGATCCGCAGGTTATGGCCAAACTTGCTGCGGCCCGGCGCGCAGGCAAACCGGTTGACGGCCACGCCCCTGGTTTGCGGGGCGACGACGCCAGAAAATATTTCGGGGCAGGCATCGCCACCGACCACGAGTGTTTTACCTATGAAGAAGGCCTCGAAAAAGCCCGCCTTGGCGTAAAGATCCTCATCCGCGAGGGGAGCGCTGCCCGCAACTTCGAGGCGCTGATCGGCCTTTTGCCCCAATTTCCGGAACTGGTCATGTTTTGCAGCGACGACAAACACCCCGACGACCTTGTCCGGGGGCATATCAATCAACTCGCCACACGAGCCGTTGCAAAAGGTTGCGACCTTTTTGATGTCCTGCGCGCCGCATGCCTGCACCCGGTGGAACACTACAAAATGCCCGTCGGCCTGCTCCGCGAAGGCGACCCGGCGGATTTTGTCCTGGTAGAGGACCTCGAAAATTTCCGGGCGCTCAAAACCTGGATCGACGGCGACCTGGTTGCTGAAAACGGCGAAACCTTGCTCCGACACCAACCGGCCGGCATACCCAACCAGTTTGATACCCCGGCAAAATCCCCGGAGGATTTCAGCATTTCAAAAACCGGCGGTACCGTCCGTGTGATCCGCGCCCTCGACGGCGAGATTGTGACCGAATGCGAAACAGCCCCGTTTCCGGCCAACGGCATGAGCGATGTGAACGGAGACTTGTTAAAAATCGCCGTGGTCAACCGCTATTTCAATGCCCCGCCGGCCCTGGGTTTTATCCGGGGTTTCGGCCTGAAATCCGGCGCGATCGCCTCGTGCGTGGCCCACGATTCGCACAATATCGTTGCCGTGGGGGTCAGCGACGAAATGCTTTGCAGGGCGGTGAATGCGGTGATGCTGAATAAAGGCGGCATCTCCGCTGCCGGCGAGCGGGAAGTCAAAACCTTACCTTTGCCTGTGGCCGGCATTATGAGCCCGGGCGACGGGTATGAGGTTGCGCGCCTTTACGCCGAAGTGGACGCCTTCGCCAAAGCCAGGCTCGGCTGCCTGCTCAGGGCGCCTTTTATGACGCTTTCTTTTATGGCATTGCCGGTGATCCCGAAGTTGAAGATGACGGATAAAGGGCTGTTTGATGTGGAAAAATTTGGGTTTTCCAATCTGTTTGTTTAAAAAACTATTGCCCGGCCACCTGTTGATCGTTGTAGACGAAACTGAGTGCGCCCGAAGGGCATTTGTTCACCTGTTCGATGATCCGTTCAGTAGATGCGCCGTCCACGGTTATCCAGGGTTTTTCAGCGGGCTTGAATACTTCGCCCAACTGCGTCCAGCATAATTTGGAATGGGCGCAAACGTCGGGTTTCCAGATGATGGTAATCTCTCCGTTGGAATAATGTTTTGTCATGGTTTCCGGCTTTAGATCAGGTTGTTCAATTGGAAAGGTACAATTTTATCTAAACGCACAAAGCCGCCGGAGGTTCTAAAAAAAAAACGCCGGACTGCTGCAGGCAGCCCGGCGTTGCACAATATGCCTCCGGAAAACCGGAGGACCTACGGCTTTATTCGTATCCCGGGTTCTGCGGAATGTCATATACTTCCAGTTCCCGTTCGGGGATGGGCGCTACCAGTTTGGGGGAATCGTAGGGGAGGTCGCCTACGTTTTCCTTCCACCGTTTTTTGTCGTGGAGCCGGAAACCTTCGAAGGCCAGTTCGCGCTGCCTTTCTCTGCGGATCTCATCCCGGGTGACGAGCAGGAGCGGGGTCAGGCCGGCCCTTGCCCGGATGCGGTTGATGTCTGCCAGCGGAGTAGCGCCGAGGTTTTGGCCGCTTTCGAAATTGCCTTCCGCCCGGGTAAGGTACATTTCAGCCAGGCGGATCACCTGGATATTCAGATTGCCGTTGCCGTATTTGGCGCATTGAATAAAGCCGGCGTTCTGGCCGCCGACGCCGATATAATACATCTCATTGACATTGGCGATCGTGGCGGTTTCCGGCAGGTCGTCTTCGATCTGGCCGCGTAAGTCGCCCGGTTCGAACAGATCAAAAAAGGCTTCCTGCACCTGCATATCGCCACGGCCGCTGCCGTTCAGGCGGGCATAGAATGTGGCCAGGCCGCCGTTGCTGGTACCTGCATTGCTGAGGGCTGTTTGCTGGATGGCAAAAACATCCTCGCCGGAATTGGAGGGCGTGTTAAAGACGCGCAACGGGCTGGGCCCCAGGCTGTAAAACCCGGATTCGATCACGCGGTTGGCTTCTTCTGCGGCCTTGGCATATTCCCCTTGCTGGAGGTATACCCTCGACAAGACAGCCGAAACTGCGTAGGTCGATATTTTAGTTCCGTTCGAGCCTTCATTTTCCAGGAGGCCCTTTGCCTTGACGAGGTCGCTGATCACCTGGTCGTACACCGCTTTTACGGTGGATCGGCCGATCAGGGTGAGTTTTTCGGCATCTTCGGTCGTGTTCACGGCGGAAAGCACCAATGGGACACCCGGGTCGGCTGCCTCCGTACCGGTACCCCAGGGCCGGGCCCATAACCGGACCAGTTCGAAGTAGAGCATGGACCGCAAGGCAAGGGCTTCGCCTTCAATGCGGTCGCGCTGGGCGTCGTCATCGGCCACATCCAGGTGGGCTAGCACCTGGTTCAGGTTGAGGATGGCGAAGTAGGCCCTGATCCAGTTGTTCGCCAGGGGCGTATTTGTCGTAACGATTGATTTGTTGGAAAACTGCCGGTAGGAACTAAATGAACCGGCCCAGGCGACGTTGCCGTCGGCAGCGAGCAATTCACTGAACAGGTTAAAATCGCCGCCGTACATTTCGCCGCCCTGAGGGCCGTTAAAAGTCCCTTTTATTTCGGAATAGGCGCCTGCAAGGGCCGCTTCCAGGTTGGCGCCGTTGACAAACACCTTATCCGTTTCAATGGATTGGCGCGGCGTGATGTCGAGTTGTTTCTCGCAGGCCGTCCAACCCATTGCCAGTATAAGCAGAAATAATCCTGATATTTTTCGCATGATCATTAAATTTTGAGGTTACCATATTAAAACCCTACGTTTACCCCAAGGGTAATGGTGCGGGCCTGCGGCGCCGTATAAAAATCGACGCCCTGAACGATGTTGGTTGTGGTGGTGGTCTGGTTGGTACCCGGCGTGCTGACTTCGGGATCCCAGAACGCATAGTCGGTAAGGGTCAACAGGTTGAGACCCGTAGCATAAACCCGGAGGCTCTGGAACCCGATTCGCTGCAGCAGGCGCGACGGCACATTGTAGGCCAGCGTCACGTTTTTGAGGCGGGCGTAGGAGGCGTCGCTCAGGTAACGGGACGAATTGTCGGCGCCGATATTGCCCACCAGTTCGGCCCGGGGCACGTCGGTGATATCCCCGGGTTGGCGCCAGCGCCGCAACTGGTCTTTGGTCTGGTTGTCCACAAAACCGGAACCGTTATTGGACTGATACTGTCCGCCGAGGTTGAAGACCTCGTTGCCGTAAACAAATTGGAAAAAGACGTTCAGGTCAAACCCGCCATAAGAGAAGGTGTTGCTGAAACCGCCCACAAAATCAGGGTTGGGATCGCCCACCACTACATCGGGGGCTGCATTATAATTGTTGGTGGTACCGCCTTCGCCGTTATCATACAGGGCGTCGCCGTTGTTCGGGTCGACACCGGCATAACGCCTCATCACAAAGACGCCCAATGGTTCGCCGACCCTTACGCGATTGACGGCGGCGATGATGTCCGCATCGCTGTTCAGTCTGGTGACTTTGTTGCGGTTAAGGGCAAAGTTCAGGCTGCTCGACCATTGAAAAGCGCCGACAATATTCCTGGAATTGAGCACAAACTCAAATCCTTTGTTCTCCATTTCACCCACATTCTCGAAAATGGAAGTATACCCCGAGATGGCGGGCAAAGGCCGGCTGAGGAGCAGGTCCTTTGTTTTTTTCATGTAATAATCGATCTCAAGGGTCAGCCGGTCGCGGAATAAGCCGATATCTACCCCAAGATCCGCCTGATAAGTGGTTTCCCATTTCAGGTCGGGGCTGGGCAGCGTACCGGGCGACAATCCGGAGGTGGTGGTGTAGTTGTTGCCCGTCCAGGTACCCAGGCTGGCAAAGTTGGCAACCGGCGCGTTGCCGGTAACGCCGTAGCTGGCCCTGAGTTTCAGGAAGCTGAGCGTCGTGGAATTGGCCAGGAAGGGTTCGTTGGAAATGATCCATCCGGCCGATGCTGCGGGAAAAAAACCATAACGGTTGTTGGCGCCGAATTTGGACGACCCGTCCACCCGGCTGCTCAGCGTAAGCAGGTAACGGTCTTTCAGCCGGTAATTGGCCCGGGCAAAATAGGACAGGAAAGAAAAGGCATCCTGTGTTGCAGATGTGAAAATAGGCTCGGCAGCATTGGCGATGGTATTCAGGTCGTCGCTCGGGAAGCCAATGGCCTGCAGACTGGTGATGTTCCGGTCAGACTGCTGGAAGGACATGCCAAGGACAACTTCCAGGTTATGTGCCGAACCCAATTGTTTGTTTAAGGTGAAAAAGTTGTTGGTATTGTAGTTCACAACCCTGACCGAACGGCTTTCACCCGAACCCGCCGGGGCCCCGTCCTGCGTGAGGCGGCCCTGGTAGTTCTCTTCCTGCTGGCTGAGAATATCTACCCCGAATTCGGAACGGAAGCTCAGGCCCGGCAACAATTGGTACGAACCGTACACGTTGCCCAGGGTCCGGTAAGAAGAAGTGACGGAGTTGGCGTATTTTTCTTCGATCAGGCCGTTGTAATAAATGGTATTGGGATTGGGTTCGCCGTCTGCCAAAAAGGCCGGTTGCGTGGGGGCAAGGGCGACCAGTTGCATAGGCGTGGCAAAAGCGCGGTCGTTGGCAACCCTTGTCAGATTGGACCGGACCATGTTCAGGTTCATGCCGAAGTGTAATTTATCTGTGGCGCGTTGGTCCAGGTTGAGGCGGCCGCTCATCCGGTCAAAGTTGTTGCCGATGATGATGCCGTTCTGGTCGCTCCAGCTAAGGCCGGCAAAAAATTGGGTGTTCGTATTGCCGCCGGATGCGGAAAGGTCGATCTGCTGAAATCCGGCATCATCTGAAAAGGCGAGGTCCTCCCAATTGACATCGGTTTCAAAATCGGAATTGAAACCAGCCACGAGTACATCTTCCAGGAATTGGCGGGCGTCATTCTGGTCTTCTTCCGTAGCCGTGACGGGGTCAATACCCAGGTATCGCAAGGTGGCCTCGGTGTACAACTCCCGGTACTCCGCGGCATTCAGGAAACCTACCTTGTTGGTAGGTGAGCTGATCCCCTTCTGGATATTGAGGTTGACGTTGGTCCGGCCTTCCTTTCCCCGTTTGGTGGTGATGATCACCACCCCGTTGGATGCCCTTGAGCCGTAAATAGCGGCTGCGGAGGCATCCTTCAGGACCTCGATCGACTCGATGTCGGCCGGGTTGATGTCGACCAGCGGGTTGGTCGGCTGATTGTTGGTGATCCCCTGGTCTTCGGAAGTGATCGGGACGCCGTCTACCACAAACAGCGGCTGGTTGCTGGCGGAGATGGAAGAACTTCCCCTGACCCTGACCTTGATCCCTTCACCGAGTTTGCCGCTGGTGCTTTCGATGAAAACCCCGGAGGTTCGGCCCTGGATAGCCGATTCAAACGTGGGGACGGGCAAGGACTTGATGTCGTCTCCGCTTACTTTGGCAATATTGCCGGTCAGGTTGGCCTTGATCTGGGTGCCGTATCCCACTACGATCACCTCATCCAGGCCGATGGCGGCCTCTTCCAGCACAATGTCTACCACGTTGGAAGGCCCCAGGGTAACTTCCCGGGTAGCATAGCCGGTGTAACTGAAAATTAATACTTCGCTGCCGGCAGGGACTGCGAGCGTAAAATTGCCGTCGTAATCGGTGACAGTGCCGGTAGCCGCCCCTTCGATCAGGATGTTGACACCGATCAGGGGCTCTCCTTTCGAGTCGCTTACTTTTCCCTGGATGCTGCGTTGCGCAAAAGCGGTCAGGCACAGGCATAGGAAAACCAGCGCTAAAGTCGGGCGTTTTAGCATGACAAACTATTTTGGTGATTAAATGAAAAAATCCTTCAACAACAAATCTTCCGGACATGGGACAGGCCATTGGACAACGACCGTTGACCAGCTCCGGTAAAAATTCAGGAATTGTTTTGTGTGTTTAGCCGAGTTAATGGCATACCAGTTGAGGAACCTCCCGAAAATCCGTTGAAGGACCCCGGTGGAGGATGCCTTTGTCAGAGGAACTGATGATTCTTCTCTGGGAAAAATGATCAGTTGACAAATTCACTTATCACGAACGGCTGTATGAATGGGCCGGGCGCCTTTTAATGACCAGGCGATCTACCGGCATTTTTGAGTTTTTGCGTAATTACCCCACTAAAACGAACCTTGACGGGGATGCGCTGCCTGGGAATTTGTCATAGAAATGTCAATATGAGGTGAAGATTGCAGTGGGCAGTCTTCAGTCTGCAGTCTGCAGTGGGCAGTCCAGGTATTTGTTAATCGGGAAACGGATTTTCATTTGACAACAGAAGAAAGACTGCCAACTGCGGACTGCCCACTGCCAACCTCAAGTCCCCCTACTTCCCCTTCCCCTGCAGCAGCACAAAAATGGTATAAAACATGATCTTGAAATCAAGGGCAAGCGACATGTTTTCGATGTACAGGATATCAAATTTCAGACGCTGGAGCATCTGTTCCACATTGGAAGCGTAGCCGTATTTGACCTGCCCCCAGGAAGTAATGCCCGGCCTGACCTTGAGGAGGTGTTTGTAATGCGGCGCCCGTTGGAGGATTTGTTCGATGTAATACTGGCGTTCGGGGCGCGGGCCGACGATCGACATTTCACCTTTGAGGACATTCCAGAACTGCGGCAGTTCGTCCAGCCGCCATTTGCGCATCACGGCGCCCCAGGGTGTGCATCGATTGTCGCCGTCAAAGCTCAGTTGAGGGCCGTTCGTTTCGGCCCCGACAAACATGGATCGGAATTTATAGATGAAAAATGGATGGCCGTTCAGGCCGGTTCGTTCCTGTTTGTAAAAGATGGGCCCCGGGGAGGAAAACCGCACCCGCAAGGCAATGTAAATGAACAAAGGAGAAAGAATAAGGATCACCAGTACTGCCGCAAGCACATCGATGAGCCGCTTGACGAGCCGCTGCCATTTGGGCATGAGTTCGTGGCGGATCTCGATCAGCACAGCGCCGAAAACGTGGTTCATTTTGACGGTGCCGAGCATGATATCGTACATATCCGGAATGATCTTTACCAGGATCCGGTCGTTAAAATCGAACAGGATGTTCAGGATCTCCCTCAGGCGGTTGTGCTCTGAAGTTTCAATAGCGATGATCACCTCTTCGATATTGTTGTCCAGAATGAGCGCATCGAGGTTTTCAACTTTGCCCAGCCGGGGCAGGTAAGCCGCCAGTTCGTGTTGTTTTTTACCGTTGGCGTCGGCGAATCCGACAAATTTATAACCGAGTCCTTTTTTACGGCTGGTGATCTCCTCGTACAATTCGACGGCATTCTGGTTGCTGCCGATGATCAGGGTATTGTAGGCGACTTCCCCGGATTTCAGCCGCCAGGTCGCCCGCGTGAGAATGATCATCCGAACGGTAGCTGTACAAACAAAATGCAACAGGAAAAGGGTGAAAAAAGAGCTGTAGTAGGTCCGGTAGTTGGTGACAAAATCGTCGAGGATCAGCGTGAAGAACAGGAACATGACCCCAAAAAAACTCAGGAAAAAGGTACGGGTCAGCGTAGCGATCCGGGAAAGCCTGTAAATGTCTTTATACTGATCAAAGATATTGTAAAAGAGGATCCATCCGATGGGGATAATAAAAATACCGTACCAGAAATTAGGGTCGGCCAGCAGGTTCAGGGATTCAATGTCGCTGCCTTCCACTTTTTTCCTGTACAGAAAAAAACAAGCCCACGACAACATGGCTGTTACAAAATCGAGGACCTTGTAAAGCAGGGTGTCTGTGCGCCGCTTTCTGCTCATTGTATCCATCAAAGGTGAAGCAGTTTGATATTATCCATCAGGATCCTTGCGGAATCCCGGACGAGGCGCCCGTTCTCCTGCGGGATAAAGGCCTGCAAAACCAATTGATATCCGCCCGTGTATTGAGGGTCGGTCAAAAGCGGACTCAGGTTGAAATAAATCTTGTTCCAGGTATCTTTGGGCGCAAAACCCGGATCGAGTATCGGATTGGACAATCCTCCCGGCCCGCCTACATAGCCGATCACCCCAAAAACGACCGGCGCCTCAGCTTTGTAATTGACCTCCAGGTAAACCACGGGGCTGGTGGCCGTCAGGTCCTGAAATAGCCGGGTAGTTGAAATTTCCACCACCGGCCGGTCCTTGTCCAAAGTGATCAGGCCGGAAAAATTACCTTCAAATGCGTCGTCGCCGGTACTAACCATTCCGTCACCCGAATCGTTCAGCACCTTATTAAAAAGCCGGCCGGGGGATTCAAAATCGTCGATCGCGGCCACTTTGAGGTTGCTGATATAAAAAGTTACAGGCCGTATCGTATCTGTTTTTCCGGGTATCAGATCAACCGTCGTTTCGTAGATCCGGTAAAGGGGATAACTGATGGAAGCGCCGTTGATGCCGTTGTTTTTGATGCCAGGTTCGATAATGATCCCGGTTTGCCCTTCCGCCAATACCGGAACCGTTGCTGGTAAGGAGTAAACCCCTAAGAACCTGCCGTCTGCGGTAAGCCAGATATCTGTAATTTTATGAGAATCGGACCCCTGGCTGGCCGGATTGGTCTGGAGCCTGAATTCAGGTACGTAAAGGTACGCCGGCGCCGGTTCTTCGGGATCGATCAGGTTGCAGGCGCCGGAAAAACAGATCCAGAAAAGGAAAAAAATTCCCCCTGATATATATAAAGAGGTTGGTAAAGGGTTTCTCATCACAGTTGTTTGGTAATACACTGGTAAACGCAAAAGACGGATGTTTGGTGATGCCGAATCCGATAAATTGTCGTTACCGGGCAAAAAAACGATCAAAAACTAAAATTACAACGGCTGCCGTCTGTTGATATCTGCCAGCAACTGGTAGGCCAGTTCAAGCGCCCGGTATCCGTCTTCTATATTCACACGCGGCCGGGTATTTTCGAGAATGCAGGCCGCAAAGGTCTCCAACTCCAGTTTAATAGCGTTGACCGGCTCGATGACCGGGGCGTCCAGGTGTATGATCTTTTTTCCTTTTGGGGTTTCGAGTTCTATTCCGCTGTCGTGGGGAGCATCCGGGTGGCCTGCGTCAAAAAGACGGATCACCTGTGCGGATTTCTCCAGCAGGTCGAGACTGATATATGCGTCCTTCTGGAAAAGGCGCACTTTCCGCATTTGTTTCAGGGAGATTCTGCTGGCTGTGAGGTTGGCGACACACCCGTTGGCAAATTCAATCCGGGCATTGGCAATGTCGGGCGTATCGCTGACGACTGCAACACCGCTTGCGCTGACAAATTGTACGGGTGAATCCACGAGGCTGAGTACAATATCCAGGTCGTGGATCATCAGGTCCAGCACCACCGATACATCCGTCCCCCGGGGGTTAAAAGTGGCCAGGCGGTGGGCTTCTATGAACATGGGCGCCAGGGCCAGATTCCCCAGGGCGAGGAGTGCCGGGTTGAAACGCTCCACATGCCCTACCTGTACCTTGACCCCATACTGACGGCTTAATTCGAGGAGCTGTTTGGCCTCCTCCAGCGTACTGGTCAGCGGTTTTTCAATGAAAACGTGTTTACGCCGTTGAATAGCCAGGGCGGCCAATTCGAAGTGCGTGCTGGTCGGGGTAACAATATCCACCACATCTACTTCATTTAACAGGTCGTCTGCAGACGGGAAACTGCGGACGCCCAATTGCGCGGCTGCCTGTTCGGCTATTTCCCGGTTGGGGTCAAAGAAACCCGCCAGTTCGTATACCTCAGCCGCCAGTTGAAGGCATTTGATATGGATTTTCCCGAGGTGCCCGGCCCCTAATACACCGATTTTTAACATAGAATACTAGTCGTCAGTGGTCAGTCGTCAGTGGTCAGTTTCGGGGAACTGAGCGAAGTCGAAGTTCAGTGATCAGTTTGACCCTTTTTCAAGCGTAAAAAACGAGCAACTGTTAGACTGGCGAACTGCTTTATTGATTCCTCCCGATGCAATTCAGGTCTTCAAAGGCCTGCCGGAGGCGTGTTACAAATGTTTTTTCGCCGGCGCGGAGCCACTGCCGGGGGTCGTAGTATTTTTTATTGGGTTTATCGTCGCCTTCCGGGTTGCCGATCTGGGCTTGCATATAGTCGCGTTTGCTTTCATAATAATCGCGGATGCCTAACCAGAAGGCCCATTGCATATCCGTGTCGATGTTCATTTTTACGGCCCCGTATTCGATGGCTTCCCGGATCTCCTGCTGGCTGGACCCCGAACCGCCGTGGAACACAAAATTGACCGGAATGCCGCCCAACCCGTATTTTTCCCGGATGTAATCCTGCGAATTTTTGAGAATAATGGGTTTCAACTCCACATTGCCGGGTTTGTAAACGCCGTGAACGTTGCCGAAAGCGGCCGCGATGGTAAACCGGTTGCTCACCTTGCCCAGTTCTTCGTAAGCGTAGGCAACTTCTTCGGGTTGGGTATACAGCCGGGCGTTGTCGATGCCTGAATTGTCCACGCCGTCCTCTTCGCCGCCGGTCACGCCGAGTTCGATCTCGAGGGTCATGCCGAGTTTGGTCATGCGTTTGAAGTATTCGACACAGGTCTCAATATTTTCGTGAATGGGCTCTTCCGACAAGTCGAGCATATGCGAACTGTACAGCGGATAACCGCGGGATTCAAAAAAACGCTCGCCCGCGTCCAGCAGGCCGTCGATCCAGGGCAGGATGTTCCGCGCACAATGGTCGGTATGCAGAATGGCCGTCACGCCGTACGCTTTGGCCATGGTATGCACGTGCATAGCGCCGGAAATAGAACCGAGGATGGCTGCCTGCTGATTGGCATTGTCCAGCCCTTTGCCGGCCATAAATGCACCCCCGCCGTTGGAAAACTGAATGATCACCGGAGAATTGACATCCCGGGCTGTTTCCAGCACGGCATTGATGGTATTGGAGCCCACTACGTTGACCGCCGGCAGCGCAAAATTCTGCTCGTTGGCGTAGTTCAGCAATTCTGTTACTTCATCGCCGTGGATCACCCCCGTGCGGAATCTGGTATGGGTTGTTGACATTTTTGTTGATTAGAATTAGGCCTGAAAATCTTCTAAAGGCTTATCGAAGCTCATTTAACGAAGCAAAGATAAATATTGTAGGGTTATTTTAGGAAGTTTGTTAAGCAAGACTATACCTGAGTTCTTAATTCCTTCTTCAAATCAACCCCTTCTCCGTCAGATATCGCTCAGCGTCCAGGGCGGCCATGCAGCCCGTTCCCGCGGCCGTCACTGCCTGCCGGTACACTTTGTCCTGAGCGTCGCCGCTGGCGAATACGCCTTCGATATTGGTATGCGAAGTACCCGGAACGGTCTGGATATAACCGGTTTCATCCATGTTCAGCCATCCGTTGAAGATCTTTGTATTGGGCTGGTGCCCGATGGCCACAAAAAAGCCCTTGATGGGAAGAATACTTTCCTCCCGGGTCTGGTTGTTCACGATCCGCACGCCTTCCACTTCTTTTTCGCCCATGATCTCCAGAGCCTCCGTATTCCAGTGGATCTCGATATTGGGCGCCTTCAATACCCGCTCCTGCATGATCTTTGAAGCCCGCATTTCATTGCGCCGGACCAGCAGGTGCACTTTCGGGCATAATTTGGCGAGGTAGGAGGCCTCCTCGGCAGCCGTATCGCCTCCGCCGACAACCGCTACTTCCATTCCGCGAAAGAAAAAGCCGTCGCAGACCGCACAGGCCGAAACCCCCGGTTTTTTTTCGGAAGGCAAACCCAGCCATTTGGCGCTGGCGCCGGTGGAAATGATCACGCTGTCGGCGTGGACCTCCTGGCCGCTGTCCGTCCACAATTTGTGCACCGGTCCGGTGAAATCCACTTTACTGACCACTTCGTAATGGACCTTGGTACCAAAACGCTCGGCTTGCTGCCGGAATTCTTCCATCATTTCGGGGCCGGTGATGCCTTTGGGATAACCCGGATAGTTTTCGACCTCGGTGGTGATCATCAGTTGGCCGCCAGGCTCGGCGCCGGTGTACATAACGGGGTTCATGCCCGCGCGGGCTGCGTAAATGGCGGCTGTGTACCCGGCAGGGCCGGAACCTATGATGACGCAGGAATGCTTTTCTGCCATGGGTTGTCTGGTTGAATTTTAATGAACTAAGGCGCGGTATTCTGCCATAGTCTTTCAACAACGCGTGAACGGGGGAAAGGTTGAATTGGGGAACCACTTTGGGAACCACTTAGAGCACTTAGAAACACTAAGAGAACAATTCATAATCCGTTAACATCCTTAGCATCCTTAGTGTCCTAAGTGTCCTTAGTGGTTCATCTGTTAATCACATTCTTAAACCTCGGCCGCCGCGGTGTCAGGTCGCCCAGCCGTTCTTTTTTGGATTTTTCGTAATCGGAGTAATTGCCTTCGAAGAAAACGACTTCCCCTTCGTCTTCAAAAGAAAGGATATGGGTGGCCAGGCGGTCGATGAACCAGCGGTCGTGAGAAATGACGAGGATGCAACCCGCGAAGTTTTCGAGGCCGTCTTCCAGGGCCCTGAGGGTATTGACGTCGATATCGTTCGTAGGTTCGTCGAGCAGGAGCACGTTGCCGCCTTCGCGCAGGGTCATGGCCAGGTGGAGGCGATTGCGTTCCCCACCCGACAATACCCCGATCTTCTTTTGCTGGTCGGCGCCGGAGAAATTGAAACGGCTGAGGTAAGCCCGGGCGTTCATGGTGTTTTTACCCACCGTGATCAGGTCCTGACCGCCTGAAATGACGTCGTAGACCGTTTTTTCGCCGTCCTGCAGTTCCTGATGAGATTGGTCCACATAAGACAATTGCACGGTATTGCCGATCTCGACCGATCCGCTGTCCGGTTTTTCCTGTCCCATGATGATCCGGAAAAGGGTGCTTTTTCCAACGCCATTGGGGCCGATGATACCCACCACCGCGTTTTTGGGGATGCTGAAATTGAGGTTTTCGAACAATACCCGGTTGCCGAACGCTTTACCCAGTCCTTTTGCGTCGATGACCACATCGCCGAGGCGGGCGCCGGGGGGGATGAACAATTCAAGTTTGGCTTCTTTTTCCCGGATCTCTTCATCGGCCAGCCGTTCATAGGCGTTCAGGCGGGCTTTGCCTTTGGCCTGGCGGGCTTTTGGCGCCATCCGGATCCATTCCAGTTCGCGCTCCAGCGTTCTGCGGCGTTTGCTTTCGGTTTTTTCTTCCTGTTCCAGGCGTTTGGCTTTTTGTTCCAGCCAGGAGGAATAATTGCCTTTCCAGGGGATGCCTTCGCCGCGATCCAGTTCGAGGATCCAGCCGGCCACATTATCGAGGAAATAGCGATCGTGGGTAACCGCGATGACGGTCCCCGGGAAGCTCTGGAGGTATTGTTCCAGCCAGTCGACCGATTCGGCGTCGAGGTGGTTGGTCGGTTCGTCCAGGAGCAGGATATCCGGGTTGCTCAGCAGCAGGCGGCAAAGCGCTACCCTGCGCCGTTCGCCCCCGGAGAGCACTTTAACGAGGGCGTTTTCTTCCGGGCACCGCAGTGCCTCCATGGCGGTGTTGAGGCGGTTGTCGAGTTCCCAGGCGTTGTGATGGTCCAGTTTTTCCATCAGTTCTCCCTGGCGGTCGATCAGTTTCATCATTTCGTCATCGTCCAGGGGTTCGGAAAGTTTGAGGTTGATATCCTCGTACTCCTTCATGAGGTCGACGATATGCTGCACACCTTCTTCGACGATCTGCCGGACGGTTTTGGATTCGTCCAGTTGAGGTTCCTGTTCGAGGTACCCGATCTTGTAGGTCCCGTCGAAGGTGATGCGGCCTTCATAGTTGGTGTCCCGGCCGGCGATCAGCTTCAGCAAGCTGGATTTACCCGAGCCGTTGAGGCCCAGAACGCCGATTTTTGCCCCGTAAAAGAAGGACAACCAGATGTTTTTGAGGACTTGTTTGCTGGGAGGGTAGGTTTTGGAAACGCCCTCCATGGAGAAGATCACTTTTTGATCCGACATGGCTTGGATTTTTGAAACGGGTGCGAAGATACGGAAATTTGAATTGATTTGAATGATACGATTGATACGATTGATACGATTGATTGGCCACGTCGCGGCGTGGTTCCCGCCTGGGACCCGGAAGTATGGAGGGGACTGGGCGGGGGTTGGATTAGCGGAATAGGAGAAGGACGGCCGACCTTCAAATCAACCACGCGAATGCGCCTCGGGGTGGTCGAATCAACAAATCAACAAATCAACAAATCAACAAATCAACAAATCAACAAATC
>CAZLEF010000093.1:0-28986 GCA_964558465.1 uncultured Lewinella sp. | reverse complement strand
TCGATTGGTTCGATTGGTTCGATTGGTTCGATTGGTTCGATTGGTTCGCCACGCCTCGGCGTGGTCGATTGATTCGATTGATTCGATTGGAACGGCGCCCATCGAATCAACAAATCAACAAATCACCAAATCAACAATTGATTGGAATAAAGACGGTGAAATTTCAAAGCGAAGCTTATGGAGCAGTTGCCGATGTTCGAAAATGAACCTGATTTGAAACGGTATTACACCATTGGCGAGGTATCGGATATTTTCAAGGTTTCAAAGTCACTGATCCGGTATTGGGAGAAAGAGTTCGATTTTTTGCGGCCCCATAAAACGAGCCGCGGCGACCGGCGTTTTACGCTCCAGAACATCGAACAGGTCCGGACGATCTACCACCTGGTAAAAGAACAAGGTTTTACCCTGGCAGGCGCCAAACGGGAACTGAAGGCGCGCAAAAGTCAGGAAAAAGAGCGGATGGAATGTATTGCGCGGTTGGAAGAGATCAGGGGATTTTTGGCGGGGATGAGGGATCAGGTATAGTTGGCAGTTGGCAGTCCGCAGTTGGCAGTTCGCAGTCCACAGTTCATAGTCTCCGGGAACTGAGCGAAGTCGAAGTTCAGTCCGCAGTCTTTGGGAACTGAGCGGAGCCGAAGTTCACTTGGCGATCCCCGTTCCGCTCACCCATTTCCCCAACTGCCCGTTCCCGCCAATTGCGTAACAGGTTTTCCCCGCGCATTGAACCACATGATAAGGTTTATCATCAATGGCCTGCCAGGTTTGTCCGCCATCGGCGGAGAGGCTGGTTCCGGAGGTACCGACAGCAATAAAACGATTTTTCATGATCCGCCAGACGGATTCTTTCAAGCCTTGGGGCAAGGCCGTTGCGGTGAATTGCCAGGTTTGCCCCCCGTCGGCAGTGCGGGCTATATTGGGGTAGTCGGCCTTGTCGTTTACATAGTCGCCGCCAACTGCAAACCCCTTGGATGGATTGATAAAACAGATCCCGAAGATCCCGGCAGTAGCGCCTTGTACAAAGGGCGTCCGGAAAACTTTCCAGGTTGCCCCTTCATTCTCAGAAATAAAAACGCGGCTATGGGTGCTGAACCGGACGGTTTTGCCGGTCAGGCTGATATTCGAATTGCTGGAGGCGAAAGAGGCCTCTCCAGGGAGCACATCCGGAAACGCGGCGGGGTCGATGCGGTTCCAGGATTCACCGCCGTCGGTGGTTTTGAGGAGGTAGGGTTTTCCATCGATGGGGTCGCCGAGGACGTAGCCTGTGGTTGAATTCCGGAATTTGAGACAGTCGAGAAATACGCCTTTTTGCTTGGTGGCAAAGACTTCTTTCCAGGAAGCCCCGCCGTCGGTCGTTTTGAAGATTCTGGCGGCGTCTTTTTCCGCTTCGCCGGCTGACATGATAACGGCCGTCCGGGCGTCGAGGGCGTGAATGCCCCGGAAGTCGAGGGCGCCCGGCGCATGGAGAACCTGCCAGTTGGCGCCGCCGTCGGTGGTTTTCAGCACGGTACTTTTTGAACCGCCCGCCCAGACGATCTTTTTGTTCACCAGGTGCATCGAGCGAAACGAAGCGTCAGTTGGGATGGTTTGCGGCTGCCACTGGGCCGCAACGAGGGTTGAAAAAGAGAGGATCAGGCAGAAGGTTATCCTGGTTTTTATGGCCATTGATTTTTGTTTTTACGCGTAAATCCGTGAGGGTACTATAAAAAATCGTGACTTTCATGCTGAGCGCAGTCGACTCCGTCAGCCATAGGCGACTTCGTCGTCCGGAGGCCGAAGCACTCTCACCGTTCGAAGGATCCGGCCAAATAAATTTGGCGGATACTACCTGAACCGCACCATCAACTGCACCCCGATCGAATACAGATGCCGGTTGATGGTCGCTTCCTGGTGGTAGAGGCCCTTGGTCCAGAACTGAAAATTGGGTTGAAGGGCAAACGAAAGCCTTTCGCTGAGTTGGGATTCCCACCCCATGCCAAAACGGATTTCCATGGCGACACGGCGAAAATTATCCTTGTCAGGGTCTTCCTGGCGGGTTTTGTTTCCTTTGGATTCGCCCCGGTATAAAAGTTCCGTCTGAAAATTTTTCAGGTTGTAACCCACCCCTGTGCCAAACGTAAAAAAGAACTCGTTTTTATCATCCAGTTCCTGGAAAAAATGCAGGTCAAGCGGCGCCTCCAGCATATAATTCTGGTACACGACGCGGCGTTGGGAGGCATTGGGCGCGTCCGGATCGTCGGGCAGCACGAGGGTTTTGATGGTGCGGTAGCCGGTTTCCATAAAATTGAGTCCGGCCTGGAAACCCACTTTTGGGCCCCGCCACTGTATAAAAACGCCGGCGCTGAGGGAAGGTTTGGCGGTTTCCAGGGAATCGATGGCAAAGATCTCCCTTTCGGAAAGGGATTCAAACACGACCAGCCGGCGGCTGGAAAAATTCGGGTTGAGTTGGATGCCCCAGTTGGAAGTGGTCTGGGCGCCGGCATTCAAAGCCGGCAGTAACAAAACCAAACAAAGGAAAAAATTCGGATAGCGCATGATCAGGCCTTTTGGATATGTTCAGAAAGAGAACGAAACGCCTGAAACCTTGTTATGTGTTGAAATAGTTATTTTTGCAGACCATTACGATCGAACACCATGGATATTGATGAAAAAACCGTTTTAAAGGTAGAATTGCGCAATCTTGAGATCGCCGATTACCTCCAGTTGAAAGAAGCGATGATCCAGGCTTACAGCGGCCAGGAAGAGGTGGCGTGGCATGAAAACCAGATCCAGCGATTGCTGGAAAAATTTCCCGAAGGGCAATTGTGCATTTTGGTCAACGGCAAGGTCGTGGGCAGCGCCCTGGCCCTGATCGTCGATTACGATCAATTCGGCAACAACCACACCTACAGCCAGATCACCGGCAACGAGTCGTTTGATACCCACGACCCGGAAGGGGATGTGTTGTACGGAATCGACGTGTTCATCCACCCGGAATACCGCGGCCTGCGCCTGGGCCGGCGCCTTTACGACGCCCGGAAAGAACTCTGCGAGAACCTCAACCTGAAAGCGATCATTTTCGGCGGCCGCATCCCCAAGTACAAGGATTTTTCCAAAAAAATGAGCCCCAAGGAATACATTGAAAAAGTGCGGTTGCGGGAGATCTATGACCCGACGCTGACCTTCCAGTTGTCCAACGGGTTTTCTCCGATCAAGGTGCTGCGGGGTTATTTGCCGGGCGATAAAGAATCGATGGAATACGCCGTCCTGCTGCAGTGGAACAATATCTATTACGAACCTGAAGAAAAAAAGCGGCTTGTCAATACGGAAAAATCGGTTATCCGCCTTGGGCTGGTGCAATGGCAGATGCGGCGGTTCGACGATTTTGAATCCCTGGTCGAACAAATGGAATTTTTTGTGGACGCGGTGAGCAATTACAGCAGCGATTTTGTGATGTTCCCGGAGTTTTTTAACGCGCCGCTCATGGCCCAGTACAACCATTTGCCCGAACCGGAAGCCATCCGGCAACTGGCCAGTTATTCGGAACCGCTCCGGGCCAAGGCCCAGGAAATGGCCGTCAGTTACAACATCAACATCATCCTGGGCAGCATGCCCTATATGGAAGAGGAAAGCCTGCTCAATGTGGGGTACCTTTGCAGGCGGGACGGGACCTCCGAACGCTACGAAAAGATCCATATCACCCCCTCCGAGGTAAAAGCCTGGGGCATGGTCGGCGGCGACACCATCAAGGTCTTTGACACGGATTGCGGGAAAATCGGCATCCTGATCTGTTACGACGTCGAATTCCCGGAATTATCCAGAATACTTGCCCAACAGGGTATGCGCATCCTGTTTGTACCCTTCCTGACCGATACCCAGAACGGTTATACCCGGGTGCGGCATTGCGCCATGGCCCGTGCCATCGAGAACGAGTGTTATGTCGCTATCGCCGGCTGCGTGGGCAACCTGCCCAGGGTGCACAATATGGACATCCAGTTTGCACAGGCTGCCATCTTTACCCCTTCCGATTTCGGATTTCCGACCAACGGCATCCAGGCTGAAGCAACGCCGAATGCCGAAATGACCGTTATTGCGGATGTCGATATTGAATTGTTGAGGGAATTGCACGAGGAAGGTACGGTGCGGAACCTGAAGGACCGGCGGACGGATCTTTACCGGGTGGTGTTGAAGAAATAGTAGCGCCGAGGTCCTCCTCGGCGTATTTGAAATAGTAGCGCCGAGGTCCTCCTCGGCGTATTTAAAATAGTAGCGCCGAGGTCCTCCTCGGCGTACCTGCACACAAGCAGGAGGAATCGCAATTTCCTCTGACCGGAGGAAAGCTTTGGTTATTCCTCCGACCGGAGGTCGGAGATACTTTACCGGATCATCTTCAGAAACGTGCCGATAAACCAATTAGAGTCGGCTTTGAGCAGCGTATCAAGCGTAGAATCCGCTTTGGCAGAAAACAATTTGATATCGCGGATCACTTTTTCAAATTCCTGGGCCTCTGGAGTGTCCCCATTGACATTGGAGAGGTCGTCGAGCACTTTCAGCATAGGCTCGAGTTCCTTTTTGCGGCGCTGGGTGATGATGCGCTTCATGACTTCCCACATATCCTTTTCAGCGATAAAATACTCCTTCCGGTCGCCGGTTTTGAGGGCTTTGTAAACGAGCCCCCAATCGATCAGCGCCCGGATGTTCATGTTGGCGTTACCGCGGGAAATTTGCAGGTCCTCCATGATTTCATCCGCGCTCAGCGGTTCGCCGGAAATCAGCAAAAGGGCGTGGATCTGGGCCATGGTGCGATTGATGCCCCAATTGGAGCCCAGGGCGCCCCAGGATTGGATAAATTTTTTTTTGGCTTCCTGCAATTCCATATGAACAAACTTTCTGAAAAAATTGAAACCAAAGGTAAGCTTTGTTCTTCAAATTTTTCAGATTTTCATTTTGAACCCAAACGAGACTTCTTTTTGTTTAGGAAAGGTAACCAAAAAAACACCAATTATGCCGAGTACTATCTACCGTCAGGTTTTTGAGAACAACAAAAAATGGGTTGAAAGCAAGCTCAACCAGGATGAGAACTTTTTTGCAAATCTGGCAAAGGCACAAACGCCGGATTTCCTTTATATCGGGTGTTCGGACAGCCGCGTTCCGGCCAACGAGATCATGGGCCTGGAGCCGGGCGAGGTATTCGTTCACCGGAATATTGCCAACGTAGTGGCCAATATCGACCTCAACTGCCAGTCGGTCATCCAGTTTGCCGTCAAACACCTGGGGGTGAAACATATTATTGTCTGCGGCCATTACGGGTGCGGCGGGGTCCGGGCGGCCATGCAACAGGAAGACCTCGGCATTCTGAACGGATGGCTGCGCAATATCCGGGATGTTTACCGGATCCACAAAACCGAACTGGGCGTCATTGCAGACGAAACCGAACGGTTTAACCGGCTGGTCGAACTCAATGTACAGGAACAGTGCATCAATGTGATCAAAACCGCAGTGGTCCAACAATTTTACAAGGAAACCGGCTTCCCGACCGTTCACGGCTGGGTGTATGATCTGAAGAACGGAGTATTAAAGGATCTGAACATTAATTTCCCCCAGATATTGAAAGGGATACAGGAGATTTATAATTTGGTGTAAATTAATTGGTTGGATTGGTTCGATTGATTCGATTGATTCGATTGATTCGATTGGTTCGATTGATTCGATTGATTCGATTGATTCGATTGATTCGATTGATTCGATTGGTTGGAACGGATGCCCTCAAATAAACAAATAAACAGATAAACAAATAAACAATTGATTGGATTGGAACGGCGCCCTTCGAATCAACAAATCAACGCATCAACAAATCAACGCATCAACTAAGTCAGCCACTGAAACACCGCCAGGCTGCTCAGGTAAGCAATGCCGGTCATAAAAACGAACTGGACGACGGGCCATTTCCAACTGTTCGTTTCCCGTTTTACAACAGCCAGCGTGCTCATGCACATCATGGCAAACACGTAAAACAGCAATAACGACCAGGAAGTGGCTGGGTTGTAAACCGGTTTGCCGGTCAGCGGATGGATTTCTTTTGCCATGCGGTCGCGCAGGGAATATTCATCGCTTTCGCTGCCCAGGCTGTAAATCGTGGACATGGTAGCAACAAAAACCTCTCTCGCAGCAAAAGAGGCCACGATGGCAATACCCATTTTCCAGTCAAAGCCAAGAGGCGCCAGCACAGGTTCGAGGGTTTTGCCGATCCGCCCGGCATAAGAGGCTTCCAATTGATAGGATGCAACCAGATTCCTGGCGCCCTGCTCATCCAATTGAGCGGATGAGGCTTCGGCCAATGCCCGGGTTTCGGCTTCTTTCATCCGGTCGCCGGGCCCATAACTGGCCAGCGCCCATAAAATAAAGGATATCATCAGGATCACCTTCCCGGCCTCCACAACAAAAGACCGGACCTTTTCCCAAACACCCAGCCAAACATTGCGCATGACCGGCAGCCGGTAGGGCGGCAATTCCAGCGCAAGAAAACTGCGCTCGCTGGTGCGGATCAGTTTTTTCAAAATCCAGGCGGAACCGAGGGCTGCTATGATCCCCATCAGGTACAATCCCATGAAGGCAATGCCCTGCAAGTTGAAAAGCCCCCCGACCGTTGAAGCCGGTACGGCAAATCCGATCAGCGCCGTGTAAACGGGAATCCTGGCAGAACAACTGATAAAAGGCGTCACGAGGATCGTAATCAACCGCTCCTTCCAATTGCTGATCGAACGGGTGCTCATCACAGCCGGAATAGCGCAGGCGCCGCCAGAGATCAGGGCTACGACACTCCTGCCGTTCAAGCCGAAAACCTGCATCAGGCGATCGAACATGTATGCCGCCCGGGCCATATACCCCACCTCCTCCAACAGCGATACCAGGAAAAAAAGAATCGCAATCTGAGGGACAAACACCAGAATGCCGCCGAGCCCTGCCAGCAAACCATCCGAGATCAAACCACTCAGCCAGGGTACGGGCGCCATGTTCTTTACCCACTCCCCTGCTGTGCCAAAGATCCATTCGATACCATCCATTGGATACTGGGCCCAGGCAAAAATGGATTGAAAAACGAGGAACATGATCAGAAAGAACACCATCGGCCCCCAGACCCGGTGGGTGAGCAATGCGTCCAATCCGGACGTAAACCGGTTAACCCCTTCCGTGTTTAAGAGGATCACCTTTCTGACCAGCGGAGTAAACCGGCCAAATCGCTCCAGCGTTTCATTGACCTGGCTGCTCAGCGACCTGAATCCCAAATCCGTCCTTATTTTCAGGATCGATTCCCGGCTTTCCGGGGTCAGAAACGGCAGCCATTCCGCATGGTGGGCCAGCAGCAGCGCCCGGTAAGGCGTTGTGCCCGGAAAATACCCGGCTACTTTAGCCGCCACCTGGTTTTCCAACTGGCCCGGGATAAAATCCGATTTGACCCGTGTTTGTTTTTGCGATCTGAGTTGGCCGATCGCCGCTGTCAGACCGGCCATTCCCATCCCGGTGCGGCTGCTGACCAGGACCACCGGCGTGCCGAATTCGCGTTCCAGTTTGGCGGTATCCACTTTCCGCGCGTCTTCGCCTGCCAGGTCGGCCATATTGAGAACCAAAGCCATCGGAAAAGCCAGGTCGCGCAATTGTGAGAACAGGAGTAAATGTTTTTCCAGTTTGGTCAGGTCGGCCACATATAAAATAGCCGAAGGGTAATGCGGATCATCCGGATTCAGGAGCGTCTGAACAACGATCCTTTCATCCTGGGAGGTGGGGTAAAAACTATAGGCGCCCGGCAAATCGAGCAGCGTGATATCACCGGCGTCCGGTAAAACGATTTTCCCGGATTTTTTCTCAACGGTTACCCCTGGGAAATTGCCTACTTTTTGCCGCAGGCCGGTCAACTGATTGAACAGAGAGGTCTTTCCCGAGTTGGGATTCCCCAAAAGCGCAACGGTAAAAGGTTGGGAGGAGCCTGAGGGCTGGATTACTTCATCACGATGCATTCCAGTTCTTCCTTACGCAATGCGATAACCTGATTGTCAATGCGGGCGTACCATCCGCCGCCAAAGGGCGCCTTGCGGATCAGCTCGACCTTGCTGCCGGGCAGGACGCCCATGGAAATAAGCCGGCTGGCCAGCTGATCATTGGTGAACCCGACCACTTCCTGCGGCGGAAGTTGGGTTGGGCTCAAAGTGAGGCCAAAGAACAACGGTGAGGTATTAACCGGTAAAATCATGGATGCAATTTACAATCAGTTAACGCAAAAATAGGTGGTTTCTCATTCTCCGTATAGGGGTCGGCTGTATTTTGACCAATAATCAGCAAATGGATACCTAATTATCGGGTTAATAATACCTAAGGTTAGGTATATCAATATCTTCAAAAACTTTCCCGGGAGATCTTCCGTAGAAAAAACTCCCGGTTCCGGGCCGTCCGGACGAAAAACGGGTCAAATTTACGCATTTTCTTTTTATTTAGATTAAGTTTAAATAAAAATTTAAACTTGTTGCGCCAGCGCTTTTATTTTTTTGAAATAAATCCGCAGGCGGTGAATTTCGCGCAGCATCTCACCCGGAGAAATACATTTTACCCCTTTTCTCCGGTTGGCCATGCCAATTTTGCCGATGAGGTTCCAGTGAAAAAAAAGGCTGCCCAGCGCGCCCCAATAAGTTGATTTGTATTGGTCGTAGATATGGGTAGGTTCGGAGCAAACCCCGTTGAGTTCAAGGATCACAAAATCCTCGCATGCCCGGAGTGATTCCCAGCTTTTTGCCCGAAGGTCGAACCGGCCGTAATAGAATCCGTCTACGGAGGAAGCGATCCGGTCGAAGGTCTTCAACAATTGTTCATCCAGCAGGTGCATGCCGTTGATAAAACGGGTCCCTTTGGAATGATTGCCGATGGCGCCGAGCGGGACGACTTCATGATTTGCAGGGACCGCTTCGAGGTCAAATCCGCCGGATTTCTCAATCCGTTCCATTTGGAGCAATGCCCTGGGTTCGCGAAAGATCAATTGCCGGAGCGTCGCCCTGCCATCCCCTTTCACCGAGAGGAATTCTTTGAGCGTAATGGAGGTAATGCTGCCTTTTTCGCGGTCTGGAAAACGATGGTACAACACGCCGAATTCCATAGGCAGGTCGATGTATTCCTGCAGGATAAAGTCGACCGGATAGGCTGCCAGATAGGACTCGAGTTCATCCGGATCCAGGATGCGTTTGACCAAAAACCCGCGGAATCCAATATCAGGTTTGGCGATCAATGGAAAAGAGATCCCGGCAGATGACAATTTTTGCGTCCACTCCGGCCGGGGTTCGCCGGCGGGCACGTGAATACTTTTGGGCGCCCAGGCTTTGGGAATTTTAAGCAAGGTTGCATACTTGGATTCAAAACCCAGGCCTCCGGTCAGTATTCCCGGGTTGGCCGGTGAAAAGAAGCAGGTATGGCGGAACCGGATCGCCAGGAATACAAACCAGGGGAAAAGCGGGTAATAGTATGCCCAGTAGGGCCAATATTCCCAATTCAGCAGGCGAATCAAAAAAGGACGGTTTCTAAGGCGTTGTAACCACTTCACGGCTCAGAGAAATTTCAGCCTGGCTGACGGCCTCCCGAAGCAGGTCGATATAATCCATGCCAAAGTTTTTAAGGCTTTTTTCAACACAGGTAATGCTCACCGTCCGCACCACCCCGTTGCGGTTCATGATCAGGTCGTTCCAGGGGTCTCCGTCGCCGGTTGTCCGGTGAAAATCCAGAACAGCAGCTTTTGAAAAATCATGACGGCCTTCGAGCCACCCGGCAAACCAGGCCTTTCGCCTGGCCTGCGCCGCCCGGTCATACAAGGTTGAAGACGACCAGATATGGGGTTTGCCGGCCGCCAGTTCGAGGCGGTGGATCTGTTTTTCGTCCCAGCGGAGTTCCCAGAGGCGGCCCTGATCCCAGACAATCAAAGTAAAGGGTTCAATGCCTTCCCATTGATAATCGAGGGCAAAGGACGAGAAGTCAGGGTAATCAAAAAAATCGAGGGCTACAAGGCCCCGGCTGCGCCGGTAAGGGGGTTGGGGGGTATGTTTTTCAAAGGCGCCGTTGAGTACGCAGACCAGGCGATTGTCGCTGGAAGCGGCAATCCAGGCGCCTCCGCGGGTATCCTGGGGAAAGCGCAATTCTTGTCCTGACCGGATAATGGCGCTTAAGGCGTGCGGAGAGCGCTGCGGCGCCTCATCCCTGTTTGATGTCAGTATAAAACTACCGTTTTCTCTTGGCAAAAAAGTTACCGTACACATGCAGATAGCGGAATGATAGTTTGATTTGTATGGGGATCCCGCTCCGGCCCTGGCCGGAGAGACATCATTTAGTCGCTCTTTCTTTGTCGCCGGAAGCACTTCAATTTCCCGGGCCAAAGATCGTTTTTTGGGTTGAGATTGGAAATTTTTATTCTTGTTTGGGGTGGTTTGGGGTGGTTTGGGGTTTCAGTTCCTCAGTTCCTCAATTCCTCGATTCCTCATTTCTGGTTTGGGGTTTGGGGTATGCGAATCAGGGTGGAAGGTCCTATATTTGCACTCGCATTTAGTTTTTTTAATCCAATAACAATGCCGGGGCCAAAAAAGGATAAAACAGAAGATAAAAACAGCCTCCACCGTCAATTGGCGGACATTGGGGGCAAATTACAGCAATTCTGGGAGGCAGCGTACCCTGCCATGACGGCCGAGGAACGGAAAAAATACTGGATCAGCCAGTTAAAGCCCGGGGTTGAATGGGAAAAGAGCCAAAGCGGAAATGCGTTGACCCTTTTTGAGGGCAAAACTATTTTGGAGTGGCAGGAAAAAGAACCGTTTTTTTTGAATATACTGGCAGCAATCGGCCCGGAGATCGGTTTGACCGAAACTGAAGTCAGACAGATCATTCAAAACGCTATCTTATAACTCGACCCTTAAATCAAGCGATAACCCAAAGTTATCGCTTGATGCCGCCGCACCGCCGTTCCTCCTACATCATCATTCATCAATTTAATATTTTTTGATTGATGATTTAAGATTACCCCGCTAAATCGGGGCAGGCTATGATTTATGATTGTTGATGTTTTTCGCCCCGCCAAAGGCGCCGCAGGCGTGACCAGTCAAATCCGGCTGACTGGCGGTAAACCATGAATCTCAATTTGTCTTACACCCCTTGCGGCCGCCGCGGACCCGGTTGCGGGCGCCGACCAGGCCGTTGTCGAGAAAATTATAGGAGATAAAGACCCCTGCGATAAAATAGGAGTCGTGTGAACGGTTGTCGCCGCGGGGGGTACCGGTGGGAAAGTTCACAGGTTCGCCGCCGAGCAACTCGCCGGTCCGGTTGGAAAGGGCGGCGGTCAGGTCGCCTTTGGCGGAGGCGAGTTCCTTCAAGTCCATATAGGTTGTGCTGACATCGTCGATATAATCCGTTTTGGTGTAACGGGCGCCAATTTCCAGGCCGACATTAAGAGCGTCGTTGAGGGCGTATTTTACGCCGATACCAAAAGGGATGGCAAAACCGGATTTTTGATAGGATTCAGGCCGGCCGGGCAACCCCTGGCCTTCGGTGCCCAGGGTTTGCAGCCGAACCGCCGACCCCTGGAAGTCTGCCACAGGGTTGTAACCGAACAGGGCAACACCGCCAAAAAGATAGGGTGAAAAGCCATTTTCCAGGTTATAGGGCTGATACCCGAGTATATTCCATTCCAGGCCGAGCATGCCTTCAAAAATATTGCTCCGGAAAGATAAATTCCGGTTTCTGACGGCTTCGTCCCGGGCATTGGCGTCATGGCCGCTGATCTGGGCAAATTGAAATCCCAGGCGAAGAGAGACAAAGCGGTGCACATTGTACCGCAGGAATAATCCGGCTGATCCCCCTGTTTCTTTGAGGATGATCCGTTGGGAGTTCTCGCTCAGGTCGCCTTTGTAATTGGAACCGCCTGCCAGTAAACCTGCCTCCAGGTTTTGGGCATTCGCGGCCAGGCACACCAACAAAAAGAAAAAGACCATCCGGTTTTTCATTTCGGGAAAGATTTAGGCGTCAAAAATACTGCAAGCCGACCAATTCCTCAATTTTTTGTCATTTTTTATACTTCAAACAACCTTTAAAGCGTCTTTCTGATTTATATATTGTTTTTTACACCATTAAACAGAAAAGCAATCCTGACATGAACTTGAAATCGCTCGCGACTTTAACGCTGCTCCTGGCGGCAGGTTTCTTATTTTCACAAGACGCTCCTCCGACGGATTGGCCGCATCTCGACCTGGCAAAGGACGGGTATCCCGGCATGAGCACACAGAAAACTTACGATGAACTACTCAAAGGCCGCCAAAGCCAAACCGTCATCGTGGCGGTCATCGACGGCGGCGTGGATGCCGAACACGAGGACCTCGCCGATATCATGTGGGTCAATGAGGACGAGATTGCCGGTAATGGCCTGGACGACGACAACAACGGATATATTGACGATATCCACGGCTGGAATTTCCTGGGCAATTCCAAAGGGGAAAATATCGAATTTGAAAACCTCGAAATGACCCGCCTCTACAAGGTTTACAAACAAAAATACGAAGGCAGGGACGAATCCGGGCTCAGCAAGGAGGAACTGGAAGAATACACCAGGTTTAAAGAATACGGCAAGGTCATTGCCGGCAAACAAAAAAATCTCCCGGAAAACGTAGATCAATACGGCCAGGTTTATGAAATTTTTGTCCTGTTTTCTGCATCCCTCGGAAAGGCGCCGGAAGATATCACGCTCGAAGACGTCAAAAACTATAAAAACGACGACCCCACCATGCAACGGGTAGCGCAGGTGCTGACTGCCGCCCTCTCCCAGGGCGAAACTTTTGAGGGTCTGTTTTCGATGTATAAGGAAGGGTATGAGTATTACAATTCTCAACTGAGTTATCACTACAACCCGGATTTTGACGCCCGCAAACTGGTGGGCGACGACCCCAATAATCCGGCCGACCGGGCCTACGGCAACAACGACGTGGAAGGCCCCGACGGCGAACACGGCACCCATGTGGCCGGCATCATCGGCGCCATCCGCAACAACGGCATCGGTATGGACGGCGTGGCGGACAATGTCCGGATCATGTCTATCCGGACCGTCCCCAACGGCGATGAGCGGGATAAAGACGTCGCAAATGCGATCCGGTATGCCGTGGACAATGGCGCCCAGGTCATCAACATGAGCTTTGGGAAAGGCCAGTCAACCCATAAAGCCGCCGTGGATGAAGCCGTAAAATACGCTATGAAAAAAGACGTATTGCTGGTGCACGGATCCGGCAACGACGGGGAAGAACTCAACAACGCCAATAATTTCCCCAACGACCGCTTTGCAAAAAAGGGGTTGTTCGGCCCTAAAAATGCCAACAACTGGGTTGAAGTCGGCGCCATTTCCTTCACCAATGACGAATACCTGGTAGCGGATTTTTCCAATTACAGTTCCACCCTTGTGGATGTAATGGCGCCAGGTGTGGAAATTTATTCTACCGTTCCCAACAACAAATATAAAAACCTTCAGGGTACCAGTATGGCCGCTCCGATGGTAACCGGGTTGGCCGCGCTCCTCCGGTCCTATTTCCCGGAATTGACCGCCCCGCAAGTCAAAGAGGTGATCATGGGCTCTGTCGTAGAACATAAAGGCAAAGTGATCAAACCCGGCTCGGAAGACCTGGTTTCGCTCAAAGACCTGGCTCTGACCGGCGGAATGGTGAACACTTACAGGGCCGTGAACCTGGCCAGACAGACGAAGGGGAAGAAGAAGTGGGCCGCAAGGAGCAGCAAAGCTGTAAAGGAGGTGGCGGTGCCTTGATCGGTTTGGAGTTTCGAGTTTCGAGTTTTGAGTTTGGAGTTTGGAGTTTGGGGTTGAAGTTGGCAGTTTTGAGTACCTGATCTGCCGGGTTTTCAGACCGTGAAAGGAGGAATCCGGGAAGTGCGTGCCACGCCACAGGAGTGGAGGATGCGATCAGAGAAACACGATGCGCTCAACAACCCCAAACCTTTACCCGCCGCAGCCACGCCTTAAAGCGTGGCGTAGGCGAGCCAAACCCCAAACCCCCACCTTGTTTTTTACCGCTAATTTCCTATTTTTGAAGCTGAAACCTTATGCGGTTAACAAACTTCAAAAACAGATTGATGCGGACCATTACGCTTCCATTCCAAATTGCTTTTTTTCTTTTTTTCTGCCATAACGCGACAGGGCAGGATCCATGGACCATTACCGCGTCCTCGGTTGACCCGTCCAATTATTACGGTGTGACGGTGGCCAATGGCATGATCGGGATCGTGTCTGCTCCCGAACCCTTCAAAGTGAAAGATGTGGTGCTGGCGGGGGCTTACGACCTATACGGCCGGGGCCGTGTCAGCAATTTCCTCCGCAGTTTCAACCTGCTCAACATGTATCTGGACATCGACGGCAGGCGGATCGGCGCCAGGGATGTTTCAGGTTTCCGCCAGACGCTCAATATGAAGGAAGCATCCTTCACCACCTCCTTTGAATACGGCGACAAAGCGCAGGTCAGTTATACCTATTATTCCCTGCGGCATTTGCCGTACACGGTGTTGATGGATATTGAGATCAACGCCAAAAAAGACCTCAATTTTGGCGGCGCCAGCGTAATGGAAGCGCCGGACGCGCTCCGGGATGTGCAGAACTATTACAACGAGATCGACCGGCCGCATGTGGTGATCAGTTTGCTCACCTCCACTGCATTTAGTCCGACCGGCAAGTTGCAGATGTGCGCCTCCAATACTTTTTTGTTTGGCGAAACGCATGGTCATGAACCGAGGGTGATCCACGAAATGTGGGACAACAACATGCACCTGATGAAATTCCAGAAAAACCTGAAGGCCGGGGAGACCTACCGGTTTTCCATTGCGGGTTCTTCCATCACTTCCGCTCACCACGACGACCCTCTCAACGAAGCCGAACGCCTGACGATTTATGCCAAACTGGAGGGCCGGGACCGGCTGCTCAATTTCCATAAAAAAGCGTGGGCCGACCTGTGGAAAAGCGATATCCTGATCGAAGGCGATCCGCAGAGCCAGCAGGATGTACACAGCATGTTGTACCACCTGTATTCGTTCTCCCGGGAAGGTACGGCGTTATCGCCTTCACCCATGGGCCTCAGCGGCCTGGGGTACAACGGCCACGTATTCTGGGATACCGAACTGTGGATGTACCCTGCAGTGCTCGTCATGCACCCGGAACTGGCCAAAAGCATGGTGGAATACCGTTTTCAAAGGCTGGAAGCAGCTAAAAGGAATGCCTTTTCAAAAGGATTCAAAGGCGCCATGTACCCCTGGGAGAGCGCTGATTCGGGGGTGGAAGAGACCCCGGTCTGGGCGTTGAGCGGGCCGTTTGAACACCATATTACCGGTTGTGTCGCCCACGCCGCCTGGATGTATTATTGCGTCACCCAGGACAAAGACTGGCTCCGCGAAAAAGGCTGGCCTATCCTGTCGGAAACCGCCCGGTTCTGGGCCAGCCGGGTAGAGCGCAATGGCCCGGGCCAATTCGATATCAAAAATGTGGTTGCCGCCGACGAGTGGGCCGAGAATGTCGACAACAACGCTTTCACCAACGCCGTGGCAAAAGCCAACCTGCAGTATGCCAGCGCGGCAGCCGGCCTGCTGGGCTTGACGGCCGATCCGGACTGGGCGCTTGTAGCCACCAATATCCCCATTTTAAAACTCGAAAACGGCGTTACGCAAGAGCACGCCACCTACCGCGGCGAAGGCATCAAACAAGCCGACGTGAACCTGCTGGCCTACCCCCTGAAGGAGGTAACGGACCCGCTTCAGATCCGGAAAGACCTGGAATATTACGAAACCAGGGTACCGAATGAAGGCACGCCGGCTATGACCCAAGCCGTATTTACCACTTTATACGCGAGGCTGGGCGACCGTAAAAAGGCTTTTTATTGGTTTAAAGACGCTTATTTACCCAACCTGAACCCGCCGTTCCGGGTGATCGCCGAAACCAAGGGCGGCACAAACCCTTACTTCGCTACCGGTGCAGGCGGGATTTTGCAGAGCGTATTGATGGGTTTCGGCGGGCTGGAAATCACGCCGGAGGGCCTGAAGCAGGTCAAATCGGTGCTGCCGGAGGGATGGCGGAGTCTGACGATTACGACAGCGCTTGGGGGGCGGTGGGCCGTGGATGGCCAACGGTAGATGGCTGGATGTTGACAACATCTCGCCCTCAGGGCAGGTTGACGACAGGCCATGAGAAAAATAAAGCGCTTTAAACCAAACAAAAATTTTCAGTGTTATATGAATTCACTTATATTTGAATTTTGCCATCAAATCATATATTTAATATGTATCAAGATATCATAATGCGGGAGACTGAATCACTTCCTGAGTACTTAAAAAAAGAATTGCTTGATTTTTTACTCTTTTTGAAAAACAAGCAGCATAAAAGGCTTTCGACCAAAGGACCTGTTCAATCTCCAACAAAACCTGCCTTCGGATGTGGAAAAGTTAAAGTTAAAATGTCGGCTGATTTTGATGAACCCCTAGAGGATTTCAAGGATTATACCCAATGAATTTGTTATTAGACACCCATGCATTCCTTTGGTATTATTCAGGTTCCACTGAATTAAGCCAGAATGCTAAGAATATTATTGAACTCCCAGAAAATGATTTTTTTGTCAGTATTGCCAGTTTTGGGAAATTGCCATCAAACATAGTACAGGCAAATTAGACCTTGATGCATCTTTAGATATATTTTTCACCGATGTGCTGAATAAAGGTTTTAACATTTTACCCATCGACTTACAACATCTATTGCAACAGGCTTCTCTCCCATTCCACCATCGCGATCCTTTTGACCGAATTCTAATTGGACAGGCCATTTCAGAAAGAATGCCAATTGTAACCTGCGACTCTTTTTTTTCCCTTTACACCAAATCAACGCCCTTAACAACCATTTGGTAGGAAACCACCTATTCTGTCCATTTTCAGTTATTCACCAACCGCATTGCCCCGTCACTGTAGCGCTGGCCGGTATCCGGGTATTTCCGGACAACGGCTTCGATCTTTTCCAGTTCTCCGGGGGTTAGTTCGATGTCTGAGGCTGCGGCATTTTCGATCAGGTATTTGGTGCGTTTGGTGCCGGGGATGGGGATGATATCGTCGCCTTGCGCCAGCACCCATGCCAGGGCCAGTTGGGCCGGGGTGCAGCCTTTTCCGGCGGCCAGGGCGGCAAATTCCCTGACCAGGTTGTTGTTGTTTTCCCGATGGGCCTCGCCGAAACGGGGCAGGGTACTCCTGAAATCCTCTTTGGGATAAGGCTGGTCGTTGGGCAGGGTAGCCGTGATCAGGCCCCTCGCCAGCGGGCTGAAGGGGACCAGGGTGATGCCCAGTTCGCGGACAGTGTCGAGGATTTCACCCTCCACGTCGCGGGTCAGCAGGGAGTATTCACTTTGCAGGGCTGCGATGGGGTGAACGGCGTGGGCTTTGCGGATGGATTTGGCGGACGCTTCCGACAGCCCCAGGTAACGGACTTTTCCCTCCTTTACGAGTTCGGCCATAGCGCCCACCATGTCTTCCACAGGTACAGTGGGGTCCACCCGGTGGGCGTAGTACAGGTCGATGACGTCGGTCTTCAGCCGGCGAAGGCTTGCTTCAACTGCGGTTTTCAGGTAGGCGGGCGAGCCGTCAAAATACGTGTTGGCTGTGCCGCCAAAACTCAGGGTAGCGCCTTCCGCCCGCCGGAATCCGAATTTGGTGGCGATAAAGACCTTTTCCCGGTTGGGGACCAGCACCCTGGAGATCAGCTCTTCATTGTGCCCAAAACCATAAACATCCGCGGTATCCCAGAAATTGATGCCGAGGTCGAGAGCGAGGTGCAGGTTGGCGATGGATTCGGCTTCGTCTGGTGTTCCGTATCCAAAGCTCATACTCATGCAGCCTAACCCGATGGCGGAGAGTTGCTGGTTGGTTCGGGCTAATTCGCGGTATTTCATAAATTAAAAATATTTGGTTGGACAAACAAGCAATAACGCAACCCCAAAATGAAGGACCTTACTGAACACAAGCCGGATTAACATATTGTAAATCTTCGTGTTTCACCCACCCCGTATAACCCTCGGAAGAAACCTTGTAAAAGGTAGTTTTGGAAAGCCCTCCGTGATTGTAAACCTGTTTGCCCAATTTTTCAAGAATCTGGCCCGCAGGGAGTTCGATCAAGGTTTCGGAAAAAAGATTCGGCGATTGGTGCAGCCTGGTCATTACACTCGTGACCAGGCAACAAGTTGTGCTTTCCTTACAAATTTCCCTCGGGGTCTTCGGGGTATCCACCTTGGCTGTACTTCCCGGAATTTCCTGTTTTTTTTGTGGGTAGCACCCATCCCCTTCCCTGATCATTCCGTCAATTTTGACCCAGCCTTTTTTCCCTTCGAATTCCACTTCATAGAAGCTGGATCGGTCAGAGCTCATCTTATCCTTTACGCTCGCCCTGGTTTCTGCGGCGAGGGTCAAGCCTTTAGGCATGGTTTTCCATTTTTTGGGGTTGATCTTGGGAGATTTATACAAGGCAGTTTCAGCAAGGGTTTCAACCGTACAGCCAGGTGCGGCGGCGTGGTTAATTTCCGGTTTAAACGCCAGGTTATAGATAAGTATTCCGGCTACGATCACCAAAACAAGGCCTGCCGCCAGAAAAGCCACATAGATCCTGACGACCGCAGGGGCCCATTTTTTAACGGTTCCGGTTACTTCATTCTGCCAGCTTTGGGGCGGCTTGATTTCAGGGTGTTGCAATCCCAGAAAAAGATCCTGCATATTTTTTCGGATCTGGTTGCGCGTCCGGATTTTTTCATCGTTGCTGATGGTTCCGTTCCTCACCTCAACGTTCAGTTTGCTCAACTGACCGGCCAGGTGTTCGGATTGTTGCCTGACGTTCTGCCAGTGCGCGATATTATCCCCTGGCGGAACCTCCCTGAGTTTTTCCATCAATAATTGAATTGCGTTTTCCAGCCGGTCATCGACGATCAGTTTGGAAAATTGCGGGGAAAATTGCGCTGATAATTCCTGTAATGTCATTTGTCGTTTTGTGGTTTTAGAATTATTGTTTGCGGGTTAAAATTAATGGATCATCCTTCCCTCAATCGCCGGATACAATTGGCCAGGCCGCGGAAATTATGGTAAGTCCCTTTCCAGATATGCCCTTTCAAAGCGGTTTTCATTTCCGGCTGTTTGTCCAGGCCGCCGCTGTACCAGTCGCCGTGTTCGTGGTCAACGAGCCAGGTATTGACATAGTTCCAGAGCTGGGTAAATTTATCGTAATACTGGTTGGGGTCGTCCGGGTATTTTTCCGACATCAGGAGGAGGGTATTCAATCCTTCGGCCTGGGCCCACCAGTTTTTGGTGTCGCGGGTGACGGTGATGCCGGGTTTGTCTTTGAAATAATAAGCCTCATCATAAAACCCGCCGGCGGCGCCGTCCCAGCCATTGGCCAGGGCATGATCGACCATGCGTTTGGCGACAGTTTCGGTCAGTTCATCGTTTTCCAGTCCCAGGGCTTCTGACGCCTCCAGCATCAGAAAAGCAGTTTCCACATCATGGCCGACCGACACATGATCGAGGCCGTGGCGCTGGAGGATGATGGCTTCGGTTGAATCCCGGAAGGAAACGGGCGTCCAGTCGGGTTCAAAGAAAAGGGTGAGGTAACCCTGAGGGGTTGTGATGGTGTCGCGGATCAGCAGCAGCATTTCCAACAGGCGTTCGCGAACGAGCGGGTCGGGCCAAACGTGGTAAAGTTCGGTAAAAGCCTCCAGCAGGTGTATGGAGCTGTTCTGGTCTTTGTAACCCGTTTCCGCCCCCGGCGCCACGGTGCTATCGCGCGGGATGGGCGTTCCTTCCCGGGTCAGGTGCTGAAAATACCCTTTGTGAACCGGGTCGTGACTGTGGTCCTCGAGCCAGTGAAAGGCCTTTTTGGCCATGCTCAGCACCGCGGTATCCCCCGAGGCGTCGTACCAGGCCGCGAGGGCGTAAATGCCGAAAGCATTGCCGTAAGCGGTTTTGACGACCGGTTGGTCCTTTACGTTTCCCTGCCGGTCGACGAGCGTATAAAAGCCGCCGTATTCCTGGTCCCACATAACGTCTCTGAGGAAACGGAATCCATGATCGGCGCCGGTTTTATAATGGGCGACCTCCGGGTGCAGGCGGGCGGCTTTGGCGTTGGTCCAGACATGCCGGGCCTGGGTCACAATCATCTTGTCCTGGCGGTCGGCCAATTGAAAATCGTAGGTAAAAGCGCTGAAAAATCCGCCGGAGTCCCGGTCAACTGATTTTGGGTACCAGTTGTCGAGAATGGCGTTGAGGGAGGCCTCCATTTCATCGGCTATCGTGGAACGGTTGTCCGGTTCAGGGTTGTTGCAAGCCGCCAGGACGGCAAGCGCAAGGAGAAGTTTCAGGCGCCGCATGCGGTTATTTTTTGGGTTTGGATCCGGACGCCAAATGGCGTTTGACGATCAGAATCCCAACCTTCAGGTACCTGGCAAAGATAAAAAAACTTTGACTTTAGACGGCTTGCATGACTTTTGTTACAACTCGTGATGATGAATATCATTGTACATACCCATGCCCTGCAATTACCTTTGCATTGAATAAAAGCTGTTTGACACGAGTTCAGGACAGAAAAATTCGGAAACAATCAAATTGATCACCTTTAAAATCAACGCATATGTTCCGTGCCGATATAAGAAATCATGCTTTCAACAGGATGGGCGAACGGTTTGCACCTTTTATTGATAAAGATCATTTCCTGGGTCAGAGCGCATTTGATGTTCCCCACCGGAAAGATCAACCGCCCGCCAACATTGCCCGCGAAGGCGAATTGTTTCACCTTGAAATTGCTGTACCGGGATTTGCCAAAGAGGATCTTTCGGTTATGATTGAAGGTGATACGCTGACCATCAGGGGTAAAAAAAGCCAGGAAGAAAAGACCGTAAAGCCGGAGTACATCCTGGAAGAATTCAGCCGGAATTCCTTTGAGCGTCAGTTCATTCTGAGCGAAGAAGCGATGGAAGGCGAGATTACGAGCAAATACGACCGCGGCATACTGACCCTTACCTTTAATAATATGCCGAAAAAATCGAAAGGAAAAACGAGAAAGGTAGAAGTAGCTTAGTAGAAAGGAGTCCGTCCATGAGAGAAGGGTCGGATAAATCTTGCAGTTCGCCAGTTCGCAGTCTTGCAGTCCGCCGGTTTTTAAAACGTTTCACTTCTGAACCGTTTCAAAGACCGACGGACGAAGAGACTGCCGGCTGGCGAACTTCTTGTTTAAAATTCCCGTCCGCGCAACATGCCGTGCCAGTAGATCTGCGGCAGCGCATAGGCTTTCAGAGCATACATGCTGTATCGTTCCCTGGATTGATCAAACGGAAAGGTTTCCTGAGGGTGAAGGTCGTAATCGAATTCGGCCATGATCAGGCTTCCATAACCGGTCACAAGGGGGCAGGACGTATACCCGTCATAGGATTGATCGGGCGTTTTCCCGTTCATGACTGCCATCAGGTTTTCCACCAAGACGGGGGCTTGTTTCCGGATGGCGGCCCCGGTTTTGGAGGTCGGCAGGCTGCTGGCGTCACCGCAGGAGAATACATTGCTGTATTTGGTGTGTTGCGTCGTGTGCTTGTCGACACTCACCCAGCCGGTTTCAGTTGCAAGCGGGCTGTTTTTGATAAAGTCCGGGGCGCTTTGGGGCGGCGTTACATGGATCATATCGTATTCCATCTCTGTTTTTTGCCCGTTTTTCAGGTTTTCAAACACGGCTATTTTTTTATCCGGTTTGAGTTCCACCAGATTTTGAAAATACATCGCGTTGATCTCGTTCCGGGCAATCACTTTTTCCAATGAGCGGGCGTATTTGCCCACAGCAAAAATAACGCCTGAAGCGCTGGCAAAGACGACTTCGATATTTTGCCGGACATTGGTCCGGCGGAAATGGTCGGCAGCGAGATAACAGATTTTTTGCGGAGCGCCGCCGCATTTAATGGGCGTAGCAGGTTGGGTAAAGATTGCGCGTCCTTTTTTCAGGTTCCGGATATTGTCCCAGGTTGAATTTACGGTCTGATACGAATAATTGCTGCAAACCCCGGTACCGGGTTTGCCGACACTTTCCCTGAGGCCGGGGATTTTATCCCAGTCGACCTGAATGCCGGCGGCCACCACCAGAAAGTCATAGGTCAGGGTATCGCCGCCGGCCAGTTCCAATGCATTGTTATCCGGATCGAGGGATACGACCTTATCCCTGATCCAGCTTGCGCCGTCGGGGATAAAATCAGCCTGGTCGCGTTCGGAGACGTCCTTGGGGAACACTCCGCCCCCGACAAGGGTCCAGATGGGTTGATAATAGTGTTTTTCGCTGGGTTCGATAATCGTTACCTGGGGAGCATTGGGTTGATTGCGCAACATTGCGGCAATGGTCAATCCTGCTGTGCCGCCGCCTATGATGAGTACCTGGTGATGTGTCATGACTTGCTGGTTGTGGAATGGAAGAATAAGGATTTTAAAATATTCGATCAGATGTTTTTGCCAAAATACCGGAGGAAATTCAGCAGGAAACCGATACCGCGCTGGCGGTCGGGGTCCTTCAACGCCCGCAGCAGAGCGAATATTCCACCGGGTTTGGCAGGCGGCTCAACGGCGGCCGCGATCAGTGCCCGGTTGGCCGCGCCGGCGACGGTGATCAGGGCTTGCGGGTCGAATCCGTGCGCGATCGCGTTTTTCATCATTTCATCCGCTGAGTCGGCTGCCATAGCGACCAACCCGGGAAGTTTTTCAGACAGCACAAGGAGCTGATCCAGTTTTTCCGGCATGCCTGGAGCGGTGAGTTTGCCTGCCATTTCCAGCCCGTTCCTGATCCGGGTTTCGAGGCTGACGCCGTGTACATCCGATTTGGAATAAATCTCATCCGCGGCGTCGGTGGCCATAGCGACGAGGCCGGGCCCCTGGCGCATCAGCACACTGAGGTCCTCGACCGCTTTTTCCAGGGTATCCAGTCGGCTGAGCAAATGTTCGATGGCTTGCAGGGTCCGTTCTTCCGAAAAAGTGGCCAGCATTTGCCGACCTGCAGGCGATTCCTGCCATACGGTGTTTACGCCATTTTGGATCATGATAACTTGTTGTGAATGAAAAATTCGATTATGTGCAACAAGTTAGGTCGAAAGGAGAAAGGGGTTGGTGACCCATATCACACAACCCATATTTATTTGAAGATTACAACTGAACCCAGAACAAATACCGGAAATTCGGAATGTTTAAAAATCAGAATGGATCAATAACAGGTTTCATCCAAAAAAATCAACTTGTATGCGGGAGAGAATTTCGACATCCATAACTCAGGCTTTTACGGCCAGAAGTTCGATACTATTCCGTCCCAGTTTCACAGCGCCCATATGTTCCAGTTGTTTGAGCAGCCGGGAAACCGCTTCCCTGGAGGAGTTCAGGTCGCTGGCGATTTCCTGATGGGTCGACTTGATGGTTTTATTACCGCTGGTTTCGACTTTTTTGCGGAGGTAATCCAGCAGGCGTTCGTCCATTTTCTGAAAAGCGATCCGGTCGATGGTTTTTACCAGCTCGGTCATGCGGTAGTCGTAGGCGGTCATGACAAAGTTCTTCCAACTCTGGTATTTTCGCATCCATTCATCCACCATCCGCACCGGGATACCGATGAAGGTAACATCTTCTTCGGCTTCCGCGCGGATGATGCTTTTTTTATCCATCATACAGCAACTGAACGACATGGTGCAGGCATCGCCGGGTTCCAGGAAGTATAAAAACAACTCATTCCCGCTGTCATCTTCCCGGACAACCTTAATACTGCCTTCAACGACAAGGGGTACCATCTTGACGTAGCTGCCAAAATCCATGATCACTTCTCCTGAGCGGTAATGGAATATTTTGCCTGCTTCCACAATCTCTTCCTGCAGCCCCTTCTCCGCAATCCGGGGGAAATGTTTTCGCAGGAGTTGAAGTACATCTCCGCTTTCGGTATACATCGGATGTTTTTTTTAGGATCAATGGGGCAACCTGGGCCGGAGAACGCCATACATATAGGCGCCAAATACTGCGCTGGCGATCACGACTAAAATCGCCCAGTTGCCATGTCCTGCCAATACGTACAACGGCCCCGGGCATGCACCCGTCATTGCCCATCCCAGGCCGAACACGGCGCCGCCAAAAAGTAACCGTTTTACTTCCATTTTTTTGGGCGCTAGTTTCAGCGGTTTGCCTTCAATCGACTTTACGCCCCATTTCTTTAACAAATATATGCCAATTGCGCCAATTACAACAGCGGTACCGATTATACCGTACATATGAAAGCTCTGAAAATGGAACATTTCCTGGATGCGGAACCAGGAAATGGCTTCAGATTTGGTCATTACGATGCCGAACAGGATACCTGCGGCGATAAATTTGAGGAGTTGCATATGTGTTATTAAAGTTGAGGAATCGAGGATTCAAGGATTCGAGAAACTGAGGAATCGAGGAATCGTGGAACTGAGGAACTGAGGAACTGAGGAAAATTTCAGAGTTTCAAAATCAGCGGCAATAAAAAATGGCTCATCGTCAGTCCGCCGATAAAAAAGCCGACGACGGCCACCAGTGACGGCAATTGCAGGTCGGCCAGCCCGCTGATGGCATGACCAGAGGTGCAACCCTCCGCCCAACGGGTGCCGAACCCGATCAAAAAACCCCCGCCGATCATGAGGATCAATCCTTTGAGGGTAGCCAGATTGGCCAGGTTAAAGAGTTCTTCAGGCAAAAAGCCCAGCCCCTCAGATCTGGTTTCAGGGGTATTGACACCCATTTCCCGGAGGGTCTCCACTGTAGCCTGTGCGATTTGAACCGGTTCCGGAGAAGGAAGCAGGTAGGCGCCAATAAACCCGCCAATAATTGAACCTCCAACAAAAGCGAGCAACCATTTGTACAGGCGCCAGTCAAAATTGAAATATTTCACTCTTTTTCCTGCTCCGGCGACACTGCAAATCGTTTCAAATGAGCGGGAAATGCCGAACCGCTCGCCGAACAGCAACAGGGTGAACATGATCCCTGCGATCGCCGCTCCGGATACTGCCCAATGCCAGGGCTGACTGATGAAGGAATGAATGTTGTTGAGTAGCTCCATAATGTTGGTTGACGGTGGACGGTGGACGGTGAACGGTTGACGGTGGACGGTGGACGGTGGACGATGGACGGGGTCTGCCGTCTATCGTCCACCGTCAACCATTAATTTAATGCGTATTGATTGATCACCTGGGTAAGGCTGTAAGCCGATTGCATGCCCGACTGGCGCCACTTGACCTCGCCGTCCCTGAACAGGATAAAAGTGGGCACCCCGCGGATCTGGTAATGCGTAGCCACGCCGGGATTTTTATCCACGTCAATTTTTATGATCCTGGCTTTTTCGCCGATCGAAGAAGCGACTTCTTTCAGGATCGGGGCCATGGCCTTGCAAGGCCCGCACCATTCTGCGCTGAAATCGACCAATACCGGCTTAGGGTCGTTGATCAATTCCTGAAATGATAGTTTCTTTTCCATATTTTTCAGATGCCGGATGCCGGATGCAAGATGCCTGCACCCGGCAATCCGCTTTAGATAAAAGATTGCACCGCCTCATCGAGCACTTCCTGGTCGATGGTGGTCGGACAGGTGTATTCGGATTTTGGCATTGCTGTATTTTCCAGGTCTTTCCATCCGTTAGCGATATCGACCACCTGGTTTACACCCCGGGCTTTCAGGATGGACGCTGCCACCATCGAGCGGTAACCACTGCGGCAATGCAGGTAGTACGTTTCGCCGCGGCTGAGTTTTTGCATGTTGTTATTGATGTAGTCGAGCGGGAAATTGACGGCATCCAGCAAGTGGTGCGACACGAACTCGGAAGGCTTGCGCACATCCAGGATATTCAATTTTCCGCCGGCTTCCATTTGCCGTTTTTCCAGTTCAACAGCGGGGATGGATTCGATCGTCGCGGTTTCTTTCCCGGCTGCTTTCCAGGCTTCCATTCCGCCTTTCAGGTAACCCAGTGTATTGTCGTACCCCACGCGGGCCAAACGGGTCACGGTCTCTGCTTCCCGGCCTTCCGGCGTTACGAGCAGGATGGGCTGTTGAAGGTCGACGATCAGGGCGCCGACCCAGGGGGCAAATCCGCCATCCAGGCCGATATAAATGGCGCCCGGGATATGTCCGGCTGCAAAATCCGATTCCTTGCGAACGTCGAGCACCAGCGCGTCTTCCTGTTCCCGGATGGCTTCAAACCGCTGTGGGTCAAGAGCAACAGCGCCCCTTTCGAGTACTTCATCAAAACTCTGGTAACCCGATTTGTTCATCATGGCGTTTTTGGCGAAATACTGAGGCGGCGGGGTTAGGCCGGCTGTTACTTCCCGGACAAATTCCGCTTTGGTCATATTGGCCCGCAGCGCATAATTGAGGCGTTTCTGGTCGCCCAGATACCCCCAGGTGTCCGAACTCAGGTTCTTACCGCAAGCCGAGCCTGCACCGTGCGCAGGATAAACGATCACATCGTCGGCCAAGGGCATGATTTTGGTGCGGAGGCTGTCGAACAGGAATCCGGCAAGGTCTTCCCTGGTGATTTTGCCTTGTTTGATGGCCAGGTCGGGCCGGCCCACGTCGCCCAGGAACAGGGTATCGCCAGTAAAAATGGCATAATCTTTCCCGGTTTCATCCCGCAAAAGATAGGTCGTGCTCTCCATGGTATGGCCGGGGGTATGTAATACCTTGAATTTTACTTTTCCAAGCGTGATCTCTTCGCCGTCCCTGGCCTTGTGCACTTCGTAGGATGGCTCGGCATTCGGGCCGTAAACGATGGTGGCGCCGGTCTTTTGGGCCAGGTCCACGTGGCCGGATACAAAATCGGCGTGGAAGTGCGTCTCGAAAATATATTTAAGTTTGGCGCCGGTTTCCCGGAGTTTTTCCAGATAAGGACGGGTTTCCCGCAGCGGGTCAATGATAACGGCTTCGCCTTCGCTTTCTATGTAATACGCAGCCTCTGCCAGGCACCCCGTATAGATTTGTTCGACTTTCATGTTTTTTTGGTTAGAATCAGATGAATGAATTACTTTAACAGAGTACAAAATTAAAGCCCCCGGGGTTGAATGTCAGTGACCTGCATCACAATCGAAAATTTCTGCAAAGATAGTTGCTTTATAAAAAACGGGACAAATCTTTCGACTTGCCCCGTTTCAATCAATTCTTTCTCTGATTCTAACCTTTCACCAGATTCTTAAAACAGATTATAATTCCGTCAACTGTTCTACGTATTCCGTGCGTTTCAACGATGTATCTGCCAGCGCTTTATACCCGCCGCGGACATTGATCATTTTTTCAAATCCCCTTGCTTTGAGGATGGAGGCTGCCACGACCGAACGGTACCCGGTGGCGCAATAGAGATAATAGGTTTTATCGCGATCAACCATACTCATGTTGCGGTTAATGAAGTCAAGCGGAAAGTTAGCGGCGCCGTACAGGTGTTCGGCGTTGTATTCACTTGCTTTCCGGACGTCCAGTACCTGAAGATTTTTGCCATTGAACAGGTCTGCGAATTCAGGCGCATCCATCTCGTCGAGGGTTTCAATTTCCTCGCCTGCAGTTTTCCAGGCGTCAAAACCGCCGGCCAGATAACCCACCGGGTTGTCGTAGCCCACCCTGGACAGGCGGTTCACCACTTCTTCTTCCCGGCCGGGGTCGGCCACAAAGAGGATGGGGGTTTTCAAATCCTGGATCAGGGCGCCCACCCATGCTGCAAAACTGCCGTCGATGCCGATAAAAATGGAGCCGGGAATATAACCCTTGGCAAACGCGTCCTGCGGACGGGTATCGATCACCAGGGCTTCCTCCGCTTCCCAGGTCGCTTTAAAATCTCTGACATTCAAGGGGTGCAGGCCGCGCCGGCGGACTTCGTCGATGCTTTCATACCCCATTTTATTCATCATCGCGTTTTTGGGGAAATATTGCGGCGGTTCGACCAAACCTGTGGTGACTTCCCTGATAAACTCCTCCCGGGTCATATCCGGACGCAGGGCGTAATTCAGTTTTTTCTGATCGCCCAGATAACTCCAGGTATCCTTGCTCATTTTTTTACCGCAGGCGGATCCGGCGCCGTGACCCGGGTAAACCAATACATCGTCGGAAAGGGGCATGATGCGGTTGCGGAGGCTGTCGAAGAGGAAACCCGCCAGGTCTTCCCGGGTAATTTCACCGGCTTTGATAGCCAGATCGGGCCTGCCTACATCGCCGAGGAACAAAGTATCTCCGGTAAAAACGGCATAATCTTTTCCGTTTTCATCCTTAAGCAGGAAGGTGGCGCTCTCCATCGTATGTCCGGGGGTATGCAGGACCTTGATGGTGACCTTGCCCAATTTCAGTTCTTCATTGTCTTTTGCAACATATGCCTTATAATTCGGTTGGGCGGTTGGGCCGTAAACAATGGTTGCGCCCGTTTTTTTGGCAAGGTCCAGGTGTCCTGAAACAAAATCTGCGTGAAAGTGGGTTTCCAAAACGTACTTGATCCTGGCGCCGTCGGCTTTGGCTCTTTCGATATAGGGTTCGGTTTCGCGAAGCGGGTCAATGATGGCCGCTTCTCCGTTGCTTTCAATGTAATAAGCCGCTTCGGCCAGGCATCCGGTATAGATTTGTTCGACTTTCATAACGATACTGGTTTTATTTGAAGAAAATTGATGTCAACATAGCGCAAAGATACCGTCGGCAGAAGGCCGTTTTTTGTGAAAAGGATCACATTGGGGAGTGACTTTTGTCACCTGGGAACGGTGATTTTTGTCATGAAATGATTCGATTGATTCGATTGATTCGATTGATTCGATTGATCCGATTGATTCGATTGGCTTCGCCCGCCGTAGCCTTGGCGTAGGCGGGTTCGCCACGCCGCGGCGTGGTACCCGCATGGCCACGCTTTGGGCGCATGGGCGTCAACTTAAGTTTAACATATATAAAGATTCCAAATAACTGGAA
>CAZLEF010000092.1:0-29166 GCA_964558465.1 uncultured Lewinella sp. | reverse complement strand
TTGGTGACTTGGTGACTTGGTGACTTGGTGACTTGGTGATTTGGTGACTTGGTGATTTGGTGACTTGGTGACTTGGTGACTTGGTGACTTGGTGATTTGGTGATTTGGGAGAGGAGGTGCAGGCCTCCGTTTCTCCCCATCTCCCCATCTCCTAGTCTCCTTATCACCCAGTCTCCCCCTCTCCCAATCTCCCCCTCACCCGTCCGATTGCGCTATAAATGGCCTGATCAATCAGGCGACAACCCGCGGATACTGGTAATTTCCTCCAGTTTTTCAACCTGGCCTACCGCTGTTTTGGCGCCCAGTTCCAGGGTTTTGGAAACGCGTTTCAGTGCCGCCCTGGTGATTTTCAGGGCTTCTTGTTCATCGGTCACCTCATATTTCGACCAGTCGACGGCCAAGGCGCCGGCCGGTTTTGCAGACGGCGTCAGATTCCAGACACCAAAGGCGACCAGTGCAACGGCAGCCACCCTGACCAGAACCTTGCGCAGGGTTGTCAAGGTAAAAACAACCGGTTTGTTTGGGGTCGGCAGATCAAAAGGGCGGGCAGATTTCGCTTCCGATTCCTGATCCAGCAATTGAAACCACGGAGCAAATTCACGGAGTTCTTCAGGCGCTTTTCCTTTGCGGAAAGCATCCCTGAGCGCTTTTTCTTCCTCCAGGGTGGTTTCACCCGCGAAGTACCGTTTTATGACAGCGTTATAATCCATACGATTCTGTTTTAACCAGGGCTTCGCGGACTTTTTGCCGGGCCCTGAACAAATTAATTTTTACCTGGGTCATGGGCATTTCCAATACCGATTCGATCTCCTGGTAACTCAGCCCTTCAATATCGCGCAGATGGATGACCATGCGCTGGTGATCAGGCAATTGAGCGATCAGGGTTTTGAGGCGATCCAGGGTATCCTGGTACTCCACTTCATCGAGGGGTGAGCCGGAAAAGCTCCCGGGCTCAGGGGCTTCTTCAAGCGAAGCGGAGGGCTTCCGGTAACGGGCTTTGTCGATGGCCAGGTTTTTGGTCATTCGCATGCACCAGGCTTCCATATTCTGGATGCCCGCCCAGTTGTCGCGCATCCGCCAAAGCCGCAACATCACTTCCTGGACGACGTCTTCCGCTTCTTCAACATTGGCCACAATACGCAAGGCAAAGCGGTAAAGCTTGTTGCGCACAGGCAAAATTTGTTTGTTGAAAATTTCCTGGCTCAAGGTCGTTCCTTTAGATACAGCGACGTGCGGGCAGACGGTTTGTTACAGCTTGTCCGATTTTTTTGCAATTTTTTCTCAATCCGGTGGAAAACCGGTTATTTCTTCTACCAATCCCTTTAGAAATTAGAGGTCGGGGATTGGGGGATTGTTTGGATTGTTTGGATTGTTTGGATGGTTACCCGCATGGGCGATAGACCGGGCGGGGTTCGCATCCTCGCATCCTCGCATCCTCGATTCCTCGATTCCTCGATTCCTCGATTCCTCGATTCCTCGCATCCTCACATCCTCGCATCCTCGCATCCTCGCATCCTCCCATAGGCGCACCCCCAACCCCTGGTCCATCCCGCAACGTCTATCCAAAAGATTGCCACAACTTAAAACCGGCTCAAAACATGATTCATCTTTCCATTTTCCGTTCATTGACAGGCAGCCTGGCCATTCTCGCATTTTTGCAATTGGAGGCCGCCGCCCAAACCAACCTCGTTCTGCGGGCAGGGCCCAATTATTCGGACATCGTCTCTTATAAATCCAATCCGGAGGCCTTCGATCTTATTTCCGCGCAGGATATGGCGGGTTTTCACCTGGGGTTTGGCCTGCAAAAATCATTTTCAAAAAAATGGGCGTTTGAACTGGATATGCTGTATACCGGCAAGGGTATAGAAGTTCGCAATTTTTTTTTCAATACCAGCAACCAAAGGTTCAGTTATCTGAGCGCTCCGGTATCGGTCGTTTACAAACCAATCCGGGAAATTGGCCTTAGAGCCGGCCTGGAAATGAGTTATCTGTTAAACAGTGAATCAACTAATTCCCTGGGAATACCTGACCAGGATCATAAATTTGATTTGGGCTATGTCGCCGGTTTAACTTTTTACCCGGCTTCAAAATGGTCCATCGAGTTCAGGTTTGTCCGGGGGCTCACCCCGCTTTCCATTTTGTCGATTTCCGATCTTTTTGGCGGTATAGAATCCGAATTCAAGTGGTACAACCAGGTACTGCAGTTATCGGGGACATTTTTACTGGGCGGTCCGGGAAATTAGGCCAAATCCCTTATCTTGCCCAAAAAAACAATGCCAGCTTTCAAAAATAAGACGGTCTTCATTACCGGCGCCAGCCGCGGTATCGGCCTGGCCATTGGTTTGCGACTGGCCAGGGAAGGCGCCAATATCGTCGTTACCGGCAAAACCAGCGAACCCCATCCCAAACTGGAAGGTACTATTTATTCAGCCGCCAAAGAAATTGAAGCGGCAGGCGGAAGGGCCCTTGCTGTGGTCATGGATGTCCGGTATGAAGAACAGGTACAGGCCGCCGTCGACCTGACGGTTGAAACTTTTGGCGGGATCGACATCCTGGTCAACAACGCCAGCGCCATCAGCCTCACCCCTACCCTGATGACTGAAATGAAACGCTTCGACCTCATGCACGGCATCAACCTCCGGGGCACCTTTCTGGCATCCAAATTGTGTATTCCTCATTTAAAAAAATCCGAAAATCCGCATATTCTAGCGCTTTCGCCGCCCATCAACCTCAATCCGGCCTGGTTTAAACACCATGTGGCCTACACCATTGCCAAATACGGCATGAGCATGTGCGTATTGGGCATGGCGGAGGAATTCCGGAGAGACGGCATCGCTGTGAATGCCCTTTGGCCCCGCACCACGATTGCAACGGCTGCCGTGCAGAATCTGCTCGGCGGGGATGAAATGATCCGGCAATCCCGCACACCAGAGATCATGGGCGACGCCGCATACGCCATTCTGAAACGGGACAGCCGCGCCCATACCGGGCAATTTTATATCGACGAAGAGGTGCTGAAGGACGAGGGGGTCGCCGATTTCAGCCGGTACGCCGTTGACCCTTCACGGCCTTTGATGACGGATCTGTTTTTAGGTTAATCCGCCGCTCCCGGATCAAGCGTATTATTTAAAGCAATAACCGCTAATCCGGAGGCAATCAGCGGATCGTCTTCCTTGTTCAAAAAACCGAGCGGGTTGACAAACCGCCCGTCTGAAAGTTGGCGCAGCGCCAGCAGGCGGGCCATCTCTCTTTGCCAGGAACCTTGATAGCCGATGGCGGCGTATGCCTCCGCCCGGGCCGCGAGGTGGTAAAAAAACAACCCTTCCCGCCACTGGTTGGGGTCCGTTTCCGGCAACCCTTCCGGGAAGGTCAGTTCGTCGCGTTTCTCCAGCCATCGCAAGGCGGCCTGCACGTCTTCGTGTCCGGCGGGAAGACCGGATGCGATGAGGGCCAAAAGGCCGTCGGCAGTAGCCGTCGCATAACTTTGACAATACCTTTCAAAAGTATCCGCTTTGTTGGTTCCAAGCGACACAGTGGAGGCGCAAAAACCGCCGTCAAACCCCGTTTCGTTCTTTTTTTGAAGGCGTCCAAGAAAAATTTGACTTTTCCCCGGGGTTTCATGGGGTGCATTGGCGGCCCGAAGCGCCTGAAGGACCCGGCGGGTATGGGAAAGGTCGACGTGCCCGGGTTGACCGGATGCCAACCAGGTTTCGCCAAAACCCCAGGCGCCGTAGGCGGGGTCTCCCGGGTTAAAACCCCTGTTTTCAGCGTACTGCTGGCCCAGCAGGTAATTTTTCATCCGGTCAATCAATCCAGTATCTTCGGGGCCTCCATAAACTGCAAGCGTCCTCAAGGCGTATGCCGTAGCGTAATTCGGGTAATCCATTAACAACGTATCCGCAAAACCCAATGCGCCCTCGGCGTTAACATGGTTGCGGAGAAAATCCAGGGCTTTTTCCTTTTTTTCCGGGTTGACGGGATAGACTTCGGCGGGTACTTCGAGCAAAGTAAACAAAAGAAAGGCAGTCAGAGATTCTCCACCGCGCAAAATAGCGTGGTTTTGACTCCTCCAACTGCCTTCGTCTGTCTGTTGCGCCCACAAGAATTCACAGGTTTTGCGCAACAGGGCTTTTGTTTCATCTTGAGAAAGGTCGGTCCGGCACTGGACCAGAATCCATGAGAACAGAATGATCCCATATATCTTTTTTAGACGCAATGCCTGGGTTATGGTCACGTTTTTTTTTGTGAATTTTTTAAATCCTGTTGCTTTTCAAACCCGCAACTTCGAGGTTGCGCCCTGAAACACCCACAAACGGTCATTTGGTTTCCGGGTCCCGGTCGGCCGTAAGGGTCATCACCACCGCTGCGGTGCAGAAAACCGGGCTGGTAATGCAATGGTGGCCGCTCCAGCTTCCGTTTGGGTTCTGTATCCCGGAAAATAATTTGCTCATTTTGGCATGCCAGTCGTCCCAGGGTTTGCCGCCTGCGGGTACCAGACTTTCGCTGCTCATCATATAACTCAGGAATTCCTCTCCGCCGTTATTCCCAAAGCCGCTCAAAACGTCGTCATCCTGAAGTTTATCAGCGGCTACCTGGTTGGTTACATAGGCTTTTGCCAGATCCTTTGCCTCTCTTTTTGAAATTCCCTTGGATTCAAGTCGGGCCTGGGCGTCCTCTTCGGTCTTCGGCCGGTCTTCAGGGGCCGCCTTTTCCATGATTTGTTCGGCCTCTTTGGCTTTTTTTGCAGTAGCCCTTTGCGAACTGGCCACGGCATAAAGCGAGATGCCGGCCGCACTGCCCGAAGCCACTTCGCCGGAACGGGTGTCGATATTGCCGGCCTGGTAGTTCCGGGATGCATCCAGCTTTACCTCGTCGATGGGCCGGCCTGCCTGCTGCGCCAATTCCAGGGCATTGTTGGCCATAGCGGAATTTAATACCGGCGCCCAGCCTGCGGTATTCCAACTTCCATCGGCCAGTTGGGTGTTTTGCAGCCGGGACACACAAAAATCGAGCGCTTTATTAACTCTGGCTGAGAGGGCCTGGTCATTTTGGAGATAAGGAACAAGCCGTGAAAAAAACTGAGCCGTCATGGCTACGTCGATATTTTGTCCCAGTTTTTGCTGGGGTTGTGTGCCCGTCAGGTTCGTCAGATTGATATGGTCTGCCGGCGCCTGATCCACTGCCCGCAGCAGATATTCGACGGCTTTATTCAACTGTTCGCTGTAAATGCCCTCGAAAGGAGTGCTGCCGCTTCTCAGCAGCGCCATACCGACAAAAGCCGTGGTAGCAGGGTCGACAGAAACGGAATGCGGATCCATAACGTCCTGGGCAGCGTGTTGCCCGGCGCCCCATCCGCCATTTGGCGCCTGGGCCTCTGCCAGCCATTGCAGGCCTTTCACCAGGTATTCCGGCATCGGTTTAACCTCATCCGGGGTTTTGAAATCCCAGGAAACCGGACGAGCCTGGCCGGCAAAACGGGCTTCATGAATCGGGAAATTACCCAGGCGAGGTTTTTCGGTTCTTCCGTATTCCACGGTAGCATAAGTAAGACAGATCAGGGAGAGCAGGGTTAGTGAAAAAAAGGATAGAAAAAAGATCTTGGCTGTTTTCATGGTGATATGGTTTTAGGTAAAGGATGCACCCCTGGTAAAAAATGCACATCATAAAGCTTGTTTTTTTTCAAACCCAACAGATTTTTTTTTACTTTTCCGGCAAAATCCCCAAAAAATGACCGTAAAGACCCTTGCCTACACCGATTATCTTCTGTTGTTTGCCCGCCAGACCGTAGCGGAGGCCTGGGCAACCTGGCAAAACGCCCCGCATTTCTTTTCGCATGTCATCGTAGACCGGCAGGAAAGTTTTGGCCGCTTTTTTTATCTTTTCCCCTATGAGTGGGCGCTGGAGCGACTTGAAAATTCCCCCCCGGACCGGATCCTGATGGATGCTTTCGATCTGCACGAATCGGGAAGGACCGATACCATCGACTCTACCGAAAGCGTGACCAAAGCGGTAAACGACCGTTACGTAGTGTTGCAAAATGGCGCTCCTGTTGGGTTCATCACCTACGATTATGTCCCAAAAAGTGAAGAACCCCCGCCTCCGCCTCCTCCTCCACCTCCTCCTCCGCCCCCACCGTCGGAAGAGCCGGGAAGAGGCGGAGACCGGAATGTTCCGGATGAAGCCGGCGTCGAACCGGAGGAAATGGAGGGCGCCCCATTCAAGGCCTATCCATCCATCAGCAACCCCGGCAACCTGGCGCCGGAAGCCGAATTTTCAATCGATATCGGCTTTGCAAAGGAAGCCGACGCGGGCCTCACCAATGTAATGGGGATCGATATTCCTTCTGCGGCGCCCACGGATTTTTTGTCGGTCAAACTCATGCCCAACGGCGCCGAAGTGCTGAATAAAACAGAAAAATTGCTCCCGCTGGATTTGGACACCAAAGTCACCTTCAAATGTAAAGCCATCGCAGGCGCCAAAGAAGTATCCCTCACGGCCATTTACACTTTCAAGGGGCAATTGGTGGGGCTGGCTACCCGGACCATTCCGGTAGGACAACAGCCTGCAGGCCCTGCTCCGGCCGGAGAAACGCCTTCAGGACGCTGCCAGATCAGTTTGCCGGAAATCTCGTTTGAGGAAGAGGCAATCGACCTTCTGGTTGCCATTCACTGGGACAATGTGGCCAAAAAATTGCGCTGGATCATCAAGGCCCGCAAACCGCCGATTGACCTGGATGCCGAGATCAGGATCGACAATACCCGGGAATTTGCAGCCAAACTCGGCAAGGAACTGGCCAGGGAAGGATATAAAGGCCGGGCAGCCTACAACGCGCTGCGAACCCTCGGCCAGGCCATTGCCGACCATATTCCGCCGGAATTTTTTGACGCGCTCAAAGATGTCCGGCAAGCCATCGGCAAAACACCCAAAGTGCTGATCCTGACCGATGAAGCGTATATTCCCTGGGAACTGGCGTACCACCCCGACTTGCGGTTGGAACCCGGCATCGAGCCTTTCCTGCACCTCCAGACCCAGATCGGCAGGTGGTGGGCAAGCGACCGGGTAACCGGCAATCCGCCAACCGGGCTTGTCATTCGCCGGTTTTCCGCCATGGCAGCTGATTATCCGCCGGATTCCTCGCACAATCCGCTGGAAGAAGCCATCGCCGAGAAAAAATTTCTGATGCAATCTTTTAACGCCCTGGAGGTCCCGGCAAAAAAGAACGATTTGCTGAATCTGACCGGCGCCACCCCTCCCCTGCCGGGTCACCTGATGCATATGGCGCTGCACGGCTTCAGCAAACCTGATCTGGATGAACAGTTGCTGGCGCTGGAAGACGGCGACCTCACGGCAGAGAGTCTTTTTGGGCCCTACTTTTGCGGCGACGCCCCGGCCATTGCCTTTTTGTTCCTCAATGCCTGCCAGGTGGGCACTGCAGGCAGTACGCTCGGGCAGGCCAGCGGCTTTCCGGGTGTCGTCCTGACCAAAGGCGTGCTGGGTTTTCTGGCGCCGCTCTGGAACGTTCACGACGTCGTTGCCAGGCCCTTCAGCGAAAGTTTTTATCAGGAAACCTTAGGGAAAGGCCGGCCGGTGGGCGAGGTTTTGCTTGAACTCCGGAGAGGGTTCAAATTCGAAGACTCCCTTACCCAACTGGCCTATATCTATTACGGTCATCCGGCACTTAAATTAAAAAAATCAAATTAGTCATGGCATTTGAAACACAACTCAGCGGAAGCGCCGCCCCCATACAGATCTCCACTTCCAATTATTCCCTCCATGCTCCGGGGCTGAAAGGCAAGATCAAGGAACTGGATAAGGAGGAACAGACCACCCGGGGCGGAGGCGCCAAGGATCGCAACCATCAAAACTGGCTGAACGCCAGCAAAGACTCGGATACCTTTCTGCTCAAACAATTTGAGATCGAGGTCGTCAGCGACGAAAATAAACTGGCCAAAGATACAGCTACCCGTTCGGGCGGATTAAAGGCAACCACCGCCAAAGGTGAAGCGGCCATGGTACTGGCAACCCCAAAGACCCGGTCAAATATGGAACAGGCCATCCTTTATACCGATGAAAACGGAGAATCCCGGTGGATCTGGCCGGACCGGAAGGACGACGCAGGTTTTCAGTTTAATATCCCGCGGGAAGGCGCCGAACTGCCGCCTGACGAAGAAAACAAAACACGGGGCGCCATCACCAAAGGCATTCGCCGCACCATCAAGGTATTCGCCTGGCTGATCGACCCGCTGGCCGAACTGGCCGCCGGTACGCTGGTAAAAAACTGGGAAGAGAAAAAACGGCCATATGGCCTGCATTATGTCCAGCCCAAATTATTTGGCGGCGATATTCCGTGGGAAAACATCAAAAGCGGGAGAGCGCTGCTGTTGCTGCACGGCACTTTCAGCGCAGGGCAGATCGCATACGAGGGACTGATCAACAGCCTTTGGATGGAAAAGCTGGCAGAGCTCTATGGCGGCCGGATTTTTGCCTTCAACCATCCCAGCCTGCACCACAGCCCTACCCGCAACGTGGAGGAAATGATCAAAATGCTGCCGCCGGACGTCAAAAACCTCGACCTGGACATCATTACCCACAGCAGGGGTGGTTTGGTGGGCCGTGAACTGACCGAGCGATTGGATGAGATCAACCCCACGGATAAAAGCATCAAGATTCGCAGGGCCATTTTTGTGGCGGGCCCCCACAACGGCACTATCCTGACCAACAAGGAGAACTGGCTCAAACTGATCGATTCCTATACCAATATGCTGACCGATCTGCCCGATAATCCGTTCACCATCACGATGGAGGCGCTCATCACCTTTGTCAAAGTGGCTGCCTCCGGCGTGCTCAAAGGTTTGCCGGGTTTGCAATCCATGTTGCCCGGGGGCGAATTTCTCCAGAAACTGAACGGCTGCCCCGCTCCCGGAACGGAGTATTACGCCATCGGCGCCCGGTATGTCCCTCAGGATAACAACCTGTTGGCACGGTTTGGCAAGCGACTGATCATGAAGGCGCTCAGCGAGGTATTTGGCGAGGACAGCGATATGGTCGTCCCGACCAAAGGCTGTTTCGAAACCGAACCGATGGCCCCTTGTTTCCCGATTGACGATTCCCGGAAAAAGGTTTTTGACCTGGATACCGATATCAACCACCTGAATTATTTTGATAACGAGCTGGTCAACAAACAATTGTTCAACTGGCTGAGTGCAAACTGATGACATCCGAAAATTTCTCCTGGAAAAACACCACCGGTTTCAAAATTGCAGGCAGACATTGGCCTGTCGCCAACCCGAACCTGGTTGTATGCCTGGTCCATGGTTTTGGTGAGCATATCGGCCGGTATGAACATGTTGCCGCATTTTTTGCCAGGCATCAAATCGCCGTTATCGGCTACGATCGGAGCGGCCACGGCGCTTCCGGGGGGAAACGGGGGCATACCCAGTACTACGATCTTCTGCTGGAGGAGATTGGCCAACTGATCGAACAGGCAGAAAGCCGCTATCCGGGTGTTCCTTTGGTCCTTTACGGCCATAGCCAGGGTGGAAACCTGGTACTGAATTACCTCCTGAAAAAACCCGGAAAAATTAAAGCCGTCATTTCAACCGGCCCCTGGATACAACTGGCCTTTAAGCCGCCCGGCTTCAAGGTTTTCATCGGCAAACTGACCCGGCGACTCATGCCTTCCTTTTCTCAGCCCAATGGATTGAATCCGGCCCATTTGTCCACGGATCCCGAGGTTGGAAAGGCGTACATCGCCGACCCCCTGGTACATGACCGGGTAACGACCGAAACCGGGCTGAGCATGCTGGAGTCCGGAGAATTTTTAAATAGTTATGCCGGCGCCTTCCCGGCGCCGTTATTGCTGATGCACGGCGAACAAGACCAGATCACCTCCCCTTCTGCAACAAAGGCATTCGCAAGCCGGGTCAAAGGCGACGTCACCCTGAAGATCTGGAGCGGACTTTATCATGAAATCCACAATGAATTCGAAAAAGAAGCCGTTCTGAATACCATCCTGGAGTGGTTAAAGGCCCGGTTTCCGCTTTCATGATCATCCCGAACTGCGCCTTATTTTAAACACAAGGGCACAAGGGAATCACAAAGTTCACAAACCGACAACCTTACCCTTTCTCCTTTTTTTCCTTCCAAGCTTTGACCAGCATCAGAACCCTGTTATAATTCAGCATGCCTTCCTCGATGCCCTGGGCTTTCAGATAGGCGTTATAGGCGACATCCCGCGCCCGGGGCATGATATCGGGATAGGCCAGCAAATTAGCGTTGATCGCCTCCAGGTCAGCTACAATTCCTGCCGGCAGCGAATCCCTGAACAAGCGGTAGTCCTCCGGTTTATAAGCCAGAAAATGGGCTGCCAGCGAGCGGTAGTAGGCCAATTGACCTGAATAGACCACTGCAGGATCCTCCGATTCCAGGCAAGCCAGGTAAGCCCAGAAATTACAGACTCCTTCGTCGCCGAAGCCATAGCCGTGCGCCAATTCATGCGCCATGGTAGGCGGCCACTGAAGCGCGGCCAGACCGGCATCCACATGCCCCTCCCCGGTAAAGGGGAAGTACAGCCCCGACGAACTGAAACGGAGAAAGATGCCTTTGGGGTGCAACAACCGCGCCCGGACCCTGCCTCCGACCGGGTACGCGTGACCGGCCAGCACCCTTTCCAGGCGGTCGCGCAGGTGGTCTTCCAACCGGACCGGAAAATCCTTCCGTTCCAGTGCTATGCTGTCTCTTCCGGGGATCGACGCTCTGGTGAGCGCCATTTCAAGGGCCGTTGTCCGCATCTCCAGTTCAATATCTTTGAGCGTCAAAGGCGCAGTCTTTAATTCCAGCGCCGATTCTACCGGGATCCGGCCGTAATTAAAACCCCAAAGCCAGAAAAATCCGACAATCAACACTCCTATAGCTTCAAAAAAACGTCCGCCGGCCCTTACAACAACCCGGCCCAGGCTTCTGGTTTTATCCCTTCGCCGCCAAACCCGGATCAAATACCAGATCAAGGTTGTAAAAAACACGTAAATCAAGGGAATGGGCGACCACGACAAAACAAAATCAATAAAAATCCGGACCAATTGGAACAAACCCCTGCTGTAAAAACGTTCTATAACAAAAGGCGAGGCAACCCAGCGCAAAATCAAGGTGCTGACGGCAAGAACAATCCAAAACAATTCTCGTTTTTTCATTTTGACAATTTCCTTAATTTTGCAGCCTGAAAACTGCGCATGTCCTGATCCGGACAAATTTAAGCGTTACTTTCGAACCCTTACCCAGTCAAAACTGTTTAGAAAGAGGTTTTAATTCATTGATAAACCATAAACACAATAAGTAATGGCTTTCGAATTCACTGATAACAATTTCCAGACGTCCGTCGCCGAAAAGAGCGGAGTGACTGTTGTTGATTTCTGGGCAGAATGGTGTGGTCCCTGCAGGGCGATCAGCCCCATTATTGAGGAATTGTCCAAAGAATATGACGGCAAAGCCCTGGTAGGTAAGGTTAATGTGGATGACAATCCCGAAATTTCTTTCAAATTCGGCATCCGCAACATCCCAACCATCCTGATTCTGAAAAACGGAGAAGTCGTGGAAAGGCATATCGGCTACGCCACCAAGCAGATCCTGGCGGATAAAATCCAGGCTCATCTTTGATATACCGGATTTTTTAGATACTTTGCAGCCCTTGTTGAGGATAGTCCTGAACAAGGGCTTTATCATTATTTAAACAACCATGAACTTATTAGATAACCTTGAGATCCGCGACCTCGGCAACCTGGAGCTGCTTGCACGGCAAGTGGTCGAGGGCTTTATCATCGGCCTTCACAAAAGCCCTTTCCACGGGTTCTCCGTCGAGTTTGCCGAACACAGGATCTATAACCAGGGAGAATCCACCCGGAATATTGACTGGAAAGTATATGCCCGGACCGATAAATTGTTCGTCAAACGGTTTGAAGAAGAAACCAACCTCCGTTGCCAGATCGTGATCGATGGATCTTCCTCGATGTATTACCCGGAAAATCCCAAAACCGGTCCGTTCAAAATGAACAAACTCCAATTCTCTGCCCTCGCCGCCGCAGCGCTCATGAATATGCTCATGAAACAAAGGGACGCTTACGGTCTGAGCATTTTTGACGAATCGGTGCGCCAACATACCCGTTGCAAGAGCAGTACGTCGCATTATCGCCTGATGCTGTCTCACCTGGAACAATTGATCCGGCAACCCGAATTGAACAAAACGACAGCCGCAGCAAAGGCATTGCACCAGGTTGCCGACAGCATCCATAAACGCTCTCTGGTCATTATTTTCAGCGACATGATGGAATCCTACGACTCGGCGGAACACCTTTTTTCAGCCCTGCAACACCTTAAACACAACAAACACGAGGTTATCCTGTTCCATGTCACCGATAAATCGAAGGAACTCGATTTTAATTTTGAAAACCGCCCCTATATCTTTATCGACATGGAGTCCGGGGAAAAAGTACGGCTCCAGCCCAACCAGGTCAAGGAACATTATGTGGAACAAATGGCAAAATTTATGCAGGATCTGAAATTCAAATGCCTGCAATACCAGATCGATTTTGTGGAAGCCGATATCAATACAGGGTTTCGCCAGATCCTTCAGGCCTACCTGGTCAAAAGAAGCCGCATGGGCATATAAAAGATTAACATTCGGATATGAAAAAATATAAAATTGCTGAAATCTCTGCCGATCCGCCCGAAGGTGTCGACAAGGAAGACCTGAGGGAAGCAACCAAAAAATACGTCGACCGCATCGGAGAACTGCAGAAAATGCTGCAGGCTGAAAAGAAAAAAGCCGTTTTGATCGTCTTCCAGGGGATGGATGGCAGCGGCAAGGACGGCGCCGTAGAAAATGTTTTCAAAGAGTGCCATCCCAGCGGTCTGAGTGTTTACGGGTTTAAAAAACCCAGCGAAGAGGAATTCGCCCACGATTTTTTATGGCGGGTGCATAAGGTGGCGCCGGCCAGGGGAAATATCCAGATATTTGTACGGTCCCATTACGAAGACGTGCTCATCCAACGGGTACACAAATGGATCACGGAGGAGCGGGTGGATGCCCGGTTCGACGCCATCAATGCGTTTGAAAAATTGCTTGAAGTCGATAACCATACCCTGATTCTGAAATTTTTCCTGCACATTTCCTTCGAACAGCAAGCAGAAGAACTGCAGCAAAGGATCGATGAACACGAAAAAAACTGGAAACACAATTCTGCCGACTGGAAAGAGCGCGAACATTGGGACGAATATATGCGTTGTTACGAAGACGCCCTGAACCGGTGTACCGTTCCCTGGACGGTTGTCCCCGTCGATAAAAGATGGTACCGCGATTATATCGTCTCCAAAACAGTAGCCGAGGCCATGGAAAAACTGAACCTGGCTTATCCCGGGATTAAAGAAGATTGACACTGCCCGGCCAAAGAGGAAAAATATGGCGCAAAAAACAAGAGTGGACAAATGGCTCTGGACGGTCCGCATATTTAAATCAAGGACCCTGGCGGCAGATGCCTGCAGGGAAGGAAAAGTCAAAATAGAGGGGCAGGCGGTTAAACCTTCACAAATGGTACAGCCGGGTGAAGTACTCCAGGTAAAGAAAAACGGATTTGATCTGCGCTTCAGGGTCCTCGATATCCTGAACACCCGGGTGGGCGCGCCACAGGCTCAGACCTGTTATGAAGACCTCACGCCCGAAGAAGAATTGAACAAATACAAGGAATGGTATATTGGCAAAGGCGCCCCTGAAAGAAGGGAAAAAGGCGCAGGACGCCCGACAAAAAAAGAAAGGCGGAGCATCGATGATTTTAAAACCGGCTGGGAATAAAAGGGCCGGCTACCACCAGGTCTTTCCCTCCTGCCCGATAATCGTAAAATCCTTCTCCTGTTTTTACCCCCAATTTACCTGCCGTTACCATATTGACCAGCAACGGACAAGGCGCGTATTTGGGTTGCCCGAAACCGTCCTGCAGTACCCTTAAAATAGAAAGGCATACATCCAGGCCTATAAAATCGGCCAATTGGAGGGGCCCCATGGGATGAGCCATGCCGAGTTTCATGACCGCATCAATTTCCTGCACACCGGCTACCCCTTCAAAAAGCGCGGTAATGGCTTCATTGATCATTGGCATCAATATCCGGTTGGCGACAAAACCCGGATAATCCCGGACCTCAACCGGGGTTTTCCCAAGTGTTTTGGACAAGGCCATGATCTTTTCCGTTACCTCTTTTGCCGTTGCGTAACCGTTGATCACTTCGACCAGCTTCATCACCGGTACTGGATTCATGAAATGCATACCGATAACCTTGTCCGGCCGACGGGTTGCCGCTGCTATCCGGGTAATAGAAATCGAGGAGGTATTCGTAGCCAGGATCGCTTCCGGGGGTGCAACCTGATCCAGATCCCTGAAAATGTTCAGCTTCAATTCGAGGCGCTCCGTAGCTGCCTCAACGATCAGATCCGTGTTGGCAGCAGCAATATCCAGTTGGGTGAACGTATCAATCCGGTTAAGGGTATCTGCTTTTTGCGACCCGGTGATCAGTTCCTTGTTCACCATCCGGTCCAGGTTTTTTTCGATGGTGGATAACGCCTTTTCAAGGGCTTCTGCCGAAACATCCGAAAGGGCTACCTGGAAACCACTCATGGCGAAAACATGGGCAATTCCGTTACCCATGGTACCGGCGCCGACAACAGCAATATTCTTCATGTACGTTTACTTGTTCCGGTGTCAAAAGTACAAACTTGGGTTGTGATCAGAAAATCCTTTTACCACCTTCGGCAACGGGTCAAAAAAGCATCATCCCGAACTTCGGCCAAGGCCAAAATCCGGGATGATGCCTGAGGTATTCGATATGGCGCGATCTAACCTGAATTTCAGGACAAATGACCGGGCAACCGTTTATTCCTTGAAGAAAGAGGTTGCATTTTTGCCGCCGGCCTGAACGGTATCGAGTCGTGATTTGATCTCATTGGACGTTGCAAGGTCGTCTTTGCGGGCAAAAATCTCTTTCAAAGCGATCAGGGTATTGATATCGTTGGGATCAAGGCTTTCCGCCTTTTTGAAATAAGGCAAAGCCTTGTCGAACTCCAGGAAGATTTCCTTTTTCTTTTCCTCATATTTGCGGATACCTTCCTTGGTATAGTCGCCGTCAAGCGCTTTCAGGTCCTGGGTCATAGCGGCTGCTCTGTTGTAATACAAAGCGCCCATGCTGTAATTGCCGTCAAAGTTTTTTGGATCTTTAGACAGGGCCTTGTCAAAGTATTCCAATGCGTTTTGGAAATATTCATTGGCCTTGTCTTTGTTTCCGGCGGTCGTTTCCTTCTGGTACAGATTGTCGTAAACATTACCCAGTGTGGTATACAACGACATATTATCGGGTTCCTTCTGGATAGCGGTTTTGAGCTTGTCGATCAGGTTGTCCAGTTGGCCAAGCGCCAGGAAATGGTTGATTTCGGCAAACAGCAGGGAAACCTCTTCCGGGAATTTCTTCCGGCCTTCTTCCAGGAATTTATAGGCGGCCTCGCGGTCAGATTCCGCCTTAAGGCTGTAAAGCGCCTCGTACACAGCCGCCCTGCCGTGGTCCATGCCGTTGAGTTTCTCAAAGGTTTCGAGCGCTTTTTCTTTATGTCCTGCGTTCATAGCCGCCAGGCCGGTGACGTACAATTGATCCAGAAGGGCGGCCTGGTCATCCAGCGAACTGGCTTCGCCGTTGGCTTTGAGCAGATCGTGGGCTTCCATGACCGCATTGAACGCTTTATATGCGTTTTCGTATTTGGTATCCTCAAAAGCATAGATCCCCAGGGAGTAGAGAACCGTCTGGCTTTCCTGGATCCCCTTCAGGGCATCCTTTTTTTCAAACTTTTTCTCACCCGTCGAAAATGCTTTTTTATAGGATTCAAAAGCCTCAACGGCAGGGTTGTCCACGGCCGGCAGTTCATCCAGGCTGCCGAGGCCCAATTGGCGGACCGTCATGACCTGGGAGGCGATTTCCCCGTAAATTTCTCCTTTTGTTTGCCAGAATTTCACGGTGGCCTTAACCTCATCCGAAGTTTCGGCTTCCATAATCGCGTCGACGGCCTCTTTCAGTTTTGGCTTGTTCGAGGTTGGGTCGATATTATAAGCTGTCAAAGCGCGACTGGCGTTATTCATGGCTTTTTTGGCATCCTGGGCAAAGGTGCAAGCCAGGACGGAAAAGATAAAAAGAAGCGAAGCAAATAATTTTCTCATTTTCAAGATAAGATTTAAGTGAATTAAAACCTTTCTTTTGACGCAAAGTCGATCATCAAAGGTACCACAAAAACGTTAAAAACTTGCTTTGGGGCGTTAAAAACCGTTAAATATTACTCTTCCTCCTCCCCATTTACCTGTTTGATTACGGCAATGTCTGCAATTTCGTCGTCATCATCCAGCCGGATGACCCTGACCCCCTGTGTGGCGCGGCCCATCACCCGGATATCCTTGACCCGCATCCGGATAATGATGCCGGAGCGGTTGGTGATCATCAGGTCGTCTTCTTCCGTAACCGATTTGATCGCAACCACGGATCCGGTTTTCCCGGTCACCTTCATGGTCCGAACCCCCTTGCCGCCCCGGTTGGTCAGCCGGTAATCGTCAAAATCAGAGCGTTTGCCCATCCCTTTTTCGGACACCACCAGGATCGAGGTCAGCTTGTCTTCAGGGTCGATGCAAACCATGCCGACAACCCCGTCCGATTTTCCGGAAAGGGAAATCCCCCTGACGCCGGCAGCGGTCCTACCCATGGGCCGGACCTTCTTCTCATTAAACCGGATAGCATTGCCGGACCGGGAGGCGATGAAAACCTCATTCTGCCCGTTGGTCAGTTTGGCCTCCAGCAATTGGTCGCCTTCATTGATGGTAATGGCGTTGATCCCGCCTGCCCTCGGCCTGGAATACGCTTCCACCGAGGTTTTTTTGATCATGCCCTGGCTGGTGCAAAAAACAATGAAATGGTTATCCACAAACTCGGCGTCGGTCAGATCCTGAATGATGATATAGGCCTTTACCCGATCTTCTTTGGGGATGTTCAGGATATTCTGAATGACCCTTCCACTCGAGGTTTTGGTTGCTTCAGGTATTTCATAAACCCTCAACCAATAACATTTGCCTTGTTCGGTGAACAGAAGCAGGTAATTGTGGTTGGTGGCGATGAACATATTCTCGATAAAGTCCTCATCGCGGATCCGGCTTCCCAAAGAACCTCTTCCTCCACGGCTTTGGGTACGGTATTCCGAAGCAGGCGTTCTTTTGATATACCCCAGGTGGGAAATGGTCACAACGACCTCTTCATCCTCGATCAGGTCCTCCATGGATATTTCCCCATCATCCTGCGTGATCTCGGTGCGCCTTGCGTCTCCGTATTTTTCTTTGATCTCCCGGAGTTCGTCCTTAATGATGTTCCGTTGCAGTTGTTCGTCTTCGAGGATGGCTTTGAGGTCCTGGATTCTGCGCAGGATCTCATCGTATTCTTCCCTGATCTTATCCCGTTCCAGGCCGGTCAGTTTCTGCAGGCGCATATCCAGAATGGCCTTGGCCTGTTCTTCCGAAAGAACGTTCCCTTCTTCAACCCTGAGTTCTGCAGTTTGGGCAAATTCAACCAGGGTTCCGAATTTTTTCCAGAAGGCTTCTTTATCCTCGATAAAATCGCCGCGCATCAAACCGTTCCGGGCGTCCTCCACTGCTTTGGAGGCCCTGATCAGATCGATCACCTGATCGAGATAGTCCAGCGCGATCAACAGACCGACCAGGATATGGGCGCGGCTGAGCGCCTTGTTCAGGTCGAAACGGGTGCGGCGTACGATAACCTCGAGCCGGAATTTGATGAATTCCTCGATCAATTGTTTGAGGTTCAGTATTCTGGGCCGGCCGTTGACCAGCGTGACGTTGTTCACGCCAAAGGAAGACTGAAGCTGGGTATATTTATAAAGCTGGCTCAGGACCACATTGGCCATGGCGTCCCTGCGCACTTCCACGACGATCCTCAAACCCTCCCGGTCCGATTCGTCCCGTACATCCGAAATGCCTTCGATTTTCTTTTCGTTGACCAGGTCGGCGATTTTAGCGACCAGGGAGGCCTTATTCACCTGATAAGGGATCTCAGTAATGATAATCGTTTCCCGGCCGTTGTCCTCCGTTTCAATATCCGCTTTGCCGCGCACGACAACCCGGCCCCGGCCTGTTTCAAAAGCCTCCTTCAGACCGCGGGTGCCGAAGATGATGCCGCCTGTCGGAAAATCCGGACCTTTGACAAAGGACATCAGTTCGTCAATGGTGATATCGGGGCTGTCCACGGTGGCGATGATGCCATCCGAGATTTCGGAAAGGTTGTGGGGCAGCATGTTGGTGGCCATACCTACCGCAATCCCGGTGGCGCCGTTGATCAGCAGGTTCGGCAGTTTGGCGGGCAGAACGACCGGTTCTTCAAGCGAATCGTCAAAATTAAGGACAAAATCAACGGTATCCTTGTTGATATCGGCCAACATTTCGTCTGCGATCCGCGACATGCGCGCCTCGGTATAACGCATGGCGGCAGGGCTGTCGCCGTCCATGCTGCCGAAGTTTCCCTGACCGTCCACCAAAGGATAACGCAGCGACCAATCCTGGGCCATCCTGACCATGGTGTCATATACGGAAGCGTCGCCATGAGGGTGGTATTTACCCAATACTTCCCCTACGATACGGGCAGATTTTTTGTGGGCTTTGCCATAACTCATGCCCAATTCAGACATGCCGTAGAGAACCCGCCGGTGGACCGGCTTCAGTCCGTCCCTTACATCGGGCAAGGCTCTTGAAACGATCACGGACATCGAATAATCGATGTAGGCCGTTTTCATTTGATCCTCGATGTGTACGGGAATAATTCGTTGATTAGAAGGCATTTATGAATTTTATGCTTTAAAAAATAGTTTTCACCCCCCTTTGATGGGGAGGGGGTTTTAAAAGACCCGCAAAGATAAACAATTTGAGGCACTTTCCCGTTAGGAGATACTTGACTAATTTTGCAGAAAATCACAGAAATGGAACAAGTAAAACCCTATAGGGCAGACAAGGGGAAGAAACAGCAGATCTCCGGGATGTTCAACCGCATCGCACCTTATTACGATTTGCTCAACCGGGTTTTATCGCTGGGGATTGATACCCGCTGGCGCAGAAAAACCGTTGCACAGTTCAGGCCTGCAACGCCGGTCCGGATACTGGATGTGGCCACCGGAACAGCGGACGTGGCCATAGAAATTGCACGGCAATTCAAATCATCGAAGATCACCGGCATTGATATTTCTGTAGAGATGCTGGAGATCGGCCGGAAAAAGGTAAGTAAAAGAAAATTGGACGGAAGAATTGAACTTCAGTCCGGCGATTCTGAGAATTTGCCGTTCCCGGACAATACATTTGATGCAATTACCGTTGCTTTTGGTGTCAGGAATTTTGAAGACCTTGACCTCGGATTAAAGGAAATGTACAGGGTGCTTCGGCCCGGCGGGCAATTGGCCGTCCTGGAATTTTCGAAACCCGCGGTTTTCCCCTTCAAACAAATGTACAACGCCTATTTCAGGTATATGCTGCCCCTGATCGGCCGCCTGACCAGCAGAGACCCCAGGGCATACCGCTATTTATACGAATCGGTTCAAGCCTTCCCCGATGGCGGGGATTTTCTTAAAATTCTGGTAACAAACGGTTATAAAACCAAAAAATCCATCCCGTTAACATTTGGAATATGCACCATTTATCTGGCAGAAAAATAACCCTCCTCACCATTTTTTCACTTTCTTTGCTGGCTGCCCTGCCTGCCCAAAGAAGAACAGAAGGCAATTATAATTTTTATGATTTTGACAGCAAATCCCACTATTTCGGCATTACGCTTGGGCTGAACAGCTCCAATTTCAGGCCATTTCGCTCGCGGGATTTCATCTACAGCGATACGATCCAGGTTGTGGAATCGGCCAAAGGCCCCGGATTCAACCTCGGGATCGTAACCAATCTCAAGATCGGCAATTATTTTGACTTCCGGTTTTTGCCGACCCTGTCCTTCGCCGAACGGAATTTACAATACAGCAAAAGCTCACAACTCACGCCCCAAAGCCAGCGCAAGGTTTCCTCCGTTTTGCTGGAAATGCCTTTTCATTTCCGTTATAAATCGGCGCCCTACCGCGACAAGCGGCTCTTTGTCATTGCCGGCGTAAAATATACCTTTGATGTGGCTTCCGATTCCCGCGCCAGGCAAGCTGAAACGCTGGTCAAAATATCGCCCCACGATTTTGCGGTTGAATACGGCGCCGGCGTGCAGATCTTTTTCCCCTATTTCATCTTCTCGCCCGAGTTTAAAGTCTCCCAAGGTATCGGCAACACCCTGATCTTTAACCCGAACCTTGAGGAATCCACGGTATTGGAAAAAATCCTTTCGCGAACTTTTACCATTTCTTTCCATTTCGAAGGTTAGGCCTGCATGCCTACAGCAGAAATTGAGCCGCGACATAATTCCGGAGCTCCGGAAAAAAAACGCTGAATTCTGTTTCCAGTTGCGGTTGCTCCGACAAAAGCCGGTCGGCAGCCCCATCCAGCCACTCCGGCCTGGACACATACCGGCTCATTCTGTAAAAGGTATCCCTGATCCCTTCAATAGAGGCGTATTTAACCAGCCAGTTATCGCGGATCATGCCGTGTACCTGCTTCTGAACGCGGCCTGGTATGACATCCTGGAATCCAAGGACTGCATCGTACATTTCATTGGCGAATTGCTGCAGCGGCCGGTCGCTGTACAACGGCCAGTTATTGGCCAGTATATAATCATACCAGACATCTACGATGACGGGCGAATATTTGTGATGTTTTTCATGGAGCCGGTGAATGGCTTGCCTGACCAGGAGATGGTTATCCGTATACGTGTCGATTTGACGGTGCAGGCGCACCCCTTCCTGCACGGCTTCGGGCAAAAGGGCTACCTCCCGGTTCTGCAGCAGGTCGGCCAGAAAGTTGCCCGCAGTCAGCGCCGGATCGTGTGAAGATAAGTAGAAATGTGCAAGAAAATTCATGGTCTGATTTAGTCTGCAACCTGGAGTACGCCGGGATATTCATGTTGGGCCTCATCAGGGCAAATTTTATTACCAACAAGCTCCTGAGGCGTAATTTAAAAAATTTCCCTCAGGTTGTTATCTTTGCGGCGTTTTTTATAAAACGAATAAAACGCGAGATTACTATACATGGGACTACAATGCGGTATCGTTGGTTTGCCCAACGTCGGAAAATCTACCTTGTTCAACGCGCTGACCTCGGCCAAAGCCCTTGCAGCCAATTATCCGTTTGCCACCAAAGACCCCAACCTCGGGGTGATCACGGTGCCTGACCCCCGGCTGGATAAAATTGCTGCGCTGGTGAAACCCCTGAAAGTCATTCCAACCACGATTGAGATCCTGGATATTGCCGGTTTGATCAAAGGCGCCAGCAAAGGCGAAGGCCTGGGCAACCAGTTTCTGGCCAATATCAGGGAAGTTGACGCCATTGTACATGTGGTCCGTTGTTTCGAAGACGACAACGTGATCCATGTGGACGGCAATGTGGATCCGGTCAGGGATAAAGAGATCATTGACATGGAACTGCTCTTCAAAGACATGGAAACCCTGGAAAAACGCCTGGACCGGTTGAAGAAAAACGCCAAAAGCGGAGATAAAGACGCTCTGCGGGCCGTTGACTTCGCCGAACGTCTGACGGCTCACCTGGAAAGCGGGCAATCGGCCCGCAGTTTTCACCTGGAGACGGAAGAAGAAAAGGATTTATTCAACAGCCTTTCATTGCTGACTGCCAAGCCTATATTATATGTCTGCAATGTAGATGAAAGCGCCATACTTACCGGGAACATCCATACCGAACGCTTCCGTCAATTGGTTGCCAATGAAAAGGCCGAAGTTATCCTGATCAGCGCCGGTATCGAGGCGGAAATCGCCGAACTGGAAAGCAAGGAAGAAAGAATGGAATTCCTCTCTGCAATGGGGTTGGATGAACCCGGGGTAAACAAGGTGATCCGCGCCTGTTATAAACTATTGAACCTGATCACCTATTTCACGGCCGGCGAAAAGGAAGCGCGGGCCTGGACCATTGTCAAAGGCACCAAGGCGCCCCAGGCAGCCGGGGTCATCCACACGGATTTTGAAAAGGGTTTCATCCGGGCTGAAGTGATCCGTTATGACGATTATATCAGGTACGGTTCGGAAGCCGCGGTGAAAGAAGCCGGTAAAATGGGTGTGGAGGGAAAAGAATATGTCGTTGGAGACGGGGATGTGATGCACTTCCGGTTTAATGTCTAGTTGTACCTCCAAGCTCCGCTTGGAGGAAGAATACCCCTCCAAGCGGAGCTTGGAGGTACAAAAAAAGTCGCACAAGAAAATTCCGTGCGACTCACTAGCAATGATTATAATTCCACGAATAAAAACCTTGTTTATCAAAGCCGGAAATCACCTCAATTCCATCATCCGGCCAATCATTTGTAAAAACGATCCTACGTATTAAAAAATTGTCGTAATCGTTTTTATATTATCGAACAATTTCAACTTTTTTCCTGACCGGCCCACCCGGGGTTACCGCTTCCAGAATATAAATGCCGTTCGGCAGAGCGCTGAAATCCAGGGTCGCCTTGTACGCATCGAGGGTTCCGGAATCAAACAGTTGCTGCCCTGTCAGACTGAACAACAGGACCCTTTCCACTTCACCGCCGCCGTTCATATGGAGGTTCATCAGCCCTGGCGTCGGGTTGGGGTAAACCTTTAACTGATCTTCGGTAACAACGGGCGCATTTTGCATTTCAGGCCCCTTGACCGGTTTGCGCTGGCGGATATGAAGGAAGAGTTCTTCCACCCTTACGCCCCCGGTTTCACCGGCGCTGTTCATTGTTTTAGCGATACCGCCGCCCACAGGGACGATGATTTCATCCCGGTCGGGCCGGAAACCTGCGATCTCATCCGCTACAATAAAGCTTACTTTTCCAATCTGGCCATGTCCGGTGGCGGATATTCCGCTTGTGCGGGTATAACCTGCCTCCACCTTCCCCTTCATATTGTTGTGGCTCATGAAAAGGATGGGGGAATTATAGGAAAGCCAGCTTGAATTATAAAATTCCACCCGGACGCTGCCCGGCTGTACAATGGTTGTATCGTACAGGAAAGGAAAGGCAAAACCGTAAACATCGATAGCCGGGTTAACCGGGGATCCGACGTTAATAAACAGTTCGACGAGGTCGCCGGGATTGATGAAAATATCCCCGTCCAGTTGGATGTCAAAATCATAGAACGGAACCTTAGCGGCTGTCAGGGAGTGGGTCCGGCCGTAAAACTGGTTAATGGCCAGGGTATCCAAAGCCGTAACGATGCTGTCTCCATCCGTATCCAGGTGTTTCAGGTTGACGGGGCTTTCCTGGAAAAGCTCGCTCCAGTCAGGAGCATATTGACCGTACCAATAGTCGAAATTAACATCCGGGCGGGAACTGCCGATTTCGCCCATCCAAAGGCCGAGCGGGAGCAGGTCTTCCATATTCACCGTGCCGTCAAAGTTGGCGTCGCCTGCCCAAACGCAATCGCCGAAGCACATGGGGCCTTCACCCGGGCCGACGTCGAGGATTTCCATTTCGACCTTGACGTTTTTTTCATAGGCGCAAGCGCCTGCATCGTCGGTAACGCAATAGGTGACTTCGAATTCGTCCAGGCCGCTGGTGACATCCTCGTTGGGAATGTAAATGATGAGGTTGTAGCCTGTAATATTAATGCCGTAAATCGTGGTATTGACGTTGCCCGGATAAAATACCGCGCTCCCGAGGTCGCCTTGTTCCGAAATGAAGAAATTAAAATCGGAAATGGGCACGTTATACCCGATGATCAGGGGCGTTTGTTTAGGGGTCGCCATGCGGAAAGTAGTGGCGGCCGGCTCATAGTTGCTTACATGCACATAAACGGTAGCCGTTTCATTGTCTCCACCCGGCGCATTGGCGCTGTAAGTAAAGACATCAACCCCCGTGAAACCCGGCGCAGGCGTGTAATTGACAACGCCTTCCGAAAGAATTTGAAGGCTGCCGTGTTCCGGTTGGGCGATCACCACGGAATTGGCGCCATGCCCGTAAAGGTCGTTGGCTAAAACATCAAATTCAACTGATTCGTAGGCCGTGGTATAAATGTTGTCATTAAAAGCGTGGTCATTTTCTTCAATATCCAGGACTTTGATATTTACGATCATCTGGTGGCCGTCATAGGAGAAGACCATTTGGTCGTTGCCGGTATAGTTCTGGGCTGGAATATATTGAGGAACATCCGTACTCGTATCGTAGGCGCCATGATCGGGCCCGTCGGTCAGCACAAAAACACCGGGGACGAGGACGTCCTGCGATTTGTTCTTTTTGGTAAAGATCTGGAGTGTTTCCGTTGAAGGCATGCTGGAGCCCAAAACATTGACGCTTACCGTACCGTGCCCGCACGTGCCTGCCCCGTCACAAACCACATAATTAAAATGGGCAAGCCCCTTAAACCCGGCAGCGGGTGTAAAGGTGATGAAAGAACTCCCGGGCTGGTACGCGGCCGATCCGTTATTGACCAGCGGAATAGCTGCGATGATCTTGACGCCGTTGCTGCTGAAGTCATTGGCCAGCACTTCAATATCCACTGAATTGGCCATGGAGGTAGTGGCATAATCATGTACGGCGGTGACCCGCGCGGGTTCGACCGTGATGCTGATGGCGGCAAATTTCAGGGAGGAAGGCGAACTGAAGTAGGAAATCTTGATGAAATCATTACCGATATAATCCGGGTTGGGGGTGTACGTCAGGACCCATTCAAAATTACTGGGTACGCCCGGATTTTTTTTGGTAAGCGTGGCCGTCCCGTGGGTGGGCGCGGTTACGATGCCGGGGTTGTTTGGGGTCGATACGAAACTATACGTCGCAGGGACGTTCTGATAAACGGGAAGCTGGATAGCCTGCCCCCACCCCCAAAAGGAGAGCAGCATTCCGCCCGTTAACATTGTAAGTTTGCGTAAAAATACATTCATGGTTCGTGGATTTGTCTGATATCATTGCCTGACTGGCTTCAGACCAGGCTGAAGCCACCGTAACGCACCTGTATAACCTATGCGGAAAACAGGTTCCCTTTAAAGACGCTACAAGATACGGCATTGTATGCAATTGGACAAAGGGTCTTGCATGTTTTTTTACCGGATTCTGGCAATTGTCATAATATCAACTGATAATCAATTTATTATGAAATATTTTTTTTTGTGTTATGCCGGCTCTCCCACAAAGGTTTTCCCCGCCGGGTTTTATGGCCTCAATGTCACAAAACCGGGCTTTTTGAGTCTTTCCATCTGTGGTTTACACCGGAGCGAGGTACAAATCAAATCCGGCGTTTTGCAAAAACTATATTATCTTCGCCTGCTGAAGTCAATCCCGTGAGGTAATGGAAAACAGCAAATTATTGGCCATTTTGCAACAATTTGACAAGCAGGATATCAACCGGTGCCGCAAATATGTTGCTTCTCCATATTTCAATGCCAGCGACCAGTTGATCCATCTGTTCGATCTGCTGTCGGAGGGATTGGGGAATGGGAACGGCGCGCCCCATAAAAACCCCGCAAAAGAAAAAATCTGGCGTAAGCTCAACCCGGGTAAACCCTACGACGATACCCGGATGCGCAAATACCTGTCCGACCTGCTGAAGCTGGTCGAGGGCTACCTGGTGCAACAGACTTTTGACAACAATCCCCTGGCGCAAACCGCAAGGCTGCTCGAGGCCGTCGAAGAAAGAAAACTGACGAAACTGTACAACAGCGCACGAAAAAATTCCGAAAAAATATCACTGGAATTTCCATACCATAATACCGAGTATTATTACTATCAATATGTGCTGGAAAAACATTATTTCGGTCTTACGGATTTTGAGACCAAACGGGAGGATATTTCCAATATTGAAGAAATTTCCAAAAATCTTGATTTTTTTTATTTTGGCGAAAAATTGCGCATGTATTGCGAAGTGCTCAGCCGGAGAAAATTTGTGAATTATGATTACCAGATCGGATTTATTGATATTATTCTAAACCACCTTGAAAATCAGGCAGCCAAACCGCCTTTACTGAACATCTATCACAGAATCAGCAAGTTGTATACTCAATTTGATAATGAGGAAAATTATACCGAACTCATCCGCCTGTTGGACGAATTCGGAAAAACCGTACCGCCCATACAGGCAAGGGACGAGCTTTACATGGCTGCTCAAAATTATTGCATTTCAAGGATAAATTCCGGCCACCAGAATTTTTTATATGAATTGTTTTCGCTTTATAAAACAATGCTGACGAATGGAATTATCACTGCGGAGGGAGAACTTCCCGAATGGTTTTTCAAAAATATCGCTTCCATCGGATTGCGGTTAAAGGAATACGACTGGATCGAAAAATTCATTTTTGAATATCAGCATTTGCTGCCGGAAAATGTCAGGAGCAATGCCGTTTCCTACAACCTTGCCCAGCTTTATTTTTATCAAAAGAAATATGACAAGGTCATTGAACAACTCCGAAATGTAGAATACGAAGATATCATTTACAACTTCAATTCAAAAACACTTCTGATCGCCACCTATTTTGAAATGGATGAGATTGACGTCCTTTATTCCCTGCTGGATACCTTCCGGACCTTTTTGAACAGGAGGAAAGATGTTCCGGAACAAAGGCGAAAATTGTATATCAACCTGATCAAATTCACTAAAAAACTGGCCGGTACTTCTCCAAAAAACAAAAAAGCCCTGCAGGAATTAAAACAGGAGGTGCTGGAAACCAAGAACGTTGCCAGTATGAACTGGCTGCTGGAAAGGATTGATGAAATGATCGGCCTGGGCAGCCCTGTCAACGGATAATGATATACCCTGTTTCCGGATCGGGCAGATTTTTTGAATGGATGGCTGATGCACAAACCTGACTGCCCGGCGGACAACAAAAATTCGCCCCGGAATAGGGTATCTTGGGGTAAAAGTACGATCTTTACGGCAACAGTAATCCGGAATGCGTTCGACGGTTGAACGCATCTGGCCCTGGGGTATGATGGAATCCATGCGAAAAATACAGGTTAGCATAGCAGCCGTAGTCCGAAACGACAACCAACCCAATAACTTCATTGTTGTCCTGAAAGAAGAAGGCGGCAACCGGCGCCTGCCTGTCGTCATCGGCAGTACGGAAGCCCAGGCTATTGCTTTGCCCCTGCAAAATATCCGGCCGAGCAGGCCGCTCACCCATGATCTTTTCCGGGAAACCCTTGGCGCTCTGGAAGTTTCTGTGAAAGAGGTTGTCATTTCAGACCTGCGCAACGGGACTTTTTATGCCATTCTCGTTCTTGCAAAACCCGACGGAAGTACCCTGGAAATGGATTCCAGGCCTTCCGACGCCATGGCCGCCGCTGTCCGGTTTGAAAGTCCGATCTTTGTTTATGATTTTATTCTTGACGAAGCGGGTATGACCATCGAGATGGGTGATGTCCCTCCCGTGCCGGCTGCAGCCACGGTAACGCCGCAGGAACCCCTGGCCGCGCTCGACCGGTACTCCGATGAAAAGCTGGAGCAAATGCTGGAAGAAGCCCTGCAAAGGGAAGAATACGAGCGGGCTGCCAAAATCAGGGACGAGTTGATTCGAAGACAAAAAAATTAACCGACAAATACATGTTTGACCGTTCCGTTTACACCGGGCGCAGGCAACGCCTTTCCTCGGACCTGGATGCCGGATTAGCCCTCCTGATGGGCAACGATTACAGCAGCCGGAATTATCCTGCCAATGTTTACCCCTTCCGGCAAGACAGCAATTTTCTGTATTTCACCGGCCTCAACCGGCCGCAACTGGCGGCCATAGTCGATATTGATTCCGGCACAACTACCTTGTTCGGCGACGATCCGACCATCGAGGATATTGTGTGGACGGGCCCCCAACCCACACTGGCAGAACTCTCGGCCAAATCCGGGATCGAAAAAGTCAGCCCTTTTGCACAATTGCCGGAAGTGTTGGCAGCCGCCCAAAAAAGCGAACGGAAAATACATTATCTCCCGCCCTACCGCGGCGAAAACAAGATACTCCTTCATACCTGGCTGGGCATCCCCTTTTCTGAATTGAAACAACAGGCATCCGTGCCCTTCATCCGGGCGGTAGTCGCTCAGGCAGCTTATAAATCGCCCGTGGAAATCGCTGAGATTGAAAAAGCCGTCCGGATCAGTGGTCAGATGCACACGGCAGTGATGAAGGCCGCCCGACCGGGCCAGACGGAATCGGAAATGGTGGCCTTGGCGGAAAGTATTGCCAGAGCTTCCGGCTGTGAACTGGCTTACGGCGCCATCCTGACCATCAACGGTCAAACCCTTCACAACGAGGTTTACCACAACATCCTGAAGGAAGGCGACCTCCTGCTCATGGATATGGGCGCCGAATCACCGATGGGTTATGCCGGTGATATTACCCGTACCATGCCCGTCAGCCCCCGGTTCACTCCAAGGCAACGGGATATCTACCAGATCGTATTTGAAACCGAATCCGCAGCCATTCTGGCAGCCCGGCCGGGCATCCCCTACCGGGATGTGCACCTGGCTGCTGCCAGGCAAGTTGCCGGAGGCCTGAAGGCTTGCGGATTGATGAAAGGAGATGTGGACGCCGCCGTTGAAGCCGGCGCGCATGCCCTGTTCTTCCCGCACGGCCTCGGCCATATGATGGGCCTGGACGTACACGATATGGAAGACCTGGGGGAAGAATATGTGGGTTATAACGATTCCATCCGCCGGAGCAAGCAGTTCGGATTGGCCTACCTCCGCCTGGCGCGCCCGCTCGAACCGGGGTTTGTGCTGACGGTCGAACCGGGTATTTATTTCATTCCTGAACTGATCCGGTGGTGGCAAAAAGAGGGCAAACACCAGGATTTTATCTGTTACGATAAACTGGAACCCTACTTCAACTTCGGGGGCATCCGGGTGGAAGATAATATTCTGATCACGGAAAACGGGCAACGGGTGTTGGGCGATCCGATACCGAAGTCGGTGGCGGAGGTGGAGGGGTTGCGCACTAGAGCATAGTTTTTATATTGATTCGATTGATTCGATTGATTGGATTGTTTGGATTCGTGGAATAACTCGGGATATTGGTA
>CAZLEF010000091.1:0-29178 GCA_964558465.1 uncultured Lewinella sp. | reverse complement strand
TGTTTCATATTTGGTTTGTTATCAATAAATTAAAAAATGTTAGACAAAAGTTTGTCAGTCTATAGCCCTCAATGCCAACTGTCCCACAGGTCCAAAGGACTCCCATGTAGGACTCCTTTGGGAGCAAATTGGCGAACTGCCCCAAAGGTCCAAAAATCCGAAGGCCTCCATCAGAGCCAACTAAAATACCCGAATCAATGCCGAAATCGTTCTTTTTCCGACATTTTCAACAAAATTCGGGATGACTCATATCGACACTTTTGTGACCTTTTGTTTCTTTTGTGGTAAAAAAATCCAGATAAAGCACAGGATGCGAAGCCATCCTGTCCGGGAGAAATAAAACTTCTGGTGTTTACTCCCAACCTCCAAAACCAGACCACCCCATCACCGCGCCCCCAACTTCCTCACCAAATACCCGGCCGCAGCCTCATTCACCCGCCGCTGGTTCCGGAACGTCATAAAATGGTGGGTATCATCCACAATGACCAGGGTTTCCAGGTCAACGCCTTTGGCTTCCAGGCGTTGGATCAGGTCGACGCTCTGGGTGAAGGCTACGTTGCGGTCGTCGTCGCCGTGGATGATCAGTACGGGAGACGTCCAGGCGCCGACGTCAGCTATGGGCGATGATTTCCAGGCGGTTTCGATGGCTTGATCCACGTCGGGGGCCTGTTCGTATTGGTTGGGCGGCTTCATATTCTGCACCCTTCCGTTGATCAGGTCGTGTACGCCGTGGATATCCACACCCGCCTTGAAAAGGTCCGAATTCCGGGCAAGGGCCATCGCGGTCAGGTAGCCGCCGTAGGAGCCCCCGTACACGCCGATCCGGGCAGGGTCCACAAAGGGTTGCCGGGCAAGCCACTCCCCGGCGGCTTTGATGTCCTGGTATTCGCCGGCGCCCCGAACCCCGCCGTCTGCGGGCCGGTGAAAATTGTAGCCGTAGCCGATGCCAAGGCGGTAATTCACCGAGATCACCACAAAACCGCGGCTCGCCAGGTATTGGTTGAGGGCGTATGCGTTGGCGTAATAGGAGGAATAATGCCAGCCCAGCAGCATTTGCCGGGGCGGACCGCCGTGGATATAGATAATGGCTGGTTTCTTTTCGGGCCCCGAGTCGCTGTTGAACAGGGTCGCATGCACGGAAGTCCCATCGGGGGCTTTGAAAACTGCCTGCACTGGCGTTACCAGCTTTTTTTCCGGGAATTGGGCGGGGATTTTATCCCGGGCCAGCAGCCTGACGGACTTTTTCTCCAGGTCCATGATCGCCGGCAGGGGCGGCCGCCGGCTGGTGGCGCTGATATAAGCCATCTGCCGGCCGTCGCCGAGGATATAAGGCGTCCATTCCTGGCCGTCGCCGGGCGTCAGGACTTCCTGCACGGCCCCGTCGATACCGACCCTGACCACATGCCTTCGGTCGATGTCCAGCGGATCGGGGCCGGTATTTCCCGCAAAGGTGAGCCAGCGGCCGTCCGGACTCATGGAAATGTATTCCGCCATGAAATTCCCCTTGGTCAGCAACCGGGCTTCCTGGCGCCCGTCCGGGATGGCGTACAGGTGGGGCCAACCGTCGTGGTAAGAGAGGAAGGTGAGTGCGCCGTCGCCCCAGTTCAGGTTGTACCCGCCGTGGGTGGATGGCGGAGAACCCGCCGCAGTTTCCGGCGCCTTCCAGATCACCTCCGCCTCTCCGCCCTTTGTGTCGGCGGTCATGATCTGCCAGGGTTGATGGCGGTTCTGCAGAATGGGTTGGGGCGCGCCGCCGGTACCGGGCCGGCGGATAAACGCGATCCGGGCGCCGTCGCGCGACCAGACCGGTGTATCATCCCGGTGAAAAGACGGGGCCACCCACAGGACCGGCGTCTCCGGGTTGGTGTAAATACCGACGAACGAATGGCCGTCCCGGACGGAGACAAACGCCAGCCGCGATCCATCGGGCGACCAGACCGGCGAGCCGTTTCTGCCCCGGGCGGAAAACAGTTTTTTGGGTTCCGCGCTTCCGTCGACGGGGCCGGCCCAGATTTGTCCGCCGCGCACAAAGGCGAGCTGGTTGCCGCGCGGAGAAATGACCGGGCTGTCCCCTTCGCCATGTGATTTGGGCGTACCGCCTTCAAAAGGAACGGACCAGATATGCACTTTCGGCGGTTCGGGCAAAAAATTGGGATTGACAGGCAGGGCGTCATCCCAGTTGGAGCCGAAGTCGCCGCCCCGGATATACGCCACCCATTTCCCGTCGTCGGAAAGGCTCACGCTGCTGAATTCCTGGCCTTCGTCGCCGGAAAAGGCCGTCAGTTTCCGAGGCGTGAAACCGGGCCCTTCAGCGGCGTAGAGGTTCCGTTCGCCCTTTTCATTCATGGCCCAGACGATCCGGTTACCCGTACGGGAAGCGGTCAGGTCGCTGGTGAACGGGTACGACATGATATCGTCGACGGTGAACGTTTCCGGGTTTTGGGCCGTAAGCCCTGCAACCAGGCATGCGAAGAGGAAAAGGGAGAAAAACCGGTTTTTCATGGTGATGGGTGTGATGTTTTGAATGTCGAAAATTAAACAAAATTCAGAACTCGAAGCTCAACTTTTGAGACGCCATTGGATCACGTCCTCTTTATGAATTACGCCTGACTTCAAACACACCAGATTTTATTTGTCATATTCAAAGCAAAAGTTTGGAATATTAATCAAATTAACCTATCTTCACGGTGCAATAAAGACAAATCAATTAATTTGCAATGCCCGAAAAATCACGTATTGTAAAAATTGTCAAGAAGGGAGACGATGAATCCAATCTTACATATTGGATGACGCTGAGTTACAGCGAAAGAATGATTGAATTGGAAAAAATGCGAGAAGAAATCATCAAGCGTTTCTATGGAGATCAACAAGGATTTCAAAGAATTCTTAGAATTACTCAACGAACATAAAGTATCCTACCTTGTTATCGGAGGTTATGCAGTAAATTTTCATGGCTATCCTCGATATACTAAAGACATCGATTTATGGATATGGATGACCCAGGAAAACCTGAAGAATTTGATTAAGGCAATTGATCGGTTCGGAATGGGATCACTCTCTCTTGCACCAGGCGATTTTCAATCACCAGAAACCATCGTTCAATTAGGATATGAACCCTATCGTATCGATTTATTGATGGATGTTGATGGATTAAATTTTGAAGATTGTTACATCCGGAAAATTGAGGCTGATTTAGAAGGGGTAAAGGTCAACTTTTTGAACGTGAACGACCTTATTATAGCGAAAGAAACGGCTGGGAGGTTACAGGATTTGGCAGATGCTGAACAATTGAAAAAATTGGAAAACAAGAAAAAAAAGAAATAAAAAAAGGTGCAATAAATTTATGCGCAGAAGCCTGATCATCTCCCTCATCCTCGTAGCCGCCGGCCTGTTCCTCGGGATCTGGATCACCCGGTATTTTTACCAGAAAAAACAAAAGGAGATCGTCGAATCCCGGTCGACCGTCCTTTTGGAAAAAGTGCGCGAGGTGCTGAAGCTGGTTACGATTGAAGGCAATTTCAACCAGGTATACAACGAAACCAATATCCGCCAGGCCACCTGGTACCTGCCTTTCCCCACCACCATGAGTTTCGAAAAAACGGCGATCCTCGAGGTCCGGGGCAAAGTATTGGTGGGGTACGACCTCGAAAAAATGAAAATCACCGCCGACAGCGCCACGAGGACCCTGACCCTGAGCAACCTGCCCAAAGCCGAGATCCTGGCCATCGACCACGAACTGGAGTACAAAAACCTGGACGAAAGCTGGTTCAACAGTTTTTCCGCAAAGGATTATACCCAACTCAATAAAAATGCCCGGAAATTTATTGAAGACAAGGCCGTGCAGGACAAACTTCTGGAAAAAGCCGAGGAACAGGGCAACCGGGTACTCGATGTGATCCGTTTTATGGCCGAATCGGTCGGCTGGACCGTCGTGATGCCGCAGGAACTGATCGATACCACGCCGCCGGATTCTACCAAAATCATTCAATGAAAACACCGGCCGACTTCCAACTCAAATGCCACGTGCCCGCGCTTTGGCTTGAAAAGGCAGGGTGAAACTTAGGCTCGAATTTTTTGTTATTTTTAAGGTGATTTGTTATTTTTGAGAAAATTTTTCATAGATGAGCACACTCCAAAAAGTCGAAGCCTTATTGCCCAAAATGACAAAAGAAGAAAAGGCGCAGCTACTGCAGTTGATGGTGAGTGAATTAAGCGGTATATTTCCTGGAATTGAAAAAACATCTGGTGTGTGTGGCGGAGATGCCCGCATCACACGAACCCGCATTCCGGTCTGGTCATTGATCAATTCTAAAAAAACAGGACTGACGGATGAAGAACTTTTAGTACAATTTCCATCCTTGACTCCGGCGGATTTAAAAAATGCATGGAATTATTATATGGGCAACAAAGAAGAAATTGAAAATCAAATACTGGAAAATGAGCTTGCCTGAATCAATATGGCGAAGATATACTCCAACGAAAACTTCTATTTCTCTGTTTGTGAAATTCTAAAAGAGTTTGGGCATGATGTACTTACCTCCAAAGACGCGGGGAACGCCAATAAGGCAGTACCCGATGAAGCGGTTTTGGGTTTTGCCAGTTCGGAAAAACGAATTTTACTGACATTGAATAGAAAGGATTTCATTCGCCTCCATCGCCAAAACCCTCAACATTCCGGGATTATTGTCTGTACAGAAGATAAAGATTTTCAGGCATTGGCAAACCGCATTCATCAGGTAATCGAATTCGCAGGCGGCAATATAGAGAACCAACTTATACGGGTTAATCGGACCAACTAAAAAAAATGTATCTTTACCCAAACTACCGGGTCACCCTATGCGCCTGCGCAAAGATCGCGTGTTTTTTGTTTGTTTCACCCTGATCCTGATTTTGGGCAGACTGCACTGGCAGCCCGAAAAAAAACCTGTTCGCCCTCCGCACGTGGAAGCCTACCTGCAGGAATTCGCCCCTGCGGCGCGCGCCTTCAGCAAGGAAACAGGGGTGCCAACCGAGATCATCCTGGCCGTCGGATGCCTGGAAAGCGGTTGGGGAGAAAGTGAACTCGCCAAAAAAGGCAACAACCATTTCGGCATCAAGGCCGGCGACCACCCCCGGTATTGCCTGGTCACCAAGGAATATATCCGCCGCCGCCCCAGATTTGTGAAAGCCTGTTTCAAAGCCTACAAAGAAGCAGAAGACAGTTTCCGGGATTTCTCCAGGATCATCTCAAGGGATGAACGTTATAAAAGCCTGCTCGATTTTGGAAGAAGGGACTACGAGAACTGGGCGTTGGGCCTCCAGACCAGCGGATACGCCACCGACCCGCGGTATGCCCGGAAACTGGTACGCCTCATCCGGAAATACCGGCTGGATTTAATATAATTTTTTGATCAAAGAATTACGTCTGGTGAAAACAATTCCCCTAAATTTGATTCATACAAATCCAAATTTATGAAATCGCGTCTTTACACTCTTTCCACATTTTTCACATTTTTCCTTGTTTGTTTCCTTTCCACAGCCGCTTTATCCCAGAGCAGGGTGGTCAGCGGAAAGGTTACGATCGACGAAGCCGGTTCCACTTTGCCGGGCGTCACCGTAATGGTCAAAGGCTCCAGCCAGGGTACCGTGACGGATATTGACGGGGCCTACAGCATTGAGGTCCCGGGCCCGGAGTCGGTACTGGTTTTCAGCTATATCGGCTATGGTTTGCAGGAGGCGCCGGTGGGAACCAGCAATATCATCGATATTCTGCTGGTTGAGAACACGGAGATCCTGCAAGAGGTGGTCATCACCGCCCTCGGCATTAAAAAAGAAAAGGCTAAACTGGGTTACGCCATGCAGGAGGTCAACGGCGAGTCGATCCAGAAAGCCACCGAAGCCAACGTAGCGACCAGCCTGACCGGCAGGGTGGCAGGGCTCGCCATTTACACCAAAACCAACCTCTATGAGAACCCTGAGATCCTCCTGCGGGGCAAGGGTACGCTTGTGGTCATCGACGGGGTGCCGACCGAAACCGATTTCTGGAACATCAGTTCCAGCGACATCGAAAGCATCAACGTTTTGAAAGGGACCGCAGCCGCAGCCCTCTACGGCTCCCTCGGCATCAACGGCGCCATCATGATCACCACCAAAAAAGGCAAAAGCGGCGACAACGGCGTGGAGATCTCATTCTCCTCGAGCAACCAATGGCATGCAGGTTTTATCAAAATACCGGAAGTCCAGCGGGAATACGGTATGGGCTGGAACGGCCAGTACAGCTTCGTGGATGGAAGGGGCGGCGGTCTGTACGACGACTACGGGTACGTCTACGGTCCGAAACTCAATCAACCCGACCCCGGTACGCCCAGCGGTTTTGTGGAAATAACCCAGTGGAACAGCCCGCGCGACCCGGTCACAGGCGAACTCGTGCCGCTTCCCTGGATCACCCGCAGCGAAAGCAACCTGAAAAAATTCCTGCGCAACGAGTTCCTGACCACCGACAACATCAGCATCGCCGGAAAAACAGAGCGCAGCGATTATCGCATCTCCTTGTCGCACCTCTATCAAAAGGGACAAGTGCCGAATACCCAACTGAACGCCACTACGGCCACCCTGGCGGGCAGTCTGAAATTGACCGATCGCCTGAAAACGGAAGCGGTCATCTCTTATAACCGTCAATTTTCGCCCAACTACCCCTCTGCCGGCTACGGCGCCGACAATTACTTCTACAATATCAACCTCTGGATGGGGCCTGAAGTAGATATCGACGATATGCGGGACTACTGGCAGGCGGGCAAGGAAAACATCCAGCAAAAAACCTACAATTATACCTGGTACAACAACCCCTGGTACCTGGCCAACGAATACCTCAAAAGTTACACCAACGACGTAGTGACCGGCCAGGTCAACCTGACCTATGATTTCACCAGCGACCTGCAGTTCATGTTGCGCAGCGGCATCACAACCAGCAGTGTTTTCACCGACCGGAAGACGCCCTACAGTTTTATTTATTACAGCAGCGGCGCCTCCCCGCAGGGCAATTACAGCGCCGACCGGAGTACCCGCTTCCAGGTCGTTACCGATGCTTTGCTGACCTGGAATAAAAATTTGTTCAAAGACCTGGAAGTTACGATTTCTGCCGGCGCCAGCAATCGTTTCAACTCGTTCAGCGCTCAGTCTTCCAATACGGTGGGGCTGAATATTCCGGGTTTTTACAATTTATCCAACTCCATTTCCCCGGCGCAAACTTCCAATTCCCTGACCGAGAAAGAGGTAAGCAGCGTTTACGGTTATGCCGATTTGAACTACAAGCGAATGATCTATGTGGGCGTTACCGGCCGGAACGACTGGACGTCCGCCCTGCAAAAACCCTACAATTCCTTCTTTTACCCGTCCGTCACGTTGGGGATTGTCTTTTCGGAAATGTTCAAAATGCCCGATTTTATCACCTATGCCAAAGTGCGCGGCGCCTGGGCCAACGTTTCCACCGACCCGGCAGCGTACTATACTTTGCCGACCTATTACACCGGTGTCCCCGGATCGCCCAATACCCGCTGGGACGGCAACCTGCCGCTTGGGCTCCCCGGCGCCCTCATTGCCCCGGACATTAAACCCAACCAGACCATTTCCCAGGAATATGGCGCTGAGCTGAGGTTTTTGAAAAACCGGCTGGGGCTGGACTTCACCTATTTCACCTATGATGACAAAAACTTCATCGTGCAAGCGCCGGTTTCGCAGGCTTCAGGTTATACCAGCCGGTTGGTGAACGGCGGTATTGTGAACCGGAAAGGGATTGAGGTCGTACTGTCCCTGACACCCGTTAAAACGCAAAATCTCCGGTGGGATATCACCGCCAATTACAGCGAGGCCCACAGCTACCGGAAGGAATTCTACGGCGGCCTCGATCAACTCGAGGGCGTGGAAGTCGGCGGCCGGGAGGATATTTACCGGGGCTGGGCCTGGCAGCGGTCGCCCGACGGCAAAATCGTCACCATAAACGGTCGGCCCCAGTATATCGACCACGTGATCAACCTCGGTTATTCGGACCCCGACTGGGTGTGGGGCGTGACCAACCAGATCTCCTGGAAAAACTTCAGTCTCGGCTTCCTGCTCGACGGGCGGGTAGGCGGCAAAATGTTCAACGGCGTCGAAGCCAAACTCTACGAGGGCGGCACCCACCCCGCCACCGCCAACCACTACCGGGACGAATCCTATGCGGGCCAGGCAACGTACCTGATGGAAGGGGTGGTGGTCACAGAAGGGTCGGCGGAATGGGATGTACAAGGCAATATCATCAGCGACACCCGGAAGTTTGCGCCAAATGAAACGAAGGTGAAATACATCGACCACCTCTTTGACAACTATGTCAATGGCATTACGGAAGCCAATCTTTATGACCGCACCTTCGGGAAATTGCGGGAGGTGACGCTGACCTGGTACATGCCTTCAAAATTCCTGGAAAAATCCCCATTCAAAACAGCCAATATCTCTTTCGTGGGGCGGAATCTCTTCATCTGGACAAAAGTGCCGTTCATGGACCCGGACGGGTATTCCGATTTTTCGCTTTCGGAGCCGACTTACCGGAACATCGGATTCAATCTGAACTGCACCTTTTGAAAACATTGCCTGTGTTAATTTGAATGTTGAGTCTCTTTGATCCAATTTTAAAAAAAGAACATGAAACGGATAATTATTCCCATTCTCATTTTTGGTATCCTCTTCACCTCCTGCCACGACCAGGCTTACTACCAGGTAAATCCCAACGCCCCCTCCGCTGCAACGCCGGCGCTGTTGCTGACCGGTATTTGCATCGAGGTGTTTAACAATGACCCTACGGGGCCTGCGTACGCCTCCCGTCACCTGACCTATTACGAACGGCCCAACGACGCCGTCAATTACGGATGGGTGACCAGCAGTTTCAGCCCTTACGGCATCCTCCGGCAGGTCAAACAAATGAACGAACTGGCCGCCGCAACCGGTGAACAGAATTACCAGGGACTGGCCAAATTCTTCAGGGCTGTGGTCTTTTCCCGGCTGACCGAAACCTTTGGCGACATTCCGTATTCCGACGCCATGAAGGGCAGCGAAGGCATCGACGAACCCGTATATGATCTGCAGGAAGACGTGTACGCCGGCATCCTGACTGAACTGGAAGAGGCCAACAACCTGCTCGACGACGCCAAGGGCGATATCGGGGGCGACATTATCTTCGGCGGACAAGCCTCAAAGTGGAAAAAAGCAGTGAATGCCTTCCGCCTCCGCCTGCTCATCCACCTCAGCAAACAGGAAAACAACTCAAAACTCAATATCAAACAACAATTTCAGACCATCCTCAGCGACCCCGGCAAATACCCGCTGATGGAAAGCCTGGATGACAATGCGCAGTTGACCTTCAATGCCAGCGCCACTGACAATTATTATCCGACCTTCAACAACCTGTCCCTGGCGAGCCTGGTCTCTCTGGAAAAAGGATTGGTCAAATTGTTGAAAGACCGCCAGGACCCCCGCCTGTTCTCCTTCGGCAGCCCCATCACCGGTACCACGGCAGGTAATTTTAACAATTATGAGGGTGTAGACGCCGGGCTCATCATCTCTGACCAGCAGAACGCGGCGGCCACCGCGTCCAAGATCAACGACCGTTATTTGTACGACGAGGTGAACGAACCCCTGATCCTGATCGGCTTCTCCGAACAGGAGTTTCTGATCGCTGAAGCCATTTCGAGGGGATGGGCCACCGACGCCCTGGGCGCAGGCGCCCATTATAACAGAGGCGTTCGGGCATCCATGCAATTTTACGGTATCGGCGGCCCGGCCATCGAAAACTACCTGAACAGGGCCAATGTCAAATTCAACCCCGCCGATTACCTGGAAATGATCATCACCCAAAAATATATTGCCCTGTTCATGCAGTCGGGTTGGGAGCCGTTTTACGAACAGCGGCGCACGGGCATCCCAACCTTCAGCGTGGGGCCGGCAACCTTGAACGGCGGCCAGATCCCCAAACGCTGGCAATATCCGCAGGACGAGTATGACAACAACGGTGCGAACGTGCAGGCTGCCGTGTCGAGGCAGTTCGCCGGGAATGATGACGTGAATGGCGTGATGTGGATTCTGAAATAGCGAAATTGGTTTTGATGAAAATTATTTTTATTTTTTTGATCCTGGGGTTCTGTTCAGGTTCGGCCCCCGGGCAATCCCTTACACCCATCAATGCACCCTTTATCCAGGGGCAGCCGGTCCGGTTTTCCTATTCCGGCGGTACCGGCTCGCCCACGGACTGGATCGGCATTTATAAAACTGGGCAGGTCCCGGGCAGTACCCCCTCCACGGTTTGGCAATACATCCCGGCCTCCGCGGGCCAGGTTGAATTTGAAGGCAACCTGGCTCCGGGTTATTATGATGCGCACTTGTTCTGCTGCGACGGCTACAATATCCTCGCCAGTTTTACCAATTTTCTGATTGCCGGCGAGGCCCTTCGGTCCCGCCTGTCGTTTTACAAAGCAACCGACTCCCTGCGTTTCACCAGCTTTGGCAGCATCGTCGGCGACCTGGTGGGCATTTATCACGCCGCCGATTTTTCCAACGGAAACCTTCTGCCCAATGCCGTTCCGGTTGCGGAGAAAAGCATCACTTCGGTCGATATCAATAATGAATCGACGTTGACATTCTCTCCCTTGCCGGTAAGCGGGGCGTTCGTTGGGGTTTTATCCGGTTCAGGGCACACCATCAAGGGCTTCGATCTATTTGAGGTGCGCCCCTCCCCGGTCATGCCGCCCGTGATTACCCGTTTCGGTTTAGGCTCCTGCGGGCAACAAACCGCACCGCAGCCCGCATTGGAGAACCTCCTCCAGCACAATATTGACTTTTTTCTGTACCTCGGCGACAACCTTTATATCGACACCTATGACGCCGGGGTGATGCGGAATGCTTATGAAAATTTCATCACCGGCCGGGAGGAGTACCAACAAGTCAGATCAACCGTACCTGTACTCGCAATCTGGGACGATCACGACTACGGCTGCTGCGACGAAGACGGCGATTACCCGCTCAAGGCCGTTTCTCAACAGATCTTTCTTGATTTTTTTGAAGAACCCGCCGATTCGCCGCGCCGGACGCAGGAGGGGATCTATACTGCATACACCTTTGGGGATGAAGGCCAAAGGCTTCAGGTCATCCTGCTGGATACCCGTTATTTTGAAGATGACAAACGACCCAACAACGGCTGCGGGATCAACGATTATTGCCCCTGGGATTCCGCTTCAGATGCTCACCGCACCATCCTCGGCGATACGCAGTGGGCCTGGCTGAAAACCCGGCTGGAGGAACCCGCCGATCTGCGCATTGTCGCCTCAAGCGTCCAGTTTTCCAGTAGTTACCACGGCTTCGAGAGCTGGCGGCTGTTCCCCCATCAGCGGAAAAAATTCCAGGAACTGATCAGGGAAACCGGGGCGGAACACCTCTTTTTTGTTTCGGGCGACATGCATTATTCGGAAGTCTCCCGGCTCGACGACGACCCGGATCTGTATCCCATTTACGACTTCACATCAAGCAGCATCAATAGCTCCTGGCCGCCGGAGGGCAATCAGAACCGCGTTCCGGGCAAAGTATACGGCAACGACAATTCCGGATTGATCGACATAGACTGGCAGGAAAAAACCGTCCGGTTCACCTGTTTGGATGCGTCGAACGCTGTTCGGTACGAGCATACGGTAACCTTTGACGAGATGGAATTCGACCTGACTCCTGCGAGTGAAGCAGCCGAAACGCCCCAGCCGGTCTTCCTGCAAGCGCCATCCCCCGGTAAAGGCGCAGCCACCCTGATTTTTGAAAAAGAAACCAGCGGCGAATTGTTCTTGTTTGACCTGACCGGCAGGATTCGGAGAAAACTCCGTATCGAACATTCGGGCGCCCTCGAAATTTCCAATCTTCCAGCCGGTATTTATATGGCAGAGTTCAGAGGAGCATCAACTATTGCAGTCCTTAAAATTCTGGTGCAATGATGCATTTCAGGGTGTTTTTTGTAAATAAAAAATTCTTCACCTTGTCGCAATTTGTTCCAAAAAATGGATAAAATTGGGGCAAATAAAATGCTGCGTATGAAACGTATTTTACTCGCTTTTTCCCTTTCTTTTTCAGGTTTTCTGTTGTCAGGGCAGAGCATCGCGCCGGTAGGTTCGCCCTTCCAGAACGGAGCGGACCTGGTCTTTGAATATTCAGGGGCGCCCGGCAACGCGACCGACTGGATCGGCGTTTATCCTCCGGGCGAAGTGCCGGACGGCAGCCCGCCCTCGCTCACCTGGAATTATATTACCTCGCCTTCCGGAACGTTTACATTACCGGGGACGCTGCCGAACGGCGATTACGACGTACACCTGTTTTGCTGCGACGGATACGATATCCTTGCATCTGCAACGTTTTCCGTCACCGGCGCTGCGCCTGCGAGCCTCTCTGTTACGACATACCCAGTTGAGGGTCAGCCCATTACATTTGAATACGCCGGCGGCAGCGGCGATCCGACCGACTGGATTGGCATTTACAATGTTGATGATGTTCCGGGTACGGACGGGTCGCTGGCTTTCCAGTATGTTCCGGGGCCGGAAGGCTCGCTGGCCTTTGATGATCCATCCGTTCTTGTGCCGGGCAATTACAAGGCTTACCTTTTCTGCTGTGATGGTTATGTCGTGTATGCAAGCACGGCCTTTACCATTTACGAGGCGCTGCAGCCCAGCCTTGCTCCGGTTGGGGCGCTGACCAATTCGGCGCCCATCACCTTTGCATTCACTGGCGGAACCGGCGCGCTGACCGACTGGGTGGGTATTTACCCCCATGATACGATCCCCGACGGCAATCCTCCATCCCTGGCCTTCGAATATGTAACCGGCGCCAATGGCGAGGTGACGTTTCCGGTCCTTTCCGAACTGGTGGAAGGCGAGTTGTACGACGCTCATCTGTTTTGTTGCGACGGTTATGAACGAATCTATTCCATTGATACCCTTACACAGGATACCATTTATGCCAGCTATCTGGGGTGGACGGTGACCCTGACCTCCACAGGGGAGTTGCAACTGGCCAAAAATTTATTTACCGCCTACCCTACCCCTGCGCAGGATGTGGTATACCTGGAATTTGCCGAACCGGTGAACGGCGACGTCAACTTTTATAATGTTGCCGGGCAGTTCGTTCGCAGCTTCCGCGTAGCAGGCGATAAAAAAATAGAGGTCAGAGGGTTGCCGCCCGGCGTGTATGCCGCCAGGTTATGGAGCGACAAAGGCAGCCAGACGATCAAGGTATTGATTGAATGAAAACCGAAATTCGGCTTCGCTCAGTTCCCCAAGACTATGGACTGGTGATAAATTGCCGGCCAGCCATCCCTGGTCCGGACCGGCGCCGCCCCAATGCAATAAAACGGGATTGGCGGAAACGGGTTTGATGTTCACCTGAACGCCGTTCCAGGGATTGTGGATATCATCGGATCAAATCCAGAAAGGCTTGTCTGTAAGTCTCCGAAACCGGGATAATAACAGCCCCTATGCGAATCCGGTCCCTTTCTACCGAATCGATCTTGGCCGGGGCCACCATATAGGATTTATGCACCCTGCACAGGGCCCTGGCCGGGATCTTTTGCTCAAATTCGGCGAAGGTTTGTTGGGTCATCACGCTTTTTCCCGGTAGAAATACCCGGCGATAATCGCCCATACCTTCGATGTACAAGATCTCATCCAGGAAAACTTTCTCCAGCCGCGAGGCTGTTTTCAGGAAAATAAACGGCCGATGGGCTTGCGGTTCGGGTTTGTTCAATAATGCCTGCGCCCGGCTCACCGCCTGTACAAACCGGTCGAAGGTATAAGGTTTCAGCAGATAGTCGGTAACTTTCAGGTCGAACCCCTTGATGGCATATTCGTGGTAGGCCGTTGTCAGAATAACCTGGCTGTTGACCGCAGTCGTTTCCAGCAACTGGATCCCTGAAAATTCACCCAGGTTGATATCCAGGAAGATCAGGTCGACTTTGCCGGTTTTGATCAATTCCAGTGCGTCCAGGGCATTGTCGAAAGTAGCCAGCAGGTGCAGGAAAGGGACTTTCGACACATAACCTCTGGCTCGTTCAAGCGCCAGCGGTTCATCCTCGATGATGATGCAATCCATTTTCATCCGGCTTGATGACTAATTTCACGCTGTAAATATCGCTATTATCCTCGACGGTCAACTGGTGTTTTTGGGGATATAACAGTTCAAGCCTTTTCCGGATCAATTCGTTGCCCAATCCGCTGTGGAAGGGTTTGGACCGGGGTGAGGGCAGGTATTTGTTGGAACACTCAAAAAAAACAGCATCCGGCCTCACTTTCACTTTCACCCGGATGGCTTCGTCGGTTTTGATGCCGTCGGCATGTTTAAAGGCATTTTCCACAAACGGAATAAAGACCATCGGGGCGATCAACACCTGGTCGGTTTCCCCGGAAAAATCATAGGTGACGTAACCCGGATTAAAGGACCGGATCTTTTGCAGTTCAATGAATTTTCCGATATAATCCAGTTCCTTGCTCAGCGGGATCTTCCCGGTTTTGGTCTCGTACAACATAAACCGCATGATATCCGACAACTGGTTGAGGTACGCCGAAGCCCGCCCGGGGTCCTTCGTGATGAGCACGTCAATATTGTTGATCGTATTAAACAAAAAATGAGGATCGAGCTGTGATTTGACCAGGGCAAGTTCCATTTCAAAGTTCTTTTTGGTGAGCGCTTCCTTGACCTTGAGGTCGTCGTACCAGGCGATAAACCCCCGGATCACCAGGGCGATCATCCCATGGATCATGGCCACGATCGACAAAAAAAACATCGCGCCGGCCAATTCCTGCGGGCCGTTGAAGATCCCGTGTTTTTTCCCGTCGGCCAGGTAAAGCGTCAAAAGGCAGATGAGGGCGCTCCCGGCACAAACCAATATGCCGGCCAGAAGGGTCATCAGGATCCTCCGTTTCACCAGGAACCTGGAAAAAACCCAGGCATAAAATCCGTAAAAAGCTATGACATTGGGCAGGATGGTCATGGTGCCGATCGGATGGACCAACAACAAAAGACCGGGGCGCGGCTCGGCCGACCATCGCAGGCCGAAACCCGCAAAGATCACCCCCAGCAGCAGCAAATACAACAACCAATAACCGATATGCAACAGGAGGATCACGGTTTTTTTCATCCTTTCTCCTTTTTCGCAAGGTAAAACATCAGGCTCAATGATGTAAACAAAACAAAATACCCGACGGCCCAATACTGGATATTTACCCCTCTGTTCATCTGACCGGCATTCCCTAAAAAGGCGATAGAACAATAGGTATAGGGGATCAGATAACTGTATTTCCAGGAAAGGGCCACCAACGAGGCGACAAACAATCCGACACCCACTCCAATGGGGATCATAAAATTCCTGAATTGCAGACTGATCAGGTATTGCAGGCCGACAATCGGCAAACTGGCCAGGAATAACTGACTGTTCCATTTCAGCGCCATATCAAAAGGAATCTCCGCCGCGGGGTATGGAACAGCCCCAAATACCAGCGCCGGCAGCGCCACCACCAGGTAGATCCCGATGTTGAACAGGATAAAGAACTGGAGCAACATCGCCAGGATGACCAGCAATTTGGCGAAAAAAACGTGCAGCAATCGCTGGGGCGCCGTATGCACCTGCTTCCAGGTGTTGTTGCGAAACTCGAGCTGGGTGATCAGGCTGGTGGCCAGGATGACGCCGAAAGGCAACAATAAAATCGCCATATGGCGCCAGCAGGTCTGGAAGACCGAAACCCAGGCTTCCGCCGCGGTATGTTTACCGGCCAGGCTGTCAAATTCATAAAGCCGGCCTGCCAGGATGATGGCCGGGATAAAAAACCCGCCGATGACCACGAGCCAGGCGGCGGCGGTTCTTCTTTTTTTGAGCCATTCGCTCTGAATGCTATGGATGAAAGCGGCTGTCATGATTCGACGTTGGTGAGTTGCATGAAAATGGATTCCAGGTCGTTTTCCAGGGTCGTGATGCCGTAAACGTCGATCCCGTTTTGCACCAACTCCCGGTTGAGGGCGGCAATCGCAGGTTGGTCAACGGCCGGCAGGATGATCTTGCCGTTTTCCTGGCGGGTTGCCGGTTGCCTGAGTAAAGCCGTTTGCAAAGCCCGGGCATGGTCGCTGGTTTCAAAGGCGATCGAGGAAGCTTGCCGCCGGCGCTCCATGAGTTCGTTCAACAGCCCCTGGAACAACATTCTCCCTTTGTGAATGATGGCGATATCGGTGGCGATTTTTTCAATTTCGGGCAATAAATGGCTGGAGATCAAAATGGTGATCCCGTGTTCTTTATTGAGTGTTTTCAGCAGTTCCCGGATCTCCACAATGCCGCTGGGGTCGAGTCCGTTGGTAGGTTCGTCCAATACCAGCAGAGCGGGTTCGTTGAGCAGCGCCACGGCAATGCCCAGCCTTTGTTTCATGCCCAGGGAGAATTGCCCTGCTTTTTTGGCCCCCGTTCCGGCAAGCCCCACCCGTTGCAGGACGTCCTGAACCCGTTTTTTCGGACATCTGTAAATCCGCTGCCAGACCATCAGGTTCTCGACGGCGGTGAGGTGGCTGTATACCGAGGGCATTTCGATCAACGAACCGATTTTGTTCAAAGCAGCAATGCGGTTGCGCCGGTCGAAGGGTTGCCCGAAAATAAGGATATCGCCCTGTTGTTTTTTGAGCAAACCCAGGATCAACCTGAGCGTCGTTGTTTTGCCCGCTCCATTGGGGCCCAAAAAACCTGAAATGCTGCCAGTTCTGACCCGAAGGTCGACCCCGTCCAGCACCAGCTCTCCCCGTGTGAACTGATGAGACAAGGCAATGGCTTCGATACTGTACATATTCCCTTTTTGAAAATCCATTGAATACCTCAAAAGTAGGGAATGAAAATACGGATGTCAATTGTTTTCTGTAAACCGGGGCAGCCGGTCGGTGACCGGGCGGATTGGGTCGGCAAGTTTGTCATCGTTCCAAACGAACGGCCTCATATTCCCCCAGACGGGGAATGGTCAATTCGGTGAACCCTTCGGATGCTTTCAACGGGTAAACCCGCCCCGTGCCGATCGAAGCGGCTTTCGAGAATACGCCTCTGATCTTCAGCGAGATATCGCGCATTTCAACCGCCTCAAAAAACGCTGTGCCCGAATGCCCGCTCAGGTTGATCAGGTGGACGTTCACCCTGTTTTTACCCGGTTGTTCCATCACCGTGATCTCGACGGACGGGTGGGCATTGGTGGTCAACTGGCGCCGGTTTTCCGGAATCAGGGCGCTGATCAGATCGGAAACAAACAGCCGGTGTTTGTCGTTGCTGTGCAGGTAATACAACCCGCCGATCTGCCAGGGTATATAGGCGATCTGCCCGGCGCCGTTTTTTTTGAGGATGAGGCCGGGTTTGCCGGTCACCTCGTTGAGGGGGGTTACCTTGTCCGGTGGGCCAAATTGCCCCGGCGGGATCAGCGTCACCGGGGTCGGCGACGGGGCCAGTTCCAGGTATTCGCCCTCCCAGAAGAGGACATCCGTTTCGGTCAGAGAAGGGAAAAGGGTATGGTCGGTGATCCGCATATAGGCCGACCGGGTGTCTTTCCAGTGTTTGACCGTTGCGTTGAGCCCGATTCCCGGGTGGGTGGTCCCCGCTATCAATACCGATCCCCCCTTTTCAATATAGGCTTCCAGTTCTTTGGGTGTCGGACCTTCCGGTACAATGACAAGGTCGGTGTTTTCCGGATCAAGCCCCGAAATATGACGGGTTACTTTAAATGGAACATGCAGTTCACTGAGCAACCGGAAAAATCCCCGGTAATCGTTGGAATGGCTGCTCCAACCCGGACTTTGCCTGGCATACAAGACCACACGTGCGGCATTTTTTTGCCCCAGGTATGCTATTTTGTTTTGGTCGTAAAAGTGAAAAACCGGTTGTACGGCAGCCATTGCAGCCCGGTCGGGTTGGTCCATGGTTCCCAGGTTGACAAAGGCCGGGAAGGCTCCATGGGCCAAACTTTGGTACAAAAGCGCCCTTAACCCGGGCCCCGCGACGGTGCCAAACCGGTAACGCATTTCCTGATAGGGCATCACCAGGTTGAAGACCATCTTGCCTGGGTTGGAATTGAGCCCCCGGTTGACGTGTTCACTGGACACGTAGATCCATTGCGGCAGCGGGCGCCATTTGTAAAAATCAGCTTCCGTGACGATGCCGTCGGTTTCATCGTCGATATAGGTCATAAACAAGGCTTGCGGGCGTTTTTCCCGGATCAGGGAGCGGATTTTGACGGCCACTGCCGTTTTGCTTTCGTCCATAAAGGTTTCGTACTCCTTGTCGCTTTTCTCAGGGATGCCGCGCCCGTATCTGTCCCGGAAAGCCGATTCGCAGGCGCCGCAATGGCAGAGGCCGATGGATTGGCCTTTGTAATCGGTGGAGATATTGCCGAACCAGTTGAAAAACAGGCCGTCCACGGGGTACCGGTCGAGGGCTTCGGAAAGGATTTCGAGCGCCTTTTTGTGGTAATAACCGCCGTTGATACAGACGCTGTAGAGGTCGTTGTCGTCCACTACCCCACTGCCGTTTTTTTGGGCGTAAAACCACTCCGGATGGGCCTGATACACCGCTTTGCGCGCCCGGCTGAAATCAAACCGGGCGATGACGCGGATACCCGAACGGTGGGCTTCCCGGATCACGTCGCCGACAAGGTCCTTGCCCGCAGGCAGGTAGTCGCTGCTGAAATGGTGTTCAACTTTGGTTGGGTAATGAGCCGTGATGCCGCCCACGCTGAACAGGATGGTATTGGCCGGAAAATCTTTGACCTGCCGGATCAGTTTTACCGGGTCGAGGTCCGAATCCGTTTCCCGGAGGTTGGTCTGGATGAGGGAAACGGGTTCGGTGAGCCACCATTTCGGAGTCGGCTGGCTGAAGGCGGCGATGGGGGCGCAGGCGAGGAGATACAGTAAGGGAAACTTCATGTGATCGGATTTTTATATAAAACTATTCATTGAATCCAGGTATGATACGTGAATTTTTAAAGTTAACCTGAAAATTTAACGCAAATTATTAAACTTAATCTTAAAAATTTTCGTTTTTTGTAAAAAACCCGATACAATGATACCTAGAATTTTACAATCAGAGATAAAAGAAACGCTGAATCAAAAACCCAAGATTATCGTTTTATATGGCCCCAGACAAGTTGGGAAAACGACGCTGGTCAAAGAAATTTTAAAGGAACTGCCAAGGAAGTCTATAGAGATCAATGCCGATCAGTTAAAATACAACGATATTTTATCCAGTAGAGATCTAAGGAAAATGCAGGAATTGATCGGGGATAACGAATTGCTATTTATCGATGAGGCTCAACGGATATCAGACATCGGGATCAACCTCAAGATTTTGCATGATAACCTGCCTGATTTGAGGATTATTGCAACCGGTTCTTCTTCATTTGACCTTGCTAATAACATCCAGGAGCCTTTAACCGGCCGGACCCGGACATTCCATTTATTTCCGATATCTGTGGCCGAGTTAAAACAGCAACAAACAGATTTTGAACTAAAAGATCAGTTGGAAAGCTTTTTACTTTTTGGGATGTATCCCGAAGTAATTGGGCTAAAAGGAAAGAAGCAAAAACTAATCCAATTACAGGAATTGACTTCAGCATACCTGTACAAAGATATCCTTCAGCTCTCCAATATCAAACATTCGGATAAGATCCACAAACTATTGCAACTTTTGGCATTCCAGACAGGCTCCCTGGTTTCTATTCACGAATTAGGGAAGAACCTGGATTTGAGCCATGAAACCGTCAGTAATTATATAGATCTGCTGGAAAAGGGATTTATCGTTTTCAGGCTTTCGGGATTCAACAGGAATCTAAGGAAGGAGGTTTCAAAGATGGATAAAATTTATTTCTATGATTTGGGGATTCGCAATACGTTGATCGATAATTTTAACCCTCTGGATATGAGAAACGACGTAGGGGCTTTGTGGGAGAATTTTTTGATTCTGGAGCGAAAGAAAAAGTTAGCTTATGAATACAATTTTGCCAACACCTACTTTTGGCGGACATACACAGGCGCAGAACTTGATTATGTGGAAGAATCAGGCGGGATGCTGAGCGGTTATGAATTTAAATTCAAACCTAAAAATAAAATAGCCCCCGCTACCTGGATAGAAACTTATGAAAATGCAAGTTTTCAGGTAGTCAATAAAGATAATTTTTTAGACTTTATCATATAAACCCTGTTCACCGGAGGACTAATAAACACACTTCGCCCGATCGTCCTTCACAAAATAGGATTTGTAATTTTTAGCCTTGGGGTCCTTACACCCGCAAAGGTCGAGCAGCACAATATTCCGGAAGTCAATGGCGTGGCTTTCGGCCTGCAGGGCGATATACCCCTCTTTAAGCAGGGTTCCTTCCTTTTGGATCCAGGGCTCCGCGTTTTGGATGCCGAAGGCCGACCAGTCGGCCCCCTGCGCCTTGCTGATGAAGCCGCCGCCGATCTGCGGTTTATAATATACCAGGACGGTATCGCCCTCCACAATATGGATGATGGATTCGTCGCCCAGGACCACGGCTTCCACCTCCACCCATTGGTCGCCTTCATAGGTTTTGGAGGTTGAATTGATGCAATGCCGGAAATCCACGGTATCTTTCATGACCACGGCGGTGCCCGGCGTGCAGACGTTGGCGGTCTGGCGTTCGCCCGTTCCCAGCCCGCCCAATAATTGCAATTCTACGGAGACGGGAAAATCCTGATCCATATCGTTGCTTTCTGCCGACTGGCTGTGCAGCATCACGCCGCTGTTGCGGTTGTTCCATACGGCGCCGCCGGGTGTTTGTTCGCCCAGGAAACGGTATTCAAATTTTAATTTGTAATAGGAGTACGGCTCCTTGTAATACATATGCGCATAGGCGTTGTGGAAAGAGTCGTAATTGGCGTAGCTGACCCGGATCATGCTGTCTTCGGCCAGAAAGGTATTCAGGTAATTCTCACCGAGCGGACGGCCTGCGAACTTGATCGTCCAGCCGTCGAGGTCTTTGCCGTTGAAAAGGGAGATCCACTCCTCCTGAGCCGCCGGGTCCTGATTGGATGGATCATTTTTGCAGGCTGCCAGGGTGATGGCCGCCAGGAAAAAAAGGGTAAATCGGTGCATTCGGATTAATTTAAAGTGAGTTTTGGATAAATTTTCGTTCCAAGTTTATGACGCCTGCCACTTTTAAATTTTGCATTTCACATTTCACATTTTGCATTTTTCATACCATCCGCATCATTGCCCGGGCATACCCCACGGATTCGGCCAGTCCGGGCAACGGGTCATCGCCGTCCTTTTCATATTCCAGCGCCATCACACCGGCATACCGGATCTTTTTTAAGGCCTTGATCACAGCGGGAATATCGATGATACCTCTGCCGAGTTCCAAGGTATCCCCTTCGGCGGCCGCTTTGTTGACGTCTTTAAGGTGCAGGTCGTACAGCCGGTCGGCGTATTTTTTGATTTTTTCAACGGGGTCGAGGCCGATACGGATGGTATGGCCGATGTCGATGCACAGGCCGATGCGCGGATCCAGGTTTTTCACTTTTTCGTACACGCTGTCCGGGCTGGGGTACACCTCGTCGCCGGGGCCGTGGTTATGGATGGCGACTTTGATATTGGTTGCTTTTACCTGCTGATCCACCAGGGGTAATAAATCGTGGTTGGGTACGCCGATGATCATTCGAAGTCCGGCCGCCTTTGCATAGCGAAATGCGTTCAATACTTCCGCCTCCGTTTTCATATAGACCACGCCGGCCCCGTAGAGGTCCAGTCCGGCCGTGCGAACCTTTTCCCCGATGGCCTTCAGGTCGGCGTCCGGCAGTTCGAGCGGCATATGCATGCTTTTGAAAGCGACTTGTTTCAGGCCCAGGCGGAGGCAGGCTGCGATGGTCTGGTCGAGGGAGAGGCTCCGGAGGGAGTAGGAGGCCAGCCCCAGGGTCAACGGGTGGGTTCCTCTTTTTTCGGGGGCTGCGGCGGCCTGTCCGATACCGGGCGTGCCGGCGGCCAGCGCCCCCGCGCCCAGGAGTTGGAGGAAGGTTTTGCGGGAGTATTTCATTTTTTTTGGGGCTAAGATAGGTATTTACGGTTAAACTCAGGAGGCTGCCGACCGAGGAGTCATTGCAAAACTCAGGAGGCTACTGGAAGTAGCCGCCTGAGCTGCCGGCAAGCCATCCAAACACCCTTCATTCATCCCAACTTTGGAAGCGCCTATCCCATCACTTTTTTTGTTCCGTCCAAAATCATACATTGACCTTGAATTAAAAAAAGATGAATTTTCTTTCAGGCAGCTTCAAATTTTTCATTCGGGATCTGGCCAGGAACAAGGTCTATTCCCTCATCAATATTTCAGGCCTTGCCGTCAGCTTTTTATGCGCCATTTTTATTTTTCTTTACCTGCGGGATGAATTGGTGTTTGACCGGTTTCACCGCGACGCAGGTAGGATTTACAGGGTCATTGACGGCATGCGGTTCGACGAAGGGTTTCTTTTGTCGGCCATCACCCCCAACCAATGGATTGAAGTCATCCGGACAGAAATCCCGGAAATCGAAAACGGAACGCGCCTCTGGCTGGGCAGCCGCTTCTACCCGGTGGTGCGCAACGGCGAAATCGCCCACAAGGAATTTGGCGCAGCACTGGCGGATTCCCTGTTTTTCCGGGTTTTTGATTTCCCGTTCATCGCAGGAAAACCGGAAAACGCGTTGAACAGCCCGGACAAGATCGTCATTTCGGATAAAATGGCCGTCAAATATTTCGGCTCTGAAAATGTACTTGGCCGGTCGCTGAATATCAACCGGGTAAAAGATTATGAAATTTCGGGGATCATCCGGATTCCGCCGAATTCCAGTTTTCAATTTGATTTTGTGTTGCTTCGCGACCCGGATTTTGGCGTCGGCGATTGGGCAAACGGGTTTTTAAAGGTAAAACCGGGCGCAGATATCCCCGCGTTGGAAGAAAAAATGGCCGCCTTGATCAAAAGCCGTTACGGGGCAGCCCCTTATGCCGACCGTCAGACCCTCCTACCCCGGTTGCAGCCTTTAACCCGCATACACCTCCATTCGGATCTGCAATACGAAAGCAGCGTTAACCGGACGATGACGGATATCTATCTTTTTGCCGGAATCGCCGTTTTTATGCTGCTGACCGGCGCGATCAATTTCATAAACCTGGCCACCGCCCGCTCGGTCGAACGCGCCAAGGAGATCGGCGTGCGGAAGACCCTGGGCGCCGGCCGGGGAAAGTTGATGCTGCAATTCCTGGCGGAAGGCCTGGTGGTCGCCGCCACGGCATTTTTATTGGCGTTGGCCCTGGCGTTTTGGCTGATGCCGTATTTCAATACACTGGCCGGCAAGGAATTTGAAGGACATCATTTGCTCCGGCCCGGTATTTTTGCCGCGTTGGCCGGAATTGCCCTGAGCGCCGGCTTGTTATCCGGGGTTTACCCGGCATTTTATCTTTCGGCGATCCGGCCTGTCAACACGTTGAAGGGAATACACAGCAGGAACCCCAAAGGATCCAGCGGCTTACGGGTCGGTCTGGTTGTCGTCCAATTTGTGATCTCAGCCACCATGATCGTCGGGAACCTGGTTATTTTCCAGCAACTGAATTTTCTGCGGAACAAGGAACTCGGGTTCCGGAAAGACCAGGTGGTCGTAGTCCCCATTCAAAGCCGGGAGATCAAACAAAAACACGGGACGCTGCGGGCAGAGCTGAAAAGGAACCCCCGGATTCTGGACGTTACTTTTTCCCAATCCTTGCCCGGCCAGGCCGACAAGATGGCGACCCTGGTATACGCCATCGAGGGGGTGGAGGCGCCGATGATCGTTCCCACCTTTTTATGCGACCCGGATTTTTTGAAAACCCTGAAGGCGGAAATGGCCCTGGGCCGCGATTTCCGGTCAGGCCCTACGGCGGATTCGAGCGCGTTCATCATCAATGAAGCCGCGATGAAGGCATTCGGATGGACGGGGGTTGAGAACAAACGCCTCAAATCGGTGGATATCGGTTGGGAAGGGGAAGTGATCGGGGTAGTCAGGGATTTTCATTTTGCCTCCCTGCACCATTCGATCCAGCCCCTTGTGATCCACCAGGTGGCGCCATCCGTTTTCAACCAAATGGCGATCCGGGTAAAAACCGGCAACCTGGAAAATACCCTGGCCCATATTGCGGAACAGTGGAATAAAACGGGTGTCGGAGAACCTTTTGAATACTCATTCCTCGATGAGGATTTTGCCAGGATTTATGCCGGCGAAGAAAAATTGTACCGGATTTTCATCGGATTTACCGTTGTCGCCATTCTGATTGCCTGCCTTGGCCTTTTTTCCCTGGCGGCCTTCACTTTGTCGCGGCGGGAAAAAGAGTTGTCGATCCGCAAGGTATACGGCGCTACCGAAGGCGCCCTTGCCCGGTTTCTGCTGCGCGATTTTCTAAAATACATGCTCGTGGCTTTTGTCCTTTCAATCCCTCTTTCAATGTATCTGACCCGGATCTGGCTGGCGCATTTTGCCTACCATATCGAAGTGGGCTATCTGGTCTATATACCGACCGGCCTGTTTTTAGTGGGATTTACATTATTGGCAGTGGGGTGGCAGATTCTCCGGGTGGTTAAAATCAACCCGGCCTGGCTGCTGAAAGCATAGTAACTTGGGACGGGGGGACTGGGAGATTGGGGGACTGAGGACAGGGAATCACGCCAGAAGGGTGACTCCCTGATTGCGCAGATCTGATCCGTTCAACCCGTATAATCCGCAGCTAAAAAATAAATGAATTTATGCCGCGCGTCGGATGGGTTTTGGCAAATCATCCATCCTGCAGCATTCCACGCTGCGGTGTGGGCGGCGGGGAGTAAAAATTCAGAGCGTACTATTGGCGCTGAGGAACACTAAGTTCAACACCGATTTCTAAGTGTTCCTCAGTGTTCCTGGTGGTAAACCAAAGGAAAAAGAGTATTTTGTTGACCAAAACAGGATAGGGCTATGGCAAAACGAAAAACCGCTTTCAGGGCAAAATCCCTGCGCCCCCCTTTGTCTTTCATTTCCGCAACCGGAATTTTAACGCTTTTTCTTTTTACGGCCCCCGGTTGCAGGCAAGAGCCGGAGATCCGCCTGGACCTGGAAAAAAACGGAGGTCTGTTGTTGCCCGACGGATTTGAGGCCATCGCGGTGGTCAACCGGTTGAAGGGGGAAGCCCGCCAATTGACCGTCGCCGGCAACGGGGATATTTACGTAAAGCTGAAAAGCCCGGATAAAAAGGGAGGAAACGCCGTATTGCGGGATACGGATGGGGATGGCCGCGCCGACATCGTTAAAAAATTTGGCAAGTACCAGGTGTTCGGAAAATACGGTACGGCCATGCGCATCCACAACGGGTATCTGTACTTCAGCTCCGAGGTATTCGTTTACCGGCAGAAACTGACCCCCGGGGAGATGGTCCCCAAAAGCGAGGTGGAAGTGATCGTACGGGAAGACGAGGAAAGGAGCCGCGAACACAGCGGAAAACCGGTGGCGTTCGACAACGCGGGGCATATTTACGTCCCCTTCGGCGGCCCTTCCAACGCCTGCCAGGAGCAAAACCGCATCCCCGGCAATCCCGGCCTGGACCCCTGCCCCCAACTGGAATCCTTCGGCGGCGTGTGGCGGTTCGACGCCAACAAAACCAACCAGACCCGAAAAGACGGCCACCGCATCGCCACCGGTATCCGCAGCCTGGTAGGGCTGGAATGGAACCCCGCCGACAGCGGCCTTTACACCGTGGTACACGGCCGGGATGACTTGTTCCGGCTCTTTCCCGACCGGTTTTCGGCCTGGGAAAGCGCGGTGTTGCCCGCCGAGGAGATGATCCGGATCCGGGAGGGCGACGACTTTGGATGGCCCTATTGTTTTTACGACCAGTTGCAGGGCAAAAAGGTACTGGCCCCGGAATACGGCGGCGACGGCGACAGTCTGGGCCGGTGCGCCGCGGCCACCCCGCCGCTGATCGGTTTCCCCGGGCATTGGGCGCCCAACGACCTGCTGTTTTACCGGGGCGCCCAATTTCCGGAGCGCTACAAAAACGGCGCGTTTGTCGCCTTCCACGGCTCGACCAACCGGGCGCCCTACCCGCAATCCGGGTATTTTGTCGCGTTTGTGCCGTTCAAAGACGGACGGCCCACCGGCGAGTGGGAAGTTTTTGCCGACGGTTTCGCCCGCGTGGACCCCATCGTCAACGTCAGCGACGCCGTTTTCCGGCCCATGGGGCTGGCCGAGGGGCCCGACGGTTCGCTTTATATCGGGGATACCGAAAAAGGGGCCATCTGGCGGGTGCAATTCAAAGGCGACAAAAACGCTTTCGGACAGGCGCAACTGGCACAAATGGAAAAAAGAAAGGAATTATCCCATATCCGGAACCCCGACCCGGAAAAGGATAACCTGCAAAAGGATACCAGCGACCAGATCGCTTTCGCTTATGAATCCTATTGCGGAACCTGCCACCAGGCCAACGGCAAGGGCGACGGCGCGCGTTTTCCGCCGCTCAGCAATTCGGAATGGGTGACGGGCGAAAAGGAGCGGCTCATCCAGGTGACCCTGAACGGCCTGGAAGGCGAGATCGTCGTCAACGGCGCCCGTTATACCGGGGCCATGCCGGCACATGCCTTCCTGACCGACGAACAGATCGCCGGTATCCTGACCTATATCCGGAGCCATTTCGGCAACCAGGCCGGCCCCGTTTCGGCGGAGGAAGTGAAGCGGGTGAGAGAGGTGAGAGAGTGAGAGGGGTGAGAGGGGTGAGAGGGGTGAGAGGGGTGAGAGGGGTGAGAGAGTGAGAGGGGTGAGAGAGTGAGAGGGAGAGGTTTCGGCACTTCCCATTATGAGGAGGGGTGTTTCCATGCAGGCGTGTTTCTTGCCGCATTACCGGACGTTTTTAAACACGAAGGCAATCTCAAAGATCACAAGAAATTGAAAATATGCACTTTGTGGTCTTCGTGTAAATCCTTGGTGCGGTTTGTTGTAAATTGTCTGGTAGTGTTGCAGGCACAAATTAATTGAGCAGTTATTGCCGTGCCGGCCTGTCGGCAGGCAGGGATTTCACGGATCACACGGGTGTAACTCCAGTTTGATGTACATTTCGTGAAACGGAATTCCAAGTTGAAACGGATTTTGCAAGCGATGGGAGGCGGCATTAGCAGATTCGGCGTTAAGAAACAGGCTGGAACGTAGTGTCCGCCCTGAGGCGGGCACAAAAAACTGTTTGAGCACCGAAGCGCTTTGCTTGAAATACCAAAGATTTGTAATTCATCAGGATCAAGCAGCGACCTAACCTGAATGCGAGTTTTTTTTGTGCAACGAAGTGGAGGTCTGTTTTAGCCGAAGATGCGTTAGCCGCGGTTTTGGTCCACCTTTTTACCCGCCCGCTTGCGGGCTGGTTGACGCCAAAAGGTGGAAAAAAACCAAAAGCAAGGCTTCCCGGCCAAAAACCAACCCGAAACTCAAGCCAAAACCCCCAGCTAAAAAAATAAACCATACGGGGCTTCCCGTAATCCGTTCCATTAAAACCAAACCAATGCAATCACCTACCGGACCCAATCCCAACACAATCTACCCACTGGAAAACATTACCCGTTTGTGTTTTCTCAAAAACATCGTGAAAAACCCGAACATCATCGTCGGGGATTACACCTATTACGACGATTTTGATGTTCGGTGGTGACCAAAGACGTAGAACCCTACGCCATTGTGGGCGGTAACCCTGCGCGTCTGATCAGAAAGCGGTTCGATGACCGGAATATCGAACGCCTGCTCCGCCTCCGCTGGTGGGACTGGCCGCCGGAAAAACTGACCCGGAATGTGCAGTTGCTTACGGGCCTTGATTTGGATGCCTTGGAGAGGGCGGGGAGGGACTTTTGATGGGGAAATAGCACTACAGGCCATTCATTCAATTTTTTGCAAAATAAATTTTGAAAAATAAAAATTAAGGGTTAACTTGGCACCGTTAATATGACTTTAATCCAACGCCCACACTTTCCGGAGGAATTCTGGTGGTGTGGGCGTTGGTTTTAGTGGTGGAATACATGACCTTGGCGATTCTTTTAAAATTTAAAGTATGGCAATATCTTGGAAATTGAGGTAAAAACGAGGCTTGGATTTCGAGTCGTCGTTGGGGAAGGAATATCTGAGTTGTCGGGAATTATTTCTGTTTTAGGTATAGTATAGTAAATGGTCCCAAAGCACGGAGTATTATGTTGCAGCCCGGAGGTACAGCCAAAGATTTAGTGTCTTTAGTTGAAATACTTTGGTAATAGCAGCAAGTAATAAGCGCCAAAATGAGATACCGAACCAGCGACATTGTTGACTTACTTAACAGATACATATCTGAGGGAAGAACTCGGGAGGCTATCAAGATCTTCTATGAGTCCTTGCCTAAAGATGCTTATTACAACCAGTATCGAAATGATATTGCAAATCTTTTAGGTCAATCTAACTTCTTATACCGAGAGTATTTTCTTCAGATCAAAGACGACAGAGTTGACTATAATAGACTTGCTCATAACTTTCAAAACTGCTTAATGATAGTTAAAGAACGCGAGGGAAGATACATTGTATTAAATCAAATTCCCGAATATAAAAAGTCTATAATAGCCGTCGACAATACTAAAGCTAGCTCTTCAAAAAGTAAAGCAAAGGGGTTGTTTAGTAAAAAAAATACCTTTGTAAAAGCCTTCCTGATTATTATACCAGCACTGTTGTTAATTTGGTTTGTATTCATTAACCCAAAGAGGAAGGATGAACCTTTTTCGTCAAATGCCGATTCTATTCAAAACTCTGCCCTAAGTAATAACGGTAAAAAAATTTCATTTTGGATTATTCATCTTGAAAAGTTTAGTGATATTGCAGAAGCCATCAGTATAAAAAATGCTTACCAGAGCAGGGATCCAGATATATTACTCTTTGATGATTATTTTCACCTTGTCATCAGGGCTAAATCAGAAATTGAAGCAAGAGATAAACTAACTAAAACTATAAAAAGAAAATGGAAAAAGGCGAAGATAATTCCAGTCTATGACTGTAGATTGATGTTTAGCGAAGATTTAGGCTATGCAATTTGTAACTAAATTGGCTAGTGCCTCCGGCACTAAATAATTTTACGATTTCAGCGTTATAGTTCATTGACA
>CAZLEF010000090.1:0-29300 GCA_964558465.1 uncultured Lewinella sp. | reverse complement strand
TGGTGACTTGGTGACTTGGTGACTTGGTGACTTGGTGACTTGGTGACTTGGTGATGGGGTGATGCTTCGACTGCGCTCAGCATGAAAGGTGAGATTTATCCGACCGGTACGGGCGGAGGGAGGGGCGCAAGGAACTTGGTAGCCGTTAATCCGGATTCTTCAATTCCTCAATTCCTCAGTTCCTCGATTCCTCCACGCCTGTGGCGTGGCACGCATTTCCTCAGTTCCCAATTTCCAACTGTCGCAAAAGCGTTTGGGCTTCCGGGTAGCGCCAGTCATTGGTTTTAATATGGAGGAGCGCGTTTTTACCGGCCTCCGGATTACCGGTTTTGAGGTGTGCAAGTGCGATGAACCAGGCAGCCTCCTGAGCGAAACGGGCTTCGTTTTCCGGCGCCAATTCCAGGGTTTTCTCAAATACCGGGATGCTTTTGGCCGCCTGTCCGTCGTTGAGGTAACTCAGCGCCAAAAAGAAATAATCCTGAATATCTGCGTTATTGGAAGCAATTACTTTTTTCCTGAAGGTGATGGCTTCCTTGAATTGTCCTTGATTAAATGCATTCCGGGCCTGTACCCTGAGTTGGTCGTCGGGGCTATCGCCGCCCCTTACGGACGGATCCGAAAAGTTTTCGCGATCCAGGTAAAAATCCGCCAATGCCACGGGATCTCCTTTCTGACTTTTCCAAAGGCCGGGCAAAACCAGGGCCAGCAGGAGTAAACTTGCCGCAACGCCGAGGGTCCAGGGGTAGAATTTCCTCCACACGGACCTTTTCAACCCTTGGGGCCCGCGCTCGACGCCATGGGTCCCGGCAAGTTGATGCGCCCATTTGTTTTTAAGGTCCTGATCCAGTTTGGCAGCGATCAATTTACCGGAAAAGTGGTCGAGTTCTTCTTCGGTCATCGAGCCCTTCCTGTATTTTTCTAAATCTTTCATTGGTGGTTTCAAATTAAATGATTTGGGTGAAAATGTCCCTTAATTTCTCAATGCACCGTTGTTTTTGTTTGCGCAGCGCAGCCGGTTCCTTATCGCGTTCCGAAGCCAGTTCTGCCAGTGGTTTTTTATCATAATAAAACGCCTTCAGCAAGTCCCTGCAATTGTCGCACAGGCGGCCCCAGGCCTTGTCCAGGACGGTCAGGGTTTCGGCATCCAACTGATCGGGTTCGTCGGGCAGATCGATTTCATTCAAATCGGTTTTCAGGTTTTCCTTTTTTATCCATTTGAGGTAAAACTGGCCGGCCATTTTGGTGAATAAAAAACGCAGGTTCCCGTATTGGATCTTTCCGTCGCGGATACGGTGGTGAAATTCCAGCAAAGTTTGCATACTGGCGTCGTAGGCGTCTTCATGGCCGGCGCCGTACTGGCGTTTGAGGTAATTCATGCAACTTTCAAAATGCTGCAGGAAGATTTGACCGAATAATGTTTCATCCCCATTGCGCAGGCAGACCGTCAGCTCGGAGAAGACATCTTCCGTCAGTCCAAAATTTTTATCCATTGCGGCTTGTAATTTGACCAGTTCTTCGTCTGCATAACGCTGAACAGCGGTCCAAATTACAATTTCTTCATAAACCTGGGTTTTGGCAAACCGGATTTCAACGGAATCCCTGATTTTTTTCCACAAGAGGGAAGCCAGACGAGCCGGTTGTCCTCTTTCGCGGGTCAGCCAATCGGCGAGGCGTTGCTCGGCGGTTTGCTCGAATTGTCTCAGGGGCGCCGTGTTCTCCGGTATGGATGGTTGATATAAAACAGTCATAGTTCAAATTTAACCCGATGTTTAAAGTTCCATGCCAAAAACAAAAGCCAATATCTCCTATAAGGATTGAAAATCGCGGGTGTGACATGGAAAGTCAATTTTTTTTCCAGGGCCCTCCTGTTCAAGTCCCGGCAGACTGGCGTCCCGGGGCTTTGATCTTTAAATGCCGGTATTACAGATAACCTGCCACCCGTCACATTATCCATTCCGGATTCTTTTATTATCAGTTCTCAAAATTGTTCCGGTCAATGGGTATTGGAAAAGAAGGCATTCATCTGCCTGTATAATCCCTGAACATTAATAATTAACGCATTTAGTTATTTTTTCAGCTCTGGCCTGTTTTGAAGGTCAGGGCTTTTTTTTTGAAAAAATAAATTCAATAAAAAATATTTTTCAGGATATGTCACATTAAATCAACCTCCAACTTATACAACCGGTTACGCGCAAAACCAACCTTGAACCAGGAGATTCCCGAAAATCCTAAAAAGAGTAGGGTCAAATAATTTCAATTTTATTTTATGAAAACCAAGTTTAAATTCCTGTATTTTATTGCATTCATTTTACTGGGGTTATCCGCCTGTAAAAAAGAATCCATTACCGAAGAAAATGCAGCGCCATTTGAATTAAAAGCAAAGGACCCGAAATCCATCAATGAGGTCCGCATTCTTTTTGCTCAAACCCTTTCAAAAGCGTTGCAGGATGAAAAACTGAGGCAATTTATTCACGAGAAAATGCAAAAGGTATACCATTCCGATTATGAAATGATTTACCTGGCCGAAAAAAATACGATCGTTTACGACAATAAAAAATTCTCTGAAATTTTAAAATCGTTTGCGGATCCGGAAATCCTGAAAAACCACGGAGAGGATTTTTTCAATACTTTAACGGATATTTCTCCCTTGCTGGCCATTAACATGCCCGACCTGGATGCATTCAATGCTACAACGTGGAATGTCAATTATATTCCCGATGTTGCCGCCGTGATGGAGGGTACGCCCTCTTCCTTCAGGTTGTTCAGCGGCAACGATGATTCCGGGGTCAATTTCAGGAATGAGGATACCGAACTTGAAGATCCGACCCTGTCTGTCTGGGACGCTGAAAGCTATTACCTCATTCAGGCAGACGGCATGACCTATGAGGGGCCTCATGTCCGTGAATACATGCCGAGGATCGTTGCAGGCCCGGACGGCCCCGGCGGCCCGGGCGACCCTCCTCCCGGAGACGACTGCGGCATGCTGCTGCAAATGGCTTTGAGCGCATTGGATACTTATGAAGTAACCGGCCAGACGTTCTACCTGATCCAGCATAACGTATTGCTTGAAATGTACATCGATTGTCTGGGTCTCGGCGGCGGTAACGGCGACCCTGATCCATGCACGGAACCTTGCGAAAGGGATTGCGAAGTCATAGATGAAACCTTGAAAGAATTCAAGATCAACGGATGGCAGGTATTCACCAATATCCGGAACCAGTTGTTTGAAAACAAATACGTCTTCCACGGCGACGTATTGGCTGCTACCCGGAATTCTCTGGGGACAATTACCCCGCACTCCGGTAAATATGTAAGCCCTGCCTTTAAAAAGGGTGACCTTCTGGATTGCAACCCAAGCCCATGCCAGGGGAAATGGAAAACGGCCAATTACCGCATCTGGACCGACTGGAAACAGGATGAATTCGGAAGCCCGTATTTCGTCGATTGGGCGGAAGTAGACAACGGAACGACTACCTTTAACCTGAGTTTTCCGTTTACTGCCAAATTCAAGCTTAGCGATACCGTGGAAATTTCCGCAGGCGTAACGGTGGGCTTCTCCAGAACGGGCGCGGCAATCGTCGGCCTGGGCAGCGCACCGGTCTTCTACTGCGATCCGATCATGATGGCGAACAATACCGGGTCGGTGACCTACAAAAGCAATTAATTAATCTGCGAGCCTCCAGTAAATACAGGAACCCCCGGTATGAAATCCGGGGGTTCTCAATTGAGTTCAAACCGTTAATAAATCGGATCGCGATGAGCAAAAAATCAAATCTGATCTTTGTTTTCTTTTTTTTCCTTTGCCAGATGCTGCCCGGGCAATCCGATTTTTCCGGCAACAAACATACCCTCCGGCTGAGTATGGGATTGGGGTACGAAGACGGGCTGGTGTTGTTAAGTAAAATCCCAACCCTTGGAATCGGCTATGAATATGCTTTGAATAAACGTTTTTCAATTGCTTCGCATGTGCTTTCCTATTACAGAAATATGCCGGATTCCTATTTCGATAAAAATTTCAACGGAACCCGGCCCACGCTTGATTTAATTGCCAATGGAGCTTCTGGCCCTTTTATTACCGAGGCCGACCGCGAGCGGATCAGGCGAACCGGGATCAGGCGTCTCTCTCCGAAAAAAACCATTAAATCCCTCAGTCTTCCCATCGATATCGGCATTATGTTTTATCCTGTTAATCGAAAAAGGCATAAAATCGGCCTGAATGCCGGCCTTAGCCTGACTTATGAAACCTATAACTGGTGGCGTGATTATTACGATGGCGTAACAATAACCCTGGAAGACGGAACGGTTTATGAAAATTTATTTTTGTCATTGAACACCGAATTTCGAAATATCAGCCCGGGAGCGAGCCTGAAGATCATTTATGAATATTATTTCGATCATTTTGGCTTGGGTTTCCGCTTCGGCAATTATAATGTTTTTTTATTTAATCCGGCGAATTTATCCGTTTGGGAAACTTCTTTATACCTGGCCTTTAAATTTTAGAAAAATGAATAATAAAATCAAAATTCTTTTATTCTTCTGCATATCGTTTTCGGTTTGCCGCATTTCAGCGCAGACGAACCATGTAGAAACTTCCCAGGGAGAGGGGGAGATGGGGAGACGGGGAGAGGGGGTAAAAGCCTCGCTGGGGCACAGTTATAACCCGGCAAAAAAAGCTTCGGGTTATATGATCACCCTGGAATTTCATAAAAAAGCCGGGGCAAAGGGGATGATCGGTCTGGAGGCAGGACATTTTTTCAACAATTCGCGCGGGATTTTGCCCCGGGATTTATCCAACACCCGGTTTGTCATCCGCGATTTCACCCATTTTGAACCGTTGGGCGAAGACAACAACCCTTTTGGATGGACTGAAACCTCCTTTCCAGGCATCCGTTTGCCCTCACGGCCCGACAAGTACTTCAATTTTAATATAGGCGTAAAGTACCTGACGGAGCTTTCAAAAAATACCAAACGGCAATTTCAGGCGGGTTTTGGCCTTGCATTGAGCTACAGAGATGAAATGGAACTAACAAAGGTCATCAAGGCGGCAAATATACAAGCAACGATTCCGCCTTTTTCCGGAACAGACTACCTTATTCCTATATTCAGTTACAACACCTATCTCGATTTCGCGCTTATCCCGGAGGTCAACTGCCAGCTTCCACTTGGAAAAAACAGATCCTTGGGGTTAAAAGGTCAATTTCTTTATTATCCTGTTTCTCAAAACTGTATATTGGCGTCGGCCGTGACCTTCGGCTTCGGGCTCTGAGCCCGACAGAAAAAAAATCAACCAAATCCCGGGATTAAATGTCACGTCTGCGGTTTCTTTCGCTTATAGTGTCATCATCTCTTCATTCAAAACGAACTAAAATGCGTAAGAAAATAACTATTTGCTTAAGTGTTGCGCTTTTTTTCGCAATTGCCGCTCTCCACACACAGAGCCTGTATGCCCCTGACCAAATATTGATCAGGTTTGACAAAACTGCCGATCCCGAATTCATTCAGGGGCTTAAAGCGGACCTTGGCGCAGTGGAAACCGAATACAGTTTGTTATCACAGACTTACCTCTGGAATATAACGGATACCTTCCCGATCATTACGGAATCCGGCCAGGTTTTAGGAAACATCATTGAAATTCTTGAATTTACACAAGGCAAGGCGAAGGTGGATGCCGTTGACTTGAATTACCAGACTAAAACCAGTCCCTTAAGCAATTCCAACCCTGTACCGCCATTTTTACTGGAAAATTACACCCCTATCCTCGGTTGCGGAGCATACCCGGGTAATTTATTCCAAAACCACCCCAATTTGACCAGCCTTAAAATTGCGATCATCGATACCGGGATTGACGCTCAATCCCATCCCGACCTCTTCGGTGGCCGGATTGCTTCGAGTTTCAATTTTATCACCCACACCGACGATGCATCGGATAATAACGGTCATGGCACCCAGGTGTCCGGCATCATTGCCGGAATGGCGTATGTGGAAGAACTGCCGAATGTCAAGCTCTTCAATTTAAAAGCCCTGGACCATAACGGAACCGGCAATTTGTTCGATATCATTCAGGCAATCGATTATGCGATCCTGAACGGCGCAAATATCATCAATTGCTCTTTCGGGTACGAGCCGGCCCCTGCAGATCAGTTTTCGAATCTGTTCCATGCTTTGATGCAGGAGGTTTCAAACCGCAATATCCTGACCATCGTCTCTGCAGGCAATAAATCGCTGAACATCGATCAAACCCGTTATTTCCCGGCCGGGTTTTCGGATGTGCCAAACCTGATCAGCGTCGCTGCTTCGAAGTGTGACGGAAGCGTGGCGGCTTTCACCAACTTTGGCAAACTCTCTGTAGAATTGGCCGCCCCCGGGGTAGGGATCGTGTGTCCCAGTCTGAACGGCGAATGGGTCGCCAAATCCGGGACTTCGTTCGCTACGCCGATCGTTACCGGCATTGCCATGCAACTGGCCTGTCTGAACCCACAATTTAACGCGCCCTATATTTATGGAAGGATCATGAACCAGACCGTTTTTTCAATTGAATTCGAAGGTCTGGTTACCACAAACGGTCTTGCAAATATCACCGTTGCATCCGGCCCCAATAGTGCCTGGCTGAAAAACCAAACCAATGGTACGGAACCGGCGCCGGATCAGATCTCCGTTTTTCCAAACCCCTTTGAATCGGCCTTTACCATCCAATGGACAAACGAAGGCGCCCCAAAACAAATGCTCATTTCCCTGAAAGACCTGATGAACCGGCCGGTTTGGCAATCATCCCTGGAGGTTGGCAAAGGTTCCAATCTTATCCCCGTATCACCGGACGGAAACTTGCCTTCAGGTTATTATATCGTTGAATTGAGCGACCGGGAACAAGCCTTCCGGCAGAAAGTGCTGAAGATTGGCGGATGGTAGATTTATCCGCCTGGTGCGAGGTACGAGCATTGGGCGGACGGTGAACGGCCAGGCTCCTGAGCGGAGTCGAAGGAGACGGTGCCCCACGCCGCGGCGTGGCCGAGGCTTCGTCGGACAGAGGACGGCAGACGAAATTATGCCTGACACCTCAAAATCAGCCATCTTCTGCTAAAACAGTTACAAATTCTCTTGAATGGCGCTTTGGTTTTACTGAAGGCCTGTATACCTAAAATTCCGGAAAATGATCCGCCTGGTTTTGGTCATTGCTGTTTTAACAGGCTTTACTGAGAAGATCTGCTGCCAGTCCCCCCAAGTCAGCCGGCAGATCGCTGCTGCGGACAGTTTGGGAAGCCTCGGAAGAAATTCCGAGGCTATCCGGCTGTTGAGTTCGCTGATCAACCAGGGCCAGGGGCGATACGCTGACGAGGATATGGGCGCCCTCTCCCATAAACTCGGCGTTTATCAATACCTCAACGGGGATCTGGGGCCCGCCTCCCGGTCTGTCTCCATTGCGATCGGTTTCAGATCCCAAACGGGCGGCTATGACCTTGCCAACAGTTATTACCTGCGCGCAGCCGTCAACCGGGAATTGCGCAATCTGACGCCTGCCAAAGAGGACCTGGCTGTCGCAATTCAGGCCTGGGAGCAATTGTCTGCCGGAGGCGATCAAAAATCGGCCGGAAAACTGGCGGACGCCTACTTTGAAATGGTGAAAACCCTGAACCTTCAGGGAGATTACGCCCTTGCACTGGTTTTCTGGGATAAAGTCTACAATCAAATTTCGGGCGACCCTCTTCAGTTGCCGCAGTTGTTCAATACCCGGGGCGCCATACATGGAAACCGTGGCGAATATTCAGCCGCCATTCAATATTTTACCCGGGCACTGCAAACCGCGGAACGTTTGCCCGTCCCCGATGAGACCTTTGAAGCGGAGGTGTCCAATAATTTATGCGTAGCCTACCTGAAAAAAAAGGACCTTCCCAACGCTCGGAGGTTTGGGGAACAGGCCGTCCGTTTGTTTCAGGATTTGTTTGCAGATACCCAATATCCTTATTTTCAACAGGAAAAAAGCAATGCCCAGGCCAGTCTTTTGACTGTCTACAGCCTGCAGGGCAATGAAACGCTGGTTCAACAAACCTTCAATTCGGCCTTGGAAGCCGGTTTGATTGCATGGGGGTCTGCCAAACATCCGCGCATCGCGCAATTATATTTTAACCGGGCAACCCATTATTTTGCACGGAACGGCCCCGTCCAGGCCCTGGAAGATATCGACCGGGCCATCGTTTGCCTGGACCGCTTCAACGACGACCCGAACCGTTTTTCCATCCGGAACGGCGTTGTTTCCGACCCCCTGCTTCTGTTGGATATTCTGGGTCTGAAAGCCGCCATCCTGGGTGGGAATGCAGGCGCCCGGGACCCTGAACGGGCCATGACGGTCTTTCTTCAGATCGACTCCCTTGCAGCGGGTATCCTTAACGCTTACCGGGGTGCAGGATCCAAATACACTTTACTGCAAAAAACCAAACAATATTATGACCAGGCCTGCCAACTGGCGCTGCAGGCATTCGAAGATTCCGGGGCCGACCGATGGCTGGAAACCGCTTATCAGTTTGCCTCCCGGAACAAGGCGCTTACATTGGTTCAGGGCATCAATGATGAAAATGCCAAACGGTTCGCCGGCGTCCCGGATAAAACCCTGAACAATGAGCGCAAGATCAAAAGAGCCATTTACGATCTGGAGAACCAACTACAGGCCGTTGAGCAGGCGGCGGGCAACAGCGGGCAAGTCTCCGTCTTGAAAGACAGCTTGTTTTTACTAAAAACCCAATACCTCCGCTTCATCGAAAACCTTGAAAAAAGCTTCCCTGCCTATTTTGAATTGAAATTTGCCTTTCAGGAACCGTTGGATCTGAACATCATCCGGTCGGGCCTTAAAGAACAGGAATTGCTGATCGAATATTTCTTTGGAGCATCGGCTATTTATGTTTTTTATATTTCCAGGGAGGATGTCAACCATTTCTCCATCGGGAAGAACGAGGAACTGGTCCGGGCGTTCCGACAATTCCGCCAGGGATCCAACGGGGCCGCTTCGGTTAATAAACATAATTTTGAAACCGCCGCCTACCTCATTTACAGCCGGTTGTTGCGCCCGGCATTGGAAGATAAAAAACCCGGAAAACTGATCATTATTCCGGACGACGAATTGCTGACCATTCCATTTGAAGCGCTTCTGACCGCGCCGGCCGGCCAATACGAGGGCAAAAAACCGCCTTTCCTTTTGAAGGATTACAGCATCCGGTACGTTTATTCCAACCGGCTGATCGCTCCCGGTTCAGGTAGCCGGCAAAGGAAAAAAGCCGCAAAACGATTTGCAGGTTTCGGCCTGGAATACGATGATTTCACCCTGAATGGCGTTGAAAAGGTCATGGGATTTCCGCTGGACAGCGTGTTCCTGAGCCGGACCGCCGGAAAACTCGAATACTCCGACGACGAGGTACTCGAAGTGGCCGGCATTCTGGATGGTCAAACCTGGGTCAATGGAGAAGCCACCTTGCACAATTTTCTCAACAGCGCCCCCAACTACCGGATCATCCACCTGGCCATGCACAATGTCATCAACAAGGACAACCCTTTGAACTCCACCCTGGTTTTTTCCCGGACGGCGGATTCCACCGAGTTTTTGCTCAAAACAGCGGATCTGTTCTGGCTGCAGCTAAAAGCCGACCTCGCCGTTTTAAGCGCCTGCAATACGGGCATGGACCTGGAAGAACAGGGGGACGGATTCCGCAGTATGGCTCAGGGCTTTCTGTATGCAGGTTGCGACGGGATCGTGGCCAGTTTGTGGAACGCATCCGACCGCTCTTCAAGGGATATCCTGGTACATTTTTACCGGTTCCTCGAAGAAGGCAAAAGCAAGGATGAAGCGCTCCGCCTGGCCAAACTCCGGTACCTGGAGGAAGCGCCGCCAACCTTTTCTTATCCTTTTTATTGGTCGCATTTTGTGTTGATCGGCGATCCGGGCCCGCTATCCGGGGCCGGCTTCCGGAAACCAGGGACGCTTCTGCCGGCAAGCCTGCTGGTTTTGGCCGGCCTGCTGGTTGCGATTTGGGCAAGGCGGCGAAAGGCTGGATAGATTTGGAGGGCAGAGCCCGTTTGGGGTGGTTTGGTAACCCTTCAAACAACTCCAAACAACCCCAAACAACCTTTTCTAATTCCTCCGCGGGATCAACGTCGTCGGATAAACCACCAGGCTTTCATTCCCATCCTTTCCAACAGCCGCTACCCCGAACAGGTAATTGTCGATGATGATGTTCTCCAGGGTGATATCCGTTTCCCGGGGTCCGACAAACCGGTAATGCTGCCATTGGGGCGAGGTGGTATCCCGCCAGTAGACCTTGAACCCGGCCAGATCAGGGTCGTTGGAAGCGTCCCACCGCAGGCGGGTGGAGGGCTGCACCGCGCCGCCGATCTGGACATTTTCCGGCGCCGGTGGCGCAGCTGCCAGCCCCCCCAACACGATGGCGTTGGCGCCCGTCAGTTTGGCGGCATATTCAAAATTGACGCCTTCGATCACGTCGCCGTATTTGATCCCGTTTTCGGTGCGCAGGTCCTGGTGTTGCCTGTGGTAGTTTTCGTTGGTTTCCATGATCCGAACGCCGGCAAACCCCGCGTCGTTGAAAGGCCGGTGGTGCCCTCCCCTGCCGAACCGGTCAAGGCGGTAGATCAGGATGGCGTCGAGGTTGGTGCAATACAGGTCGGTCATGCGGTCGACGTACCGGGCCAATTGCCTGGAAGGGCCATCGACCTCCCCGCCGTAAAACCGCCGCCAGATCCGCTGCTGTTCGGTTTCTTCCACGGGCACGGGCTCTGAGAATACCCGGAAAGTCGTGTTGTCGATCACGCCGTTCAAACCCTCGATATTGCCGATCATGTCGTTGTTCAGCACGCCGATGATCTTCCAGTTGTCGGCCTTAGCTTTGTCGGCCATAATCTTTCCGCCGAACAGCCCCTGTTCTTCACCCGACAGGCCGACATAAATGATGCTGGACGGGAAATGGTATTTCGACAATACCCTCGCGGCTTCCATCACACCCGCCATGCCCGTGGCGTTATCGTTGGCCCCGGGTGATTCGGATGTTCCGTCCATGACATTGGAGACCCTGGAGTCGATATCTCCGCTCATGATAATGTATCGATCGGGATACCGGGCGCCCCGCTGGATGGCCATCACATTCACCACCCAGGTATCTTCGGGCAGGCGGGGGTTCCCTTCTTTGGTCACCAGCCCGCGCTGAAAACTGACTTCCAGGCAATCGCCGCAGGCTTCAGATATCCGGTTGAATTCCGATTCGATCCACCTGCGCGCTGCGCCAATCCCCCTGTTTTCAGACAGGGTATCGGACAAGGTATGCCGGGTGCCGAAGCTCACCAGCTTCCGGATGTCCGCTTCCAGCCTTTTGACGTCGGGTGCATTGGCGATGGCGTACATGCGCGGGTCCAGGGGCGGTGGGGCTTCCTGGCTAAAAACCGGAAAGTTAAACCCAATGAAAAAAGCCGGCATAAAAAATCTGATCATAACAAGGTTGATTGGAGTGGACTGTCGAAGTGTTGGCCAATAAGGAAATTATTTTGGGATGAGCCCTCCCCGGCGGTCATTCAATCACACAAAATTGTAATCATCTCCGTCTGAACGGTATTGCTTTCATGACCTGCCCGGTCGCGCATTTTAATGGTATAGAACATGGTATTGGTGGGGAAAGCAGTGCTTTTGACACAGGCAGTTCCGTTGGGAAAAACACAACAGATGCCTGCGCCGGGTTTGTTGGGGATTCTGACGGTGATCTCACCGCTGATCCCGTTTTCGGCGCCCTGCTCGTTAAATTCAGGGATATTAAAAGGGGCCACAGAATTGTCGCGGCTGTCCATAAGGATAATATCGGGAAATCCACTGTCAACCCCCCGGAGGTCGCCGTCGCCGTCGGTGAAAGAAAACCGGATCTCAAGGGTGTCAACCGGAGCGGTAGCGCTGCCCTGGTGCACGCTGGTTTTATTCATCCCTTCATAGGTGATCACGGGCTCGACCGGGTATTCGGGCGCCTGCACACAATCGCTGGTCAGCGTAATCAGCAACAGGGCAGTCAGGAGGCTAAAGATCATTCGCATGATTTCCGGATTTTTTCATTTAAGTTGTTGGGTTTAGTATCGTCTACATATCAACCGAAATATACGGATTTTAGTTTTACTTTGTTTGATTTCTTAAAATTATGGCTTCCGGGTTACAAACCCTGGCCATTTCGAAACGGAACAGGATTTTGACCCATGCCGATACAAGAACAACGCCGGAATGAACTAGCTGCACGGATATCCGGAATGGCCTCCGGACAATTTCCGGATATCGCCTTGCAGGTGTTCGAATACCAATATCGTTTTAACGGGTTGTACCGGAGGTTTTTGGATCTGACAGGCCGGCAGGCCGGGTCGGTAACGGATTGGACGGAGATCCCGTGTCTTCCCATCCAGTTTTTCCGGAATTATACCATCAAAAGCGGCGAATGGCAGGCAGAAGCAATATTTTCAAGCAGCGGTACAACCGGGCAAAACACCAGTTTTCACCATTTGCGGAGTCAGGAATGGTACCGGCATTTATCCCGAAAAGGGTTCGAACATTTTTACGGTCCATTGTCACAATATACCTTGTTTGCCTTGTTGCCCGCTTATCTGGAGCGAACCGGCAGCAGCCTGGTTTTTATGGCTGACGATTTTATCCGGCAAACCGGCAAACCGGAAAGCGGCTTTTTTTTAAACGACCTGGAAGCGCTGTTGTGGCAACTGGCCATTGCCAGGGAATCCGGCACGCGGTTTATGCTGCTGGGCGTCAGTTTTGCGCTGCTTGACCTGGCGGAACAACACGCACCGGATCTGTCCGGCGGCATTGTCATGGAAACCGGCGGAATGAAGGGCCGCCGCCGGGAGCTCACCCGGCCGGAATTGCACCAGATCCTGCAAACAGGGTTTAACCTGCCTGCCATCCACTCTGAATATGGAATGACCGAGCTTTTTTCGCAGGGCTGGTCGAAGGGGGAAGGAATATTCAGGCCCTCGCCTTCCCTGCGCGTCCGTTGCCGGGATATTACCGATCCTTTTGATCAAAAAGGCTGGGGGCAGACCGGCGCCGTCAACCTCTATGACCTGGCCAACCTGGACACCGTCAGCTTCATCGCTTCCGACGATCTCGGAAAAGTATACGCCGATGATTCGTTTGAAATTCTTGGCCGGCTGGATGCGAGTGAAGCGAGGGGGTGTAATTTGATGGTGCTGGATGTTTGATGCTGGATGCTGGATCCACGCTTCTGGCGTGGCCGCCTTTTAGGGCGGGCTGGATGCTGGATGCTGGCATAATCCTCCCGAACCGGCTGAAACACGTCCAATACGAGGCAATCCGAAAGGGCCCTTCCGCCATGCGGGACGTTGGAAGGGATCACCACAGACTGGCCCGGGCCCAAAACCCGCGTTTCGCCGTTGACGGTCAACTCCAGGCGTCCGTCGAGAACATTCGTCACCTGCTCGTGCACATGAAAATGTTCCTTCAGCGTACTGCCGGCTTCAATGCGGAAACGGATAACGGAAACCGCATCGCCATGTATCATCCGGGCGTGAAAGCCGGGCATGATCTGCACTTCCGGAATGTGGTCGAAATCAAGGAACCGGTGGGTCATGATGGGTCGATTTTTTTAGATCTGTGAAGGGTTTCCCCTGTTTCTTGCCGTCGAAGATATTCTTCCAGCAAGATTTGTTGCCGGTCTTTTTTTTCACCTTCTCCAGGTCCGTAAAACCCGGCGTTGAGGCGCTGGCGACAGGCTTCGTACACCGTTACGGCGCAGGCAACGGAAATATTAAGGTTTTGTACGAAGCCGAACTGCGGTATAAGAAAATTGCCGTCGGAATATTTCAAAACTGCTTTGGAAAGGCCGTCGTGCTCGTTGCCAAACAAAAGGGCGACGGACTGGGTCAGGTCCAGATCGTACAGGGAAACCGATTTTTTCTCAAGGTGGGTGCTTAGCACCTGTTTATAGTCGCGCCGTACATGTTCAAAACAAGCCCGGATATCGGTGTAAAAATGGACATCCAGCCATCTTCTGGCGCCGGCGGAGGTGCGTTTACCCAGGGTAATATGGTCCTGCGTCAATTGCGGCTCCGTGTACAATACAAAAATTTCGCAAATGCCAACCGATTCGCAGGTGCGCATGACCGCCCCGATGTTGTGCGAATCCTGCACATTTTCAAGGACAACGGTCAGGTCGAATTGCCGATTGCGGACAACCTCGCGGAATCGTTCCAGCCTTCTTTCGTTCAATAGGATCAGTTCACAGGTTGAAACTGGAAATTATAAAACCGCAGAATATTCACATACTTGTTTTCAAACTGCAGGACCCTGGGCAATTCCACGCCCGAAGTGGAGCCTATCCGGAGCACGGGTTCGAACTGAAAACGGGTATGCATCGCCTTTTGCACCTCTTCGTTGAGGAAATACTGGAATTTGGTGCCGTGTTTTTTCAGCATGCGGCCGCAGTACAACGTCAGGTCGTATCCTAAAAAGGCCTCTTCCCTGGGCAATGCGCCAAACCGGTCATAATAATTCTGCCTGAACAGGCGGATTTCCGGCGACAAGGGGTCGACAAAACTGCTGACGCTGATATGTACGTTTAATTTGTCGTAATAATCAAAGTCGATCTTCTCAAAATCCCGCCATTGCGGCATTCCATAGACGATGATATTGTCGAATTGATCCCGGCTCAGGTCAATTTTGCGCAACATGCTGTAAACAAAGTTCTCCTCCCAGTTGGGCAGTATAAAAACGGTCGTATCCGCAATCTTGATAAACGGCAATACGTCGACCCGGTCGAGGGAAACGGACTGGTCGGTGATGATCAGTTCCTGCAGCGGCGGCACATTGACGTTTTTTGTCCATCGTTTGTATTCATCCTGAAAATAATCAAGCCGGGATCTTTCGTTGTCTTTATCGCGGCTGACGAGGACAATATTCCCGGGCGCGTGGTGTGCCAGGGCATGGCGCATGATCGACTGGCAATGGGTTTCCAGGGATGGGTTGACCTGGACATAGTTTTCGTTGTCCTCGCCGGCCGCATTGGAAGCGGAGCTCTGCGGAGAGACCAGGACAATATCCTTTTCCTTGGCATAACGGGCCAGGATCGGCACATTATCCCTTCTGTACGGACCGATGATGAGGTGGGCCGCCGCCAGTTCCTTATTCGTTTTGGTCAATTGTGTAACGGTTTGTTCCGCCGCCCGGCTGTCGATGGCTGAAACGTTCATGCGGGCGCCTTCCTGGGAAAGCAGGTCCAACGCCATTTTTGCGCCGGCATAAAAGTGAAGCGCCCAGTAGGAATTTTCATAAATCGCCGGATCGGCCGCATTGAACCGGTCGGTCATAAACGGTAAAACATAAGCGATGTTATAAGCCGACAGCAATTCCGAGTTGTGTTCTTTTTTGCCAAGCGACTGGCTTGGGTTGGCCGGCAAGGCTGCTGATTCGTCGGAAGTGATGGGTGGATAGGTTGTTGTGGCCACCTCTTTCCAAAGGATCGTATCCATTTTCTCCATCACCACTTCTTCCACCGTCACCCAGGTACCGGTTACGGGGTCGTAAACCCGTTTGCCCTGGATGGGATCCAGTTCCTCTTTGGTTTTGTCGGCGCCGGGTGTTGTTTGCGCCTTTTTGAAAAGTTCGCAGGAGACCAGCAAAGACGGGAGGCAGGCTATCGCAAAGAGCAACAGCAGTTTATTCCCATTCAATGGTGGCCGGTGGTTTGGTGCTGATATCATATACGACCCGATTAATGCCTTTGACATGGTTAATAATTTCGCTGGAAACAGCGGCTAAAAATTCGTGTGGCAGGCGGCTCCACTCAGCCGTCATGCCGTCAACCGAATTGACGGCCCGAAGGACGACGGCCTGTTCGTAGGTCCGCTCATCGCCCATCACACCGACGGACTGAACCGGTAATAAAACGGCGCCCGCCTGCCAAACCTGATCGTAAAGATCGAATTTACGCAGATATTTTAAAAATATAGCGTCCGCTTCTTGTAAAATCCCTACTTTTTCCGGCGTGACTTCCCCCAGGATGCGGATCCCAAGGCCGGGACCGGGGAACGGATGCCGGCCAAGGATGGATTGAGGGATGCCCAATTCGGCCCCCACCCGCCGCACTTCGTCCTTGAATAACATGCGCAGAGGTTCGACGATCTTGAGTTTGAGCAGGTCGGGCAGACCACCGACGTTGTGGTGGGATTTGATGGTGACCGACGGCCCGTGCACGGATACCGATTCGATGACGTCGGGGTATATCGTGCCTTGCCCCAGCCAGGATATATCCGGGTGGGCTTCGGATTCTTTTTCAAAACACTCGATAAAAAGCCGGCCGATGATCTTGCGTTTCTGCTCCGGATCCCGGACCCCGGCCAGGGCGTCCCAGAAGCGGTGACGCGCGTCGATGCCCTCTACATTGAGGCCGATGGACCGGTAGGCGCTCAGCACCTCTTCGTATTCGTTCTTGCGCAGCAGGCCGTTGTCGACAAAAAAACAAACCAGGTTGGCCCCGATCGCCCGGTGCAGCAGGGTAGCCGCCACAGTGGAATCCACACCGCCGGAAAGCGCCATCAGGACATGTTCAACCCCGATCTTTTCCTTTAATTCCGCCACGGTATGCTCCACAAAAGAGGCAGCCGTCCAGTCCTGGCTGCAGCCCGCAATATTGACGGCAAAATTGTGCAGAAGGGCCGACCCGTCGAGACTGTGGGTGACCTCCGGGTGGAACTGCAGACAATAAACCGGTTTGGAAAAGACGCCCTCCGCTGCTTTAAACGCAGCGATCTCTATGCTGTCCGTCCCTGCGATCAGCTCGAACTGGTCCGGCAGGCGGGTGATCGTATCCGCGTGCGACATCCAGACCTGGGAATCCTTGGCCATGCCTTCGAGGATGGGGTCGGGTTGGATGATCCGGGTCAGGTTGGCTTTGCCGTATTCCCGTTTTTGGGACCGTTCCACCTGGCCGCCGTAAACATCTGCGATCAATTGCGCCCCGTAACACACCCCAAGAACCGGAAACCGGCCAATAATCGATGTCAGATCGATGCGCAAGGCGTCGGGTTCTTTGACCGAAAACGGGCTCCCGGAGAGAATAACTGCTTTGATGGAGTCGTCCGGCTCGGCCGGAAAGCGGTTGTAGGGCAGGATCTCGCAGAAGATGTTGAGTTCCCGCACCCGCCGCGCGATCAACTGGGTGTATTGGGAACCGAAGTCAAGGATCAATATGCGCTCGTTCATGGGGCAAATATAGGAAGTACCGGCAAGGTTCTGTGCGGCAATCTTACATTATTTTCAAGGCAATATCCTGAGCGGGCATTATATGGATTTGAAGCTGCAAACTTCAAATAGCGGGTAATGTCCAACCAATCCATAACCGAAATTGACAATCAACTTGATGAACTTCGCAGCGGGGGAGCTTGGGGGCAGCAACTCAACACAAGGACACAAAGGCTTCACAAAGCACACAAAGGAAATTGTGCCTTTGTGCTTCCCCCTTGTGTCTTTCCCGCTAGCGGGACAGGTCGTGTTAAAAAACGCGGACACAGCAACATTGAACCATTCTCCTATGGAGGATTTGAAGGAAAAGTGAACGCTAAAACAACTACACACCAGTTGCAAACTTCAAATAGCGGGGAGACATCCGGCTTGCCGTATTCACTATATTTGTATCTTACCACCTATTATAAATAATACAGGTCATGATGTTTCGCCGGATACTTTATACAACTATAGTCATCTTCAATTGGTCATGCGACCAGGAACGCCCGGAGACGGACCATTCCTCGCCCTTATTCCAACAGTTGCGACAGGAAGATACCGGGATCTATTTCAAATTTTCCCAATCCCTTCATCCCAATGACGTTGCCGGCATTTCTTCGGGCGGCGGCGGTGTAGCTGCCGGCGACATCAACAACGACGGCCTGCCCGACCTGTTGTTCTCAGGCGGTATTCAAAACAGCGGACTTTTCCTGAACGAAGGAGACTTTCGTTTTAAAGACATCACCCAAAGCGCAGGGATCAAAGACCATTGGGAGGGCGCCGCCTACACCGAATGTGTCAACCTGGCGGATATCAACGGCGACGGCTGGCTGGATATCTACATCACCAAACTGGGAATCGCCGGGGATTTCAAGACCGGCAAATTCAGCGACTTCGGCGCCAACCTGCTTTTTATCAACAATGGAATTTCCACCCTTGAGGGGGGACAAAGGGGGGTGACCTTCACGGAAGCCGGCAAGGCATACGGTCTTGATCTCATCGGACAATCCATCGCCGCGCATTTTTTTGATTATGACAACGACGGCGACCTGGACGTATATGTGATCCAAGGCCCTGAACCGGGTTCGACGTTCAACTTCGCCTATTATGAAAAAAAACCGGCCTTCAAATGGTTCAGGGATATGTTGCTCGAAAATCAGGATGGGCGATTTGTGGATGTCACGGACCAGGCCGGTATTCTGGATAAACGGAATATCGGCCTGAGCGTTTCCGTTGCGGATGTGAACAACGACGGTTTCCAGGATATTTATGTCGCCAATGATTTTTTCGGCCGGGATTTTTTTTACCTCAACAACGGCGACAAGACCTTTCGGGAAACTTTCCATTCTTTTTTCACCAAAAGCCCGATGTCTTCCATGGGGTCGGATTTCGGGGATGTGGACGACGACGGTTTTGAAGACCTCTTCGTAGGGGAAATGATGCCGGCCACATACGTTCGGCAAAAGACCAACATGGTTCCGTTCACCAATGAAGTGTACGAAAGATGCGCCAGGGAACAAGCGCCCCAGTACACCCGGAACATGTTGTCGCGGAATTTCGGCGGAAAAAAAATGCGGGATCTCGGGTTTTATGCCGGGGTTTACGCCACGGAGTGGAGTTGGTCCTCTTTCTTTTTTGATGCCGATCTGGATGGCCGGAAGGATCTTTTTGTCGCCAACGGCATCCGCCGGGATATGACCAATATGGATTTTGTGAAAAGTAATTTTGGAGAAGCCTATACGGAAATGGCCAACCCCGTGAAACAAAAAGAGGCAAATCTTCTGAACATCCCCTCGGTTGCGACGTCCAATTTTATTTTCCGGAATACCGGCGACTTCCGGTTCGCACAGGAAAACCAGGCGTGGGGAATATCCGAACCGATGCATACCCGCGGCGCCACTTGGGCTGATCTGGACGACGACGGCGACCCTGACCTGATCTGGAACAACCTCGACGGGCCGCCCTCCATTTTTAAAAATCAGGCGCGCGAAAATACAGGCCGGAATTATTTTAAAATCCGGTTAAAAGCCGGCGGCCTGAACCCTTTCGGGATCGGCGCAAGGGTTGAAGCCAGAAATAGCCAGGGAGGCCGGCATTTTTATTCCCTGAAAAACCAACAGGGATTCCAATCCACACCCGAACCCGTCATCCTGTTCGGATTGGGGGAAAACCCTGCGGTGGACACCCTGATCGTGCATTGGCCTTCCGGTAAAAAAAGCCTCCACCTCGGTTTGCCGGGCAATAAAACCCATATCCTGGAAGAAGAAAAGACCGCAGCCTGGCTTCCTTCGGCGCCCGCAAAACCAGCATTATTCCAGGCTTTGGATCTGATTGATTACCACCATCCGGAAAATACTTACAACGATTTCAAAGTCGAACGGCTGATTCCCAGGGCTTATTCCAAAATGGGCCCTTACCTGGCTGCCGGCGACCTCAACCACGATCAACGCCAGGATATTTACATCACCGGCGCCGGGGGAGTACCAGGGACTCTCCTTTTGCAGACGGAGGCGGGTCAGTTCCTGAAAAGGGATCAGGTTACCCGCGGCCCTGGAGCCGGAATCGAAGAATGTGCAGCGGCTATCTTTGATTTTAACGGCGACGGCAGGAATGACCTTTTCCTTTCCTACGGCAGCAATGAGACCGGGGTTCTGACCGGCAAAGGGTTTTATCAGGTGAATACGGATGGAAAAGCCGCCGCCTTGCCTTTACCCGGTTTAACCGCAGACCCATCTGTTGTGTTTGCCACAGCAGCAAATGCCGATATCGATGGGGACGGCGACCAGGACCTTTTCCTGGGCGGCCTCCTGAAACCGGGTGAGTTCGGCATCATTCCCAGGTCTTACCTGTTCATCAACGAAAAGGGCAATTATACCGAGGCCGGTGAAGCCTGGTCGAAAGACCTGGCCTACCCTGGCATGGTGCGCAAAGCCGTTTTTGCTGACATGGACGGCGACAATCGCCCCGATCTGGTCCTTGCCGGCGAGTGGATGGGTATCCAGGTTTTTATGAACCGGGGGAACGCCTTTGTCAAACAGGAAGTACCCGGCAGCAAAGGTCTTTGGAACACCCTAGAACCGGCCGATCTGGACGGAGATGGGGATACCGATTTTATTGCCGGCAACCTCGGCAGGAATCACCTTTGGCGGGCGTCTCCAAACCGGCCGCTGACCCTGCTTTCCGGGGATTTTGATAAAAACGAAAAAATTGACCCTGTTGTATTTTACCATCAGGACAACGTGCGGGGATTATTTACCAACCGGGACCTATTTGCCAGCCAAATGCCGGTGATGAATAAAAAATACTGGAATTTCAGCGATTTTGCCAAGGCTGATTTCAGTACCGTATTTACGGAGGAAGAACGCACGGGCGCCAAAAGTTATGACGTGACGGAATTGGAAACCTGTCTCCTGATGAATGAAAATAGCAACCTGGTCATCAAACGGCTCCCTGCCTGGGTCCAGTCCACCAGTTGCGAAGCCGTTCAGCCTTATGATTTTAACGGCGACGGCCGGATGGACCTGCTCCTGGCCGGCAACTCCAACCAGCAGCATTACGAATACGGCGATATGGATGCTTCTGAAGGTTTGCTGCTTTTTGGTCAGGCGGACAGAAGCTTCCGGGTTGTTCATGCCGGCGAATATGGGTTGGACCTTTCGGGTTTTGTCCGCGATCTGGCGATCGTCCAAGTGAACGGAGTGAATGTTTTGATTGTTGCGAATAACTCCGGGAAAACGCAATGTTTCCAATTGAAGGATTAACGCATGGGCATCACTTACCTGAATCGATTCCTTAAAAGGAAGAGGCCATCCGGGTTGCCGGATGGCCTCTTTTTATATTTTATTTCCTTATTTCCTGGAGACGATAGAATTGGGTTCATGGCGGGTCTTAAAAACCCGAATTTAAGGGTCCAATAAACCGTCAACCATCAACCTTTTACCGTCGGCCAAAGTATAAATTATTTATCCCACCAAACGGGCACGTTCTGTTCGTCGCCACCCATTTTGGCCACCTGAGCGTTGTAATTTTCGCCGTTCAGGTCCCTTTCCGTAGTCGGATAATCATAACGGATCGGAATGCCGCCAAACTGGTTCAGTGGTTCCGGCGCAGGAAGCAGGGTCGGGAAACCAGACCTTCTCCATTCTGCCCAGGATTCAAAACCATTGAGGAACAGGGCCACCCATTTCTGGTAGTGGATCTTCCGCATAGCGTCGGCAGCGTCGTATTTCACCTCCGGAGAAGCGATAAACGCGTCGTAAGCAGCCTGGTCGAACACGCCCCATTGCTGCCAGGAAGCTTTGATGGCGTCGTTGTAGTACCCTTCAGCTGCTGCTGCGCCGCCGCCGATGATGCCACGCTGGGCAGCTTCTGCCAGACTGAACAGGATCTGGGAACGGACAAGGATATAGGTCGGTGAATCCTGTTGTCTTACTGCAGATCCGAGGAAAGAAACTTCATTCGGTGTAATATTGCCGGCGTCATCCTGGTTCAGGCCGTAAGGCATGCCTTCATAGGTTTGCGAGCTGACGGCCAGATCTGCAAAAATGGGGATCCTCGGGTCGTTGGTCGACTTCATATAATCCATGAACGGCTTGGAAATCGTCCAGTCCCGGCGGGTTTCAAAAGCATCCTGCCAGGGGTTGTCATTCAGGTCGTCGTTCAGGTGGTTATAATATACGTCTTCACCGTCGCCGATCACGCCATCGGTCATGGCAGATGCAAACTCAGTTTTCGCTTTGTCGGCATTGGCATTGGAAATGCGCAAAGCCATGACCATGCGAATGGAATTGGCAAACCTTTTCCATTTGCCGAGATCGCCGTCGAAAAGGATATCCCCGCTTGGGGCGGCAGCGCCTTCGTCGATCGATGCGGCAGCTTCCTTCAAAGTAGCGAAGATGCCGTCATAGATGGCGCTCTGATCGTCGTACCCCGGTTTGAAATTCTCCCGGCCTTTCAAAGCCTGGGAGTACGGGATATCACCCCATGCGTCGGTGATCATCCAGAAATACCAGGACTGAAGGATCTTGGCCACCGCGATCTGGTTTTCATTGCTGCCGTTGATCAACTGATCGGGCGCCGTTTCCGGATCGCTGTTCAGGTTGATGATCTCCTGCAGGTCGGTCAACGCACCTGCATAAAACCCGTTGAAGCTGAAGTCCGTAGCGTTGTAGCGGGAGCTATCCGTGTAATATTTCTGCGTGATATGCTGTATATATTCCAGCGGCTGGCTGGAAGCAATGGCGCCGGGAATACTCCTCATTGCAGCGGTAAAAAGGGCGGCCGTATTCGGCTTGGACGGGTTGTTCGGGTCGATATTGACATTCCCGAAATCCGAACAGGAGCCCAGAAAAACCGCGACCGTCAGGACAAATAATTTTAGAATATGCTTGTTCATGCTTCTTGACATTTTAAGTGAAACAAAATTTAGAAACCAACACTGATATTAAAACCGAAGGCGCGGGTTTGCGGCAACTGTCCGCCTTCATACCAGTATCTTTCCGTTTCAGACGGGTCGAACCCGTCAACTTCCGTGAACAGCAAGGCCAGGTTGCGGCCGACGAGGGAAACGTCCAGGCGCTTGATGAAGTTGAGGCCCAGTTTCTGGGTATCAAACGAATAACCCAGCGCCACTTCACGCAGTTTGAGGTAAGAGGCGTCAACCAGCCATTCTTCTAAAAGGCCGAAAAATTGTTTGTAGTAGCTGTCGGCAGACAGGTAAATGTCATTGGGCTGGCCGTTGGCAAAAACACCGTCCGACCGCACACCGCCACCTTCTGAAACCGGGTCGCGCTTGGGTTTGCCCCTGTCATTCAAACCAACCGTTTCGGCAGCAAGGCCGGAATAGTGGTTGAACATCCGGGTTGTAGAGTAATACTGACCGCCTTTCTGGAAGTCAATAGCAGCCGACAAACGGAAGCGCTTGAACCGGATCTGGTTGAGCATACCCCCCGTGAAATCCGGAAGGATCGACCCCAATACCTGGTTGTTGTCATACAGGAATGCGCCGTTTTCACCTACAAGGCGATTGCCGTTGGCGTCGCGGCGGTAAGCGCGGCCGACCACGGTACCCCATTCTTCGCCAACGCGGGCATGAACGGAAACACCTGACCAGAAAGGCCCGCCTTCAAAGCCTGAGCCGCCGATAACGCGGGTATTCAGGCCGTCTGCCAGCTCTTCCACAACGGATTCGTTGGTTGCCCAGTTCAGGGTCACATCCCAGTTGAAATCGCGGGTTTTCACCGGCGTACCGGTCAACTGCAGTTCGATCCCTTTCCGGCTGATATTGCCTGCATTGATGATGGCCGTGCTGTAGCCGCTGGTGGACGGAACGGTCAGGGAAAGGATCTGGTCTTTGTTATCGTCTCTGTAATAAGTAAGGTCGAAGCCTACCCGGTTGTTGAGGAATTTCATTTCCAAACCGGCTTCGTGGGTGGAGGTCAACTGCGGCAACAACTCCTGGTTGCGGAGGGTATTGGGTACCGACAAGGTCGGGAGGCTGCCGTAGAAATCACCTGCGCCGTAAACCGTATTGATCTGGTGCGCGCCGATATCGCTGCCCACCTGTGCAAAACTATAGCGGAGTTTGCCAAATGAGAAGACCTTATCATTACCCATTAATTCGGAGAATACAAAGGTAGCCCCGATCATCGGATACAGATAAGAGTTGTTGTCTTCCGGCAAAGCGGACGACCAGTCGTTCCGCAGCGAGAAGTCCAGGTACAACATGCTGTTGTATCCAAAGGAACCGCGGCCGTAAATGCTCCGCACTTCCTTGTCAAAAAGGGAGTTATTGATCGCCGGCTTGTCTTTGGAGTTGGCGATGGTGTAAAACCCTGGAATAGCCAGGCCGCCAACGGTATTGGCAGCGAAGGTTTCGTCGTGATCCTTCCGGATATTGGCGCCCAGGTTGAAGTCATAGGTTAATTTGCCGGCGCTGCCGTCATAGGAGAGCAGAGCTTCGTAGTTCCATTCGTTCCTTGCACCTGTATTTGTAGAGAAGAAAGGCGTTCCCAAGCCGCCTTCCACAAACCGGTTATCGCTGGTGTAATCCAGCAGGTCGGTGCGGATAAAACCTTGCAGTTTGAGGTTTTCCATCAGGTTCAAGGTCAAACCAACGTTACCAAACAAACGGTTCTCGTTGTAATGCGGAACGTTTTCGTAAAGATTCTGGTAAGGGTTGTCCCAATACAGGGGGCTGGTATTTTCCGGGCTGCTGATGTTCCAGGAGTTGAAGGAACCGTCCGGGTTTTTGTAGTTGCGCAATTTTTCGGTATCGATCTGGCGCTGGAACCACTGGTTGAAGCTGCCCGTCAGGCCTACGCCGTATCCTTCCTGGATATTGCCGTATTGGTTGGTACCCTGGTAGTTGATGTTGGCCGAAACCGAGATCAGTTTGCTCAGGTCAAAATTGCCGTTCACAGACAGGATATTCCTTTCCTGCCTGGAGTTGGGAATCACCAGTTCCCGGGTGATATTGTTGTAGTTCACCCGGAAGGAATAGTCGTCGCCACCGCCATAAAAAGCGATATTGTTGTTCAGGTTCATACCGGTTTCGAAGAAATTCTTGACGTTGTCCGGATTCGGCGAGAAAGGAATCTGTTTGCCGAAATCGGGTGTGCCTTCGTACCAGCTGTAATAGGGGCGATACAGGGTACCGTCCATTCTGGGGCCCCAGCTTTCATCGGCAGAATAATCGATGATATTGTGGCCGTCAAAAGAAGCCCAGTCAGCAGGGTGAATGGCCGGGTTGAATTCGAAGGGGATGAAATCCTGGTCGTATCCACCGCCGTATTCATTCTGGTATTCCGGCAGGAGATTGACCTTGTCGAAGGTGGAAGAGGAGTTCACTTCGATTCCCAATCCGGTTCCCTTCGTGCCTTTTTTGCTGGTGATCACCACCACGCCGCCCGAAGCGCGGTTGCCGTAAAGCGCAGTTGCGGCCGGGCCTTTGAGGATGGAAACCGTTTCGACGTTGTCGAGGTTGATGGCGGAGGCGCTGACCGGCGTACCGTCCAGAACGTAGAGGGGGTCGCTGCCGGATAAGCCGTTCACCCCGCGGATCCGGATGCTGCCTTCCCGGAAACCGGAGCTGGGAGAGCCGACCAACTGAACGCCGGCGGCTTTACCGCTCAGGGCGTTGATCAAACCGGAGCTGCGGGAAATGTTCAGGTCGGCCTGATCGACTTCCTGAACGGCATAAGACAAAGATTTTTTTTCACGGGTAATCCCTAAAGAAGTAACTACGGCTTCGGTGAGCGTAATACCTTCTGCAAGCGTTAAATTGATGACCGATTGGTTACCAATCTCCAATTCGGCCGTTTCAAAACCAGTGTAGCTGACTACCAGGGTGGTTGCCCCTGCTGGAACACTAACGGAGTAGCTGCCGTCAATATCGGTCACGGTACCTGTGGTGGTACCTTTCACCAGAATACTGGCTCCGATCAGCGGCTCTCCAGATTGGTCGGTAACGGAACCCGTCACCGTTCTTTGCGCTGAAATCACGCCTAAAGCGCCGACTACCAGCGCAAATGCCAGGAAAAGTCGTTTCATACTAGTTTGTTTTGATGAATAAAAAAATTGCGATTTATCTCAGGATAAATTACTCTTTGTTTTTGGGAATCGGCCCTCGACGGGCGCAGGATTTTTTAATCAATAAATCGCATGAATGTCCAAATCAGGTGTTCTTCCTTAAATAGTTTTCCATTTGGCCGAAAACGTGGGCTTTGATGTTCATGGGATGAAAATTGCATGAAAGCCCGGGACAAAAAACCGCGAAATTTCGCTCAAAGTTATATACTTTTTACACACATAGTAATACGATTGGGGCGCCTAATATGCTGCCTGATCAAAAAAAAAATTTAAACCCTTGAAATTTAGATTTTTACACAACCGTTTTAACATACTCCAGAATGCATCAAACCAGTTTTCTGAGGTACAATTGAATGGTATTTTGTAATCCGAAATAAAGAGCGTCACAAATCAAGGCATGGCCTATGGATACCTCCAGGAGCCCTTCCACCTGGTTTTTATAATATTGCAGGTTGTCCAGGTTGAGGTCGTGCCCTGCGTTGACGCCGATGCCGATCCGGCCGGCCAGGCGACCACAGCGGGCATGGGCTTCGACAGCTTTTTTGGGATCGCCGGCAAATTGACGGGCGTAATCGCCGGTGTACAACTCGATCCGGTCGGCGCCGACCGCTTTGGCGCCTTCCACCGCTTTTTCATCTGCATCCACAAAAATGGAAACACGAATGCCTGAAGCCTGAAGCCTGGCTACGGTCTCCTTTAAAAACGCCGCCTGACCCCGGGTATCCCAACCTTTGTCCGAAGTAAGGGCGCCGGGTGCGTCGGGTACAAGGGTGCATTGGTGCGGGGGATGCGCCAATACAAGGTCCATGAATTCCGGCGATGGGTTGCCTTCAATATTAAACTCGGTGGTAACGACCGCTTTGAGGGTGGGTACGTCATCATACCGGATATGCCGCTGGTCGGGTCGCGGGTGTACGGTAATTCCCTGGGCGCCAAAAGTTTCACAATCTTTTGCGATCTGAACGAGGTCGGGGAGATTACCGCCGCGGGAGTTGCGGATCAGGGCGACTTTGTTGATGTTTACGCTCAACCGGGTCATGGCAGTGGGTTATTTTCCGGCAAAAGTCTGGAAAATTGCCGAAACTGCCAATATAGTACCTCCAGGCTCTGCCTGGAGAATTTGGATTCCTTCCCCAAGCAGGAACTTGGGGGTACAAAATTATTCCATCCTGACCGTCAACTGGATCACGGGATGCAGATTCGGGGCAATCACCCCGTTCAGTACCCGGAAAGGCAATTCAACGGAAGCTTTCCGTTCCAGCACTTTCACTTCCAGGGTTGTCACTTCATGCGCTTTCAAGGTCACAATATCGGAATGGGCATGAAGGGTATAGGGACTGAGGTTCTGGAGCAAAAAATCGGCATCCGAAACATTTTCAATTTCGATGGTAGCCACACTGGTTTTGCCGGGATATTTGGCCGACTTGATCCGGAGGGATGCTTCAATCAGCGGTTTGAGGAACTCTTCGCGGCCGATAAGCAGATTATTGAACCAGGCAACGGTCCTGCCGGCCTGCATGGCGTCCTTGATGGCGGCGGCCGATTTTTCGGTGGCCATGACCAGGCTGACCGGCCTGTGCCCGCCTTCCGGAACCTTGTACTGCCAGTCGACCAAACCGTGGATATCGGAAGTGCCCATGACGGTCAGGTTGTTTTCAAGGGCCAGTTGGAGCGCTTCGTCCGAATAGGTCAGATCGTTCACCACTTCGATGCCCTGAAAAAGTCCTTCTTTCAGCATCTGGATGTGCATCTCATCCATTTTGCTGACGCCGTCCGGCCGTTGGGCGACCCAGTTGGGGTGGTTCCAGAACACGTAGGCGCCCTGGCGTTTGGCTTCGCGAAATGCCTCGAGGGGGTCTTCGATCAGGAGTTTGTTGGCGTCTTCGATGAAAATGGCGTTGAAATGGCCTGGCGGCATGGACCGTGTGATCTCCGACCCTCTGACCACGATCAGGTCATATGCTTCTGCGAATTTGCGGGCAATTTCATAGGACCGGTTGCGGTCGGGATGGGGTATATCGTCTTTATGGGGCTGGTATTCAATATGGTCGGTCATGGAAATGGCGTCCAAACCGTCTTTAATCGCTTCCTCAACGCGGATCGTGGGCCATACATTTCCATCGGAGAAGACTGTGTGGATATGAAAATCACATTTCAGGGTTTTGTACCCGGCAATATCCGGAAACTGAATAATCCTGCCGTGGGCATGGCCGTGGCCGGGGTCCTGGGCGGAAAGCAGGCCTGTACAAATGAGCCCCAAAAGTAAAAACGTCTGTTTTTTCATGGTTTTCCGTATTGTTTTTCATAATAGTCCCGGTAAGCGCCGCTGGTGATATGTTCCAGCCAGACCGTATTCTCCAGGTACCATTTTGCCGTTTTCAGCAGCCCTTGGGCTGGATTTACGGTGGGTGTCCATCCCAATTCCCTTTTGATCTTGGATGCATCGATGGCATACCGGTGATCGTGACCCGGGCGGTCTTTGACAAAGGTAATCAGTTTCCTGGAATAGCCTTCCGGCCGGTTCAGCAGCCGGTCCATGATATCGCAAAGGCGCTCCACCAGTTCCAGGTTGCGAAGTTCGTTATTCCCGCCGATATTGTAGGTTTCGCCGACTTTACCTTTGTGTAAAATCAGATCGATGGCTTCGGCGTGATCTTCTACCCAGAGCCAATCGCGGATATTTTGCCCGTCGCCGTACACCGGAAGCGGTTTTTCCAGGCGGATATTGTTGATCATCAAGGGGATGAGTTTTTCCGGAAACTGAAAAGGACCGTAGTTGTTGGAACAGTTGGAAACCAGAACCGGCAACCCATAGGTATGGCCGTAGGCGCGCACCAGGTGATCGGCAGAGGCTTTGGAGGCAGAGTAAGGGGACCTGGGGTCGTAGGGTGTCGTTTCCGTGAAATACCCTGTCGGGCCCAGGCTCCCGAAGACTTCATCGGTGGATATCTGATAAAAACGCCGGTCGTCAAAATCGCCTTTCCAGGCGTCCCTTGCGGTATTGAGCAGGTGAACCGTACCTTCTATATTGGTATGGATAAACCCGAGGGGGTCGCTGATTGAGCGGTCCACATGGGATTCGGCTGCCAGGTGTATTACCGACACGAAGTTGTATTCCCGAAACAGCCCTGATAAAAAATCCGGGTTGCAGATATCTCCTTTTACAAACCTGTAATTGGGGGAGCCGGCGATGTCGGCCAGGTTTTCGAGGTTGCCGGCATAGGTCAGTTTATCCAGATTGACGATGAGGTCGTTGGGATAACGGCTGACCAGCCGGCGAATGAGGTGGGAACCGATGAACCCGGCGCCGCCGGTGATGAGGATACAATTTTTAAACGGCATTGAAATCTTTATTGGTGGATGGTGGACGGTGGACGGTGGACGGTTGTCCTGTCCCGAAATAAGTTGCCCTGGATTATGAAATAAAACCCTCAAAAGG
>CAZLEF010000089.1:0-29300 GCA_964558465.1 uncultured Lewinella sp. | reverse complement strand
ATGACGATTTATTAAAAATCCATAAACACTACCCCAGGTTTTACTTGAAAGAACGCTTGTCAGCATAAAGATTATCAAAGATTACCGGAGGCCGGCCATGTTTTAACCATTCCCGCTCATCGCCGCCGATACCATGCAGCAAATACAATACAGGATACTTCTTGTTTTTTGAAAAACCTGGCGGCGTATAAATCAAAGCCTTCCGGTTTGTACCCACGGTTTTGGAGGGGTATAAAATCGTATCCAGCTTTCCCTGAGGAATGCCGGAACGAAACACATCAAACCCTTCTGGCGCCGACAGGCTGCGCTGTTGGGCATACGCAGTCAATGGTATCAGGATGCAACAGGCTGTTAAAAGAAATAATGTTCTCATCATTCATTTGGAATTGATGCCCAATTTGTTATAATTGGGTTGGCCTAAAGATAATTATTATCTTTTAAGGCTACATCAAAATGCAGCCGGGTCCTTTGTAATTTTGTCCGGTTAATAGGGCCAGGCCACTGGCGCGAAGTATAAATAATTGAAAAAATTGGACATGGCTGTAAAAAAATATATCAAAATTTTGACTATATGAAAGGTAAATTTTTGAATTTTCTCCTGATCATAACCTCCCTGATCGGATATTTGGAGTGGAGTGGAAATCGTCATACATTCCTATTTCAGGCCGAAGGTGAAATTCTTTCAAAACTATTTACCGACCCGGCTTCCGTACTTCACCCATTTACAATATTGCCTATGATAGGACAAGGATTATTAATTTTTACATTATTTCAAAAGAAGCCAAGCAAAAAATTGACATACATAAGTATAGGCGGTTTAGGAATATTATTAGGATTTATGTTTGTGATTGGCCTGCTTGGTTTAAACTATAAAATAATGCTCTCAACCATTCCATTTATAGCTGTGGCTGTATTAGCCATAAGATATTACAGAAAAACAAATGAGAATGAATAATCCCCCCTACAACCCCGCCTCAGCAGAGATCTGCAGCATCCGGTCGATAGAAGCCCGGCCTTTTTCAATGACCCACTCCGGCAGGGTGATCTCCGGCATTTCATGTTCCATGCACAGGTAGAGTTTTTCCAGCGTGTTGCGTTTCATGTGCGGGCACTCGTTGCAGGCGCAGGTATTGTCAGGTGGGGCGGGAATGAATATTTTGTCCGGCGACGCTTTTTGCATCTGGTGGATGATGCCGGCTTCAGTCGCCACAATAAATTCTTTGGCCTCGCTCCTTTGGGTGAATTTGAACAAACCGGTAGTGGAGCCGATGAAATGGGCCTTATTCAGCAGGTGTTCTTCGCATTCGGGGTGCGCAATGAGCAATGCATCCGGGTGCTGGAGCATCAGTTTGGTGATCTTTTCGTCGCTGAAAATCTCATGCACCATGCAGGCGCCGTCCCAAAGCACCATATCCCGGCCGGTTTTTTTGATGAGGTACTTGCCCAGGTTGATATCGGGGGCAAAAATGATCGGCTGGTCCTTGGGTATGCTTTCGATGATGTGCACCGCATTGGTGGAGGTGCAGCAGATATCCGTGAGGGTTTTCAGCTCGGCGGTGCAGTTGATATAACTGACCACCAGGTGATCCGGGTATTTTGCCTTGAATTTTTTGAACAGATCGGGCGGGCAGCTATCGGCCAGCGAACAACCGGCCTTCAGGTCGGGCAACAATACTTTTTTATGGGGCGAAAGCATTTTGGCGGTCTCCGCCATAAAATGAACGCCGGCAAAAACGATGATGTCTGCATCCGTTTTGGCCGCCTGCTGCGAAAGCCCCAGGCTGTCGCCGATATAATCGGCAATGTCCTGGATGTCGGCTTCCTGGTAATAATGCGCCAGAATGATGGCATTTTTTTCTTTTTTGAGACGCCGGATCTCTTCAAAAAGGTCCAGGGTGGGGTCGACATCGAGGTCGAGATACCCGTTGCGGGTCAACTCTTTTTTAGCGGCGGCCAGGCTGCTCATGGCGGTTGGTTTAATGTGAACGATCGAAATTGAAAACGCTAAGGTAAGGAAAATGTTTAGTTAGTTTTGTAATTAAACTAAGTGTTGTTGTTGATTTGTTGATGTGTTGATTTGTTGATGCGAGGGCCGCCGTTTCAAATCAACCACGCCTGTGGCGTGGCACCCGCATCAACAAATCAACAAAAAAACCACCGGTCGCTTGTGCAATTCCGGCCTCGGGAGATTGCGCCAGTCGGCCACCTTGCGGGTGAGGATCCATTGGGAGGGCAGGGTCAGGTCGGCGGCGATGCCCAGCAAAGTACCGGGGTCCAGAACCTGCAGGGCGGTATCCAGGACGGCGTCGTTCCGGTAGGGCGCCTCGATGAAGATTTGGGTTTGCCGGTTGCGCTGGGCCAGTTGTTCCAGTTTTTTCAGGTCTTTGGCCAGTTCCGGCCGTTTGGGGGAGAGATAGCCGTGGAAGGTAAATTGCTGACCGTTCATCCCGGACGCCATGAGGGCCAGCAGAATGGAGGAAGGCCCCACCAGCGGCACAACTTCGATCCCGCGTTCGTGGGCGATGCGGACGACAGCGGCGCCGGGGTCGGCCACCCCAGGGCAGCCTGCTTCGGAGAGCAACCCCATATCCCGGCCTTCTTCGGCGGGTTGCAGAAACCCGGCGACCAGGGCGGGGTCGGTATGTTCGTTGAGCTCAAAAAACTCCAGTTCCTGCAAGGGTTTGTGCGGCAGGACGGCCTTGATATAATGGCGCGCGGTTTTAGCCCGTTCGGCGATGAAGACCTGGAGGCGATCCAGGATTTCCAGGACGTAAACCGGCAGGGTATTGGCGCCGCCTTCGCCCAGAGGGGCGGGGATCAGGTAGAGTTTGCCCTTCATCTTCATACGTGAGTTTGAACGTCAATCCACTCCACCTTTAAAAAAGAGGGAGAAAGGTGATCAAAATCTTTATCTATAGTGATCAGGCTTGCGCCTATCGTTTGGGCCGTAGCTGCTATCCAAAGGTTTTTTTTTCAAAGATACAAAAAATTGGTTAAATTCTCTTTTTTAAACCATAACAATTGATTTCGGCCCGAAAGTTCAGGAAAGCGGTAATTTTATCCATATTTTACGCTCCATTCCTGTGAATTTAACCAACTCCAAAAATCCTTCCCATGAAGAACATTGGAATTTTACCACTGCTTATGCTGAGTTTATCCGGCGCCCCCGAAAGCCGTGCAAATTCCCTGGATAGCCTGCGCCAAGCAGTTGCCATCGCCGCCGGCCCTGCGGATCAAATGGAGGCTATGCTGGAATTAATGATCTATTACCGCATGCGGGGACACGACAGCACCCTCGTCCTCGGCGAAACGGTCCTGGGTTTGGCAAAAGAAAACCACGATGCGGATGCGCAGGTGCGCGCCCTTATCCAGCTCGGAAGCTGGCATCACAACAAAGGGCGGCTGGGGGAAGCCAAACAGTTTTATTTCCGGGGCATGGTTTTGGCCCGCGAAAACAACCTGAAGCGCCAAATGGGCCCCCTGTCTCAAAACCTGGCCTTGTCATATCGCCGCGGTTTCCAACAAGACTCCGCATTTTATTATTTTGCCGCTGCAGAAAAGGCCTTTCTGGCGGAAAACAATACCGCTGAATTGTGGCGTCCTTATTGGGGAATGGCTCAGATCTATCAGGAAAAAGGCGACTTCGAAAAAGCCGACGAATACGGGTGGAAAGCGCTGAAAATAACGGAAAAGCTGGAAAACCGGACAGACTACGGGTTCATGCTTTTTAACCTGTTTGCCTTGTATTTCCAGAACGACCGGTTCGATAAAATGGCTGAAATCCGCGCCAAACGCGAAAAATACCAGATGGGCCGCAAAAACAGCCGGGAAATCATGGAAATTCCGGAGCATACCTCTTTCCTGTTTTTCTTTTCTGAAGATACGGAAGCCCTGGAAAATCACCTCATCCGGGCGATCCAGCACTATGATTCCTCCGGCAACCTGTTCAGCAAAGCTTATTGTTATGAGGACCTGGGCGACCTCTACCTGGCCGGCCAAAAACCGGATAAAGCCCGGGAGAGTTACCTGCGTGCAAGTACCATTTTTGAACGGACCGGGGATGCTTTCCGGCGTGGCCGCAATTTGTACCAATTGTACCTCACGGCCAGGCGCCAGGGCGATTTCCCGGGTTCGCTTACCTACCTCGAAGCCTATAAAATACTGGCCGACAGCCTTGGAAACGCCGAAATGAATGCCAGCCTCAAACTTTTGCAGGTCCGTTACGAAACCGAAAAAAAGGAGCAAGCTCTCCGCATTAACCAACTGGAACTCGCTCAAAAAACCCTGGAAAGGAACCTGCTACTGGGCAGTTCTGTCCTCCTGGCGCTCCTGGCGGCCGGAATTTTTATGGGGTTCCGGCAAAGGCTGGCGGCCCATAAAATGATCGCCGACCAAAACCATCAATTGCAGCGCCAGCGCATCCTTCAGTTGGAACAGGAAAAAAAATTGCTGGCGCTCGACGGCATGATCGAGGGCCAGGAAACCGAACGGATCCGGATCGCCAAAGACCTGCACGACGGCCTCGGAGGTTTGCTCACTTCTATAAAAACTCATTTTGGCGGATTAAATGACCAGTTGAAGTCCGGCGCCGAATCACCGCTCTATCAAAAAACCCACCAGATGATCGAAGGGGCTTGTCTTGAGGTCCGGCGGATTTCTCATAACATGGCGCCCGGCGCCCTGATGCTCTCCGGCCTGCCGGGCGCAGTAGAAGATCTGGCAGAACAAATTCGCGAAAACGGCCTGGAATGTCACCTCGAATGGATCGGATTGGAAGCCTCCGATCTTGATCAAACCCGGTCCGTTATGGTTTTTCGCATCCTTCAGGAATTGGTCAACAATATTCTGAAACACGCGAACGCCGGCGAAGTCCTCATTCAGATACTGGCCCATCAGGACGAGATGATCATGGTGGTGGAGGATAACGGCAGAGGCTTTGTTCCGGAAACTGCCGCCCAAAAAAAGTCACTCGGCTTGAAAAACATCGATGCCCGGGTGCGTTTTCTGAAAGGCGAATGGCAAATAGACAGTGTGCCGGGTGAAGGCACTACGGTTAACATCCGGTTTCCGAGGTAACTTTTGGTAAACACACCAGGGATTTCATTTCTCCAGGAGGCAGGATGCGAAGCCATCCTGCCGATACCTGGATATTTCCACCACGACCTGTCCCGCAAGGTGGGATAAGAAATATAGAAAACATAAGAAGTAATTGACCAATGCCGCTGGGGCTGCATACATCGACGAGGCTCCAGAGGAGCGGAATAACGTTAAACGTGAGTGATGATGGATAGCGGTCTGGCACAAAGCGGTCCAGCGGACCGGCATCTTTGTAACCGTCCTGGATGAGAACGGCGTCCGGTCCAGCGGACCGGTATCTAACTGCCCGAAGCAGGTTGAACCCTACGATCCCTCCAAAGGTTCATGGAACTCTCCATGGGAGCCCTATGGGCCTATGGAGAGTCCTATGGACAAACCAGTTACCCGCGAGGCTCCTCCTTACCTTTTAGCGTTTTGCCTCGCTTGCGTCAAAAGATGCCGGACCTACGGCCCGGAAGTCCTCTCGTTGGGTGGTGTTACCAAGATAGCGGACCGCCGGCCCGCCTGAAAGTATATTTCAAAAGTGTGGGAACTCATCCAAATCCGCCATGAACAAAGGCGTCGCGACTTGTTGAGGTGCCAAAAATTTAAAATGACAAAGTAGTATTAAGTTGACGCCCATGCGCCCCGGCGTAGTCGGGCGCCGTCCACCCCTCTATGAATTCCGGTATTTTTTGGCCCTGTCTGAATTCAGTTAGGCCTTTTCTGCCGAGCCTGCCGATCATTGTGGTGAAGAACAAATTTTTTTCCGGACCAAAATTGCTTCACCATGAAGATCCATTTTCTGTTATCCATCCTGCTCATCGCGGGTGTTTCGACCCCTTCCAAGGCCCAGGAATGGGTCCGCCAGCACCCCTTTGAAAAGATCGAACAATTGTACGATGTGGATATGGCTGGAAATGGCCGGGGGCTGGCGGTTGGCGCCCGGGGTACGGTTTTACGGACAGCCAATTACGGGAATACCTGGGCCGCCGCAAATGTTTTCAACCCAAATACTTCGCTCGACAAAGTGGCCATTTTCCCGGACGGACAGGGAATGACCGCCATTGCCATTGGATTCGACAAAATTTACAAAACGGCGGACGGCGGAACTTCCTGGCAGGAACGCTCTGCGGGTTTCGACACAGGCGGGTACCGGTACCTTGCCGTACCTGCCGACAATATCATTTTTATCGCAGGCCAGAACGGCGTGATCAAATCCACCGACGGCGGGCAGAACTGGACAGAAGTCACTCCCCCGGCGACCGGCGTGCAATGGTCTTCCCTGTCTTTTGCCGATGCCGCTACGGGTTGGCTTGGCGGACAAAACGGGGAAGTTTTCCGGACTACAAACGGCGGGACCACCTGGAACCTCATCAGCACCGGGGTGCTCGACGACCAGGTGCAACTCTCTTTTTTTAATGCTTCGCTGGGTTATGCGGGCGTTTTCCGGAAGCTTTTCAAAACCACGAATGGCGGACAAACCTGGTCGCTCCTGCTGCCAAACGCCTTCGGCAGCCATATTCACGATCTGAAAATCATCAGTCCAAACAGCCTGGTCGTCTCGCAGGGCAGCCGGACCTATTATTCAGAAGATGGCGGTGTTTCGGTCAATCTGGTCAGTCCGGCCCCTTATGCCGTAAATAATTTTGGTTTGGCCTCCCTGCCGGACGGGCGGGTCTGGCTGGCTTCTTCCTATCACACGGTAGCCGTTTCCAATAACGGCGGTATCAGTTACACCGATCAGATCCCGGGTAATAAAAACACCCTGCAGTTTGTGAGCTTCGCAGATCAGCAAACGGGCTGGGCCGGTGGAGGCGCCGGCGCCCTGCTGAGAACGGCGAATGGCGGCGAAACCTGGACAGACCTCAGCTTCGACGACCCTGCCTACGAAGAAATATACGACGGACAGGCTTTCCCGGCAGACGAGTTCTGGGCTTGCGGCCGGAACTTCATCATCCGGACAACCGACGGCGGCGACTCCTGGGAAACCCTCTCGGACGCCGATACCCGTTTCACCAGCCTTTGCGCCACACCCAACCGGGTATATGCCGCCGATTGGAACGGGAAGGTACACCGGACTGTGGATCACGGCATGAACTGGGAGGTATTGTCCGTCGCCGGTTCCGGCCTCGAACAAGTTTTTTTTCTGGACGACCTCAGGGGGTTTGCAGCAGGCTCGAACGGCACAATGGCCAAAACAACCGACGGCGGGAATAACTGGACCCCGGTTTCTTTGCCTGTAACGGACCGGCTGGTCGGTGTTTTTTTTATCAATGACCAGGTGGGGTGGGTTTGTCCGGATAATTATACCAACCAGATCCTTTATACCCAGAACGGCGGCGCCAGTTGGGAATTTAAAACCGTGCCCGAAACCTCTTACTGGCGGAATATCCATTTTGAAGATGCCCTGAACGGCTACCTGTACGGCGGCTCGTCCGGTTACGGCCTGGTTTACCGAACGGTGAACGGCGGGAATACCTGGGCTTTATTGCACAATTCCACCGAGGCGGTCACCGGGTTCGACCTGCAGGGTTCAGGCAATTCTTCCCGCCTTTGGATTTGCGGGCCGGGGGGCAATATTGAATCAGCGGAATACTTCCCGACCGATACGCATGAACCGTTTGGCAACCACCAAATGAAGATCTACCCCAATCCGGCCGCCGGAGAAGCTGCGCTGGAAATCCCCGGCGAATGGTTAGGGCGGGCCACGCTCCGCATTTTTTCCATGACCGGCAGCCCGGTTCTGGAGCAAAAAGCAACCAAGAACATCCGGCTTGAAGGGTTGGCGCCCGGCCTGTACCTGGTGCAGATCCGGGTTGGCGCCAGGAATTATTTCAGCAAACTGGCGGTGCGTTAACTGTTGAAGAGCTTGTTTGTCCGAAGGGGGCCTTCGGACAAATAAGCTCTGAATCAGAATCCGGTTTGGCCGTCCCGAATGCGCTGCTTAATTTTAGGCATTCCCGGATTTTCCGGGGCGCCTTTCAATCATCTGAACAATGATCAGAGTGCTGATAGCCGACGACCACCAACTGGTTATCGATGGGATCAAGCTGGTGCTTTCCAATGAAGCGGATATTGCCTGTATCGGAGAGGCTACCGACGGGTTGCTGGCATTGGCACTGGCGACAAAGACCCGGCCGGATCTGATCATTCTGGACATCAACATGCCAAACCTGAACGGTATCGAAACCTGCAGGCAAATCCGGCGATCGTTCCCGGATATCAAGATATTGGCCCTCTCGATGCTGAAAGAAGTGAGCCTGATCAAATTGATCCTCAAAAACGGGGCGGACGGGTACCTCCTGAAAAATTCGGGTAAAGAAGAGATCCTGAACGCCATCCGGAAAATTCATGCCGGAGAAAAATATTTCAGTTCGGAGGTAGCAGCCCTCGTGATGGAAAGCCTGAGCAAGGTCAGGGTCAAAAACAAGGATAATCCTTTCCCCAAGCTCTCCCGGAGAGAGAAACAGATCCTCCGGCTGATCGTCGATGAATATACCACCGCTGAGATTGCGGAAAAACTGTTCATCAGCTTCGGCACCGTAGAAACCCACCGGCGCAACCTGCTGATCAAACTCGGCGCCCGGAATACCGCCGGGCTGGTCCGGGCCTGTTTTGAATACAACCTGCTGGAAGATTAGAGCAGCCTGAACCGAGTCCTTCAACAGAAGATGAGAGGGCAGGTTTTCACAGCCGCTGCCCTCCCATGGTGGATTCCGTCACGATGCAAAACCGGTTAAAGCGCGAACAAAGCCCCTATCGAAATGGCAAAGATGCGGTTGTGCGCCTCATCGTCGCTCCCGGAATTATTGATATTGGTCAACCCAAGCAGATACCGGATGTCAAAAAACACATTGGCTGTTTCGCCTAACTTCTTCGAGGCAGCGGCGCCGATCTGCAAGCTCAGGTCGGACCGGCTGAATTCATCCTCCTCGAAATCAATTTCATCGGTATCCACGGTCGTATCCCCGTTAACGGTAAACGTAGTTTTGAATTTGCCGTTCAACCCATAGGAAAAACTTGGGCCGATCAAAACGTCCACGCGGGCAGGGCCAAAATCCTTACCGAATTTTGCCAGTATCGGAATTTCTATATGGTTGATAATCAAGTCTGTGTGCCCGGAGCTTGATCCGGTGGTGACTTCCTCCGAACTGAATCCCTTTTGAATAAAATCCAATTCCGGTTGAACGGCAAAATTTTCACTGATCCGGACCTCAGCTACTACCCCGAACAAAATGGATGCCCGGGATTTGAGGTCCAGTTCAAGATCTTCAGAAGCGACCCAGGTTGAAAAATTTACCCCTAAACGCGGGCCAACGCTCAGTTGGGAAAATGCCGGCGAAACCATGATCGCAAATAGCACGGGAAATGAAAGTTTTAGGAGATTTTTCATAACAAAATTGTGGTTTGGTTAATTAAATAAATACAATACACGGTTGTAAATGCCCTGCTCAGGCAAGGAGGCCGAAGATTTTAAAGCGTAGATGAGGCAGGCTATTTTCGAAAATTAAGGGAAAGAAGCGAAAATTCCAAATTTTCAGGATAAAGATTGGTAAGTGTTCTGTTAATGCCTTCGAATTTGAAGGGGATCCGCTAAATCAGAAATAATTCCGCAGTTCGTTTTATCTTGGCCGGAACAATGTTTTGACATGAGGCGATTTGCCATTTCTGATATCCACGGCTGCTTGCAATCGTTCCGGGCGCTGCTCGATAAAATCGGGTTGGTACAGGGCGATCAACTTTACCTCCTGGGAGATTTTATCGACCGCGGGCCGGACAGCAAGGGGGTGATCGAACAGGTCATGGATCTGGAATCCGGGGGGATTTTGGTTTTTAACCTGACCGGCAACCACGAATACGCCTTTCTGAGGGCCCTCAAAGAGCCGGGTTTTTACGGAACCTGGATGAGGACGTACGGCGGCGAAGCAACAATAAGAAGTTATGGCAGCCCTTGGGATATTCCTGAAAAGCATTTAGACTGGATGCGGTCCCTCCCTTTATACCATCAGACCGATGGCTATTTTCTGGTCCATGCAGGACTGGATTTCCGGGTGTCCGACCCATTGGATGATCCGATGGGCATGTTGTACATCCGGGACTGGTACGCCAACCTCAACCGGGAATGGCTTGGCAATCGCATATTGGTACACGGACATACCCCCGTTACCAAAGCGGAAATCCTGAAACAACGGGACGGTCTGGCCGCGCTGCCGGTGTTGAATATCGATGCGGGCTGCGTTTTTGCAGGTATCCGCCCGGGGCTCGGGTATTTGTGCGGGCTGGATATGGATAGCCTGGAACTGCATTTTGTGGAAAATGCTGAAGCGGTTTTTTGATGCATTTTTTTTGTGACTAACGCCCGCACCACACTACCGGATATTTTCCCTTTTTGGCTGAGGAGTCAGTCAACAGTTGCCAGTTGGCAATTTCCAGTCGCATCCCGCTCATTGTCAAGCAATTACAATGTTCGCAACTTATCGACTTTCATTTGACTAACTACTGAGGACGGGTCCATAAGTCACCAAATCACCAAGTCTCCAAGTCACCCAGTCACCCAGTCTCCAGTCTCCAGTTTCCAGTCTCCAGTCTCGAGTCTCGAGTCTCGAGTCTCCAAGTCACCTAGTCTCCAATTTTAGCCAGCCGGAAAATATGGATCAATCCGAACACGGGCCCCGGCGCCAGGAACAAAAACCACCATTCCGCCGGAAGCCATGCGCCGAGGCGGTTCAACAACTGGATGCTGAAGATGGTGAGTGCAAACCCGATACAGTTCACAATGGTCAATGCCGTACCCACATATTCCTGCGGCGCTGTCCGGGCAACAATGGTGGAAAACTGAGGGCTGTCGCCCACAACCGCAAAACCCCAGACCAGGACAAGGCCCAGGAAAACGGCCTCCGGCAGGTAAAACAAAACGGGCGAAAACAAGCATAAAAGCCCCGAAACAAGCAACATGCAAAACGCTACCCGGGGGCTTCCGGCCCTGAGGGAAATATACCCGCCGGCCACACAGCCCAAAACGCCCGCGGCGATTACGGCAAACGACCAACCGGACACCGGCAGATCGCTCCCGCTGATTCGATTAAAGGCCGTGAGCAAAGCCGGTACAAAGGTCCAGAATGCATATAATTCCCACATATGCCCGAAATAGCCGAAAGCGGCTGACCGGAATTCCCGGAACCTGAAAATATCCGGGATCGTGGTCCATTCAAATTTAGCTGCCGGCCGCCGGTTGGGGCCGTCGCCGACCAGGAAATACAACAAAACGCCGCCGCCCGCAGCAAGCAGGGAGGTTGCCGCCAGAATATGCCGCCAGGATATACCTTCTGCAAATGTTTTTAAAAAAAAAGGGAAAGCCTTGCCCAATACCAGGGCGCCCACCAGATATCCCAGCGCCTTGCCCAGGTTTTTCCCGAACCAGTCTGCCGAAATTTTCATGCCCACCGGGTAGATGCCCGCCAGGAAAAAACCGGTCAGGAACCGGAATGCCAGCAAACCGCCAAGCCCATCCGCCAACCATATCAGGCTGATGTTGAACAACGCCCCGGTCAGCGCCGAAAAAAGGAAAACCCGCGCCGGTGAAAACCGATCGGCCAACGATAAAAAAGCAAATACCAGCGTCCCCGAAATAAAACCCAACTGGATGGCCGACACGAGGTTGCCCAGCGCCCGCTCTCCCAGTTGAAAAACGGTCTGAAGTTCGGGAGCGATCGCATTGCCCGCAAACCATAACGAAGTGCCGGCGAATTGGGCAAAAACGATCACCGGCAAGATGCGCCGGGGAGTATGAGGGCTGATCATGGTATTTTTTTATTACGTAATACCCATTGCCGCATCAACCATCCAGCATCAACCATCCAGCATCCAGCATCAAGCCCGCCCTAAAAGGCGGGTAAACATCCACCACGCCCCAGGCGTGGCTTGTCTAAGGCGCCGGGATCACATCCCGCGCGGAGGAAATTTTAGGTTTCCAGTATTTCGAATCGTAGATATTGTCGATGACCACCCCGCGGGAGGTACTGTGGATGACCTTGAGGCTTCTGGCGTCTTTGGAAACGACCATGGCAACGTGGAATACCGGACCGGATTTGGACCGCCTGAAAAAGATCAGGTCGCCGGGTTTTACAACTTCCACTTTGATTTTTTCACCCTGCCGTTCCTGATCCCTGGAACTTGACGACAATTTGATGTCGAATTTTTTCATCACAAAGTGGGTGAACCCCGAACAATCGAACCCGGTTTTCGGGTCTTTGCCGGCGTACTTATACCTGGCGCCTACATATTCGCGGGCATAGCCGACAATATCGTTGCGCAACGCGGTTTCATCGTCTGCAGGCTGAAGGCTCCGGATGGATTCGCCGTTGATCCGCCTGGCGATATCGCAATGGGTAAAGGTGAAGATCAGGCAGCAACCGGCCATTATGTAAAAAAAAGAAGCGTTTTTCACGGGCGGCAGATTTAAATTTTGACCGATGACAGACAGAGGCTACCTAACGGCCCGGGTCACCGAAATAAACATTCGGACTTGAAAACGTCGCATTTTTCAGATATAGTATAATTCTGCGATATCTCCGGACCGGTTTAACGGGATTTTAACGGGAGGTGCGTTATAGTTCATTGTGGTTCATTGTAGTTCATTGTAGTTCATTGTAGTTCATTGTAGTTCATTGTAGTTTATGATGGTTCATTGGTGTTAACGGCCGTCAACCATCATAAACCATCATGAACCATCATGAACCATCATAAACCATCATAAACAAACATCAACCAAAAAAAAACATCTAAAACTCCGCCGTCTTCGGCGTCCGCGGGAACGGAATGACATCCCGGATATTGCCCATGCCGGTGATGAACTGCACCATGCGTTCGAAGCCCAGACCAAACCCCGCGTGCGGCGCTCCGCCGAACTGGCGCAACTGGAGGTACCACCAGAGTTCTTCTTCCGCGATGCCCATTTCGTGGATGCGGTTGAGCAGACGGTCATGGCGTTCCTCGCGTTGGGAGCCGCCGATCACTTCGCCGATATAAGGGAAGAGCACGTCCATGGCGGCCACCGTATTTTCCGGGGCGCCGTCGGTACCGGGTTCGTTTTCGCGCATATAAAAAGCCTTGATCGATTTGGGGTAATTGCGCACGATCACCGGTTTCCGGAATTCCTTTTCCACCAGGAACCGCTCGTGTTCGGCCTGCAGGTCGCTGCCCCAGACCGGCTCAAATTCGAATTTGCCTTTTTTGAAGTGGCTGGAATTGCGCAGGATATTGACGGCTTCGGTATAGGAGATCCGGGCAAAATCATGGTCGACCACAAACCGCAGCATTTCGAGCAAGCCCATGGGCCGGCGTTTGTCCTGCGGCAGATTCTTTTCTTCATCCCTGAGGCGCTGGTCGAGGAACTGGAGGTCGTCCGGGTAATTGTCCAGCACGTAGTTGATGAGGAACTTGACGAAGTCCTCCGCCAGGTTCATATTGTCTTCGATATCGTAAAAGGCCACTTCCGGCTCGATCATCCAGAATTCGGCCAGGTGGCGGGACGTATTGGAGTTCTCGGCCCGGAAAGTCGGACCAAAAGTGTATATTTTGCCGATGGCGAGGGCGGCGATCTCACCCTGCAACTGGCCGGAAACGGTGAGGTTGGTCGCCTTGCCAAAGAAGTCCTCTTTCCAGTCGATGGCGCCCTCTTTGGTGCGCGGCAGTTTGTCCAGGTCGAGGGTGGTTACGCGGAACATCTCACCTGCGCCTTCCGCGTCGCTGCCCGTGATGATGGGGCTGTGCATATAGTAATACCCCCGGTCGTTGTAATATTTGTGGATGGCGTAAGCCACAGCGTGCCGGATGCGGAAGACCGAACTGAAAGTATTGGTGCGCATCCGGAAATGGGCGTTTTCGCGCAGGAATTCCATGGTCTGGAATTTGGGCTGCAGCGGGTAGACCTCCGGGTTGTTTTCGCCCAGGATCTCTATGGTATCGGCCAGGAGTTCCACGGTTTGGCCGGCGCCCAGGCTCTCGGCGAGTTTGCCGGTGGCCTTGATGCTGGCGTGGAACGTAATTTTTTTGAGGATGGGTTCCAGCGCGGGGTCGTCCCGGTATTGGTCGGGTACCACCACTTGCAGGTTTTTGGCGCCGGAGCCGTCATTTAATGCGATGAAACGGTTGGAGCGGAAGGCCCGCACCCAGCCCATGACCGTGATTTCAGCCCCGATTTGGGGGTCGCGCAGTACGTTTGCAATCTCAGTTCGCAGGATCATTTTTCCCGTTTTTTCATTTTGAGGGGCGAAGATAGGGATTTTTTTGGTTTGGGGTTGTTTGGGGTTGTTTGGGGCGGGTGTTGTGGGACGTAAAGATTCGGAGGATTTTGCTTAGTTTCTGACATAAAGAGACCGATTGCGAGATATTGTGCAAATATGAACCAACAACAGCTATTGCTGATTATGGTAGCATTGCTGATTTTATTTGCCGCAAAAGCGTAATTTGCATTGATTCTAACAAGGAACTCAAAGGCGCGGATTTCACGAAAGCTCGGGCAAAACCGTCAGGGGCGGCGGGTAAAGGCAGGTGCAGCGCACCGGAATAAAATTTCCTGTTTTGGGACGGTATGGTAGAAAAAGAGGCGGATACCTTTTGGGAAGAATACGACCCGGAGGATGATTTTATTTCTCCTTACCGGTTTTTTCCCATCAACAGTTATTGCCATGCCTGGAGCTGTACGCCGGTCTATTTTATCCGGAAATACCCGGAGGTTTTTCAGAGCGGACATTAAAACCGATCCAAAACTCATGTTAAATTAACCTGGGTTTTGGATAGCGGCCCGCCACGAAACGGTCCAGCGGACCGGCATCTTTGTAACCGTCCCGGATGAGAATGGCGTCCGGTCCAGCGGACCGGTATCTAATCGCCTGAAGCAGCTTGAATCCTGCGATCCCTCCACAGGAGTTCCATGAACCTATGGAGAGTGCCTATGGACAAACCAGTTACCCGGGAGGCTCTTCCTTACCTTTTAGCGTTTTGCCTCGCTTGCGGCAAAAGATGCCGGACCTACGGCCCGGAAGTCCTCTCGATTGGGTGGTGTTACCAAGATAGCGGACCGCTGGCCCGCCTGAAAGTTTATTTCAAAGGCGTGGGAACTCATTCAAATCCCTCCGCTATTTGAAGTTTGCAACTTCAAATCCCTGTTGCCCGCGAGACATGATTTGCAGGTCAATCCGGAAAGTTACAAACTTTCTTTTCGGCGGCACAGCTTTAAATGGGTAACCAATAGGGCATCGAAGTTGCAAACTTCGATAAGCGTTCGATAACCGCATACATGGTACAAACTTCGATGAGCCTTCGTCAACCCTTGCATCCCTCCCAAAAACCCCTTATCTTTGTCCAAAATCCGAAAAACGGAAATGAACCAGAATACCATCATCATCGCCATCATCATTACGGGGTTGCCCTGCAATCTGCGATGAAGCGTTGGTGATACCATCAGAAAAGCTCCGGCAGATTGCAGTTTGCCGGAGCTTTTTTGTTTGTACCTTTGCGAATCTTTTTAAAAAGGACCTGTCATGTACAAGGAATTCAAGAACCTCCACCTGCCGGATGTCGACCGCGAGATCCTCCAATTCTGGGCGGCCAACCGGATCTTTGAGAAGAGTGTGGAGCAGCGCGACCCCGGGAACAGCTTCGTGTTTTATGAGGGCCCGCCGTCCGCCAACGGCAAACCGGGCATCCACCACGTCCTGGCGCGCGCCATCAAGGATATCTTTTGCCGTTACCACTCTATGAAAGGCCGGCGGGTGGAACGCAAAGGCGGCTGGGATACCCACGGCCTGCCCATCGAACTGAGTGTGGAAAAAGAACTGGGCATCACCAAAGAGGATATCGGAACCAAAATCTCGGTAGAGGAATACAACCGGAAATGCCGCGAAACGGTCATGCGGTATAAGGACCTCTGGGACGACCTTACCGTCAAAATGGGCTATTGGGTAGACCTCGACAACCCCTACGTCACCTATGAAAACGACTATATCGAATCAGTCTGGTTCCTGCTCAAGCGCCTCTACGACAAAGGTTTCCTTTATAAAGGGTACAGCATCCAGCCGTATTCGCCCGCAGCGGGCACCGGGCTGAGTACCCACGAACTGAATATGCCGGGCGCTTACAAAGAGGTAACGGATACCACCGTGGTGGGGATGTTCGTTGTCAAAAAAGACAAAAAATCGGCGTTCCTCTATGGATCAGACAGTGAGGACGTCCGCATCCTGGCCTGGACCACCACCCCCTGGACGCTGCCCTCCAATACGGCCCTGACCGTGGGGCCCCGGATCGAATACGTCAAGATCAAAACCGTCAACCCGTATACCGAAACGCCGGTGAGCGTGGTACTGGCCAAAAACCTGGTTCCGCTCTGGTTTGAAGGCAAAAACAAACCCGCGATCCTGGAAATGAGCGAACCCTTCCCCGGCAAACAACTGGAAGGCATTCGCTACGAACAACTCCTGCCCGGCCCCGTACCCGCCGACGGCGACGCCTTCCGGGTGCTGACCGGCGACTTCGTGACCACCGAAGACGGAACCGGCGTAGTGCATACCGCCCCCAGCTTCGGCGCCGACGACATGCGCGCAGCCCGCGCCAACGGCATCGGCTCGCTCACCCTGGTGGACAAATCCGGCAAATTCACGGAAGATGCAGGCGAATTTGCCGGCCGCTACGTGAAAAACTATACCGACGACCCCGACTACAAAAACGTGGACGTTGACATCGCCGTGCGGCTAAAACTGGACGGCAAAGCCTTCAGCGTAGCCAAATACGTGCACAATTACCCGCATTGCTGGCGCACCGACAAACCGGTGTTGTACTATCCGCTCGACAGTTGGTTCATCCGCACCTCCTCGGTGAAGGAACGCATGTACGAACTCAACCAGACCATCAACTGGAAACCGGCGGCCACCGGCGAAGGACGCTTCGGCAAATGGCTGGAAAACCTGCAAGACTGGAACCTCTCCCGCTCCCGGTTCTGGGGCATTCCGCTGCCCGTCTGGCGCACCAAAGACGGCGCCGCAGAAAAATGCATCGGCTCGGTGGAAGAACTGCAAAAGGAAGTCGCCGCAGCCAATACCCGCCTGGGCCTTTCCCAACAGGTACCCGCCGACCTGCACCGGCCCTTCATCGACGAGGTGGTATTGGTGAGCGACAGCGGCGAACCCATGCACCGCGAAACCGACCTGATCGATGTCTGGTTCGACAGCGGCGCCATGCCCTACGCGCAATGGCATTACCCGTTCGAAAACCAGGAAAAATTCCGCCAAAACTTCCCGGCGGATTTTATCGCGGAAGGCGTGGATCAGACCCGCGGCTGGTTCTACACCCTGCACGCCATCGCTGTGATGGCCTTCGACAGCGTATCGTTCAAAAATGTGGTGTCCAACGGACTGGTGCTCGACAAAAACGGCCAGAAGATGTCCAAACGCCTGGGCAACGCCGTTGATCCCTTCGATACACTAGCCAAATACGGCGCCGACGCCACCCGCTGGTACATGATCGCCAATTCCGACCCCTGGGAAAACCTCAAGTTCGACCAGGACGGCCTGGAAGAGGTGAGCCGGAAGTTTTTCCGGAAACTGTTCGACCTGTACTCCTTCTTTTCGCTGTACGCCAATATCGACGGCTTCGGCTACAAAGAAGCCTCCGTGTCGCTGGCGGAAAGACCCGAGATCGACCGCTGGATCGTCTCTGTGCTGAATACCCTGGTGAAAGAAGTGGATGCCGACTATGCCGACTACGAACCCACCCGGGCTGCCCGCAAGATCATGACTTTTGTGGACGAACACCTGAGCAACTGGTACGTCCGCCTCAACCGCCGCCGGTTCTGGAAAGGCGAATACTCAGCCGATAAAACCGCCGCGTACCAAACGCTGTACGACTGCCTGCTGACCGTGTCCAAACTCATTGCGCCCGTTGCACCCTTTTTCTCCGAATGGCTGTTCAGAAACCTGAACGACGCCACCGGGCAGGAAAAAGCCGGATCGGTGCACCTGGCCGATTTCCCTGTGGCCGACGCCGGCGTGATCGACCAGGCCCTGGAGCAGCGGATGGACTACGCACAACGCATTTCCTCCCTGGTGTTGTCGCTGCGCAAAAAGGAAAAGATCCGTGTGCGCCAGCCCCTGCAAAAAGTACTGGTACCGGTGCTCGACGACCAATTCAAGGCCCAGGTGGACGCCGTCGAGGACCTCATCCTGGCCGAAGTGAACGTCAAGGAACTGGAATACGTCACCGACGCTTCAGGGATCATCAAAAAGCGGGCGAAGGCCAATTTCAAGACCCTGGGCCGCCGCCTGGGCAAACAGATGAAAGCCGCTGCCGACGCCATTGCGGCCTGGACCGACACGGAGATCGGGCAACTCGAAAAAAACAAGGTTTTCAACCTCACGCTGGAAGGAGAAACCTTCGAACTCACACCGGAAGACGTGGAGATCAGCACCGAGGACATCCCGGGCTGGCTGGTAGCCGGCGAGGGCGGCCTGACCGTGGCGCTGGACATCACGATCACACCCGGCCTGGAAGCCGAAGGCATCGCCCGCGACCTGGTGAACCGCATCCAGAACATCCGCAAGGAACAGAATTTCGAAGTGACCGACAAGATCCGGATCCTGCTGGAAAACCATGCGGCCGTTACACCCGCCGTCGAGCTCTTCAGCGATTATATCAAAGCGGAAACCCTGGCCCAAAGCCTGCAACTGACCGAACATCCCGGGAACGGGACGAAAATCGAGCTGAGCGAGGGGGTGGAGTTGGGGATTTTGGTGGAGGTTTTGAAAGGCTGAATGCAAAATTTAACATGCAAAATTCAAAAGTGGGCAATACTCCGGGTTGAACAATATTAAAAACAGCCAGGACACCGTTTCTTTGCTTTTCGGCTCGCTTCAATAGCTGAAGCAGGTGGTCCCCGCTCTTTGAAGTTTGCAACTTCAAAGCCATAGATCTCCAACCTCACAACACAAACCCCCATTCACCTCTGTATTTCCGCCGCACAAACTGATTAGCAGGTTCAAAATTGGTGATCTTCATGTTCTGGCCGTCCCAGAGCAGTTGTTTGCGGCCGGTAAAACTTTCGTTTTCCACCTGGTTGTAACTCAAAACCGCCAGGTTGCCCATCAGTACCGTCTCGGTGAGCGGGCCGGATTCGGAGAACGGCGAACTGGTATGGGCGCCAAAACCTTCCTTGCAAGCTTTCACCCACTGCTGCTGGTGGCCTTCCGTACCCCGTTCTACCAGCGGTTTGCTGGGCGCCGGCTTCGGTACGTCCTTCATGAGTCTGGTGGGCAACAGGGTGGGGTTGCGGCCAAACAGACCGGCCATCATTTTGCCTTTGGTCCCTTCGAAGAGGATGCCGCCGTCCAGTTCGCCGAGCGCCTCTTCGGGCAAGAGTTCTTTTGGCCGTTCGGGCATGATGCCGCCGTCGTACCAACTGAGTTGAACGGGCGGCAGGGCGCCGCGCTGCGGAAATTCGATATGGATGGCAGACGCGGTAGGATAGCTGTCCATTTTCAGGTTCTGGTCGAAGAAACCGTTCCAGGCGCCGGCCACGCTGCAATACACAGCGGTGGGGTACCCCAGTTTGAGGGCGCGGAACGGAACGTCCATGAAGTGGCAGCCCATGTCGCCGAGGGCGCCCGTGCCGTAGTCGACCCATCCGCGCCAGGTAGCGGGCAGATAGGTGGGGTTAAACGCCCGGTGGGGCGCCGTGCCCAGCCACAGTTCCCAATCCACTTGTTTGGGCACTTTATGTTTCCCTTTTGGCGTATCGATGCCCTGGGGCCAAACCGGGCGGTTGGTCCAGACATGCACCTTGTGCACGTCGCCGATGAGGCCCGACTGGATCCAGGATTCAACGTAGCGGGTATCGTCGCCCGAACTGCCCTGGTTGCCCATCTGGGTCACGACGCGGTATTTTTCGGCGGCCTGGGTGAGGATGCGGGCTTCGTAAATATCGTGGGTCAGGGGTTTTTCGCAGTACACGTGTTTGCCGCGTTTCATGCAGTCGAGCGCCTGTACGGCGTGCATATGGTCGGGGGTGCTGATCGTGACGGCGTCGATGCGGCTGCCCTCCTTGACGAGCATCTCGCGGTAATCCCGGTAGTAGGGCGCATTGGGCCATAATTTGCGGGCTTCTTTGGCCTGCCGGTCGTCCACGTCGCAAAGCGCGACGATATTGTCGCTGCCGTTATTATAAGAATAAGTGGCGTTGACCCAGCCTTTGCCGCCGACGCCGATGCAGGCGATATTGAGTTTGTCGCTGGGCGATATAAATCCGCGTCCGCCGAGTACCGACCTGGGGACGATGGTGAAGGCTGCCGCAGTCGCTCCGGTGACCTTGATGAAATCTCTTCTTTTCATGGTTGTTTCGCTTGGATGTTTTGAGCGGAGCTAATATACGACCTTTGGAAGAGAATAATATGAACAATAATCACATTTCCCTGTTTATTCCCGTGATCAACCATTAACTAACCGGATTGCCTGAAACGTTTACAACACCGACTATGAAAAAAAGCCTGCTGACCTTTCTCTCTGCCCTTTCCATGTCTTTGCTGGTTGCACAACAGCCCACTTTTCCCACCGGCGGATTTGGCCGTCCGCAAGCTGCCGCCGTTGTAGGCAAAATTGCCGGCCAACTGCTGGATTCTATGACCCTGAAACCCGTCGAATTTGCGACGATCGTACTGACCAACCCGCAAGGCGGCAAGGACGTCAACGGCGGATTGTCGGACGAGTCGGGCGTATTTAAACTGACGGAGGTCAAAACCGGCAAATACAAGCTGGAGATCGCCTTCCTGGGGTATGAAACCAAAACCATCACAGACATTGAAACCACGCCGGAAAAACCGGACCTCGACCTGGGCAAGGTCTTCCTGGTTCCCGCCGGCATCAACCTGGACGAGGTGACCGTCACCGGCGAGGCCGCCCTGATCGAAAACAGGATCGACAAAATGGTGTACAACGCCGAGAAGGATGTGTCCACTTCCGGCGGCGATGCATCCGAGGTATTGAGAAGGGTGCCGCTGCTGTCGGTCGACCTGGAAGGCAACGTATCCTTGCGGGGTTCCACCAACGTTCAGATCCTGATCAACGGCCGGCCTTCCACGCTGTTTGCCGCCAATATCGCCGACGCGCTGAAAACCATCCCCGCCGATCAGATCAAGAACGTGGAGGTCATCACCGCCCCGACGGCTCGTTACGACGGTGAAGGCAGCGCCGGCATCATCAACATCATCACCAAGAAAAAAACGGCGGAAGGCATTACGGGCTCAGCCAACGTTTCGGTCGGTACACGGCAAAACAACGGCGTGCTGAACCTGAACGTGGTCCGCGGCAGGTTCGGAGTCAATGGCAACGCCAACGCCTTCTGGTCATGGCCGAGGGAAGGTTCCTTTGAATTTTATCGCGAAGACGGCACGCCTGGCAACCTGCGCATCCTGCGGCAAGGCGGCCCTTCCAACACAGCTACCGTGGGGTACAACGGGTCGGTCGGCGCGTTTTACGACTTCAATGCCTACAACAACCTGACGACCAACGTGCGTTTCAACGGGTTCGGATTCGACCGGTCGGGCCTGGTCAACGGCTCCCTTACTTCGCCGGATGGAACCACCCTTTCATTTGTCCGTGACAATGTCAATAAGACCCTGCGCAGCGGTTTTGACTGGACGACCGACTACAAAAAAACCTTCAAAACCCCGGAAAAAGAGCTGGTTTTTGCCTTCCAGTTGAGCGGGACGGGTTCCGACCAGGAAAATACCAACCTGCAGACCAGCGAGTCGCCGGTCTACCAACTCAACGAGATCAACACCAATGACGGGTTGAACCTGGAATATACCCTGCAAACGGATTATATCCACCCCTTCAATGCGTTCATCAAACTGGAAACGGGCGCAAAGGCGGTCATCCGGGTGATCGACAGCGATTACCAACTTAAACGGTTCGACGAAAGCAGCCAGGTCTATGTGCCGGTTTCCGGACTGTCCAATATCTTCTATTACGACCAGGACGTGTACGCCGGGTATGCGTCTTTCAATATCAAGATCGGGAAGAAGAACGGTTTGGTGGCCGGCGCCCGGTACGAACATACCACCCTCGGCGGGGAATTCGACCGGGATTTTCCAGGTTTTTCCAATGCCTATGACAATATCCTGCCCAGCATCATCCTGAGCCGGACGTTGAAAGGTTTTTCCAATATCCGGCTGAGTTATTCCCAGCGAATCCAGCGGCCCAGCCTCCGGTACATCAACCCCTATACGGAGAACAGCGATCCGAATAACATCACTGTCGGCAACCCCAGCCTGGAACCGGAACTCGTGGAACAATACGAACTGAGTTACAATACCTTTGTAAAGGGAATCGGCCTGTTTTTCTCCTCCTATTACCGCCGCACGACGGACATCATCGAAAGTTTCCTCGAACTCAGCACCGACCAAACGGCGTCGACAACTACGTTTCTCAATATCGGAAAAGACCGGTCGGTGGGGGTGAATCTGTTCGCTTCCGCCACCCTGCTCAAGATCTGGACCCTGCGGGGCGGGTTCAACGTCTATACCTACAATGTGGAAAGCACGGCTGAAGGCATCAACCTCAGCAACGAAGCAATCTTGTGGAATGGCAACCTGAATTCAACGGTGAGCCTGAAAAAAGACTGGAAGATCGAACTGTTCGGCTTTTTCCGGTCGCCGCAACAAACCTTACAAGGTTACAACCCCTCCTTTTCCATGTTCAGCGCGGGGGTGCGGAAGGAGTTTTCCAAACAGTTCAGCGTGGGCATCCGGATCGTTGAGCCGTTCCAGGAAAACAAACCTTTCCCTTCCGAACTGCGCGGGGAAAATTTTTTCCAGCGCAGCGAAGCATTGGTGCCGTTCCGGTCGTTTGGTATCACCCTGAATTACAGCTTTGGCAAACTGGATTTCAACCGGCAGCGCAACAGCCGCATCCGGAATGATGATCTGAAGCAGGATGGGGACCGGAATTTTTGATTATTTGTTGATGCGTTGATACGTTGATTTGTTGATTCGAAGCGTCAAATCAACGTATAAACGAATCAACAAATCAACAACCAATCAATTCCTGACGCTCCGGTAAGCATTTGCCCGGGTAGGATCCACCCGGCTCATGATCTCCACCACTTTATTTTTTTCTTCGAGGGTGCCCCCTTTAAAGATCTCGACGACTTCCGCGTTTTTGGTGTTGTTAAAAACCTGGATGATCATGGAGTTGGGGTAGGATTGGTTGACGCGGCCCAGGTCTTCCACGGTTTGTGTGATGACGGCGCGGCCTGCGTTGGCGTCTTTGTGCATTATATCCAGTCCTTGCCGGTGATATTTGTAAAACCCTTCGCGGAACGTCCGGACCCGCGGAGAAAGCAGGTTTTCGATCAGCCAGAAGCGGTTGCGGTTGCCTTCTACCGAGCGCCAGCCCGGATTGGCGGACGCCTCATTTTGAGGGATCGTATTGATGATCTCCTGCGCGGCTTTGAAGTGGGTTTCGCCTCCGAGCTGAGCAAAAGAATCGTAGTCCAGGCCCAGAATGATATAAACATAAAAAGCCAGAACGGCTGAAAGGTTATCCTGGAACAGGTTCCTGCTGAATTGGAGGGGCTGGAACTGTTCATACTCGAACGTGACCTCTTTATCGAGGTGGTTAAAAACAGGCGTTTCGTATTCCACGCCATAAACCGGCCTGGAGCTCTGGATGGCGAGGTCGGCTTTAAAGCTGGTGGGGCCGCGTTCTTCTGAAATGGTCAGCAGGAGGTTGCAGTTGATCCGTTCTTCCGGTTCGAAGACGTCTTCCGTCCATTTGGTGCTGTTGAGGAATTCCTGGATGGTATTTTCCAGGGTGGCAAAAACCTTGGGGTCGATGGTAGTCGCTTTCTGGCTGTTGACCTTGACGGTAAAGTTGACCTCCTGCGCCACAACTGAAAAGCAAACGAACAAGGCTGCTGAAAGTAAAATGAACTGCTTTCTCATAACTCCGGTAATTATTTTGCAGAAGAAAGCCGGCGCTGTAATTCGTCGATGATGTCGGCCGCGGCTTCCGTCTTGGTTTTTAACTCAAATTCCTGGATCTTATTGTCTTTGCCGATGATAGAAATCTTGTTGGTGTCGTGCCGGAATCCGGCGCCCGGATCGCGGAGGGAATTGAGGACGATAAAATCAAAGTTTTTCTTCAGGATTTTTTCTTTGGCGTTCACTACGCCGTTTTGGGTTTCAAGGGCGAATCCGGCGATCACCTGATCGTTTCGTTTGATTTTGCCCAATTCTGCGGCGATATCCCGGGTTTTCACCATTTCCAGGGTAAAGGTATCCGATTTCTTTTTGATCTTTTCGGCGGCTGCGTGGGCGGGCCGGTAGTCGGCAACGGCGGCTGCGAGGATGGCGGCATGGCAATCCGGGAATATTGCGGCGGCGGCAGTGTACATTTCTTCGGCCGTTTGCACGTGGGTAGTCCGGATACCCGGGTGCGCGGTTTGCTGTGAGGACGGCCCAAGAACCAATTCGACCTGAGCCCCCCGGCGGGCAGCTTCTTCCGCGAGGGCGATGCCCATTTTGCCGGAAGAATGATTGCCGACAAAACGCACGGGGTCGATCGGTTCGAAAGTAGGGCCGGCTGTGATAAGGATGCGATTGCCTGCCAGTGCGGCGCCTGTGTTGAAATGGTCTTCCAGCAGGCGGACGATATCTTCCGGTTCAGCCATTCGCCCTTCGCCGGTCAGGCCGCTGGCAAGTTCGCCAAAACCGACCGGAATTAATTGATTGCCAAAAGATTGCATTCTCCGGAGGTTCGCCCGGGTGGCGGGATGGCGCCACATATCCAGGTCCATGGCCGGCGCAAAAAATACGGGGCAGCGGGCGGAGAGATAAACAGCGGCGACCATATTGTCGCAGATGCCGTTGGCCAGTTTGGCCATGGAATTTGCAGAGAGGGGCGCTAACAGATAAACATCGGCCCATAAACCCAGTTCCACGTGGTTGTTCCAGCCCGATCCGGAAATCACGCTGGTAAAAACCTCTTTTTTTGACAAGGTGGAAAGCGTCAGCGGACTGATAAATTCTGCTGCAGCGGGCGTCATTAACACCTGGACTTCCGCGCCGGCTTTCACCAGCAAACGCACCAGGAAAGCGGCCTTGTAGGCTGCGATGCTGCCGGTGACGCCCAGGATGATTTTTTTATGTTTGAGAATGGAAGACATGGTTTTTCGTTGGCAGCCTCAGGAGTATCAGGACAAAACCAAACAGCTACAGGATGTGAGCCATCCTGTTTTTATAAAAGGCCATGGGCTTTATACAATGAAGTTCCCCGCTTTAACCATTCTTCGTGCCGGAAAATTCACTTAGCTGTTATCAATAATTCTTCCGGCGCTCCTTAAAGCGGTAGTAGAGTTCATCGTTGATCCACTCTTCGGTTGCGATGATGGCGGGATTGGGCAGGCGCTCGTAAAACTTGGAAATTTCGATCTGTTCCTTGTTTTCGCTGATCTCCTCGATCGTATCCGAAGTGGTGGCAAATTCCTCCAGTTTGGTATTCAACTCCTGTTTTAATTCAGAGCCCAGCTGGATGGCGCGTTTGGTAATGATGGCCAGCGTTTCGTAGATATTGGTCGTCTGGGACGCCATTTTATCCACGTCGCGGGCCCGCACGTTGGGGTCAATTCCCTGAACTTTGGCTTTGATGTCTGACATTATTCAACTGATTTAATTTTTTCCTGGCATTGTTCAACATTTCGCGCGCTTCCCGGATATTTTTGCTTTTGGGGAAGCGTTCGACATATTCCTCGGCGCGATCACGTGTTTCGCGGTAACGTTCTTCCTGTTTGTCCACAAAACTGTTCTCAGCCAGCAAATGCGACGAACGGAGAATCATGAACCGGACCTGTTCGGCGTCGCTGGTCTCGGGGAAATCCTTGAGCATATTTTCAAAGGTCTGTATGGCCGACTGGTAATATTGCATATCGAAATACAGCACCGCTTCGTTGTAGGCTTTCTCCTCCTGTTTGGCCCGGATCTCATCGATCAACCGGTTGCATTCGGTTACCCGGCTGCTTTGCGGATAGGTATTGATGAAGAGTTGAAAAGCCTCGATCGCCTTATCCGAATAGGTTTGATCCAGCCGGAAGGAAGGCGACATTTTATAGTTGCAATAGGCCGACATATAATCGGCTTCCTCTTTTTTCGGGCTGCCCCCAAAGGTTTGGGAGAAGTTGGAGAAATAGTAGGAAGCCAGGATATACTGACCGAGGTTATAGTACGTATTGGCGTACCGGTAGGCGATTTCTTCGGCTTCTTTTTTCCCCCGGTACGAAGGAAGGACCAATTCATACAGGGTTTGAGCCCTTTGGTATTCTTCGGCGGCGTAGTATTCGTCCGCTTTTTTGAGGATTGCCACCGGATCGCCGCTGGCGCGTATCCTTTCGAATTCGCTCCTGCAGGCGGTCAGGCCCAAAAACGCCACACTAAAAATGATAAATAAACCCCTGATTTTCATAAGCCCGCAAAGTTACAACTTTTTATGATATCGCAGTGCATTTGACCTGAATTTTTGACAAAACGGAAATCCGGCCGGCGCACTGCATTCTTAAGACCCCTGACGGATTGAAAAAGGTTGTATATTGGTGGTTAATTGATTGGTATCGATTGATACGATTGGTTCGATTGGTTCGATTGGTTCGATTTTTACCCGCCTGGGACCCGGAAGTATGGAGGGGCTGGGCGGGGATACGATTGGCGATATCCAGCATCAACCACGCCACAGGCGTGGCCAGATAAACATCCATGCAATACCATCTCCATACCATCATTCCCGCCCTCCGTCCCTATATCAAGACCGTTTTTTCAATGGAAGGCGAGGGTTTCAATATGGGGTCGGAGCCTATGCGGGTCCTGCCGGATGCGTGTGTGGAGTTGTTTGTCCATTACCTTCCGGGGGAGGCGGCATCCAGTTTTTTGAATGCGAGGTTGCGTTCTTTTTCGGAAATCACCCTGCGGGGGAAGGTGGGATGTATTGCGGTATGTTTCCGGCCGGGCCGGGCTTACCCTTTCTTCCCCGCGCCGATGAGCGTCCTCGACCGGGATCTGACGGATCTATACCCAGTCTGGAAAGACCAGACCCGCGAATTGGAAGACCGGATTGCAGCAGCCTGCGACCATGAACATCGTTCGGAGATGATCCAGCAATTCCTGCTGGTCCGGTTGCTGGGCGCCGGAAAAATTGACCCGGCGGTTGATTTTTGCATCGAATGGATCCGGCGCCAAAAAGGGCAATTGAAAGTGACAGAATTATCCGAAAAAACAGGCCTTAGCAACCGGCAACTGATCCGGCGGTTTCAGGCCGGCGCAGGACTGACGCCCAAAGAATTTGCCCGCTTGACCCGGTTCGTTTTTGCACTCCGGGAACTCAAAAAATACCCGGCCGCCAGTCTCACGGATATTGCCTATTTGAGCGGCTATTACGACCAGGCCCATTTTATCCACGATTTTCATGCTTTCGCCAATATGTCTCCCGGACAATTGGTCGCCGCTACGAATATTTTGTACTGATGGCGGATTTTTACAATCGTTGCACCTGGATAGGCCCCATCTTTGTAACACCACTGAAACCATGCAACACTGAAACACTGATTGAAATGATTACACTGATTACACTGTGGCATAGCCATCCCTTTGGGAAAACACTGAAACCATGCAGCACTGAAACAAAGAAACCATGCGAAAAATAATCTTAGGACTGGCCGTCAGCCTCGACGGTTTTATTGAAGGCCCCAATGGGGAGTACGACTGGTGTTTTACCGACCAGGATTACGGGATGAGCGATTTTTTCAAGCGGATCGACGCCATTTTTTACGGGCGAAAATCCTATGAACTGATGTTGTCGCAGCCGGCCGATATGGAAGGGGCGGGCATGTTCTCCCATTTTAAATCCTATGTTTTTTCCAATACGCTGCAAACGGTAAATGCGCCCAATATTCTGGTTGGCGGAGATTTGAAAGCGGAGGTCAACCGGATCAAAAACGAGCCCGGCAAGGATATCTGGCTCTTCGGGGGCGCCAGCCTGACCACTTCTTTTTTCAACCTGGGCCTGGTGGATGAACTGAGCCTGGCCGTGCACCCCATTCTTTTGGGAAAGGGGAAGCCCTTGTTTCAGGACATCGAAGGCAGGATCCCGCTCACCCTGCTGGATTCCGTAAAATACTCGTCGGGGCTGGTGACGCTTGTTTACCGGGTTGATGCCAGATAATAGATGCCCGATAATAGATGCTAGATGCTGGATATTAGATGCTAGATGCTGGATAACGGCATGTTTCCAGCATCCAGCATCCAGCCCGCCCTAAAAGGCGGGTAAACATCCAGAATCAGGATCCTCTTTTCGCTTTGATCGAGCAACCCACTGCGCGAACATCAGCCGGGTTGGGTTCTTCGCCTTTTTCGATCGCGATAACCGCATTCACTACATAATTGACCTTCACGGCGTCCGGGTCCTGGGAATTATCGTCGATAGCGCCGTGGTAACGGACCTTCAGGTTATTATCCACCAGATAGACTTCCGGCGTGCGGCTTGCGCCGTATTGCGGATAAATTTTCTGGCCGTCGTCGAACAGATAAACGAAGGGATAATTCATCGATTTGGCGCGTTTTTGCATAGCCTCGAAGCTGTCGCCGGGCTGGACGGCCGGGTCGTTGGGCTGGATAGCCACCACCGGATAACCCAGCGGGGACATTTTTTTGTGCAGTTCGATGATCCGGTCTTCATAAGCCTGGGCCACCGGGCAGGTATTGCAGGTGAAGGTGACGATATACCCCTTCGGCGTATTGCCATTGGCGTCCTTCACGTCTTTGAACGAGTACATTTTTTTGTCCACATTCATCAGTGAAAAATCGGGCGCGGTATCGCCGACTTTCAAGCCGGGCGTGGTGAGCGCTACGGTTTGCGCTTTGGGTTGCGGCGCCGGATTTTCAACGGCAACTGTGTTGTTTTCAGCGGGAGCGTTGTTGCATGCGTTCAGGCCCAGTACCAGGGCGAATAATGAGAAAAATGTTACGGGTGTCCTTTTCATGTTACGAAATTTTGTTTGTAAATGTTTATGATGGTTTATGATGGTTTATGATGGTTTATTATCGTTCATTATGGTTAACGGGCGCCAACAACAATGAACAACAATGAACAACAATGAACAACAATGAACAACAATGAACAACAATGAACAA
>CAZLEF010000088.1:0-29727 GCA_964558465.1 uncultured Lewinella sp. | reverse complement strand
CAGGTAGTGGTTCAAATAAAAAAAATGTCCGTGTTTTTCGTGTTACAAAATTCGGAATGACTCATGTTTTTCGCCTAAGATTTAAGTTCTCAAACCTGGTCTCATTAAAATCAGAATCTTTAAAATCTCATTCTCCGGAATCATACTTTTTCTGAAGTTCTATTATGTTATATTTTAATTTGTATTCTTTCATGGTTTTGTATATTGCTTGACGATATGCAAGACGGTTGGCCGGAGCCTCTACGGAGACTGGGCGGCTAGCGGATTTTCCGCGCATTAATATTTCCAAAAAATGGGCCAATGGAAAAATTTAGCCTACGCGATAGGCTATTTTGAGACAAAATATATTTTCTACCATCAATATTCCATTCTCGCCCGTCCCATTCCTCCTTAAGTAAATCCTCTCTATCACTCTCAGAAAAACTGCCCAAGCCAAAAGAATCGCACCCAATCAATTCTACAATTTTATTCGTCATCCGTTCAAAATCTTTATACCAACTGTAATGTTGGATTTTCCTCCCGTCTTTATATAGTATAACGTATTTATGATCAGAACCGTCAGTAAGTTCGTTGAACGAAATCCTATTAAAAAAACCGAACAATATTTTATTCGGCTTTATGATGGTAATCTTCTGAAGAAGGTCAATAGACAATTCGGTGTTTAATACGAATCCATTCTTTAATTCCTCCATAGCATCCACTAAAAAGCTTTCAAATGATTGTTTACTCTCACCTAGCAGAAAAAATAGCCTCGCCCTAAATTGCCTCGTTGTAAGAACTTCAGTATCTATATGGAATAAATTATTTAAGAATTTTGATTTATTCAAAAAGCCCTTATCGTCGGATATAACCCAATCACTAACTAAACTATAAAAATAGTGCTCCGCATCATGTTGAGTATTTTTAAACTTCACCTTCTTATTTTTTTCACTATCAACTCCCATAAAGTTTAGCATGGTGAATGCCATTGTAAAGTACATATACCTAAAATTCTTCTTTTCCGCGTTAGACATATTCTCAACCGTAGATTCCAGCAACTTAAGATAAGACATACCAAGTGGTGTCTCTGACAACCTTTTATCGAAATCTACTTGCTCAATATTTATACTAAATTTCTCGACGCCAAGAATTGATTTGCTAGTAGTTCTTACATCCTTTATAATCGTATTATCAGAATGTAATTTATCCATCATCCTTCCAAAAACAAACATCCAATCATAAAGTGAATTAGGGTTGTTATCTAAACCTAATCGGCTAATGATATTTTTTGGATCATCTTCCTTTTTTATTGACGACACGCCGATATCCATAGGTGTATTTTTCAACAGATCAATCATCGATTTATTAAGAAGCCCTAAATCCTGTTCAGCTTCTAAGTCTGCAAAGATTTCAGTAAATAATTCTTCATACGATGCATCTCTAGGCTTAAAGTAACTATACGCTTCGACAGGATTCACCAATTTATTAACTATTGAATCAGTCTCTGATTCATGCATTAAGAAATTATCTTCCGCAAGAGATTCCATGAATCTTAAATCTGCTTCTTTTTGATCAGTCTTATCTTGATGCAGATCATTAAGATGTGCTTGTGAATATAAAATCATCACATCTCTATTGATCATCTTCTTTAACAGACTTAATACATCCATCTGCTCCGGGAGATTTAGCCACCGATAAACATTATTGTCAAGATAAATTTTAACCATAGGAAAGTACTTTTATCAAATACCGAATAAATAGAACAAAAAGTTCCATTCCTTGTGAAAATAAAAAATAATTGATCTATTTGATTGCGCGGAACTTATAGCCGTGCATACGCCGCCCCCGACAACACTGTGCCTTGCCCGAAGCAGTTAAGCGGGTGGCGGATGAAAGGAGTTGAACTATGCCGCTTCACCTGAAACAATTATGGGCATCGCATCCAATAGTCTGGACTAAGGCCGTGAAAAAACCATCCGAAAAATACGCCCCTTGCTGCGGAAAAGCAAGTATTGAGACTCAAACGAATGAAAAAGAATGTTATAAATCAATGATTCATCCATGAATGGATTGCGTCAGGCAAAAACATCTCCTGCCGGGAATATTCCCCGGGATTAAGAATACAACATCATAAAGCTTGAGGCAATGGATGAGCATGCGGCGGGACCCGTTGCCTTGGCTCAACGGGGTTTTGACCAGGAATAGAAAGGCCAAACCGGATAACTCATTACGAATCCGATAAATCGGGTGACACTTTCTTCAGTTAGGTGTGGAAGCGAGTTGGGCCAGGCGATTTGCCTATTCTCTTATGGGAGGCTGGGCGATAGCCTGTAGTCCGATCATGGGCACAACGGGGACGGAAGCACGACTCAGACAAAAAGGGTATATCCTGTTTCTGGAATACTCCCTCCAAATCAAGTTCGGCGACAAAACCAAGCCCAAGCCAAAGTAGAAAAAGGGAAGTTTGTTCCATGAACCGCCGGGTAGGTGGTCCGTACGCCCGGTGGTCCCGCCCCGGCGGGATAAATAGTGAGAGGACAAAGGTGGCGGTCATCGGTCACCTTTCCCTACTCGATTGGCTTCCGTTTTCATTTTTTTTGATACAGACTAAATTTTACCAATTCATTCAATTTTGATATAATCTCATTTAATTTTTTTGCATTTAAAACTTCTCCGTCCTTCAGAGGAAAATATTCCCAATTTACTACATTCCCAATCTTTGATTCTAAATTCTCAATTGGTGACATAAATCGATTAAAATGATTTGCCTTTATTGCCTCTCCATTTTCGAAAGGTTTTAATTTAGTCAAAGGCAAATTAAAAGCCGATTCAGATAAATTAATTGCTGAAATTATTGAGTTTAAATTGTCTGTCTTTAATTTTTGCCCATCAAAAAACCATGAAAGAATATTCATCTCAAAATGAAAGTTTGCAGACGAATTCGAAGAAATTTCCTTGTTTGGATTATACTCTTGCCACTCAGAATAGGAGATGATTTTTCGATGCCTTTCATCATTCATAAATTTGAATAAAATGAATGAAACATCAATATCAATTGGAGAGAAATCATCAATTAATTGAATAACAGAAAATCTAATCTTAGCGAGTCCGATTCTTTTTGATTCGCCGTCAATTATATCTAATCTTATATCTTTTTTCAAGTCATTATACTTAGCTAAATTTAAAATGAATTCATTTAGAAACATTGAATCTGATTTCAATGATTCTTTGATGATTTTCAAGACGTCTTCAAAATCATAAGCAACTAAATATTTTAGTTCGTATTTAATTTGCTCGAATGTCATTTTTTATTTTCTAATGGAAGCCGACTCGCTGCGTCCAAATCCGCTATAACAACAACGCCCACGATTTCAGGGCAATTGCTGAAATCGTGGGCGTTGTTCCGGTGTTTTTTGATCTTTTTTAACATTAGGCCCGGTTTTACCGGACCCCAAGTTAACCCTTTGCCGGTACGTTTCAAAATTTTCCTTCACCAAAATTTGGCGAATTCGCACTTTTTAAGGCGCAGATTGTGATCCTTCCCATTGACGGAAGGTTTACGGCGCACGTTTACGAAACCTCTGAGGTTTCGTAAACGTTTTTCAATGCTGAACGTAGCCGACTCCGTCCGCCATAGGCGACTTCGTCGTCCGGAGGCCGAAGCACGCTCACCTTCTAAATATTAAACCAGTACGTCGCCTTGAACACCAGCGCCCGGTTTTTGCTGCTGAAATCTTCGGGGAAATAGTTCTCCGTGTACACGATGAAAAAATCGGAAGCGGGCTGGTATCGCCATTGGAAACGCACGTTCAGGTTCATGTTGTCCTGAAGGTTATTGTACTGGTAGTAGGTGGTCAGGAATAATTTATCCGAGAGCGTCAGGTCGATGCGCGGCCCGATGAGGAATAATTTTTCTTTTCCGTAATTATCGGGCAATTTGACGTCGTTGTAATCGAATTGTAGTGAAATATTGCCGTAGGGCTGATACCGGGCGTTCAAACTGCCGCCAATATTCAGGTTGGTTCCGTTGTAAAACCCTCCGTAAACGGCTTCCAGTTCAAAATTGAAGGTATTCCGGGTATTGCTCTCAAAGGAGATCCCGAACATGTGCCAGTCGTACTGTTCACCCGCCAGGAATTGGGTATATTTTTCGGGGTCGATCAGGCTGAAGTCGCTGGTCAGTTGTTGGAAAACGTAGGCATAACCAAAATCCAGGGAAGCGGAATTCCGGAAATTGATCTCATATTGCAAGCCATAATTCTTGTCCGTCAGCGTGCCGCCGGGAATATAGGTATGATTGAACTCGACGCCTGGGCCCATCAGGACGATTGCTTTGTCCTTGGGATAAATTTTATAGTTGAAACTGGTAAAATAATTGATCTGGCCGGGATAAATCCCCTGGCCGGGTACAAATCCGGCTTCTGCGTTAAAATTTTTGCCGAGGATCACATTTCCAAAAAAAACATCAAAGTGCCGGACGGAATACCGGAGAAATCCGCCGCCGGTATAATTGGCATTTTTGTTGAATTCGTCGAACGAACGGGCTGCATAACCGCTGAAATACCATTTGTTATCCTTGCTCAGAATATCCACATCGGCGGCAAGCACCCGGTTGTAGATGTTTCGCCGAAGTTCGGACCGGTCATTTTCCATGACCCGTTTAAAAATGTTTCTGTGAAAATATTTTAAGGAATCCCCGGCTTCCACCCCGAGGCTTTGTTTGTTTACAAAAGTGACCGAAAAATTGGATTGGGGCCCAAAATTGTGTTGAACGGTGGCCACGGAATAGTTCTGGGAAGGCAACCCCAGCGACAGGGTTTTGGGTGTTTGCATGTTCATCACGCTGAGCCGCCATTTTTCGTTCAGCGAGCCGCTCAACCTGGCGCCGTAGGTGATGGGGACCCGCTGCAGTACACCCGTAGAGTCCTGTGCAATGCCGACGCGGCGCGAGAAAAAGGGCCGGGCTTCCGGGAAACCCGCACCGGCGAACAGGTCGCTGTTTTCCAGAAAAAACTGCCGCCGCTCCGGGAAATTGAACTCAAACCGGGTCAGGTTGAGTACCTGCTGGTCTACTTCTACCTGTGAAAAGTCGGGATTGACGGTCAGGTCGAGGTTGAGCGAAGGGGTTACGGCGACCTTGGCGTCGAAGCCGGCCTGGAATTCGGAGTCCTTCCGGGCAGGATCGGTCTGGCTGTCTTTGGAAGTATTGCCTGCGATATAAGGAATGACGGAGATATTGGTACTTGCAGGGGGTACGGGATCGACCCAGTTCAATTGCCCTGAAAAAGCGAAGGCCCCGGTATTGAACTGGATGGGGGTCCTTATCCAGGAGGATTTGAGGTTCCGTTTTTTATCCAGCCTGTCAAAAGCGATGTTCCATTCCCTGAGGTCGCTTTTATACCGGAAACTGTTAAAAGGGATGGCCATTTCCACGATCCATTTATCCGGATACCTGACCACTTTGGAATACCACTTGTTGTCCCAGAAAATATTCCAGTTATCGTCGCCGGAACCACCTGAAGATACGATGCCTTCCATTTGAACGCCTTTGGGGGTGACGACGAAAAAAAAGCCGTTGAGCCGGTCGTTAAACGGGCCGAACACAACGCCTACATTGTCGTTCAGGTCATATTCGAAATCGCGGCGCAGGGAGTTGATGAGGTCGGGCGTTTCGTCGTCCTGGCAAACAAAGGAAATGTACAGGAAGTGGTCGTTGAAGGTGAGCCGGGCTTCCGTCTGGAAAGAGGCAGGTTCTGAATCCACCGGATAATTCATGTACCAGTCCTTTGCGGCGTCCGCTTCCTGCCAGTCGGCTTCATCCAGTCTGCCGTCGAGTACAATTTCACTTTTTGCTTTTTTGATATTCAGGGCCGTACCGGGCATATTCTGGGCGCTGAGCAGACCAGGCAACCAGGCCAGAAGAAGGAGCCACTTTTTCATACTTCGATGCGATTAGGATTTTTTAAGGTCGTTGGGAATGCGGGTGCGAAGGTAAGGAAAGTTGTTGATTCCGCGCTCGTGGCCCGGCCACCGCGCCATGGGTGCAAACCGGATTGTCGGATTGGATAGAAGGGCGCAAAAAAGAATTGCCTGGCGGAGGAGATCGATCATCGTTAAGGCAAACCTCCTCATTGCCTGTTATGAAAAGAATCGCTACCGAATGAAATACGATGAGTATCGAAGGGCCGGATATTGTATCGGAAGCGGGGCCATTGAATCGGCTATCAGCACAGTGGTTCAGCAAAGATGCAAATTAGTTGGCCAACGCCTAACGGTCCAGCGGACCGGTATCTAATCAACCGAAGCAGATGGAAACGAGCGATCAAAACCGGTTGCCCGCCCGGTTTTCGGTTATCTTTTTAACTTTTTGCGGCGCTTCCGGCAAAAGATGCCGGACCTACGGCCCGGAAGACCTGCCAATTAGACGGTGTTACAAAGATGACGGACCGCTGGCCCGACCGAAAGTTTATTTCAAAAGCGAAGCCGAAGTTCAGTCCAAAGAAACATTTTCAATCCAAGCCACGGCGTGGGGAAGTTATTTTTGCACGTCCCTTAGTTCTTATTCAGGAAGGCGGAGTACATCCAGACCAATTTTTCCTGTGCGCGGATATAGTCGCTCATCAGGGCGTTGGTGCCTTCGTCTCCGGCATCGGCCGACAGGGTGAGCAATTCCCGTTGCAGGGTGATGATGGTTTTGAATGAGGCCAGAATGTCTTCTACCGCTTTGATTCCGTTGGAAACTTCCTTGCTCTCCTGTATGGCAGAAACCTCCTTGTAGTCGGAATAATTATGAACCGGGGCGTACCCCAGGGTCAGGATGCGCTCGGCCGTTTCGTCAATTTTCAGCAGGAGATCGTTGTACAATTCTTCGAACTTCAGGTGGAGCTCAAAAAACTTCTCGCCTTTGATATTCCAGTGGTAACCGCGGGCATTCTGGTAAAATATCGAATAATTGGCCAGCAATTCGTTCAGTTTCTTAGCCAGTTGTTTGGCCTTTTTGGCGTCGAGGCCGATCGCATTTGTATTTTTCATGGAAACGTGTTTTTTTGATTGAAGTCAACTCCAAATATAACACCTGAAACCGCCGGCTGTTTGTGACCGGCGTCACTGTGACCAGTGATTTTGACAGCCTTTCAAAAATAAACGAGATATTTCGATATTTGTACAATATTTGTACCTTTCGATATCCTTCCATCTGTGTTCAAAAATAGAAAAAATGAAATTTCAACTCTTTCTCTCACTCGTTTTATTTACCTGTTCGATTGCCGCCGCTCAACACACGGTATCGGGCGTTGTATCCGATGATAAAAACGAAAAATTATATGGGGTGAACATCCTTGAAAAAGGAACCAGTAACGGTACGGTTACCGATCTGGACGGCGCGTATACCCTCCGGGTGAGTTCTCCGTCGGCGACCCTGATCTTCAGTTATACCGGATATTCCAATCAGGAGGTTGCCCTGGCCGGTAAGAACCAACTGGACGTGGTACTGACCGTGGGGATCAACCTAGGCGAGATCCAGGTGGTCGGTTCCCGCAGTTACAACCGGTCGGCCACCAATACGCCGGTTGCGGTGGATGTGGTGGACATTGCAGCGCTCGCATCCAAAAACGGCCAGTTGGAAATCAACCAGATCCTCCAGATCGCAGCGCCTTCGTTTAACGCTACCAAACAGTCCGGCGCCGACGGCGCCGACCATATCGACCCGGCTACCTTGCGCGGCCTCGGACCCGACCAAACGCTGGTGCTGATTAACGGGAAAAGAAGGCATCAGAGTTCCCTGGTCAACATTTTTGGCACCCGCGGGCGCGGCAACACCGGCACCGACCTGAACGCCATACCGGCTTCGGCCATCAAAAGGATCGAGATCCTGCGCGACGGCGCTTCGGCGCAATATGGCTCCGACGCCATCGCAGGCGTCATCAATATTGTTCTGCACGACCAGGTGGGCGAACTCAACGGCAGTATTACCCAGGGGGCCTACCTGGTGGCCGCGCCCGATGAATTTCCGGAGGGAACCCCGAATACGGAAGGGTATTACCTCGATACCGACGGGGATGGCGTGGCAACGCGAAAAGACGACCCTGCCTTCGACGGCTTGTCCACCAAAGTCGCGGCCAACTACGGTTTTGCGCTGGGCGGCAAAGGTTTTGCCAATGTGACCACCGAATACGTCACCAAAGACAAAACCCTGCGCCCTGGGGCCGATTTCCGCCGGGGTTACGGCGAAGCGGCCATCGACGGGTTTTCCGTCATGCTGAATGCAGGTATACCGCTTTCCGACAAAACCGAATTTTATTTGTTCGGCGGAAGGAACCACCGCAATACCGACGCTTACGCCTTTACCCGGAACCCCGAATCGGCCCGGATCGTGAAGGAGATCTATCCCAACGGCTTTACGCCGCGGATCACCTCGGTCATCGGCGATAATTCCATTTCAGCCGGCCTGCGCACGCAGACGGAATCCGGCTGGAATGTCGATTTCAACAATACTTACGGCAAAAACAATTTTCATTATTATATCAAAGGCACCAACAATGCTTCCCTCGGCGCGTCGTCTCCCACTGAATTCGACGCAGGCGGGCATTCCTTGTCGCAAAACACCGCCAGCCTGGGTTTTACCCGGTTCTTCAAAAACAACGGCAAGGGCATCAACCTTGCATTTGGTATGGAGCACCGGATCGAAAACTTTGTGATCTTTGCCGGTGAAACGGGTTCGTACGCCACCTATGATACCTCCGGGTTGCCGGTAACCTACCCCGACCAGGTGGGGACCGTCGACCCCGTCACCGGAGATGCCCGGCCGGGCGGCTCTCAGGGGTTCCCGGGGTATAGCCCTGCCAACGAGGTGGATCAGTCGCGGACCAATATCGGGTTGTACGCCGACGCGGAATTCGACCTGTCCAGGTCCTTTCTGCTGGGCGTAGCCGGCAGGTTTGAGAATTACAGCGATTTTGGGAATACCTTCAACTACAAACTGGCCGCCCGCTACGCCATTTCGCCGGATTTTGCTCTGCGGGGCGCCATCAGTTCCGGATTCCGGGCGCCTTCCCTCGTGCAGCGGTTTTACAACCTTCGGTTCACCAACTTTATAGCGGGCGTGGCGATCGAGTCCTTGCTGGCCCCCAACAACAGCCCCATCGCCAACGCGTTTGGCATCAAAAAGCTGAAGGAAGAGGAAGCCACCAACGCGAGCCTCGGGTTCACGTTCAAATCCGGCGGGTTCAGCGCCACGATTGACGGGTATTATATCACCATTGACGACCGGATCGTGCTCACCGATATCTTTGACGCTTCGCCGTTTAACATCGGGGTTTCCGACGCCCAGTTTTTTGTCAACGGCATCGATACCAAAACCACCGGCGTGGATATTGTGCTGAGTTGGAAGACCTTTTTTGGCGAAAACAGTTTTTCGGCTTCCCTTGCGGGGAATATCAACGACATGGAGATCACCAGCGTCAACAACGGAACCCTCGACCGGAGCACGTTCTTCGGCCAGCGGGAGGAGTATTTTGTCCGGGCTTCGGCGCCGCCCAGCAAGTTCGGCCTGAACCTGGGCTACTCGACCCCCAAACTGGATGTGGGCCTCAACCTCACCCGTTTCAGCGGCCTCACCATCCTCGATTTTCAGATCTATGAGGATGACGCCGACTACGGTGGATTCGACAACAAACTGGAAGCTGCCAAAGACATCTATGAAGCGCGCCTGGTAGCCGATCTGAGCCTGAATTACCGGTTCAACGACCAGATCAGCCTGACCATCGGCGGAAACAATATCCTGAATACCTACCCCACGATCCAGGACGACTGGTCGGAAACCGGCGGGTATTGGGATTCTGTGCAGATGGGTTTTTCGGGCGCTTATTTCTTTGGGCGACTGGGTTTCAGGTTTTGATTGGAGGATACAGGGCGCAACTTCCGGTTGCACCCTGAATTTGGGCCGCGAAAGGGCTGAGGTGTCGGACACTTCCGAAGTGTCCGACACCTGATGCCGTTCCTGATGTCGTTATGCTTTCACATTTTTGAAAGAAAAACGGAGCGCGCCGCCATTCCCTGGAAATGCCGGGAGGTCTCATGCCCTTTACCTTTTGCCGCCGAACTTGATACCAAATACCGTCGTGAATAAACATGATGCTGTCGAAATTGAGGCGATTCGGTGCAGGCGGCAATCCACCCCCTGCCTCCGCCAGTGGGGGATACGTTTCGCTTGGAGACCTTCATTGTTGCTTTAAAAGTTTTTTGCCCGAAGCAGGTCCTCATGCGCACAATTTTTCCATTTTCCATGCATGTGTAAATTGTTGACAGGTAATTAATTGTAGATTTAAAATCGGGAGGCAACCCAAAATTGCCACCTGACACGGCTACTTGATAATAAACTGGTTATAAAGATGGGTCAACGATCCGGGGGCGTGTTAAGCAGAATGGGCTCTCCGAACCCCAGCCGGGTCATTTTTTCCAGTTGGGTGGCGGCGTCTCCCACGACCAGGTAGAACATCCGGTCCGAATCGAGATAATTGCCGGCGAGGGCCCGGATTTTTTCCACCGTCATTTCCCGGACGATGGTTTCCTGGCCTTTGGCATAATCTTCGGGCCAGCCGTATGTACTGATGTTCTCCAGCATCTGGCGTTTGGACGACAGGGTTTCGAACCTGCGGGCCTGGCTTTTCAGAAAGAAACTTTTGGTGACTTCCAGGTCGTTTTCGTTCAAACTCCGGGGATAATCTTCCAGGATCTGTTTGATCAGCATGCAGGCTTCAAGGGTTACATTGGAACGCACCCCGCTGGAAATGGTGAAAGGCCCCGGCATCCTGGTACTGGAAAAAGATGAGAAAATGCCGTAGGTATAACCCTTGCCTTCGCGCAGTTCCTGGGTAAGCCGGCTGGCGAAACCGCCTCCGCCGAGCCGGTAATTCATCACCGTAGCGGGGTAATAATCCGGATGCGTGGCGGAAATGGACGGATAACCGAAACGCAGTACGGATTGTTTGGCGCCCGGCACATCGTAAAAATAAACGGCAGACTTTTCCGGGGCGCTATGGGTCTGCGCCGTCACGACCGGCATTGGGCCCGCTTTCCATCCGGCGCTCAGGCTTTCCAGCGGGACGAGCGCATCCCTGCCGGAAATATCGCCCGCAATATGGACGAAGGTCAACTTCGGGTTGATATTGTTTTCGTAATACTTTTTAAGATCAGCCAGGGTAATGAGCCGAAGGGAGGCTTCTGTGCCGGACGGGTTTTCGCCCAGGATAAACCCTTGCCCGTAGATGAGCCGCCGGAACTGAAGGTCGGCGATGCTGTTGGGGTCGGACGCCTGCTGCTGGATCTCGCTCAGGGTGCTTTGTTTGATCAGTTCAAATTCTTTTTCGTCCCAGCGCGGTTCCAGGAGGATCTCCTGAACCAAGGCCATAACCTTGTCGTAATTCCGGGCAAGGGTACTGACACTGAGGGTAATGTCCTCGTCGCCGGCCTTGACCACGATATTGGCACCCAGTTTTTCAATAGCTTCTTCCAGTTGGGCGACGGTTTTGGTTCGGGTCCCCCTGGTCATCATTTGCGCCAGCAGGTTGGACACGCCTACCTTTTCCGGGTCTTCCATCAGCAATCCTCCGATGATGACCAGACTGAGTTGTACGAGCGGTACTTCGTTGTTTTCAATCCCGTAAACGGTCAAACCCGATTCCATTTTTTGTTTCCATAAACCGGGCGCGGTGATGACCGGAGGCTTTCCGTAGGGAGGTTCAGCCGTGCGGTCAAAGCCGGAAGGCGTTTTTTCGTAGGCAACTTCCTGGCTCAGGTCAAATTCTTCTTCTGCACCTTCGATGATCAGCTCTTCCACCACGCCGGCTTTGGCCGAACCTTCCAGCGCAAGATCCGGGCGCCCTTTCGGGACAAAACTTGTCGCCACAAATGGCTTGCCTTTGATATATTGTTCGTAAACCCGTTTGACGTCTGCCCGGGTGACGGCCAGGATATTTTTGACATCCTGGCTGACAAAGCCGGGGTCGCCTGCAAAAATCTGGTACTGCGCCAATTGGAACCCTTTGCCCAGTACGCTGGACAGGCTGCTGTAAAATGCGGTTTCCTGCCCGGCTTTGATCCGTTCCAGGTCGTCGCCGGAAATGCCTTCCTTTTCAAATCTGGCAAAGGCTTCGTTCACGGCGGCGTGCACCTCGTCGAGGTCCTTGCCGTCGAACGCCCGGATGCTGAGCAGGAATTCGCCGGCCAGCTCGGACCCATCCTGGTACATGGTCACCTCCGGGGCGAGCTGTTTCCCGTCGACGATCACCTGGTTGAAAGGGGCTTTTTTGCCTTCGGAGAGGTAATCGGCCAGCACCTCCAGCGGGTACGCGTCCGGATGGTATTGGTAAACAGAAGGCCAGACCAGGGTGAGTTCCGGCAACTGGGCGAAATTGTCCTCGTGGTATAGTTTTTTGGTTTCTGCCAGGTTGGCCGGCCTTTTTTCCAGCGGTTGGATATCCTGTCCCCGTTTGATCTCCCCGAAGTATTTTTCCACCCATTGCCGCGCCTGGGCGGGGTCAAAATCGCCGGCGATCACGAGGGTGACGTTGTTGGGGACATACCATTGGTTGTAGAAATCCCTGACATCCTGGAGGGTAGCCCGGTCGAGGTCTTCGAGCGACCCGATGACGTCCCAGTTATAAGGGTGGTCGGGCGGGTACAGGTTTTTGCAGATCACATAGTAAGTATGGCCGTAGGGCTGGTTGTCGTAACTTTGCCGTTTTTCATTTTTGACCACCTGTTTTTCCTTGGCCAGGACGGGTTCGGTCACGGTATTGATAAAAAAGCCGAGTTTGTCGGCTTCGGCCCAGATCATTTTTTCGAGGGCGTCGTTGGGTACGGTCTGGTAATAGTTGGTCCGGTCGCGGCTGGTTGAACCGTTGGCGCCGGACCCTCCGATGCGGGCGCTCAATCTATCCAGGCCGCCTTTGCCCAGGTTTTCCGATTCCAGGAAAAGGAGGTGTTCGAAGAGGTGAGCAAACCCGGTGCGGCCGGCTTTTTCGCGGGCCGAGCCCACGTGGCTGGTCAGGGCTACCGCCACCACCGGGTCAGAGCGGTCGATATGGAAGACCACCTGGAGACCGTTGGGCAGGGTGAATTGCTCGAAGGGGACCTGGAAGTCCTGGTCGGCGGTTGGAGTTGGGGCGTTGCAGGCAAAAAAAGTAATCGCCAGGAGGGTGAAAACCGAAAATGGAATTCTCATGATATGTGGTTGTGGGTGACTGATTTTTGGTAAAGCCCGGTTGAAAGGCGCCTTGAAAATTTGGGTGGAAAGTTACAAACTTTCTGTCGGCGTTTTAGCCTTGGAGGGCAGTTTAATAGTAGATTGAAGTTACAAACGTCAATCAGCGCTGGAGATATTTTTATGAAAATCCAAAATCAAATCTTATATTTGCATAAAATCAATACCGTGATGTTTGTCCATCGTCAAATAGAAAAGCGCATCCGCGAAATGTGCGGGCAATTCCCGATCGTTTCGGTGACCGGCCCGAGACAGTCCGGGAAAACCACCCTCCTGCGGCAAATGTTCCCTGAATATCGGTATATATCCTTAGAAAACCCTGATTTTCAGGATTTTGCAATTGAGGACCCTCGGCGGTTTTTGGCAACTTATGACCGATATGTGATTTTTGATGAAGCTCAGCGGGTTCCACATTTGTTCAATTATTTGCAGGGAAAAGTGGATGAAGACCGGGTTCCAGGACAGTTTATTCTATCTGGTTCGCAAAACTACCTGCTTATGGAACGCATTACCCAGAGCCTGGCCGGGAGGGTAGCCCTATTTAAACTTTTTCCCTTCTCATTTTCCGAATTGCGAAGTGCTGATCTAATGCCGGAAACGCCTGAGCAGGCAATTTTTCAAGGTTTCTACCCCCGAGTGTTTGATCAGAAATTGCACCCCCGCGATTTTTATCCCAATTATTTCGAAACCTATGTGCAGCGAGATATCCAGCAATTGACAGCCGTGCAGGACCTGCGGTTGTTCCGCAATTTTGTACGTTTGTGTGCCGGGCGAATCGGCCAGCCGCTTAATTACCAAACGCTTGCGTCGGATACCGGCATTTCCCCTGTCACTGCCAAAGCCTGGATCGGCATCCTGGAAACCAGTCATATTATTTTTCTGCTGCCGCCTTATTTCCGCAATTTTGCCAAGCGCATTTCCAAAACGCCCAAACTCTATTTTTACGACGTCGGTTTTGCCGCATTCCTACTCGGTGTTTCCACCCCGGATGACCTTACCGCACATTTTGCCCGGGGGCATTTGTTTGAAAACCTGGTGATTGCAGAAATCCTGAAACAACGATACCAGAGCGATTGGTCGCCTGAACTTTATTTTTGGAGAGAAAGCAATCAGCATGAAATTGATTTATTGGCGGAAAAACAAGGTGAACTCACCATTGCAGAAATTAAATCTGCCGCAACGATCAATTCTTCCTTTTTTGACCAACTGGTTTATTTCAAAAATCAAGTTTCTCCTGATTTTAAGGTTAATTCTTTCCTGATTTACGGCGGAGAAGAACGCCAGGAGCGCAGTGTTGCTTCAGTACGAAGTTGGGGGGATCTGGAAGGTATTTTTTAAATTTAAAAGATAAAATGCAAATATCAAAATTTAAAAGTGAGCAGGCCTGCCGTCGATCGATTTGACGCCTGTAAACCGGCTTTTCCGCATACTACTGGACAAAAATTAAAGAGAGGGAGACTTAGAGAACGGGAGAGGGGGTGAAGGCATTGCGTTTCACCCCCTCTCCTTATCGCCCGATCTCACTATCTTCTGCCAAAAAGGCAAAATGTCCAATAGTATGGACTTTCCGGCTCTTACCCGGCAGCAGATCCTAAAGTTTAGTTAAATATCCCCTCAAATGGTAATCATTTGCCTTTTAAAGACATCTAAAGAGTAGAAGCGTCTGAAACGGCTTAGGGCTTGTCGAAAAAAATGGCCCGTCTGCCGGGGAGGCATTAGATTGGATCAAAATCTCAGGAACATGAAAAAGTACTTTCAAAATCGCCTTGAAGCCATCGACTGGATCGCCGGTTACGTGGAAAATGAAGGACAGTTCGAGGTCCTGCGCGAACAACTGGAATTCAATTTTATCTATTCCAGGTTGTATTTTCTGGAACTGGACGACCAGCCGGCTGAAGTGGCCTGGTTAAACGAACAGGAACCACCCCGGCGACTTCCTTTTTAAGGATTTCGGGTTTTTGGGGATCAGTTCCTCGATTCCTCCACGCCTGTGGCGTGGCACGCGCATCCTCGCATCCTCGCATCCTCAACTACAAACACCGCCTCACCTTCCCCATCAATACCTTTATCTTTGCAACAGGGTCCCCGTCTCCCAGGGTTTCGACGGGGATATAACCTTTGTAACATGACGCCTTGATGATCTTCATCAGCTTTTTCAGGTCGGTATCCATTTCTTCCTGTCGTACAAATATTTTCTCCTTGATCTGCCAGTTGACGGCGTATTGGATCGTGTCGGCCATATCTGCATAGGTGTCGCCGTTCCGATACCCGCCGGTATCCATGATGAGGCCGAACCAGGGGTGATTTACTTTTTCCATCAGGAAATGAACGTGGGCGGGGGTTTGAATAAAATCATTGTGGTTTTGGACGGCTACCGTCACGCCGTGTTGCCGGCCGTATTCCGCGCATTCCCTGAAGTCTTCCACCATCCAGAGTGCGGTCTCTTCCCAGGTAAAACCCTGCGGCACGCTCGCGCCGGCAAATACCCGGATCACCGGAGCGCCCAGTTTGGCAGCCGCTTTGATCCAGTTTTTAACGAGTTGGATATGTTCGTTGCGTTTGGCTTTATCCGGGGTGGTAAAATCATTCCTGACGCCCGTGCCGCTGATCTCCAGGCCCAGGGAATAAGCTTTTTTCTTGACCTTGAAAAGGAATTCATCGTCCGGTACATTGGGATAGCCCGGAAAGTAATATGCCGTGATATCGACCGCGTCAAAGTCGTTTTCGGCGCAAAAATCAAGGAGTTGGAACAGATCCATCTGCCCCTTACTCAACGGCTGATTGAAGGAAAACGCGTTCAGGCTGGTTTTGAGCCGGTAACAGGCGGCGTTCCGGTCAAAAAGCCGGGATGCGGTTCCCAGAAAAGGCAACACGGCTAAGGCTCCAAGTATTTCCCTCCGATTATACATGGTTGTTGTTATTTTAAAGGCCAATGCAAGGTAATATTTAATTCGTCCCGATCAGCACAAGGCTTTAAAACCATATCCGGTCACCCCGGTTTTTTCGACCCGGCCTGGAATGATCGCAGGCTTAAAAAAGGCCGAACCGGAATGTGTCAGTATCTACCAGGCGCTGACCAGAACCGGGTATCAAGTATCCCATCTCCCGCTCTCTTCACCAAGTCCTCCAGTCCGCCCGCGCACGGTCGGATAAATCTCCCAGTCACCAGATCACCGAGTCACGACTTCGACTTCGCTCAGTCTCCCCTGCTCCAAGTCTCCCTCCAAAAGTCCCCTTCGTCGGCCAATTCGTCCATTCATCGAAAAAATCGGACATTTTGAGTAACCTGCCCCTACTTTTGCCGTGTTAATAAAAAATCACCTGACATCATGCACAAATTGATCACCATTTTAGTGGCCTTTGCGGCTTCGACCTCCGCCTATGCCCAGGCGACCTTGCAGGGCAGCGTACAGGACGCAGGCAGCAAACCGGTTGGTTTCGCCAACGTCATCCTGCACGCTGCTGCCGATTCCTCTATCGTCAAAGTTGAATATTCTCTGGAAGACGGCAGTTTTGCCATGCAAAACCTCGGCGCCGGCGACTATTGGCTGGAAGTGAGTTATGTAGGGTTGCCTTCCTACGCTTCCGGTAGTTTTGCCCTGGCCGCCAACGAAACCAAAAAATTGCCCGCCGTTACGCTGGCGCCTGCTACCAACGAACTCTCCGAAGTGACCGTCACCGCCCGCAAGCCCCTCATCGAGGTGCGTCCGGATATGACGGTTTTTAACGTGGAAGCCGCTGTCAACGCAGTGGGCAACGACGCACTGGAATTGTTGCGCCGCGCCCCCGGGGTGGTGGTCGACAACAACGACAATATTATGCTGCTCGGCAAAAGCGGGGTCCGGATCTTTATCGACGGCAAACCCTCCCCGCTGAGCGCCGCCGACCTCGCACAATTCCTGCGCAATATCCAGGCAACGGAAATCGAAGCCATCGAGGTCATCACCAGCCCCAGCGCCCGGTTTGAAGCCGAAGGCAACGCCGGCATCATCAATATCCGGATGAAAAAAGACAAAAGCCTGGGTACCAACGCCAACCTCGACCTGGGGTACAATGTCGCCATTCATTCGCGTTACAACGGTTCCCTCGGTCTCAACCACCGGAACAAATCCGTCAACCTCTTCGGCAAATACAGCTACAATGAGGGGAATAACACCAGTTTCCAGGATTTCTTCCGCATACAAAAGGATACCTACTTTGAACAGCACGCCCGCCAGCGCTGGGGGTGGCAAAACAACAACTTCCGCGGCGGCGCCGACTTTTTCATCTCGCCGCAGCAAACCCTCGGCGTTTTGGCAACCGGGTTTATCGGCGATTTCAAGGCCGTCAGCAACAGTTCCACCGCTATCAGCGACAACCTGACCGGCGAACCTTTGCAGAAACTGTTGGCCCGCTCCGAAAACGCCGGCGAAAACAACAACCTCAACTTCAACGTCAACTACCGGTTCGACAATTCCAAAGGCAAGATCCTGAACCTGGACGCCGACTATGCCCGTTTCCGGAACCACAACGACAGCTACCAGCCCAACCGGTACTTCGACCCGACCGGACAAAATCAACTGGAAGAAGTCATTTTTGGAATCGAATCGCCGACGGAAATTGACCTGATGTCTTTCAAAGTGGACCACGAACGACCGCTCCTGGGTGGGCAGCTCTCCACCGGCGCCAAGGTTTCGTATGTGGTGACGGACAACAATTTTGGCTTTTACACCTATGCCGACGGCGTGCCGGTATTCGAACCCATGCTCAGCAACCGGTTTGAATACACCGAAAACATCAATGCGTTGTATGCCCAGTTCAACCGCCAGTTGAACGAAAAGACCAGCCTGCAGGCCGGTTTGCGCCTGGAGCATACCCATTCCATCGGCGACCTGACCAGCGAGCAGGAAAACGAAAACGACCGGGTGGACCGCGATTACGTCAACGTTTTCCCGTCTGCGGGCCTGAGTTACCAACTCAACCCCAAAAACAGCCTGCGACTGGGGTACAGCTATCGCATCGACCGGCCGCGGTACCAGGACCTCAACCCGTTTGAGTTCCGCCTCGACGAACTGACCTTCCAGAAGGGCAACCCGTTCCTGCAGCCGCAGTACACCCACAATGTAGAACTGACCCATACTTTCAACTACCGGTTCAATACCACCCTGAGCTACGCCTATACCACCGACCTGATGACCCAGCTTACGGATACCCTTTCGGGCAACCGGGCGTTCATCAGCCAACAAAACCTGGACAACCAGCAGGTGATCAGCCTGAACATCAGCGCGCCGTTCAACATCACCAAGTGGTGGAGCGTGTTTGCCAACGCCTCCGTGTACAATACCGCCAACAAAGGCAATTTTGCAGAAGGCAAAACCGTAAACATCGAACGCACCTCTTTCAGCACCTATCAGCAACATACGTTCACCCTCAGCAAAGCCCTGACCTTCGAGGTGAGCGGCTGGTACAATTCGCCAGGTATCTGGGGCGGCAACTTCGCCTCCGACGCCATGTGGGCCATGGACGCCGGTATCAGCGCCAAGGTCATGCAAGGCCGCGGCCGGTTCAAGGTATCCCTGTCGGATATCTTTGTCACCCAGCGCTGGCGTGGCGTCAACCAGTTTGGCGACCTGTGGATGGACGCCAGCGGTGGATGGGAAAGCCGCCAGTTGCGTTGCAACTTCAGTTATAATATCGGCAACCAGGAAGTGAAACAGGCCCGCCGCCGGCAGACCGGTATCGAGGATGAGAAGAAACGGGTGGGCGGCGATAGTAATAATTAATCCTCCGTAGGGGCAACCCTCGTGGTTGCCCCCTCGTGGTTGCCCAAACCCCTATTCAATTTGATGGATGATCAAATCATTCGTGCAGGACAAGAACCCTTATGGTAAACAGGATGGCTTCGCATCCTGTAACAACTTGATTTTTTCCACCACATAAGATACATAGGACACAATAGAAGAAACGTAATTGACCAATGCTCGGGCATTGGTCAATTACTGCTTATGTTTTCTATGTGCCTTATGTGGTGAAAAATAACATACCCCACAGTCAAGTTTTTCTCCATTCTGGATTCCGATTTATCGGAATACATAGAAGCGAGTCTAGGGATAAAGCTTCAAATACAAAACCTTCTCCAATGTCACTCCAGCGGCGGTTCCATATTTTCCTCCGGCCGGGGCGCCAGTTTGTTTTTCATGATCAGGCGGGCGCAGGTATTCCACCGCAGGATGGCGTCGTCATTGCCCGGCGGGCGGACGGCTTCGGCTTTTTCATAATATCCCATGGCTTCGCTCAGCCAGGCGTAAGCGATATGAGAAAAACCCGTGGCCGCCTGGTTTAAAACGGCCTTACCCTGGCGTTCGCTGATGATGCCGGCATAATAAAGCCGGTCGTAGTCGGTCTTCAGAGAAGGGAGGAGCTTGCGGGCAGTATGCACATGCACAGAGGAGAACTTCCCGAACTGGTCGGTAATGGCCAGCAACATGGTGATGATCGCCTGGTTGTTGCCGGGTTCGATTTCGAGGATATCCTCGCAGATGCTCTCCGCCAGGAAAGGCTCATTGAGCAGGCGATACCGCTCGGCTTTTTGCAAAGCTTCCGGAATGCCGTCTTTGGAAATTGGTTTGAGCTGGAACATACCCTTCGGTTTTATTAAATATTCACGGTTAATGGTAGATGGCCTACGGCTTACGGCTTACGGTAGATGGCTTACGGCTTACGGTAGACGGCTTACGGCTTACGGCAGACGGCAACTGACCACTGAACTTCGGCTGCGCTCAGTTCCCGCAACTGACAACTGACCACTGACCACTGACTACTTGAACAACGCCAGCAGCCGTTTCAACGGATCGTAGTACCGGTCCACCACGCGTTCTTTCAGTGGTATGATGGCGTTGTCCGTGATATGGATCTCTTCGGGGCAAACCGTTGTACAACATTTGGTGATATTGCACAGGCCGATGCCGTCGGTTTGTTTCAGGTCGGGTACGCGGTCTTCCACATCCAGCGGGTGCATTTCCAGGGCGGCTGCGTATACCAGGAACCGGGGGCCTATAAATTCCTGGTGCATGGCGTGTTCACGCAAAACATGGCAGACATCCTGGCACAAGTAACACTCGATGCATTTGCGGAATTCCTGGACCCGGTCGATATCCTCCTGGGCCATCCGCCAGGTGCCGTCTTCGGCGTCCGGCGGGCGAGGCTTGAATTTTTTGATTCTTTTTTTGACCTCGTAATTCCAGGACACATCGGTGACAAGGTCCCGGATCAGCGGGAAGGCTTTCATGGGCTGTACGGTCACCGGTTTGTCAGCCGGCAGTTCACTGAGCCGGGTCATGCACATGAGGCGGGGAACGCCGTTGATCTCTGCCGAGCAGGACCCGCATTTGCCGGCTTTGCAGTTCCACCGCACGGAGAGGTCGTTGGCCTGTTCAGCCTGTATTTTGTGGATAGCGTCGAGCACCACCATGCCTTCGGAGGTTTCGCAGGCATAGGATTCCAGTTTTCCTTCTTCGGCTTTAGCGCCGCGCCAGACTTGAAAAGTTACTGCAGCCATTACTTCATTTCGTCTATGAGTTGTTGAAGATCAGGGCGAATTGCCGGAATCGGCGCCTGATAGATTTCCATTTGTCCGTCCTTGCCTTTGTGGATGACCAGGTTGAATTTTCCGTGTTCCGCGTCCTTGTCCGGATAATCTTCCCGGAAATGGGCGCCCCGGCTTTCTTTCCGGTGTACAGCAGCCAGGGCGATGGCCTCCGAAACGGTCAGCATGTTGTGCAGGTCGAGGGCGGTATGCCAGCCGCCGTTGTATTCCCGGTGGCCGGTCACCATGACGTTTTCCGACCGTTGGCGGAGTTTTTTCAGTTCTTCGATGGCATACCGGATTTCATCTTCCCTGCGGACGATCCCCACGTGGTCCTGCATCATTTCCTGCAGGTCGGCCTGCAGTTGGAAGGGGTTTTCACCCTGGGTGCGTTCGAAGGGGCGGAGCGTTCCGGCTGCCAGTTCTTTTAATTCATCCTCATTGACCTTGCCGTGGGGGTTGTTCCGGGCGAAAAGGGCGGCATGTTCGCCGGCGCGCTGGCCGAACACGAGCAGGTCGGAGAGCGAGTTGCCGCCCAGGCGGTTGGCGCCGTGCAGGCCTGCGGCGCATTCTCCCGCGGCAAAAAGACCTTTGACCGTGGACATTTGGGTATCCGCGTCCACCTTGATCCCGCCCATCATATAATGGGTGGTGGGGCCCACTTCCATGGGTTCCCGGGTAATGTCGATGTCGGCCAGTTTTTTAAACTGGTGGTACATGCTGGGCAGTTTTTTGCGGATATGTTCCGGGGCGTTGGAAATTTTCGCCTTGATCCAGGAAATGTCCAGATAGACCCCTTTATGGGGGCTTCCCCGGCCTTCCTTGATCTCCCGGACAATGCACCGCGCGACGTGGTCGCGGGTCAGCAATTCCGGCGGACGGCGCGCATTCCGGTCGCCCTGGGTATATCGCCAGCCCTCTTCTTCATTGTCGGCTGTCTGGTTGCGGTAAAGTTCGGGGATATCGTCGAACATGAACCGGCGGTTCTGGTTGTTGAGCAGGATGCCGCCTTCGCCCCTGACGCCTTCGGTGACCAGGAGGCCTTGCACGCTGGGCGGCCAGACCATGCCGGTGGGGTGGAACTGGACAAATTCCATATCGATCAGTTCGGCGCCGGCGTGGTAGGCCAGCGAATGGCCGTCGCCGGTACATTCCCAACTGTTGCTGGTAATTTTGTACGACCGCCCGATTCCGCCGGTAGCCAGCACGACGGCCTTAGCCCGGAACGCCTTGAACCAGCCCCGTTCGCGGTCGTACCCAAAGGCGCCGATCACCCGGTCGCCCTCTTTGAGCAGGGAAACGACCGTAAATTCCATATGCACCTGGATGCCCTGGTGGATGCTGTGATCCTGGAGGGTTCGGATCATTTCCAGGCCGGTGCGGTCGCCCACATGCGCCAGGCGGGGGTATTTGTGTCCGCCAAAATTGCGCTGGAGGATCTTTCCGTCGTGGGTCCGGTCGAAGAGGGCGCCCCAGGCTTCCAGTTCGCGTACCCGGTCAGGGGCCTCTTTGGCGTGCAGTTCGGCCATACGCCAATTGTTGAGGTATTGTCCGCCCCGCATGGTATCGGTGAAGTGGACCGTCCAGTTGTCCCGTTCATCCACGTTGGCCATTGCGGCTGCGACGCCGCCTTCAGCCATGACGGTATGCGCCTTGCCCAGCAGGGATTTGCAGATCAGGCCTACCGAGACGCCGTGGGCCGAAGCCTCGGCGGCTGCGCGAAGACCGGCGCCGCCGGCGCCGATGATGAGTACGTCGTAATCAATGGAATCGTATGTCATAACAAAATTTTCCAGTCCGTCCAGACGCCCATGGCGCAAAGCCGGACGTAAATATCCGAAAAGGCGACCCAGACCAGGCTCATCCAGGCCCAGATCATATGCCGCCGGTTAAGGCAGGAAACGCAGGCGTACATCCGGCGCCGCACGGGCGAACCCGAAAGGATATCCCTGATCCCGCCGACCGCGTGCCGCAGGGAATGGCATCCGAGGGTGTACCCGCCCAGAAGGAACACGTTAGTGGCCAGCACCAGGGTGCCCACGCCGATGCCGAATGTTTTTTCACCGGTTTCGGGGTCGGTGAACCACAGGGCGGTCCAGACGTCGTACGATAAAATGAGCAGGAAAACCAGCGCGATATACATGAAATAGCGGTGGATGTTCTGGAGGATCAGCGGAAATGACCGCTCTCCGCTGTAGCGTTTCCGGGATTCGGAAACCGCGCAGGCCGGCGGGTCGGCAAAAAAGGACCGGTAATAAGCGCCCCGGTAATAGTAGCAGGTGACCCGGAACAGGCCCGGCGCCCAGAGGATGAGGATGGCCGGCGACCAGGGCAGGAAAGACGGGAACCAGCCCGGTTTGGGACCGAACCAGCTATGCGGCGAATCGCCGAACAATTCCGGCGAATACAACGGCGACAGGTACGGGCCGTGGGCATAATAATTTCCCTGGAGCGCAGCCCAGGTGGCGTAGATCACAAAGGCCGTAAGGACGATGAGAACAACGAGGGGCCTTGCCCACCAGGCATCCCGCCGGGCGGTTTGTCCGAATCGTTGAATGGCGCTCGTTAATTTCGCTTCCTGCATGATATGGGCGGTATATGGTCTGCCGGCAGTTTGCCGTTGTTATTGAAAGCGCATTTTAACAAGCCCGCAGAGCGCCTGTTTGCAGGCAATCCCCGGGCGTAAAACAGATGTTGGAAAACCTTCTGTGCAAAGATAGTTGAATCTCTGAAACGGGCAAGTTTTTGGGGAATTTTGTGACGGGATGTCGTATGGGCCCTGTTATTTGCAGCGGTTGCGCCGGACATAAAGGATGGATGAAGCGGAAAGATTAGGAAAAAGATCGGGGAAAAGATCAAATGAGGTCCAAGATATTGAAGTGCCTCAAAAATGTGGATCATTCGGACCAGCGGTCCGGAATCTTTGTAACTCCGCCCTATCGTCAGGACTTCCGGGCCGTAGGTCCGGTATCTTTTGCCGGACGCATCGATAAGGATCAAAGTTTGGAAGAAATTTACCTGAAGTGATGTGATAATGGATTTTGATAACTTTTTCCAACCTGCTTCGGGGTACAAAGATGTCGGTCCGTAGGACCGCAGCCATACCGGGATACGGATGGACCTGAAAGCCGGATGAATATCCCGATAGAAAAATCCCCCTTTTGTGTTTCTTTTCCCGCCTTGCGGGACAGGTAGTGTTAAAAAAAACATTTATGCTCAACCAACTCGCTGAACTGGAAAAAACCGCCCGCCGGCTGGACCCCGAGCCGCAACTGCGCGACGCCATCACCGCCCAAACCACGGCCTATATTTCCCAATTCATCGATTCCCTGCCGGATAAACCCGGATATATCCAGGCGGGTTGCCCGAAATTGCAGTCGCTGGAGGTGACCGACGACGGGAAACCCTTTGAGGATTTGTTGGCGCTGCTGCGGGATGAGGTCAACCACGCCGGCATCAACCCCGCATCCGGCCGGCACCTGGGGTATATTCCCGGCGGCGGAGTTTGGGCAAGCGCTGTCGGCGACCTGCTTGCGGCCGCTACCAACCGTTATGCCGGCATCTTTTACGCCAGCCCCGGCGCCGTACTGATCGAAAACCAGATGATCCGGTGGCTTTGTTCGCTGGTGGGTTACCCGGCCACGGCCCACGGCAACCTGACCTCCGGTGGGTCCATCGCCAACCTGGTCGCCATTCAGGCCGCCCGGGATGCCCGTCAGGTTGATTCCACCAACGTCCGGCAGGCCGTCGTCTATTTCACCGGACACGTGCACCACTGCCTGCACAAGGCCCTGCACATGACCGGGCTGCACGAAGCCGTCCAGCGGGAGATCCCCATGGACGCGTATTTCCGGATGGATGCCGGCGCGCTGGAAAAAGCCCTGGCGCAAGACCGGGAAGCAGGCCTCCTTCCGTTCCTGGTGATCGCCTCCGCAGGGACCACGGATACCGGGGCGATCGACCCGCTTGCGGCCATTGCCGATCTCTGCGACCGTTATGAGGCCTGGTTTCATGTCGACGCGGCGTACGGCGGCTTTTTCATTTTGCTGGATGAATTAAAACCCCGGTTTGAGGGGCTGGAACGGGCGGATTCCCTGGTCATGGACCCACATAAAGGGATGTTCCTCCCGTACGGTTCGGGGGTGGTGTTGCTAAAAGACGCCAAAAAACTGATCGCTTCCAACGCGTACAAAGCTGCCTATATGCAGGATGCCTACGGCCTGGACGAGATCAGTCCGGCAGACTGCGGCCCGGAACTATCCAAACATTTCCGCGGGCTGCGCATGTGGCTGCCCCTGCACCTGCACGGGACGGACGTATTCAGGGCCAATTTGCGGGAGAAGATCCTGTTGTGCCGGTATTTTCACGAGGAGATCCGGAAAATGGGGTTTGAAACGGGGCCTGCGCCGGAGTTGTCCGTCACCCTCTTCCGTTATCCGGGGGCGGATGCCAATGCCTTCAACCAACGGCTTTTGGCCGCCCTGCACGTCGATGGCAGGGTATTTTTCTCGTCTACCCAGATCCGGGGGGAATTGTGGATCCGCTGCGCGGTGATGAGCTTCAGGACGCATTTGGCGGAGGTGGATCTGGCGTTGGGGATGGTGGACGCCTGCCTGCCGATAGGCAGGGTGGACGGTAGACGGCTTACGGTAGACGGCTTACGGTAGACGGTGGACGGTTAATGATGGCTGCCAATTTTACATTTTACATTTTGCATTTTGCATTTTGCATTTCACATTTCTACCGCTATTCGACTTCCTCCAAAAAATCCCCATACACCCACCCGGTTAAATTCCCGCTGCGAACCTTGTACCAGGATACGCCCGCCATCGGCCTGAGGTCGCTGGCGGGTACCGTTCCACGCAGGACTTTCCCGTCCACATCGGCCTCTACCAGCATCTTGTTCCCGTTTTCCCGGTCTTCAATCCGGACGACCGCCTTGCCGTTGCCCAATGGTTGACGGCTGCCGTCTTCCAGGGTGAGAATGGTTGGCCGTTTGCAAACAAAAGTGTTGGCGTCGCCGGTTGGTTGGGCGATTTCCAGGATTTCCACCTGCATTCCTTTTTCCAGTTGCCCGGTCTTTTTGCCGGCTACTTCGGGCGCAGCGCGCAGATTGACCCCGGAGCCGGTGACCCGGCCCAGTTTTGGTTGTTTTTCCGCTGCAGGAATGACAGGATCGCTCGCCGCCGCACCGGCCCGGGGGATGAAGGCGTGGTCTATCCCGAATTGGATCAGTTCAGGTTTGCCGAGGTGAACCACGCCTTGTTGGTCGGCCTGCCGGATCAGTTGCCGGGCGTCGATCGGCCAGATATGGAATTCGTTGGCATAATCGCACTCCACACAACATTCGATCAGATAGGTGTAAAAAGCCCTGCTGCCGGGCAAAAAGCCGGCTTTCCCGCCAAAACCTTTCAGGGTGAATACCTCATTGCCGGCAGCGTCCCAAAGGGTGGTTTCCGGGTCGCCCGAATTCAAACAGGCGGAGGTTAGATAAAAACGCCCGTCCGGAGAAATATCGACGGAAATGATCTGGCCTACATGCCCTTTCAGGGTGATCAGGGTATCTCCACGGGCATCCAGGACTCGCGCAGATGGCGTACCGTATTGGTTTTTGCCGCCGGATTCAGCCGAGAGGACCCGCTGTCCGCCAGTCGAAACATCCCGCAACCAATCCTTATTCCGGGCGACGCCGTGCCATTCCTTGTCCAGCAAGGGAAGCAAAGCCATTTCCTGCCCTTCTATCCGGACTTTCCCATCTTGCGTTATTACCCCTTTTTGTGTTTCCCCGCTGTCCAGATTCCGGATTTCGACATCCGTTGTTTTGCGCGATATCAGGAACCGCCCGGAAACATCGGTGAAGACATCCGACTGTTTCGAAAAAGGAAAAACCGGTACAGGATTGAGTAGAGGGTCCCAGGTAAACCTTTCTTCCCGGTTATTCCGGGCATGGAGTAAATAATCCTGCCGGCCAAAATAAACCTCCAGCACCTCTGAAGGGGACCCCGCGATTTGAAAATTATCCGGGGCGACCCGCATCGGGTCCGTTTGAGCCCTCAGATCAACTACCTGGATTTTATTTTCAGACGGAATAGCCAGGTACCGGTCGTCGAAGGAGAAATTGGCCGGTGAAAACAGTTCCTCGTCCGCCTGGTTGCCGGATAGGTATTGATCATAATAAGGTTCCTTCCAATTGGCCCTGTAATGGTTATTTTTCAAATCCCAAACTTCAACGAAAGGGCTGGAACTGTCCGTTTCTGCCCAAAGAACCAGCAACAGGAATTTTTTTTGCGGGGAATAAACGGCCTTTACCAGTTGCATTTCCCAGTCGTATTTTATAAAATAGCTGGAGTTCCTTCCCTGAAGCAGTTGAGCGATCTGTGTTTTTACTTGTTGCTTGAGGCTGTCCGGGTCGCCTTTTTGACTTGAAGGGAAAATGACGTATTCCGCATCCCGGTATGCCGGCCTGTCGGTATGACGGGCAGGACGCAGGATGAAAGGGCTGCTGTGCCAACCTCCCTCAAAATAGTAGTTTTTTGAATAAAAGACTTGTAATAAAGCGCTGTAACCGCGAGGACTGAGGCTATCGTAACCCAGCGCATAATCTGCCAACCGGAAGGCGGTTGTCGGGTTATTCTCTTGTTCAATCAAGGAATTGGCAGAAAGGCTGTTGGCGGTGGCCAACCTGGCTTGTTGGGCGGCCCTTTCGGCGTTGGTTTCCGCCATACCCTTTTGTATCCAGGCGAAAACGCTTGCGCCGAAAATAGCCAGTATCATCAAAATGCCTGCCCCGATCACCCGCCTTCTGGTCCGTTTGGTTCTCTTCCGCCGTTCAAGGCTGGCCTCCACCAGTTTTTGCTCTTCCTCCGAAAGGGCGCGCATTCCCCAGGCGCCTTCTTCAACAGCCTTCAACTGGGCATTGTCCAATGCATTGGCGACATCCCCGGGCGTCCAGTCGCTCATTTTGCCGGCCAGGATGCGTTCTGCTTTTTGGGCGGGTAAATCGGAAATCTGGGCCATTTCCAGCAAGATTGGCGCCAGGGTGTCGTGCGCCAGGCTGAGGTCGAATGTCCCGTTTTCGGCGGCTACTTCCACCAGCAGGTAGCGATTTTTGACTTCGGCGATCAGTTGCGGCAGAAATTTGGCCCGCTGGGGGTACCGCGCCCCGATTTCGGTCAGGCTGCGGCGCGCTGCCGTTCCTTTTGGGGTGGTATGAAACAGCAGCAGATTCAGCAACAAACCTGAAACGACGGCCTCTTTATTCCACGTTTTGATCTCCTCGATTTTCTGATGAAGGAAATCATTCAGCAACAATCCTTCCCTTTTTAATGATTGGTAGGCAGTTGTTCTGAACATCCGTTTCCCATCCCGGGCCGGTGTCAAATCCCACATTTTGGAAAGCAGGATCTGCAAAACCGGGGCGATTGGCGAATCCCGGTCTTCCAGCAGATCATCGGCGATCATTTCCGGCAAACTTTCCTCGATCTGGAGGCCGTACCGCTCCCGGGTCCGCGGGGTTTTTGTAAGTCCGGTCACCGCAGCCAGGATGTCATTTCGCTGCAGGTTGCCGATGAAACATTTCCCGTACGCCAGGCGGGCCTGCGCAAAACGATTTTCAAACTCGGCCAGGTACTCCTTCCGGTAAGAAAGAATGAGTTTGCCTTTGGGGCGATGCCGGGAAAGGTCCAACAGGACCAACAGGTCAATGAGTTGGTCCGGTTCATCTGCCGCTCCCGGTTGGAGGACCGGCCGGGTAAAGGCTTCTTCGGCCTGGTCCAGGATGATCGTAAGCGGACGACCGAGCGCGTTTTCCTGTTTTTTCCAGCCTTCCGGAAGCGAAAAACCGGTTGCCGCTTCCAGTGAGGCGACAAGACCTTTTTCCTGGTTGCGGCGGATATATATTACCTGATGGTCAGCCTCCAGCCGGGGCGCCAGGCCTGCGGCCAGCAATGACGACTTTCCGACCCCCGACCGGCCGTAAAGGTGGATGATAGTGGGGGAATCGGGGGCCATGATCTTATCGTAGAGCTCCCGAATCTGATAATCCCGGCCGTAAAATACCTCAGCATCTTCCGACTGAAACCAGTGCAAATACCGGAAGGGCGTGAGCGGTAAGTCCCTGACCGGTGGCTTCGGCAGGCCAAACAAGGGGTTCCCTGCCGCTCCCGGCAGGTTCCACTCCCGGGCTGTTTCCGCTCCTTTGCCGACATAAAAATCCCAGGGGAACCGGTCCGCGGCGGCGGCTGGGCTCCGATAGTACAAACCCCGTTGGCTGGCGCCGGATCCTTTGCGCATTTTAATCGCTGCGGCCGCTTCCTGAAAAGATTTTTGAATGCCGTCGCCGGCGCCCAGGCTTTGATAAAACCGGCCTGAAAAACCGGTGGCGATCTCATCGTTGATCGCCTGCGAAGTTGCAATGATCGCGCCGACCTGCGCACTCAGCAAACCCTCCACCTGGGCCTGGGTGGAACAACCGTTCAGGAACACCAGTTGCAATCCCCTTTGCAAACCCAGGAATTCTGCAAATCCTTCGGCATGTGCAATCTCTTTTTTGCCGTCTGCAGCCTGAAGGCAGAGTTCGAAACTGCCGGCATGCCCTGCAAAATGGAATACGGCGATCTGGTTGGGATAATGTTTGAACGCGTCGAGGATAAGGTCGATATTGGCAGGGACAATAAATTTGATTTCACAAAGGCCTTCCTCTACTGCGCCGGCCAATTTTTCCCGGATCAGCTTTTGTTCGGCATCCAGTGCTGACAAGGGATTTTCGGGGTCGTTTGCAAAGGCAAAGAGGAGGATGGGTTTCATGAGTTGATTTGTTGATTTGTTGATGCGTTGATTTGTTGATTTGAGAATGCAAACTTGAAGCCGCCAATCCAATCAATCCAATAAATTGTTGATTTGTTGATTTGTTGATGCGTTGATT
>CAZLEF010000087.1:0-30450 GCA_964558465.1 uncultured Lewinella sp. | reverse complement strand
CCCTCTCACCCTCTCACCCTCTCACCCTCTCACCCTCTCACCCTCTCACCCTCTCGCCCTCTCACTCCACCCAATACCCAGGTTTCTCCGTTGTACTATTATCTTCCAAAAGGCAATTGCAGCAGGCAGGAATCGGACAAGGACTGCCGCCGGGCGGAGGGTTCCTGGGCGGGCACAACCGTTGCGGCGACCCCACAAATTCAGGGCTGATATACAGCCGGATCGTATCCTGCGCCGTAGCGTAAAAATACCCAAAAACGTCCTCCTTCTCGTCGTCCAGACTTCTGAAATTGGTAGAAATTTTGCCGACGGGCGATTCGAACATGCTCCCGGTCCGGTTGATCAATTCACTCGTCTCCCGCCAGTATTCGTAAGCGCCTTCGCTCACCGATTCCTGGATGACGTTCAGGTAGTACCCTTCGCTGAACCGGTAATCGATTCTGGTATCATAAACCACGTGACCCGTTAATTCTTCCGAAAACAACTCAGATCCGTTAAAAACCCGGACCTTGGTGGCGTTTTGATCCACCGTGATATAACAGGTTTTGAGGGTGCCGCCCAACAGCGGGGAATCGGTCAGTTTATAAGCTTCTTTGATTTCCCACCTGAGCCGGGCTTTTTCCGGGTTGCCGGGTGCGGTCAGGGGTGTATTCACCGAAAATTCCAGAATGTCGACGGGTGAAAACTCGCCCAGGTTATCGACAATCAATTTGGTGGTCTTGCTTACGTTAAGCTGAGCCGGCCCGGGTACATCCACCAGGGGTTCCGCAGCAGATTCGTATTGTTTGCCGTTTTCCGTAACGACCCTCAAATGGTAGGAACGCCCTGTTTCTACTTTAAAATCCGGGTGATTGTCCGGAATTTCCAGTTGGTAGATCCCGGCCTCGGACCCCGGCAGCAATTGAAGCGAATGGCCCTGATCATCCCGGACCGTTACCGTCGCATCCTGGATGCCGCGGGGGATTTCCCGGGTTTCAAAATCAAACGTTTCGGTGACATAAACCAAAACACTGGATGGCGACCCTTTGACCACTTTACCCAGGACAACCATTCGTTTGTACTCTTCCTCTTCCGGGTTCAGATCGATCTCATCGAGGCAGGCGGTGACCAAAAGGGTCAACAAGCACAGGGAAAAACCTGCAAAAGCGAATTTTTTAAGATCAATCCAAAGGTTTCTTCTACGGTCCATAGCGGTATAATTTTTAAAGCGCGAGGTTGGTTTATCGTTTAAAGCAATTCAAAATTGAAAGTAATGGCAGGGAACAGACTCCCCAGGATCGCCAGCCGGTTGGCCTGTACATTTCTGGACTCTGCCCGGGTGAAATACACCGAAAACGCGTTTCGCCTGCTGTAAACGTTGTAGATCGAGAACGTCCAGCTTGTCCTGAATTTCTGATCCTTGCGGTACCCCTTTCCAATCGTATAGGCAAAATCCATCCGGTGATAATCCGGTATCCGCACCTGGTTGCGCTGGCTGTAAACCGGTGTGATCACGCCTCCGTTCAGAAACTGGTAATTGCCCAAAGGAGAAGAGACCGGGCGACCGGTACTGTAATTGAAGTTGACCGTGAAAGTATTCCGCTGATTGGGCTGATAATTGAAGATCAGCGTAAAATTATGGGGTTTGTCGTAATTGCTTGAGTACCACTCACCGTTATTGATCCCTTCGATCTGGCGTTCCGACCTCGAAAAGGTGTAACTTATCCAACCGTTGACCAGGCCTTCCTTCTTCTTGACGCTGAGTTCAAGGCCGCGCACTTTTCCGATCCCTTCCAGCAACTCGGTTTCCAGGTGTTCATTGACGGCAAGCTCGGCAAAATCGCGGTAATCAAACAACGCATCGATATTCCGGTAAAAAACTTCGGCAGAAGTTTCCCAAAGGTTTTCTTTGAAATTGTGGAAATAACCAAGGGAAAGGTTATGAGATCGCTGGGGTTTGATATAATTGGTGCTCAGCTGGAACTGGCTGACCGGGGTCGGCGAATCGGTATTAAATATCTGATTGATGAATTGTGCGGTACGGCTATAACCGAATTTTAAGGAGTTTTGCCGGCTCAACCGGTAGCGGACCGAAAACCGCGGCTCCAGGCTGGAATAATCAGCGATGGATTCGCCCTTGCCATAGTCGAGCAATCCGGTGATGTCGTTTGCATCCGGCCGATCCGGGTCATCATACTGATAAACGCTTTTGGGGCCGAGAAACTGATAAACAGCAAACCGGAGCCCTCCGGAAATCAGCACAACCGGGTTGACTTCCCATTCCGCGTTCAAAAAAGCGGCGGATTCAAGGCCGCGTTCTTTTTCCAGATCCTTGGGAATCACCTCAACGACCCCTCCGTTGGGCCGCAGGTTCCCGGGTTCAACCAGATAATAAACGGATTCCAGCCCCCCGTCGAATTGCAGCCCGTCTACCGGTATATAGGTAGCCTGAGCTTTGAATTTCAGGTAGTTAAGATTGTGCTCCAGCTTCGAGGCGGTTATGGTATCCAGGTCGAAACGGGCGCTTTTATACTGGCTTCCGGTAACTGAAAATTTGGAAAAAAAATCGTCGTTGAATATTTTTTTATACACCACCTGGCCCATCAGGGTGCTGTAATCAAAACCAAAATCTTCATTGTAACTGAATTCATCCTCGGAAGAATAAGCGGATACGGTCACCGTGTTTTTAGGATTGAGCCGGTGGGTATACCGGATATTCCCGTCAAAAAAGAAGGCCGAACTGCGGCGCACCTCCGGCAGGTTCACCAGCTTCAGGATCCAGTCGGAATACGAGGAACGCAAACCCAGCAAAAAGGAACTCTTTTTCCGGATGACCGGCCCTTCCACGCTCAGGCGGCTGGCCACAAGGCCGCCCCCGCCTTTGATATGAAGCTTTTCAAAGTTGCCGTCCCGCATTTCGACATCCAGCACGGAGGCAAGCCTTCCGCCGAACTGGGCAGGGATATTGCCTTTGTACAGGGTTACATTTTTGATCAGATCAGCGTTGAAAGTGCTGAAAAATCCCAGCGCATGCGACGCATTAAACAGAAACCCCTCGTCCTGCAGGATCAGGTTCTGGTCCACATCGCCGCCGCGGACATTGAACCCTGAGGCGCCCTCTCCTACCGTGCTGACGCCAGGGTTGAGCAACAGGGATTTGACGACGTCGGCCTCGCCCATAAAGGCCGGCAATTCCTTGAGCTTTTTCACATCGAGGCGGGCTATTCCGCTCTGGGCTTCACCCAGGTTGACGTCGGGGGCATCGGCCTCCACCACAACTTCTTCCAGGTCAATTGCCGCTTTCCTGATGGGCAGGTCGACCGTTCCGCTGCTGAATACCTCCAGTTTGCGGCGCGTGTCCTGATAACCCACCGAGCGGATCAGCAGATCGTGTTTTCCCGCGGGAACTTCAGATTCGAACGCCCCGTTTTCATCGGTTACCTCGCCGGTCTCCAGGTTTTCCCAGAACAGGGTTGCCCCGATGACGGGATCTTTGGTTTGTTCGTCCCGGACTATGCCTTTGACGAGGGCCTTTCCCGATGGGCTCAGTTGTTCGATTTCTCCAACCGGAGCGTAAGCTTCTTCTGCTTCACCACCGTAAAGGTTATCCTCCAGTGTCTGGTAATAATTCGCGGAATAGGCTTCGTCCAGCATCCTGCGGGGCAAGATGATCACCGAGTGGTCCCGGTAATAAAAAAAACCGAGCAGGGTGGGGTCCAGCAATTGGTGTAACGCCTGATTGAGCGGAGTTTGCTGAAAATTGACGTCGATTTTTTGTTTGGGAAGGTCTTCTGTTTTGTAGAAGAACCTGACCGGATAATCGGCCTGAAGCCTGGTAAAGATCTGTTCCAGGGTGCTTTGATCAAACCGGGTGTTGATCACCGTTTCTCCCGGCGTTTGGGCGGGCATCATACAAGGTAACAGGAGCAAAAACAGCCAAAGGTGCTTTAGTTGTCGTTTTTTCATACTTCGTTCGTTATCGGGCACGGCAAATATAGTTATTTTGGCAAGATGCATACGATCGTCCGTTACATCCTGCCTTTCCTGTCAACCAGATGACGGATTCTTCATATCCTGCCGGACTTTCTACCATGAGCTGTGAGCTGTGAGACGTGAGCCGTGAGACGTGAGCCGTGAGACGTGAGCCGTGAGACGTGAGCCGTGAGCTCTGGGCCGTACCCCTCCCTCAGCTAATCCTCGCCCACCCTTCCCATTTTTTCCTGTACTTTTCCATAAACCATTTTATAGGGTGGTTTTCCGTGCGTTCCAGTTGCGGGTCATCGTCCAGTATCCGTATGGCCACATTCCTGGCTGTTTGCAGGATGTCCCCGTCTTTGGCCAGGTCGGCAATATGCAGATCAAGGATGCCGCTTTGACGGGTTCCTTCAAGGTCTCCGGGCCCCCTCAGCTTCAGATCGGCCTCTGCAATTTCAAATCCGTTATTCGTCCGGACCATAGTCTGGATGCGCTCCCGGCCTTCTCTGCTGAGTTTGTACCCGGTCATCAGGATGCAATACGACTGATCGGCGCCCCGCCCAACCCGGCCCCTCAACTGGTGGAGCTGCGACAGCCCGAACCGTTCCGTGTTTTCAATCACCATCATCGAAGCATTCGGAACGTTCACGCCGACTTCAATAACCGTGGTTGCAACCATGATCTGGGTAATGCCCTTGACAAAACGCTGCATCTCAAAGTCCTTGTCGGCAGGTTTCATTTTTCCATGTACGATGCTGATCTGATATTGCGGTATCGGGAATTCTCTTTGAAGGGCTTCATACCCTTGCTGCAAGTTAAGCAGATCCAGTTTTTCAGATTCTTCAATCAGCGGATAAACCACATAAACCTGCCGCCCGGCGGCAATTTGTTCGCGCATGAACCCGATCACCCGAAGCCGGTGGGTCTCGGTCCGATGGAGGGTTTCAACAGGTTTGCGCCCCGGGGGCAATTCGTCGATGACCGAAACCTCCAGGTCGCCATAGATCGTCATGGCCAGGGTCCTGGGAATAGGGGTGGCGGTCATGACCAGCACATGCGGCGGAAACGGCGCACTTTTAGCCCATAGCCTGGCCCGTTGCTCTACCCCGAAACGATGTTGCTCATCGGTTATGGCCAGGCCCAACCGGTGAAAAACAACGCCGGGTTCGAGCAAGGCGTGGGTACCGATAACAATCCGGATGCTGCCGTCGCCAAGTCCTTCCAGCAAGGCCTGACGCGCCTTGCCTTTAACATTGCCGGTCAGAAACCCGATCCTGATCCCCAAACCTTCTATATAGGCGCTGATGGAATTGAAATGTTGCTGGGCCAGAATCTCGGTCGGGGCCATCAGGCAGGCCTGAAATCCGTTGTCCAGGGCGATCAGCATGCACAAAAGACCAACCATGGTTTTGCCGCTACCGACATCGCCTTGCAAAAGCCGGTTCATTTGTATGCCGGCGCCCATGTCCCGGCGGATTTCCTTAACGACTTTTTTCTGCGCCCCCGTCAACTCAAATGGGATTTTTTCCTGGTAAAAGCGGTTGAAATTTTCTCCGATCGTTTCGAAAACATACCCCTTGACCAGATTCCTCCGGCGGCGTTTCAGTTGCAGGAGCCGCATTTGAATAAAAAACAATTCTTCAAATTTCAACCGGTTGCGGGCTGCGTTCATTTCCGTTTCATTGCGCGGAAAATGTACCAGGCGCATGGCTTCATACCGCGAGGGCATCCGGAATTTTTGCACCAGATAGGCGGGCAGATTTTCCGGCAAATCCTGCGGGGTTAATTTCTCCAGCAGGTTTTGTACCAGTTTTCGCCTCGCACGGGCATTTAATCCCCTTGAATTCAGCTTTTCAGTGCTGGCGTATACCGGCGACAAGGCGCCTTCTTCCTGGGCATTGCGCTCATTGACAGGTTCCATTTCAGGGTGAGCCATGTTCAACTGGCCGTTGAAACTGCCTACTCTGCCGTAAACCACATACTCCATCCCGACGGTCAGGGTCTTTTCAATCCAGTTGGCGCCTGAAAACCAGACCAGTTCCAGTGAACCGGAATTATCCCTCAGCACCCCGCTCAGGCGTTTTTTACGCCCTTCCCCAACCGTCGCCAGCCGCCGCAACACGCCGCGCAACTGAACCTCCCCGCTCTCTTCGTCCAGATCGCCGATCCGGTAAAACTGCGTCCGGTCAATATAACGGTATGGATATTGATGTAAAAGGTCGTGCAGCGTAAACAGGTTCAACTCCTTGCGCAACAACTCGCCTTTTGCAGGCCCGACACCCTTCAGGTATTCGATCGGACTATCCAGTAATTGACTCATTTTGCTGAATTACAAAAAAACAAATGTAGTTAGAAATCATAAAACAAACAATTTTTGTCAGAATTCGTTTCTCTTAACTAAGGAACCAAAGTACAGCCGGCAGGGTTGAACAATTTTATTACCTTTGCGCCGATATTTTTTCAAACAAACCAAAAGAATCGTGGAGAGCAAACGCCAAAAACAGGTTGCGGAGCTGATCAAGCGGAATTTTAGCATTGTACTCCAACATGAAGGCAGTTATATCTACGGCCCGGCTACCCTGGTAACCGTCACCGGCGTTAAGATAACCCCGGACTTTGCACTGGCAAAAATTTACCTGAGCGTTTACAATACCGAAAATAAACAGGCGGCTATCCTCGAACTGGAGGAGGAGATCGTCCGCCTGCGGCAATCCCTGGCCGCACGGGTCCGGCAACAACTCCGCAGAATGCCGGAAATCGCTTTTTACCTCGATGATACCCTCGACGAAATGTACCGCGTCGATGCATTGTTCAGCCGCCTTCATGCCGAAAATCAAATGGGCAAACCTGAGGAGGAGGAATAGATGCAGTTTGCAGTTTGCAGTCTGCAGTTTGCAGTTTGCAGTCTGCAGTCCGCAGTCCGCAGTCCGCAGTCCGCCATCTTCCGTCCATCGTCAGCCGTCCACCATTTACCGTCCACTGTCCGCCATCCACCATCTACCGCCCACCGTCTGCCGTCCGCCGTCAGCCGTCAGCCGTCCACTCCAAAGGAGTCCTATGGACCATCCACCATCCACCGTCAGCCGTAGGCCGTCCACCGTCAGCCGTCCACCGTCCACCGTCCACCGTAGGCCGTCAGCCGGCCACCGGCCCTATGCCCAAAAAAATTTAAAAAAAGTTGGTCAAAAATTTGATTTAATAACTTTTTGTTTTAATTTTGTGGTCATCAAACTTTTCTGTTTGAAACAAGCACTCATTTTCAATCTCATTTTTAAATTGCAGTATCATGGGGCCCGATGTATCCAACAAAGCTTACGAATGGGAAGTCGGCGGCAATAAAAAAGTCGCCAGAGACACCCAACGAACCATCAGCCAGGGTAATAACTTGGGGCAAACCCCCGAGATCAATTTCAGCATCATCCTTCGTTACCTGCTGCTTGGCTTCTACCGGGTGCTGATCGCTATCAAATTTCACCTCTTGCGGTTTGTCGGCCTGAGCAAAGGCAAAACCCGCCTGCCCTGGTTAAAGATCGGCCTTGCCGTGGTAGCCGTTTACATTCTCGCAAAAAAAGAAGTCCAGTTTTCTGTCAATATGCGGGCGCCGCTCGCAGGTATACTGGGTGATGCGCCCCGCGAAAACACAGACGCGGTTTCCGACCAGCTTGGGGTCGTCCAGGGCGTTCAGTATAAAGAACCGGCCGCCAGATCAGCCGCTGAGATCCCGGCAGATGAAGCAACCGTTAAAAATTATATCGGACGTTTCAGCGGGGTGGCGGCAGCCGAAATGGAAAAATTTGGTGTTCCGGCAAGTATCCTGATGGCACAGGGAATCCTGGAAAGCCGCGCCGGAGAAACAGAAGCCGCTGTTGCCAGGAACCATCATTTCAGCCTGCGCCTTCCCGATCGCCACTACGAAAGCGCCTGGGAAAACTGGCGTGAACACAGCACCCTGCTGAAAAACCGTTTCCCCGATTTGTTTGACCTCGGCGCCAGTTACAAAAAATGGGCCGCAGCCCTCAGCAAAGCCGGTTATGCAAAAGAACGGCGCTATGACCAGAAACTGATCAACGTTATCGAAAAATATCAGCTTTACCTTCTGGACGATCAGGACTGGTAAACCCCTCAAAATTCTTGCCTTTACTTAGTGGTTTTCTCATGTAGGCGACCGCCTTGTCCTGCAAGGCGGTCTTTTTATTCAACTTTTTCCTTTTCATAATTTAAACTATCTTGCTTGCCCGTTGGCCTCCATTGGATTAACTAAAAAAAGTATCCGGGTTAAAAATCCTCATTATGGAAATCGCTCCATCTCATGAAATGGTTTATGCTCCCGGCATTCAATGCCTTATCCCGCTTTTTTATATTGCCTGGCGCGACCAGGTATTGACCCCAACCGAAATAAGCGCGTTGCGATCCCAGGGCAACGAACTTCCTTTCCTCACAGACGACGACAAACGCCTTGCCCTGGAATGGACCAGGCCCGGCGCCCCCCCTGATCCCTTTTTGTTCCGACAATGGGAAACAACCTTTCAAAACGCGCTTGAAAACTGGAGTGGGAAAGGGCAACCCAGCCTCACCGATCTGGGGATTTTCCTGGCTGAACGGGCCGCACAAAACTGGAAAGGTGATTTTCCGGTCAAAAACTGGAAAGACCCCCTGATCGTTCAAAAACTCGAAAAACTTGAAGCCCGGCTCAACCGGGCCGGATTGCATTCCTACCAGGATATTTTGGGTGATGCCCCCGCTCTCCTCCGTCAAGCCTCCATGGAGGAAGCCATCGCCCTGGCTGCGATCCTGGATGGCCCCAATGCCGCTTTCCGGCAATCGGTACACACCCTTCTATCCGACCAGGTATTCAAACGCCGCCATTTTGAAACCAAGGAAATTTACCGGCGCCAGGTACTCGACTGGACGCTCCTGCTCGCCCGCCAGAAACTGGGTGCATTGGCCTACCCCCTGGAATTTGGCGGCGGAAACAACATGGGACATTATGCCCTCGTTTTTGAAACCCTCGGATATTACGACCTCAGCCTTGCCGTCAAATTTGGCGTGCAGTTCGGCCTGTTCGGCGGGGCAATCCATGCCCTCGGGACCCGGCGCCATCATGAACTGTACCTGAAAAAAGCCGGCGACCTCGAACTTCCGGGTTGTTTTGCCATGACGGAAACCGGCCATGGTTCAAATGTGAAAGGCCTGGAAACCACTGCAACATATGACCCAAAAAACGGGGAATTTATCGTCCATTCGCCGACCAGGGAGGCCGGCAAAGATTACATCGGGAATGCCCTTCACGGCCGCCTTGCCGTAGTTTTTGCCCAATTGCTGGTAGCTGGAACCAACCACGGCGTCCACGCTCTGCTGGTGCCGCTCAGGGATGAACATCACCGCCCGCTGCCCGGCATCCGCGTCGAGGATTGTGGATATAAAATGGGATTGAACGGGGTAGATAACGGCCGGATATGGTTCGACCAGGTCAGAATACCACGTGAAAACTTGCTGAACCGGTTTGGAAATGTAGACGAAAATGGCCGGTATTTCAGCCAGATTCAACATGCTGACAAACGCTTCTTTACGATGCTCGGCACGTTAGTTGGTGGTAGGGTCTGTGTCCCCAGGGCAGGTTTAAGCGCCGCAAAAACCGCTCTGACAATTGCCATCCGTTATGGGCTCGCCAGGCGTCAGTTCAGCCCGGGCCCCAATTCTCCCGAAGTCCTGCTATTGGATTACCCAAGCCACCAGCGCAGGTTGATGCCCAAACTGGCCAAAACCTATGTCCTCGACCTGGCCCTCAAAAAGCTGACCAACCTTTACCTGCAACGGAGTGATACGGATATGCGGGAAATCGAAACCCTTGCCGCAGGGCTGAAATCCTGCGCTACCTGGTTTGTGACCGAAACCATCCAGGAATGCAGGGAGGCCTGCGGTGGCAAAGGCTACCTTTGGGAAACCCGGTTTGCTGACCTGAAAGCGGATACCGAAATTTTTACCACCTTCGAAGGGGATAATACCGTATTGATGCAGTTGGTAGCCAAAGGCGTGTTGTCTGCCTTCCAGAAAGAATTCATGGAGGAAGGGACCAGGGCCGTACTGCGTTATCTTGGCCGGCGGATCAATATTTCATTTACCGAACAAAATCCGTTTGTCACCCGCCAAACGGATAAATCGCACCTTTTGGGGAGCGAATTCCAACTGAATGCTTTTCGTTTCCGGGAACAAAGGCTTTTGTTCTCCCTGAGTCAGCGGTTGCGGGGGCTGATCAAATCCGGGCTCAGCGCCTATGTTGCAGGGCTGGAATGCCAGAATCACATGATCAGCCTGGCCGAAGCCTTTGTCGAAAGATGGGTCTTGGAATCGGCAGAAGAAACCATTCAAAATATTAAGGATGATCGCGCCCTTGGCGCCTTTTCCGCAATCCGGTCCCTTTATGCTTTGCATACCATCGAAAAACACAAAGGTTGGTTTCTTGAACAGGAATACATACAACCTGTTAAATCTAAAGCCATCCGGAAAGAGATCGACGGGCTTTGCCGTGAACTCCGGCAAAAAGCCTGGGTGCTGACGGAAGCTTTTGGGGTTCCCGGTTCTTTGGTAAGCGCACCCCCCGGTTTTTGAATTTGATTTCTCCTGTGATGCAACCAAATACCGCAGCATATTTCTTTAACCTGGTAAACCTGTGATCTATGAAATCCCTACTCAGCCATTGTTTTGCGGCCCTACTTGCTGCTTTTGTCACCTTTGCGCTGTTCCGCCAGTCCGTGGCCGACCTGGTCAGGGAATCCTTACCGCCTTCTTATGAATTGGCAACCGTCAGGGTAAGCCAGCCCATGGAAACCCCGCAAGAAACTCAACCCGAACCCAAACCGGCTTTGATGGACCTGCCGGTTGATTTCCGCCCCGTGGCGCGTCAAAGTGTTTCCGCAGTAGTCAGTGTGCTGGCTTACGGCAATTCGGGGTACAGGTCCTCTGCCGGATCGGGGGTCATCATCAGTCCGGATGGGTATGTGATCACAAATAAACATGTTATCGACGACGGTACCCGGTTCGAAGTCGCCCTGGTCGACCGGCGAAGGCTGAGCGCATCCCTGCTGGGCGTCGATGAACAAACCGACCTGGCGCTCCTGAAAGTGGAAGGCAATAATTTGCCGGTATTGCCTTACGGAAATTCCGACCAGGCGGAAATCGGCGAATGGGTTTTGGCCATCGGCAGCCCTTTTGAACTTTCTTCCACCATAACCGCAGGGATCATCAGTGCAAAAGGCAGAAGCATCAATATCCTGGACAATGCCTACTCCATCGAATCCTTCATCCAGACCGATGCCGCCGTCAACCCTGGTAACAGCGGGGGCGCACTGGTCAACCTCAAAGGAGAATTGATCGGCATTAATACCGCAATTATTACCGAATCGGGCTTTTCTGAAGGTTATTCCTTTGCAATTCCGGCCAACCTGGTCCGGAAAGTCATCGCCGACCTGAAGGATTTTGGCAGGGTGAGGCGCGGCGTACTCGGCGTCAATATCGCCGATGTTTCGGTTGAGAACGCCAAAGACCTCAATTTGCCCGCCATCGAAGGGGTTCTGATCCGGGAAGTCCTCCTCGGCGGCAGCGCCGAAACCTCAGGCCTGCGCTCCGGCGATGTAATTGTCGGCGTCAACAACATCCCTACACGCTCCGTACCCGAATTACAGGAATTAATCGCCCGCTTCCGGCCTGGCGACCGGATCAGCCTGGATTATTTCCGGAATGGCAAAAAATTCAGAAAAGACAACGTTTCCCTGAAAAGCCTCGATTGATCATCCGTTATCAAAAAAATTTTCCCGGACTGGTGACCTTTCCTGTTTTCTTCGTCTGAAAAGATGTAGACAACATATTCAATATTTTCTGAACCCTGGCTTGAATTAACATTAAGGATCAGGATCGGCGTTTTTCTGAATCGCCATTCTGCCGTTCATCACCCACATTTCATTCTGTGCACTAATGTTGAAAAGACTTTGCGCTCTTTTCACTGTAAGTCTTTTGTTACAAACCGAACGCCATAAGAGTTAAGTAAGGGGGAACGGTTGTCAGGAGCCGCTTTCGGGCGGCCCTGACAGCTTTAATTGCCTTCAAACGATCAATTAAGTAAGGGGATGGTTGTCTGGTGCATTTACCAGGCAACTTTTTTTATTTTAATCTCCTATCTTTGCGCCATGCCGCGAATATTAGCCATCGATTACGGAACAAAAAGAACCGGGATTGCCGTCACCGATCCGCTCCAGATCATTGCTACCGGCCTGGATACCGTCCTGACGCCGGAACTGGTTCCGTTTCTTGAAGATTATACCCGGTCAGAGGAAGTTGAAACAATTGTTATCGGCGAACCGTTTTATCCCGATGGAAACCCTGCCCAATTGGCCAAAACGGTCAAAGACCTGGCCCAAAAGCTGGAAAAACGTTTCCCGATGATCCGGATTGTGCTGCAGGACGAACGCTATACATCCAAAGATGCCAAAACAATCATCCTGCAAAGCGGAACCAGGAAAAAAAAACGCAGGGAAAAGGGACTGGTCGACAAAATCAGCGCCGTGCTGATTCTCCAGGATTTTCTGGGGCACCGCTGATCATCCGGTCATTGGATTAAATTTTTAACTATTTTTAATACATTATGTTGCTTCCGATTTATGGCTATGGCCACCCGGTGCTGAAAAAAGTATCTGACCCCATCGAACCCGGATATCCGGAATTGGACAAACTGCTCGAGGACATGTGGGAAACGATGTACCAGGCTGATGGCGTCGGCCTTGCCGCTCCTCAGATCGGCAGGTCCATCCGGCTTTTTGTGATCGATACGATCCAGATCATGGACGAAGAAAAAAAAGCCAACGGGATCAAACAGGTTTTTATCAACGCTCAAAAGATCTCCGAAGAAGGGCAGGTCTGGAATTATGAGGAAGGCTGCCTGAGCATCCCGGATGTCCGGGGCGATGTGGAGCGCCCACCCGTTCTCCGCCTGCGGTATCAGGACGAAAAATTCGAAACCCATGAGGCCGTTTTCAGCGGTGTCAATGCGCGGGTCATTCAGCATGAATATGACCATATCGAAGGTGTCCTTTTTGTGGAACACCTCAAACCGATCAAAAAAAAGCTGGTGCAGCGCAAACTGGAAAACATTAAAAAGGGTAAGGTAAGTGTAGAATACAAAATGAAGTTCGCCGGCCGCTAAGCCCCCGCCTCTTCGACTCCGCTCAGAGGCCTGACAACTGACAACTGACAACTGACAACTGACAACTGACAACTGACAACTGACAACTAAAACATCTCACTTTCTCCCAAAATCCGCCGGGATCTCCCCCCAGTCTTCCGTTTCCCATTTCAGGACCGGGTTGTTGTATTTGTTCTCCTGAAGCCATTTCTCAGCGCGTCCGATGAGCTCAAACAAGAATTCGGTCTTCTTGTTGTGTTCCAGGTTCGTTTTCACCTTTTTATTCCGCACCCAGGCCAGCGCCGTTTTTGAATCCGTATATACCGGCGTGTTTTTTCCCTGTTGCTTTAAAAGGGCCAGCGCGTGCACAATGGCCAGAAACTCGCCTATATTATTGGTGCCCAGGTCAAATTTCTGATGGAAGATCTGCTTGCCGGTGCCGGTGATCACCCCCTGGTACTCCATCACGCCGGGGTTCCCGCTGCAGGCCGCATCTACTGAAATGCTGTTCCAGTTGACGCCTGCCTGGCGGTTTTTGGCAGGTGCAGACTTTTTAAATGCCGCAGCCCCGGACGGCGCCCCTTGTAAAAAAGCGGCATCCGCCTGCTTTTTATCCGGAAACGATTTATACCGCGCTTCCGGATATCCTTTGATTTGCAACTGGCATTCCGTCCAGGAAGCATAAACCCCCGGCACATGCCCTTTCCAAACCACATAATATTTCTGGCTTTTGCTCAAACCCCTGGTTTTGGTGCAAAATTGGCAAAATTTGGCAGAACAAGTTCTTAACCTCCTCTGAAAACTTTTAGAGGGGTCCAAACCGCCAAAACGGATCAAAAATTAATCTATACCTTTGCGCAAATCTTTGTTTGGATGGAATTGGTGGACACCCACACACATTTATACGCCCGGCAACTGGCCCCGGATATCGAAGCAGTCATGAAGCGAGCCCTGGAAGCCGGGGTTGCCCGGTTCTATTTGCCGAATGTGGACAGCGCCTCCGTCGACGACATGCTGGCCCTCGAAAATACCTGGCCCGAATACTGTTTCCCCATGATGGGGCTGCATCCCTGTTCGGTGAAAGAAGATTTTGAACAGGAACTGGCCGTTGTCAGAAAATGGATCGCCCAACGGCCTTTTTCGGCCATCGGCGAGATCGGGATCGACCTGTATTGGGACAAAACCTTTATCGAGGAGCAAAAATCAGCATTCCTCCAACAGATCGGATGGGCCAAAACCCTGAAATTGCCCGTTTCCATCCATTGCAGGGAATCTATGGACCTGGTCATCGACCTCGTCCAAAAAGAAGCAGACCAGAACCTGAGCGGGGTTTTCCATTGTTTCACCGGCAATGCAAACCAGGCGGCAAAGATCCGGGAATTGGGGTTTTATCTGGGCATCGGGGGCGTGTTGACCTATAAAAACAGCGGTCTGGCCGAAACATTAAAAGAAATAGGCATAGAAAAAGTGGTTCTGGAAACAGATTCCCCCTATCTTGCACCCGTTCCGCACCGGGGGAAACGAAATGAAAGCGCATATTTGCGCCTGATCGCTGAAAAAATGGCCGAAGTGCTGGAAGTTTCTTTGGATCAGGTGGCAGAAATTACAACATCCAACGCCAAAACCCTTTTCAAACCCCGGGATTAGCCTTCAAGCGTAAAAAAATTTTGTTTATTGTGTAGTTTTTACAATTTTTGCGGGCGCCCTATTGGTAAAAGCATTGGAATGGTTATTTTTGCCTCCGGTTCGAATTCAAAATGCTGCAAAGGCAGCCTTTCAACCAAATATCAGCAAAAAGGAGAGATGGCCGAGTGGTCGAAGGCGCACGCCTGGAAAGTGTGTATGCTCCAAAAGGGCATCGAGGGTTCGAATCCCTCTCTCTCCGCTAACTTTTTGCAAGTTGAATGATTTTTTAACAAAACAATCGTAAAACCTTGTTGACTATGCGAAAATTATTGGTTTTGCTTCTAATTTTGGGCTTTGTAGCCTTCAATAACGCCAGCGTTTTTGCCCAGGACGGACAACAAACCGAACAAACAACCGCAGCCGCTTCCGATGAAGACGCTTCCGGCTTCCAGGTACTCAAAAAGCAGTTCATCGATGGTGACTGGCGCTTTATGAGTTTCGTTTTGGTCACGATGATCCTTGGCCTGGCGTTCTGCATTGAGCGCATCATTACACTGAACATTGCTACCACCAATACCGACAAGTTATTGTCCCGTATTGATGAACGCCTGAAAGAAAAAGATCTCGAAGGCGCGATGGAAGTCTGCAAATCCACTCCCGGACCAGCAGCCAGCGTACTGTATGAAGGCCTCAAGAATGCCGGCGGCGGCCCGGAAGCTGTTGAAAAAGCGATCGTAGCTTACGGCAGCGTTCAAATGGGTTTACTGGAAAAGGGCCTCGTATGGATCTCCCTGTTCATCGCCCTTGCTCCGATGTTGGGGTTCATGGGAACGGTTATCGGTATGATCCAGGCCTTCCAGCGTATTGAAGATGTTGGCGACCTTTCTCCCGCAGTCGTTGCAGGCGGTATCAAAGTAGCCCTTTTGACTACGGTATTCGGTCTGGTCGTGGCCATTATCCTGCAGATCTTCTACAACTACATCATCAGCAAGATCGACAGCATCACCAACCGGATGGAAGACGCTTCCATTGCTTTGGTTAACATCATGGAAGACAACAATGCATTCAAAAAGTAATCTGAAACCACAAGCCTTATGTATCCATTTTTGACTAAATATGGGCAGACTCTGGCTTTTGGCCTCGGATTGCTCGTTACTATTATCTTTCTTGTTATCGTGATTCCGAATTCGGGAGAAGTAGCCGACCCGGCCAATCCCGGCAAATTCAATTACGATACCAACATTTTTGATTTTGGCATCAAAGGTTCTGTCTTTCTGACCGTAATCGCCGTCTTGGCCATGTTGGTGTTCGGTGTTCTTCAAATCCTCTCAGATCCCAAAAGGAGCCGCAAGAGCCTGATCGGGGTTCTTGTTCTGGCAGCCGTTTGTGTCGCCTGCTATTTCCTGGCCGATGTTTCCAAATCCGCCTCCGTGCAGGAAGCCATTTCCAAATTTGAAGAAGCCAATAAAACAACGCTTACGGACAGCAATTTCAGATTGATCAGCGGAAGTATCGTTATTTCCGGCGTCCTCCTGGGAGCTGCTGCGCTGGCCTTTCTGGTGTCGGAAGTAAGGAACTTCTTTAAATAATCTGACAATGGGAAAAAGTAAAAACCGGGCAACTAATGAGATCAATGCCAGCTCTATGGCCGACATTGCTTTCTTGCTACTGATCTTCTTCCTGGTGACCACAACCATCGTGGAAGACAAAGGGATCACCGTTAGGCTCCCGCCATGGTCGGAAGAAGAACCGGATATCCAGAAGCTGAAAACCCGGAACGTCTATTCTGTATTGGTCAATGCCCAGAACCAGTTGCTGGTCAGGAATCAACCGATGCGGATTGAAGACCTCCGCTCCAACGCCAAGGAATTCATCTGGAATCCAACCAAACGGGAGGATTTGGCCGAAGATCCGACAATGGCCATCATTTCTTTGAAAAACGACCGGGGCACCAACTACGACACGTACCTCCGCGTTTACAACGAACTGAAAGCCGCTTACTCCGAACTTTGGAATGAACTCAGCCAGCGGAAATACGGCATTCCCTTTAGCGAAGATATGCCCGCAGCTTATAAAAAAGCGATCCGCGCTGAAATTCCTTTTGTAATTTCTGAAGCAGAACCGACCAACTACGGCGAAGAATAAACCACCGGCTTGATAATACCGCGTTGCGGCAATGTTATCTGGCTCGTTTATTCTTTAACTTTGGCTCATCCACAGCCTTTTAAAACGACAGACCATGTCAAAATTTGCAAAAAAACGGGGAAAAGCCCTTCCTGCTATCTCAACGGCTTCCTTGCCGGATATCATTTTCATGCTCTTGTTTTTCTTTATGGTCGTTACCGTCTTGAGGGACTCGGAACTGAAAGTGAGCGTCGTAACGCCTTTCGCGACTGAATTGGTCAAGCTGGAGGAGAAATCTCTGGTCAACTATGTCTATATCGGAAGGCCAACCGAACGTTACCGCGCCGTTTACGGCACCAAACCCAGAATCCAACTGGGCGATAAATTTGCCGATGTGAATGACATTCCGCTTTTCCTGGAATTGCACAAACAAAAGGTTCCGGAATCCCGCCACGGCCTGATCACCTCCTCCCTCCGGGTCGATGGCCAGACCACAATGGGTATCGTTCAGGATGTCAAAACCATCCTGCGCAAATCCGGCCAACTCCGGGTGAACTATTCGGCTAAAAAGCGGCCTGAGAACAAATAACCCATCCTTCACGGATAAAACCGGGGCCGGCAGATGAAATATCTGCCGGCCCTTGTTTTTTCAGGGTCTTTCTGTATGGCGTTTTTTGGCGCAGATTAACCGGCCGGCCTACCTCAACCGGTCCATCGATCGAACCAGGTTTTCATCCTTCCGGATATACCTTCTCGCAGCCAGCGCAAAAACGATCCCAAGCACCGGCAAACCTGCCCCGATACCGGGTTGCGCCGTTCCGCTCCCTGCATCCTGGGTATAAAAATAGACGCCGGCAACCAGCGCAGCCGTCAATAATACGGCTACTCCCAGCGCGACCCGCATCTGCCAAGGCCGGTTTTTATAGAATAATATGGCGGCAAAGGCCGCAATACCCGCTGCAATAAACAGGATCGTCAATACCTGATTGTCCAGAATCGTATAACTGCCGTCCGCAAACAACCCGGATGCAGTAGCCTCCGCCGTCTTCGCAAACGACACGCTCAACGACCCGATCGAAGCTCCGCCTGCCAGAAATAAAAATAAACTCTGTATCCGCTGTATCATGTTTTCCCTTTTTTGCCCAAAATTAAGCATTCTGAACCCATCCTCAAATCTTTTCCCCCGCTTCATTTGTTTTAACAAAACCCCAAACCATCCCAAACCACTCCTAATGAACCGACTCCGACTCGAATCCAGCCCCTACCTCCTCCAACACGCTCATAATCCGGTCGATTGGTACGCCTGGAAACCCGAAGCCTTTGAACGGGCTAAAAGAGAAGACAAACCCATCCTGGTCAGTATCGGGTACAGTACCTGCCACTGGTGCCATGTCATGGAACGGGAATCCTTTGAAAATGAAGAGGTTGCCGCCTTCATGAACGAATATTTCATCAACATCAAAGTCGACCGGGAAGAACGGCCCGATGTCGATCAGATCTATATGGATGCCTGCCAGATCATTTCCGGACAAGGAGGATGGCCCCTGAATTGTTTCCTGATGCCCGACGGCAGGCCCTTTTTTGCAGGCACCTACTATCCGCCCCGCCCCGCGCACGGCCGCCCTTCCTGGATCCAGTTGCTGCAAAATCTGGTTTACTCCTACCGCGAACGCCGCCAGACAACCGAGAACCAGGCCGACCAGTTAACGGAAATGATCAAAAACGGAGACAAGGTTTTTATCGGCGCCCGGCTCGATGTCCCGGAAGGTGAATCCCTTTTTCCGGATACTTCCCTCGACCACATTTTTAATGGCCTGGCTTCCGGGTTCGACCTGCTGGAAGGCGGATTCGGCGGGGCGCCCAAATTTCCCGGGACCATGCCGCTGGAATTCTTGCTGGCTTACCACTTCAACCGGAATAACGAAAAAGCGCTGGAACATCTCCGCCTTTCCCTGGATAAAATGATCTGCGGCGGGATCTTCGACCAGTTGGGCGGCGGTTTTGCCCGTTATGCCACCGATCGCGCATGGCTTGTACCGCATTTTGAAAAAATGTTGTACGATAACGCTTTGCTGGTTGCCCTCCTGGCCCAAACATACGCCTGTACCAGGACGCCACTTTACCGGGAGACCATCGAAGAAACCCTGGAATACATCCAAAGAGAAATGACCAACCCCGAAGGCGGGTTTTACAGCGCACTCGATGCGGACTCCGAAGGCGTGGAAGGAAAATTTTATGTCTGGTCTTTCCAGGAAGCACAGGAGGTCCTCGGTGAAACAGCCCCCCTTTTCTGTGAATTTTACGATATCACCCCTCAAGGTAACTGGGAGGGCCATAACATCCTCCGGCGCAAACGCCTACTGGAAAACTTCGCCAAAGAAAAAGGACTGGATCCCCGGGAAGTACAATCCATACTGGCCAAAGGGAAACAACTTTTGTTGCAACGAAGGGCAACCCGCGTCCGACCTCACCTGGACGACAAACAGATCCTGGGCTGGAACGCCCTCCAGGTGACCGCCTACGCCAAAGCCGCACTGGCGCTGGAAAAAGAAGACTACCGGCAGGAAGCTGTCCGCCAACTGGATTTCCTGCTCAAAACCTTCGCACAGCCGGGGTCCGAAGGTTTTTTTCATACCTTTAAAGATGGAAAAGCACAGTACGAGGCCTTCCTCGACGACTACGCTTTCCTGGTGGAAGCCCTGCTGAATGTCTACGAACTTGATTTTGACACCGCTCGGATTGAGCAAGCCAACCGACTATGTTCATTTGTTTTAGACCATTTTCTTGACAGCGAAAGTAATTTGTTGTATTTTACGTCAGCGAATCAGACGGATATCATCCTGCGAAAGCGCGAGATGTATGATTCAGCCACCCCTTCGGGGAATGCAGTCATGGCCAGCCAACTGCATAAACTGGCCATCCTCACTGGAAATGACCGGTACAGGCAACAAGCTGAAAAGATGTTTTTGAGCCTGAAAGCATCGGTCGAAAAATATCCGTCCACCTTCGCGCGTTGGGCTTTAGGGATGGCAGGGATGGTATGGCCGCCGAAGGAAATTGCCGTAATTGGCCCGGATGCCGGACGGATGGCCAGGAAATTATCCGCAGTTTTCAGGCCCTTCAGCGTTATCATGGCCTCAGGATCGCCGGACGACCGGTACCCCCTTCTGGCAGGCAGGGAGGTTCCCGGGAATGGAACCCGGATCTTTATTTGCCAGAATTATACCTGCAACCTGCCCGTATCTACGGTGGAAGAGGCCCTCGAAACCCTGACAACCGGCAACCGAACTTCGGCTTCGCTCAGTTCCCGCAACTGACAACTGACAACTGACAACTGACAACTGACAACTGATATGCATAAATCATACGCCCTCCTGTTTTTCCTGGCGCTCGGAACGTCCCATCTGGCAGCACAGCAGCCCGGACATTACTCCTTATACATGTTTAATCCCCACGCCTGGAATCCGGCATACGCAGGGCTGGACCATTCCCTGAGTTTTACAGGGGTTTACCGCCAGCAATGGGCGGGCCTGGCCGGCAATCCGGTCACCCAGAATTTCAACGCCCACCTGCCGCTCTATTTTCTGAACGGAGGCTTCGGACTCAACCTTGAAAACGAAACCCTGGGCGCCCAGCGGATCACCACGGGAATGGCCTCCTTCAACTACCAGCGTGACCTCGGTAAAGGTATCCTTTCCTTTGGTCTGGCAGCAGGACTGGCCCAGCGCAGTCTCGACGGCGACAAGCTCCGCACCCCGGATGGGTTGTATACCGAACCCGGTGTCATCGACCATGGAGAACCTTTTTTGCCCCTGGGTTCCGAGTCGGCCGTCACCCCAACATTCCATGCAGGCCTTTATTATCAAAGCGAAAGGATGGAGGCAGGTTTTGCCGTTCAAAATTTAACATCTCCGGAAGCAGAATTAGGCGACCTCAGAATAACCATGATTCGCAATTATTTTTTTACCTTTGCCCTGCATTGGGAATTAAGCAACGGCTTTTCGATACATCCTTCCCTTTTGGCAAGGGCCGACGAAGCGCAATTACAGGTGGATTTCTCAGGCATTGTGCGGTACAACGACAATATATTCGCCGGCGCATCGTTAAGAGGATATAACTCCAATACCCTGGACGCCGTTAGCATACTGGCCGGGTTCAAACTAAGTGAGAAAATAACGATTGCTTACGCATATGATGTTACCCTTTCAACCTTGAATTCGGTAAGCAACGGTTCTCACGAAATCATGCTCAACTACAATCTCCAACAGCCCATTGGTAAAGGGCGGCCGCCGAGGATCATTTACAATCCTCGCTCCCTTTAATATCGGGTTTTTGGACTCCTGGAGGATCCGGAATTGGACTTTGTTTCCGCATCTTCTGCAAAATTTGCCCTTGCTTGTTAATTTTTATACTAATTTCGCGCCCGTTCGCGTTCATTCCTAACCGTTGCATAAACATTTGCCGTTAGGGTTGCAAATATCGCAAACGACGTTGGTGAAATTTTTCAAACCATCTATATTTACGTCCGCTTTTAAAGCGGTTACCTTAATCTGAAGGAAAACTTGGGTGTAAACATGAGAAATTTACTCAAAATTACACTGGCGCTGCTGGTGTTTGTTTTAGCGGCTTGTGGCCGTAAAGAAAATGGTCAGCTGACAGGCGTACTGGACAGGCCGGCCTGGAAAGGGATCAACCCTTACGGTATGGTTTATGTGCCCTCCGGTACTTTAACCATCGGTCCTAGCGACCAGGACATTAGCAACACCTTCGTTCAGCGACAGAAGCAGATTTCCATCCAGGGCTTCTATATGGACGACACGGAGGTTACGAACAATGAATACCGCCAATTCGTCCATTGGGTGCGCGACTCCCTCGCCCACGCCTACCTCGATCACTATATCGAGGACGAACGCACCGGCGAACAAAAAATCGATTGGGAATATGAAATCGACTGGGAAGACGAAACCCTCGAAGATCTCTATTACCAGGGCGACGACCGCTTTGCCGGCAAACGTGAACTGGACGTCAGCAAGTTTGAGTTTGAGTATGAATGGTACGACTGGCAGGCCGCAGCCCACGATCAGGGCCGGTCGCCGCGCAACTCCTTCATCAAACGCAAAAAAGTGAACATCTACCCGGATACCCTGGTTTGGGTACGCGATTTCTCCTACTCTTACAACGAGCCTTATACCCGGAACTATTTCTGGCATCCGGCTTTTGATGATTATCCCGTTGTAGGTGTAGACTGGCATATGGCCAACGCTTTCAGCTACTGGCGGACCAAACTCTGGAATACCTACCAGCAAACCCGCGGCGATGGCATCAACTCCGAAGACTTCCGTCTCCCAACCGAACATGAATGGGAATATGCCGCTCGCGGCGGCCGCGATCTGGCCCCGTTCCCCTGGGGCGGTTATTACATCCGCAACGCAAAAGGCTGTTTGCTGGCCAACTTCAAACCCGGCCGGGGCAATTATCCTGAGGACGGCGGCCAATACACGGTTCGTGCCGACGCCTACTGGCCGAATGATTACGGCCTCTACAATATGTCCGGCAACGTAGCGGAATGGACCAGTTCCGCCTTCTACGAAAATGCATATACCTTCATGCACGACCTCAACCCGGATATCCGGTACGACGCCAAAGACGATGATCCCGAAGCCTACAAGCGCAAGGTCATCCGCGGAGGTTCCTGGAAAGATATCATGTTCTTCCTTCAAACCGGCACCCGTCACTGGGAATACCAGGATACCACCAAGAGCTATATCGGTTTCCGCTGTGCGCTCACGTTCCTGGGCCGTTCAATCAATGATTTCTAATTCTGTGTTTTGATATAAAATCAGATGTGCCATGCTCGACCAGTGTGGCACTTCTGATTTTTATATCCCCGCTTACGACTAACGACTTACAACTTACGACTTACGACTTACAACTTACAACTAAAAAACTTTCCCCCAATCTGTAACTTTTACTGTAACCCGCATTATGATACCGGGTTTTAACCAAACAAAACCATTCACAGACATTCATTAACTAAAACGGTTTTCAACCATGAGTTTCGTAAAAACCAAAGGTTTCAAGTATTTTAAAAACCTCATCATCGGTCTTGGCGCTTCTGCAGTGTTGTTTGGCGCGTTGGCTAAAATCTTGTCTTGGGAAGGCGCCGACACCTGGCTGATGGTAGGTATGCTTACTGAAGCATTCATCTTTGCTTTCCTCGGCATTATCGGCCCTGAGCCGGATTACTATTGGCATAAGCTTTATCCGGGTTTGGATGATTACGGCTCCAATATCCAGCCGCTTACCGCAGGCCCTGCCGGCGCAACCACCCCGGGTTTGAACGGTGAAGTGGTAGAACAACAACTCGGCGGCATGCTGAGCGAACTGCAGGTCATGTCCAAAAGCCTTTCTTCGCTCAAAGCCCTCCAGGAAGTCGATTTCTCCGGTACCAAAGATCAGATTAAGGCAATGGGCAACTTCTATACGAAGCTGAACGAAGCCATGGCTGACCTGAGCGACAGCGCTGAATCCGCCAAGAGTTATAAAGAAAACCTGGCTTCTCTGAACCAGAACATCAGTTCACTGAATCATCAATACGCTGCGCTGAGCAACGTCTACGGCAATGTGATCTCCGCAATGGCCGGTGTTCGCGGCTAATCGCCCTGATGAGTGAATTTTCTTTTGCGAACCGACTAAAAAAATTAAATTATGTCTATTCCAAAGGAGCCAAGGCAATTGATGATCAACATCATGTATCTGGTCTTGACGGCCATGCTGGCTCTCAACGTTTCGGCCAAGATCATCAACGCCTTCTTCGTAATCGATAAAGGGATTGCCAGCACCAACTCGGTGATCGATGCATCCAACAACTTTACAGCTACGTCCCTTGAGGCAGCAGCCAGCCAGGACCCGTCCAAATATCAACCCCTGGTTGATGCTTCCAAGGATGTCAGGGCGCTTGCTTCGGAATTCAATAAATATGTCGACGGAATCCGGGAAGAGCTCGTCAAAAATTCCGGCGGCTATTACCCGGATACCGACGAACACCACGCCGGTCAGCCCAAAGGTTACAAGAACAAGGATGTGACCACCCGGTTGTTGGTCAGGGACGGCAAAGGCGAGGAACTGAAAGAAAAAATCCTCAGCGCCAGACAAAATCTTCTGGATATTGTCAACAAGCTGAAGAACCTCCCGGGAACGGCCATCGACGACCAAACGATTGCAACCCTTGGAAAATCCATTACCCTGGAGATCAGCAATGACTGGGAAAAAGAAAAAAGACCGACCGACTGGTCTCACTTTACTTTCAACCAGATGCCGCTGGCATCCGTCTTCCCCCTGCTGCGCAAATATCAGAACGACATGAAAAGTTCTGAAGCTGCAGTGCTGAACTTCCTGGTGGGCCAGGTAGGCGCCAAAAGCTTCAAGGTGGATGCTTTCATTCCGATCTCTTCCGCAAGGAAAAGCTATATCATCGCCGGCGACGAATACGAAGCCGACATCACGGTGGGCGCCAGTTCCAAATCCGTTTATGAAAACATGCGGATCACGGTCAACGGCAATGCACTGGATGTGGATGAGAACGGCATCGGCAAATACACCACCCGCACCAGCGGCACCGGTGTGCAGAAGTACAAAGTCGTCGTTTCTCTGACCAACCCGACTACCGGTGAAACCGAATCTTACGACAAAGAATTCGAATACGAAGTGGGCCGCCGTTCGGTAACGGTCTCCGCGGATAAAATGAACGTATTCTATATCGGCGTCGATAACCCCGTTTCCGTGGCGGCTGCGGGCGTCTCCACCAACGAGCTCCGGGTTTCCGGCAGCGGTGGCGGCCTGCAACTCAAAGGCGGCGGCACAGGTAAATACATCGCTACGGTTTCCCGCCCCGGTGAAGACGCAATCATTACGGTCAGCGGCGGCGGCCTGACTCCGACCAAGTTTGACTTCCGCGTCAAGCGCATTCCCGACCCGGTTGCCCGCCTCAGCAAAACCAGCGGCGGCGAAATGGGCTCCGGCGAATTCAAAGCCCAGCGCGGCGTTGTGGCCATTCTCGAAAACTTCGACTTCGATGCCAAGTGCGAAATCCAGGGTTATACCCTCACTTACGTACCCAAACGCGAAGACCCGATCGACTCGGTGAACCCCAACGGTCCTTACAATGATAAATCCAGGCGTTTGGTCGAACGCGCCAAACCCGGCGATATCTTTTACTTCGACAACGTGAAAGCGCGTTGCCCCGGCGACCCTGCGGGACGTACCATCAACCCCATGGTCTTCAAAATCAAGTAAAAAAGTAATTTTCTCTTGTTAAAGTGTAATAGTGCGCTTGTTTAATCCGTTAAATAGGCGCACTTTTACACGTATAATAAATAATCAACCATGAAGATCGCTTTGAAACTGCTAGGACTCGGGTTGTTGGCCGTCTTTTTTGCCGCTCCCGCCTGGGCGCAAGTGCCCGACAATATTATGATGATCGAAAGCGACGAGGAGCAAACCGAAGGAGATCGTCCGCTGGACGATATCGTCGAGAAACGCACCATTGTCGAAAAACGTGTTTTGCCGTATGACCACATTCGTGAAGCCGATATTTTCTGGGAAAAGAGGGTTTGGCGGGTGGTCGACGTCCGGGAAAAAATGAACCTGCCTTTTGCTTACCCCGAACGTCCGTTCTTCACTATCCTCATGGAAGCTGCCGAAGCCGGCGAGATCCAGGCCTACAGCACAGAAGACGATAAATTCAGTGCAAAACTGACCTCAGACGAGGTTGCTTCCATGGGCGCCACCATCGACACCGTTGTCGTTTTTGACCCCGAAACCTACGAAGAGCAGATCCAGATCGTTCGCAACGACATCAACCCGGAAGACGTCAAACGTTTCCGCCTCAAGGAAGTCTGGTTCTTCGACGAAGAAACCTCCACCCTTCAGGTCCGGGTACTGGGCATCGCTCCCCTGCTGGATGTTCGCGACGAAAACGGCAATTTCAAATTTGAAAAGCCGATGTTCTGGGTGTATTATCCGGAAGCCCGAAATATGCTGGCCCGTGAAAAAGTGTTTAACCTTGGCAACGACGCCTCCCCGATCACCTGGGAAGACTTGCTCGAAATGCGTTATTTCTCGAGCTATATCACCAAGGTTTCCAACGTTCATGACCGCCGGTTGCAGCAATACCTCTCCGGGGTTGACCTGCTGATGGAATCCGATAAACTCCGCCAGGAAATCTTCAACTTCGAACACGACCTCTGGTCCTACTAACCGTTAGACCGATTTCCGGCCAAAAGGCCTCCCGGGTTTGAACTTTATCCGGGAGGCCTTTTTTTTCCTTGCGCCCTCAATGTAATGAGGAATTGAGGAAGTGCGTGCCACGCCACAGGCGTGGAGGAACTGAGGAATCGATTCCTCGAATACTCGATTCCTCAACTCCCCCGCCCCTTCGACTCCGCTCAGGCGCCGGACTGACCCCCTCCTTCGCCATAGGCTTCGGCCTCCGGACGACGAAGTTGCCCTATGGCGGACGGAGTCGGCCTCCGGACGACGAAGTCACCCTATGGCGGACGGAGTCGGCCTCCGGACGACGAAGTCGCCCTATGGCGGACGGAGTCGGCGGGCGGAGACTGACAACTGACCACTTTTATCTACCATTCCCTTGCACACGTAGAAGAAAATTTGCCTTTATTTCATTTCAGGGTATATTTGCCGGAAAATGAATCGTATGGCACGCAGCTTGAAAATGACGTCTTTTGCCCGCTTTTTTATCATAATGATCATTCTTGCGCCATTGGCTTATATCGGCGCTTCTTATTACCGGGGTGAAGACGGCCTCCAGAATATTAAAAACCTCTTTGGCGGAAACCAGCAACAAACCACTCAAACCAGGCAGAAAAACACGGCCAAAGACACTCCGGCCTATGATATGCAACAAGAAATCAATGAGTTGCGCCTTCGTGTGGATGCATTGGAACGCCTGAACAAGGACTTGACCGAGAAGGTCAGACGACTGGAAATGAGGAAATAGGCTGGCCGCGCCAGGCGGGCCGGGGGATGGATATATCTGTAAAAGATTAAACTTTGGCAGAAAACCCGTAAATTTGGGCCTTGGAAATTTCCTTATGAATTTCATTCGCCCAATTATTTTTGGGATTTTGTTCATGCCGCTGTATTTGAACGGTCAGTCGCCCGTTTGGGAGGTAGGCCCTGTACTTGGTATTTCGGCATATGGCGGAGACCTTGCACATGGGAGGATCACGCTGAGGGGAAGCCGGCCTGTTGCAGGATTTCAAGCCATTCGCGACTGGTCGCCCGCTACAGCTTTACGGATACAAGGTTTTTATACCCGGCTTAGAGGGGATGATCTGTTCTACAGCCATATCATCTGGCGGCGGAAAAGAGGTTTTCATTTTTCGACCGACCTGATTGAATGCTCTGCTACGGCCGAATGGCGACCTGTGGCAAGCTGGCTGGCGCTGAATGGTTTGCCGAACTCCGATGAACCGACTGTTTCACCTTATCTTTTTGCAGGATTGGGCCTCACCTGGTTTCAACCGCAGAATTATTTTGCTCCTACCAAAAACGAAGAACTTTTCCAGGCCATCGAAGCCGACAAAGCCGCCGAATTTGCCAAAACCAGACTGGTGATCCCATTTGGCGCCGGGTTGCGCTGGCAGATCCCCGAACGCTGGTCTCTCCGGTTTGAAGCTGCACTGCGGCCGGCCTTTACAGATTACCTCGACGGCGTTCATTTTTCCGGAAACCCCACCCGCAAAGATTGGTACGCCTTTTTCACCGTGGGCGCTACCCTGAAATTGGGTAAAAAAGACAGCGATTGGGATGGCGTTGCCGACGAAGTGGATGGGTGCCCCTTTTTGCCGGGGCCTCCCAGCCAGGGCGGTTGCCCGGATAGCGACGGCGACGGCGTATCCGACCAACTTGATATCTGCCCGACCGCTCCCGGGGTGGAGAACCTGGGCGGTTGTCCGGATGCCGACCGGGACGGCATTGCCGATAAAGACGATCTTTGCCCCAACGCCTACGGGCCATTCGACCGCGGCGGCTGCCCCGTGAGGGATTCTGACGGAGACGGGGTTGAAGACCTCCGGGACGCTTGCCCGCAATTGCCCGGCCCACCTGAACGCCAGGGCTGCCCGGCTGTCGATTTTGATCAGGACGGCATCCTCGACGAAGACGACGAATGCCCCAACCAGTTTGGCCTGGCCATCTTTGGCGGTTGCCCTGACACCGACGGCGACGGCATCGAGGACCGCCGCGACGCCTGCCCCGAACAATTCGGCGTTTTTGCCCTGAACGGCTGCCCGGAAATGTCCAGGCCGGACGAAGAAGCGCAGGGCCTCAACCGTCAGTACCTGACCTTCGAGCCCAAAAGCAAGGAAATTCCGCGTTACGCCTTGCTCAGCAAGATCGCAGGTTTTATGTACGAAAACCCCACCTACAGGTTGTTGATCAAAGGTTATTCCGATATTGAAGGCGCACCCGAATTCAACGAACAAATTTCGCAACAACGCGCCCAGGCCTGCGCCCAATACCTGCAAGAACAAGGCATCCCCGCCAGCCGTATCCAGATCAAGGCATTCGGCGCCCGGTATGTCATCGACAACGGAAATTCCGCGGAAGGCCGGACTTTCAACCGCCGGGTCGAATTTGAGTTGTTCCGGTAGGTTTACCTCTCCTCGCATCCTCCACGCCGGTGGCGTGGCAGGCAGCATCCTCAAATCCTCGCATCCTCGATTCCTCGATTCCTCAATTCCTCGCATCCTCGCATCCTCAAATCCTCGCATCCTCGATTCCTCAATTCCTCGTATCTTCGCCCCTTCAATCCCACAAAATATGTCCTCCAACCTCCAACGCACAAGAGCGCAAGAATCCAGGGCCGCCATCGAGCGGTTGTATATCGCCATGCGCCATTTGTTCATCCGCGGCGGCTACAAACCCCTGGGGGTTTCCGGCGAGTCGATGATCGAGGCTCTGCGGGTGCTCCAGCCCGAAATTTACGGCGCTATCAATGATCCGGAGCGGGTGGAACTCGACGGCCTTTTTTACATCTTCCAACGGTTGCCCAGAGGGATCGAGGAATGCCGGTTCATCCATCTGATCTCCCGGGAAGGATTTGAGAACAGCCAGTTTCCCAGCATTGTCCCTCCCCGCCGTAAGCGGAATTGTTACCGGATCGACCAGGAGGAAATGTACATCGAAATGACCCGCGGGCGAAGCGATATTTACGATATCCTGACCCACCTGACCTTCATGTACATCGAAGCCGAAAAGATCCGGACCAACAGCGAAGACCATATGAAACGCAAACGCAGAGAATGGACCATGCTGGAGAAGATCGTCGAAAAGGAAGAATCCGGCGAGGAATTTGACCGCGAAGTCGCCTTTACGTACCTCAGCGTGTTACTCGGCCGGACCTACGAAGATGTGGTCGCCGTCAGCCGCCGTTTTGACACCGACCCGAACGTCAACAGCATTTTTCACGTCACCTACTGGCTGGGGAAATTATCCACCCAGGAAGCCAACGAAAAAATCGACCGGGAGATCACCTTTTCCTCTGCATTGCGGGAAAAAGTCGGACATCATTATTACGGCGAGTTCTGGGCAAATAATATCAAACGCTATTTATGGGAGAACAACCTTCTCGACCGGCCGCTGCACATCATCAGCGCCAACCTGCACAGCGTGATGAACTGCCTGTACGCCGCCAAAGCCCTCAAACGACCCGACGCCCCCCTGGAAGAACTGGCGCGTGAGGCCAGCATGGATGAAAACAGCAAAATGCGGAAGGAGATCCTGCAGTACGCCCTGAAAAACGGCATGGCTCAACTGGACGATACCAGCGGGACCAATATTTCCATCCAGATCATCGATACCGCCAAAATGAATCCCAGGTCGTTGCCGGCTGAAGTTCCCGGCGCCGCACTGAGGTCCAAATCCGAAAAGCCGGTCATTTTTGTGATGGATTACGCCTTCGGCGAACAAGCCTATGAAACACTGGACGAATTACTGAAACCCTACGAACACGGCGGCATCCGGCATCCCCTGAATGTGGCGTCCATCAATATCATGGGCAAGGCGGGCATCCTGGAAGGCGCCAAAGGAGATATCATGGTGCCCACGGCGCATGTGTTTGAAGGTACGGCCGATAATTACCCGCTCAAAAACGACTTTTGCAAGGCCGATTTTGAGGGGCAGGGCCTTCATGTGTTTGAAGGGCCGATGATCTCGGTGCTGGGCACTTCGCTTCAAAACAAGGACATCCTGCAATATTTCCTGAAAAGCTCCTGGGGCGCCGTTGGGCTCGAGATGGAGGGGGCGCATTACCAGAAAGCCATCCAGGCCGCAACCAGGATCCGGAAATCGGGCATCAGCCGGGAAGTGGTGCTGCGGTACGCCTATTACGCATCGGATAATCCGCTCATCACGGGGCATACCCTTGCTTCGGGCAGCCTGGGGGTGGATGGCGTGAAGTCGACTTATCTGATCACGTTGAAGATTTTGCAGCGGATATTGGGGGGGTGACTGGAGAGACTGGGAGACTGGGAGACTGGGAGACTGGG
>CAZLEF010000086.1:0-30518 GCA_964558465.1 uncultured Lewinella sp. | reverse complement strand
GAAGACGTGGAAAGCATCCTCAGCCGTTTGCTCCAGGTTTGCAACTACGACGTGGCCGCCGCTGAAAGAGGGATCGTTTACATCGACGAGATCGACAAGATCGCCCGCAAAAGCGACAACCCTTCCATTACCCGCGATGTATCCGGCGAAGGCGTGCAGCAAGCCATGTTGAAAATGCTGGAAGGCACCGACGTGAACGTGCCGCCCCAGGGAGGCCGCAAACATCCGGAACAAAAACTGGTCAAGGTCAACACCGAAAACATACTCTTCATCTGCGGCGGCGCATTCGACGGTATTGAAAAGATCATCGCCCGGCGGATCAATACCCAGGTGATCGGATATACTTCCAAAGATGCGGTGGAAATTGACCGGGATAACCTCATCCAGTATATCTCCCATTCGGATCTCAAACGGTTCGGCCTCATCCCCGAACTGGTAGGCCGCCTGCCGATACTCACTTACCTCGAACCCCTTACGCTGGAAACGTTAAGAAATATCCTGACAGAACCAAAAAATTCCCTGCTCCGGCAATACAAGAAACTGTTTGAACTGGAAAATATTGAGCTCGAATTCAGTGACGACGCCATCGTTTTTATTGCTGAAAAAGCACTGGAGTTCAACCTCGGCGCCAGGGGCCTGCGGTCGATCTGCGAAGCCATTATGACGGATGCTATGTTTGAACTGCCTTCCAGACATGACGTGCGGAATTTTGTGGTCGACCATGCCTATGTCCTCGAAAAACTGAGTCGCAGCAAACTGACTCAATTGAGGGCCGCCTGATTAGTTCACAGCAGGCAGTTGGCAATTGGCAGTTTTTGTTACGTCAAGAACTGCCAACTGTCGAACTGCCAACTGCCAACTGCCAACTCCTCCTACCATATAGCCATATATATGATTTTTCAATTTAATAGTCTTTCAATTTACTAATTTGCAAAAAAAAATTCTGACAAAAGCCGGAATTGCAAACTTTATCGTAGATTTACCCTGTATTCAAGCATAGAGACACCTTTTACTAACCAACAAAACGAAAAAAGTATGAATGTTTTATTAGGACTTGGCAAGTACCTTTATGCCATTCCCTTTATTTTTTTTGGAATCGGTCACCTGACCAACGCCGCAGCGATGGCGCCCATGGTTCCCATTCCGGGTGGAGAGATCTGGGTTTATATCACCGGGATCGGCCATTTTGCCGCCGCTGCGAGCATCATCATCGGCAAATGGGATAAACTGGGTACCACCCTCTTCGGTTTGATGCTGCTGATCTTTGCCCTTTCCATCCACCTGCCGGGTATGTTGAATGCCACAGACGAAATGGCCAAGCAGGGGTCGTTTAGCCAATTGCTCAAAGACCTTTCCCTCGCCGGCGGAGCTTGGATGTATGCCTCAGGTCTGGCAAAGGATAAATCGGTAATCGGATAGGTTTCAGCCGTAAGCCGCTCAGTCGAAATTCGTAAGTCCGTCGCCCCTGCAAAATCGCCCTGGTTCAAAGCTTTGCTTATGGATTGATGACTACAGGCAAAAGATTTTTCGGGATGCGGGGCCGTTTCTGGTTTCAGAAACGGCTTCGTTATTAAAAACCATTCTGTCCGATCCTCCCCCAATTCGCATTAATTAATACCTTTGCCGCATACCTTTACCATCAACTTTAAACCATGAATCGCCTTCCATTCCTCCTCGCCGCACTTTTCTTTCTGCAATTGGCAACCGCACAGAAAGACGTCAAAATGGATGCATTCATCAGCAAACTGATGAAAAAAATGACCCTGGATGAAAAAATCGGCCAGCTCAACCTGGTCACTGCCGGTTTTCCACCTACCGGTCTGGGCGTCAGCCAGGGTGTGGAAGAAAAGATCGTCAAGGGCCAGGTCGGCGGCGTGTTCGGGGTTTACGGGGCAGCCAAAGTCAGAGCGGTGCAGGAACGGGCCGTCAACAACTCCCGGCTCAAGATCCCGCTGATCTTCGGCCTGGACGTCATCCACGGGCACCATACCATCTTCCCGATCCCGCTGGGTTTATCGGCTACCTGGGACCTGGGCCTCATCGAAAAATCCGCCCGCATCGCTGCCGTAGAAGGCACGGCGGATGGTTTGAACTGGACCTTCTCCCCGATGGTAGACCTTGCACGCGACCCGCGCTGGGGCCGCATTTCCGAAGGGTCCGGGGAAGATCCCTACCTCGGCGCCATGATCGCCAAAGCCATGGTGAAAGGTTACCAGGGCGCCGGTTTGTCGCAGAACAATACGATGATGGCCTGCGTCAAACATTACGCCCTGTACGGAGCGGCAGAAGCCGGCCGCGATTACAATACCGTGGATATGAGCCGCAATACCATGTACAACTACTACCTGCCGCCTTACAAAGCCGCCGTCGAAGCAGGAGTCGGAAGCGTAATGACTTCTTTTAACGTTGTAGACGAGGTGCCGGCTACCGGAAACCGCTGGCTGCTGACCGACGTGCTCCGCAACCAATGGGGTTTCAAAGGCATGGTTGTGACCGACTATACTTCCATCAGCGAAATGACCGACCACGGCCTGGGCGACCTGCAAACCGTTTCGGCCCTGGCCCTGAGGGCCGGCGCAGACATGGACATGGTGAGCGAAGGTTTCCTGACCACCCTCAAAAAATCCCTCGACGAAGGGAAAGTAACCAAAAAAGAGATCGACCAGGCTTGCCGCCGCATTCTGGAAGCCAAATATAAACTCGGCCTGTTTGAAGACCCTTTTCGTTATGCGGATGAAAAACGAACCGCTGCCGATATCCTGACCGCTGAACACCGAAAGGCAGCCCGTGAAATTGCCGCACATTCCTTTGTACTGCTGAAAAACCAGGGACAGGCGCTCCCCATCCAGCGCAAAGGCAAGATCGCACTCATCGGGCCACTGGCCGACCATCGGCGGGACATGCTCGGCACCTGGGTCATCGCAGGCGACTGGGAGAAATCGGTCAGCGTCCGCGAAGGCTTGCAAAACGTCGCGGGCAACGCCGCCGAGATCCTGCACGCCAAAGGCGCCAATATCACCGACGATACCGCCTTCATCCACCGGCTCAATTTTTTTGGCCAACAAATGGTGGCGCTCGACAAACGTTCGCCGGAAGAAATGCTCCGGGAAGCCCTGGAAACGGCCCGGAAGGCTGACGTTGTGGTGGCGGTTCTGGGCGAATCCCAAAGCATGTCGGGCGAAGCCTCCAGCCGTTCGGATATCGATATCCCCGCATCCCAGACCAAACTCCTGAAGGCCCTCGTCGAAACCGGCAAACCCATCATTCTGGTGCTCTTCACCGGGCGCCCGCTGACCCTGAACTGGGAAGATGAACACTGCGCCGCCATCCTGAACGTCTGGGCGCCCGGCACGGAAGCCGGAAATGCCGTGGCAGATGTCCTTTTTGGCACAGTCAATCCCTCCGGAAAACTGACGGCAACCTTCCCGCGCAGCGTCGGGCAAATCCCGTTGTACTACAACCACAAAAATACCGGACGGCCCTACGACGGCGGCAGACAAACCAAGTTCAGATCCAATTATCTCGACATATCCAACGACCCGCTTTATCCCTTCGGATACGGCTTGAGTTATACTGCGTTCAGTTACAGTGACCTCCGCCTGAGTAAAACCCAACTCAAAGGAAATGAAACACTGACCGCTTCGGTTACCCTGACCAATACCGGCAAATACGACGGCGAGGAGGTGGTGCAATTGTACATCGCCGACCCGGTGGCCAGCGTCTCCAGGAGTGTCAAAGACCTGAAAGGGTTTCAAAAATTGATGCTGAAGGCCGGCGAAAGCAAGGAGGTCAGTTTCAACATTACCCCGGAACACCTGAAATTCTATAACAGCAACCTGCAATACGACTGGGAGCCCGGCGAATTTATGATCCAGATCGGGACGAGTTCGGCCGAGGTAAAATCAGGGAAGGTGAATTGGGTGAAGTAAGGAACCACTTAGGGCACTTTGAACACTTAGGATTTACATGAAGATTACAAAATTCAGATCCTCCATTCTTTGTGATCTTTTCGTCCTTTGTGGTAAAAAACATGAAGGTCCTTGTAAAATGAAAACAGCGTTATGGAAACCATAAAACATCCTGTTCAATTCATCCTGGTAACCTGTGTATTGATCTGGCTGACAGGTTGCGCGCCTGCTGCCCCTGACCAGGAAAAAGAGGCGGTAAACTCCGGTCTCATTCCGGTTATCTTCGACACGGACGCCAACAACGAACTGGACGACCAGCATGCTTTGGCCTATCTGCTATTTAACGGCGGTGTATTTGATGTGAGAGGGATCACCGTCAACACCACATTTGGCGGCGGAGACATCCATCAACAATATGCCGAGGCCGAACGGGTGATGAAACTCTGCAACCTTTACGGCCAAATACCCTTACATGCCGGCGCAAATGCCGGTTTTGAAGAGATCCGGAATTTAACCGGCCAACCGGAATACGATGGAAAAAAGGCGGTGGATTTTATCATTCAGGAAGCCCGGAAGGACAGAAATCAAAAACTGGTTCTTCTGCCTGTAGGAAAATTGACCAATATCGCACTGGCGCTGGCAATAGCGCCCGATATCCGGGACAAAGTGCGCATCGTCTGGCTGGGGTCCAATTATCCGGCGGCGGGAGAGTACAACCTGGAAAACGACATGCCGGCGCTGAACTACGTGCTGGATCAAAATGTCCCGTTTGAAATCGTAACCGTCCGGTACGGCGACCCGTTGGCTTCCGGTTCGGATGCCGTGAAGGTAACGCCGGCCGAAATCGAAGAAAAAATGACGGGGAAAGGTCCCGAGGCGTCGCCTGTAACAGGTCGGCATGGCGATACCTTTACCCGTTTCGGAGATTATTCGGTCAGTTTGTTCCGGAATATTGACTTATACGGCGACCCACCCGGCAGGGCGCTTTTTGACCTTGTGGCAGTGGCCGTGGTGAAAAATCCGGATTGGGGTAAAAAACGGGAACTGCCTGCCCCCATTCTGGAAGGCAAGGACTGGAAGGACCGCCCGGATAATCCCCGGAAGATCATCCTTTGGGAAAACTTTGACAAAGAAGGAATCCTGACGGATTTTTTTGCGGTGATGCAGAATCCCAAACTGGCCGGAAATCCCGAACGCTAACCTTTTAAAAGAAAAAATCGATGCAAACATTGACTTCTATCCGGAAAATATGGGTTGCGACAGCCCTTTTCCTCGTTTCCTTTCATCTGTATGGCCAGGAAATCGGCTTGCAGTTTTACAGCTTGCGTGAACAATTCAAAACCGACGTCCCCGGCACAATGGCCAAAGTGAAAAGCTGGGGCATTACGGCCATCGAAGGCGGCGGCACGTACGGCATGCCGATGGAGGACTATAAAAAACTCCTGGCTCAAAACAACCTGAAAATCGTCAGCGTGGGCGCCGATTTCAACCAACTGGCCGACAACCCGCAAGCGGCGGTGGAGGCGGCTAAAACCTTCGGCGCCAAATACGTGGTTTGTTTCTGGATCCCCCATACCGGGGATGAATTCACGTTTGAAGACATCAAAAAAGCGACCGACGTTTTTAACAAGGCCGGGAAAGTGCTGCGCGAAAACGGGTTGTCGCTGTGTTATCACCCGCATGGATACGAGTTCCGGCCTTACGGGGGCGGTACTCTTTTTGACTACCTCGTCAACAACACCAATCCGAAGTATTTCAACTTCGAAATGGACGTTTTCTGGGTCAAACACCCGGGTCAGGACCCCGTTGCCTTGTTGAAAAAATACAAAAACCGCTTTTTGCTGCTCCACCTGAAGGACCGGCAAGCAGGTACGCAGGGTAATCAGTTCGGGCGGGCCGACGTGGAGAGCAACGTTGTACTGGGCGCTGGCGACGTCGGTATCGCAGAGATCATGAAAACAGTGAAAAGATCCAGGGTAAAATATGCCTTCATCGAAGATGAATCATCCAGGTCGGTGGAACAGATCCCGCAGAGCCTGGCGTATTTGCGGTCGCTGAAATAAAGACGCTCAAACCCACACTGAAACATGAGTCACCCCGAATTTTACAACATTATAAATACGTAATTTTTTTTCGCTCAAAAATTATTCGAAACCTGAAAGGATGGGTTCCCATCCTTTTTGCGGCATGGATTTAAACCACTACCTGCCCCGCCGTGGCGGGGCAGGTAGTGGTTTAAATAAAAAAAATGTCCGTGTTTTTCGTGTTACAAAATTCGGGGTGACTCATGTTTCGGATTTATAGGTTTTTTCCTTACGAAAATCAAAGATCAGGAGGAATCCTTTTCGGAGCGAATGGATATCCAGATAGTCGCTGAGTTGCTGAAGGCCTTGCTGATGATAGGCTTCACCTTCCCAACGTTTGAGCTCTACCACATTGCGTTGGTCATTGTAAGTTACGACAACGTCCATTCTTCGTACTTCAGCTGCGTTGGGTTCTTTGAAATCGAAACAAATTTATAGCCGGATATTTGTTTTCCCCACGTGGCGCGGGAACGGGTTCTAATCATTTTCCCTGAAAATAATTCCTTTAAAATAAAAACATTATGTATTTATTCATACCTTTGTAATATAATTTAAAACCATTATTATGAAAACAATTTTAATCGCCATTCTAACCCTTACTTTCGCCGGCGCCGTTACGGCCCAATCCCTGACCAAAGCCGAACGCAAAGCGGCTGTCAAGTACATCAACTGGAGTACCAAAGAACTGAAAAAGGGCCTCAAAGGCCTCTCTGCCGCACAACTGAACCACAAGCCGGCGCCCGACCGCTGGTCGCCGCAGGAATGCCTGTACCATATCGCTTTTTCTGAAGCGGCCCTCCGCGGCGCGCTCGACCAGGCTCTGGCCGCCCCCGCTGATCCGGCCGCTAAAGCCGGACTCGAAACTACGGACGAAGGCGTCAAAAAAATGATTACCGACAGGAGTAACAAAGTCAAAACCGCCGAACCCTTTGAACCGCAAAATACCGGTTTTAAGTCTTATGACGAAGCCATGGCGGCATTTACCGCGAAAAGGAAAATGCTGGTGGATCTGGTTAAAACCTCGGATGTGGATATGCGCAACCATATCGTAGCTTTGCCGTTTGCAAAAATGGACGCTTACCAGTTTATCCTCTTCATTGCCGGCCATACCAACCGGCATACACAACAACTGAATGAGGTAAAAACGACTGCCGGGTATCCGATGACCAAATAACCGGATGATATTTTCCCGTTGTTGACAGGGTGGGGAGATTTATCCGACCGGCGCGGGCGGATGGGGAGACAAGGTGAGGGGGTGAAAGCCCCCGTTTATTCTTTCGCTTTGTCTCCCCGCTATCGTTAAGTTGAAGTCTGGTTAAACCCATACTGCTGGACAAGTTTTTTGCCTTAAAACAATAATGTCCAGTAGTGTGGTTTAAACCTCATACGGCATCCTTTGCCGGGATTTGATCCACATGCGGGTTTGTTTCTTTAGATTTGTGTTACCATGCTCAACGAACTGCACCAATTCCTGCCCGGGGAGCGCATCAAATCGCGGCTCATCGACCGCTACGCTTATGCCAGCGACGCAAGCCACTTCTATCTGGTTCCCAAGGCCGTTGTCCAACCCGTTTCGATCGAAGAAATTCAAAATTTATTTGCTTTTTCCCACCAACACCAGATCAGCCTTACCTTTCGCGCAGGTGGCACGAGTCTTTCCGGCCAGGCGGTCACCGACGGCATCCTCGTGGACCTGAGCAACCATTGGCGACGGGTAACGCCGGAAAACGACGGCCTGGCGGTGCGGGTGGAGCCTGCGGTGATCGGCGCCCATGTCAACGCGGCTTTGCGGAAATACGGGCGCAAGATCGGCCCCGACCCCGCCTCCATCAACGCAGCCATGATGGGCGGCATCCTGTCCAACAACTCCAGCGGTATGTGTTGCGGGGTCGTCAACAATGCCTACCATACCCTGAAGTCCCTGTCCTTCGTACTGCCCAACGGCCTTGTTTTCAACACCGGAAATCCCGGTGATTATGCCCGTTTTGAAACGGAAGCGACGGATGTCTGCCTGGGGCTGGCAGCGCTGAAAAGAGAAGTGCTGGGCAACCCGGTATTGGTAGAGCGCATTCGCAAAAAATACCGCCAGAAGAATACCGTGGGCTACTGCATTAACGCCTTTGTCGATTTTGAACACCCGCTCGATATCCTGGCCCACGTGATCATCGGCGGCGAGGGCACCCTGGCTTTTATTGCAGAGGCCGTTCTGAATACAGTCCCCGATCTGCCCCACAAACTGACGGGCATGCTCTACTTCGACAGCCCCGAAACCGCCTGCAATGCCATCGCCGGATTGAAAAATACCGGCGCTGAAGCCCTGGAATTTATGGACCGCGCTTCCCTGCGTTCGGTAGAAAACATGCCGGGTGTACCGGATTTCCTGAAAGCTTTGCCGGCGCAAGCCTCCGCGATTTTATGCGAATTCCAGGAATCCACGGAAGCAGGACTGCTGGAAAGACACAAAAATGCACAACCCGTTTTTTCGAAATTGCCCCTGATCCAGGCGCCTCGTTTCACCCGCGACGTTTCGGAACAGGCCCTGATGTGGAAGATCCGCAAGGGCATGTATCCTTCCGTAGCCGGCATGCGTGCGAAAGGGACCTCGGCGCTCATGGAAGATTTTACCTTTCCGGTGGAACGCCTGGGCGAAGCGGTGTTGGACGTACAGCGCCTGTTTGAAAAATACAACTATGACAACGGCATCATTTTCGGACACGCAAAAGACGGGAACCTGCATTTTGTTATTTCTCAGAGTTATGCCACACAAAAGGATATAGACCATTACGAAAAATTCAACGACGAACTTTTTGGCCTCGTGCTGAACAAATACGACGGCGCGCTGAAAGGCGAACACAGTTCGGGCAGGGCCGTCTCCGCCTATATCGAAAAGGAATGGGGCCCGGACGCCTACCGGATCATGAAAAAACTCAAACAGCTCATCGACCCGGCCAACCTCCTCAACCCCGGTATTGTCATCACAGAAGACCCGCTGACCCATGTCCACCACCTCAAGGTCATGCCCGTGGTGGAAGAGGAAGTGGACCGGTGCATCGAATGCGGTTTTTGTGAGTCGAGTTGCCCCAGCCGCGACCTGACGCTGACCCCCCGCCGCCGCATCGCCGTCAGAAGGGCCATGAAACGGCTGGAAACGGCCGGCGACTACGCTGCCAAAGCAGCCTTGCTGAAAGATTACGCTTACGACGGCCTCGAAACCTGCGCCGTTGACGGCCTTTGCGCTGCCAACTGCCCGGTGGACATCAATACCGGCGACCTCGTCAAACGCCTCAGGCGCGAGAACCATTCGGCATTCCGGAATAAAATAGCCGCGCTGGCAGCCGCCCATTTTGTATTGGTTGAAAAAATGGTCCGTTTCACCTTGAAAACGGGATTTTTTTTCAACCGGATTTTGGGCAAAAATTTCATGAAAAACCTGACCTCCGGGTTAAAAAAGTGGCTTCCCGGTATGCCGCTTTGGTCGAATCATTTTAAAAAAACGCCCGCCGCCTCTTTTCTCGCCCCCTCGTCCTCTCGCCAAGTCTCCCCATCTCCCCAAGTCTCCCCCTCTCCCAGTCTCCCAGTCTCCCCATCTCCCCCTCTCCCCATCTCCCAGTCCCCCAGTCTCCAATTCCCTCACCAAAAGCAAAAAATATCCGATGAGCAGAAAGTCCTGTATTTCTGCTCCTGCATCAACCGTTTGATGGGCGGTGAAGTGTTCGAAAGAATGGAAAGTTTGTGTTCGAAAGCGGGGATTCAAATGATGGTTAACCGGGATGTAAATATCGCTTGCTGCGGCCAGGTTTTTTCGTCCAAAGGATTTTTGGATGCTTACCGGTTGACTGCCAATCGGGCCATTGAAACCTTATGGCAGAGTTCAGAGGGCGGAAAGATCACCGTTGTAATGGATGTAACCAGTTGCACTCAAACTTTGAAAAACTGCCGGAATTTCCTCTCGGAGGAAAATAAGACCCGATTTGACCGGATGAAAATCCTCGACCTCATCGAATTTGCGGCGGACGAACTTTTGCCCCGCCTGAACATTACAAATCCCAAAGAAAAAATCGTTTTTCATCCGGTATGTTCGGCGCATAAAATGGGTTTAATCCCTAAATTGCAGGCCATCGGGAAGGCTTGCGCCAAAGAAGCGGATATTCCGTTTTTTGCGGGCTGTTGCGGCATGGCCGGCGACCGTGGGTTTTTCTTTCCTGAACTGACCGGCGCAGCCACCCAACGGGAAGCGGCCGAGGTCAGTTTAACCGGTTATGACGGCTATTATTCCACCTCCGTCACCTGCGAAATGGCGCTTTCGGAGGCCGTGGGAAAAAATTATGAATCGATTTTAAAATTGCTGGATGAGGTGGCTGTTGGAGGGGAGGAATCGAGGATTTGAGGAATCGAGGAATCGAGGAAGTGCGTGCCACGCCATAGGCGTGGTTGATGCGTTGATTTAAAGGCGGTCATCAATCGTATCAATCGAACCAATCGAACCAATCGAACCAATCGTATCAATCGTATCAATCGTATCAATCGAACCAATCGAACCAATCGAACCAATCGAACCAATCGAACCAATCGAACCAATCGTATCAATTCATGAATTACCCCTTCCATCCCCCCAAACGCATCCTGATGGGCCCCGGCCCGTCCGACGCTCACCCCCGGGTGCTCCGGGCCATGTCGAGCCCGCTGATCGGCCACCTCGACCCCGAATTTGTCCGCATGATGGACGAAGTGAAAAGCATGGTGCAACAGACCTTTCTGACCCAAAACCACCTGACATTTGTGGTCTCGGCCCCCGGCAGCGCGGGCATGGAAACCTGCCTGGTCAATCTCCTGGAACCCGGCGACGAATGCATCATCTGCATCAACGGCGTGTTCGGCGGCCGGATGGCGGACATTGCCGAACGGTGCGGCGCCACCGTCCACCGGGTGGATACCGAATGGGGCAAGGTGACCGAACCGGGCCAGATCAAAAAAGCCCTGGATGCCTGTCCGAAGCCCAAACTGGTAGCTCTCGTGCACGCAGAAACCTCCACCGGCGCGTTGCAACCGCTGGAGGAGATCAGCAAACTGGTACACGATGCCGGCGCCCTGCTGGTGGTGGACGCGGTGACCTCCTGGTGCGGCGTTCCGCTGAAGGTGGACGAATGGGGCATCGACGCCGTTTATTCCGGCTCTCAGAAATGCCTGAGCGCCCCGCCGGGGTTGTCGCCCGTGAGTTTTTCAGAGGCGGCAGTCAAGGCCCTGGACAACCGGAAGACCAAGGTGCAAAGCTGGTTCCTGGACCTTAGCCTGGTCAAAAACTACTGGGCCGGCGCCCGGCGGGCTTACCACCATACGGCCCCTGTTTCCTCGATTTTTGCCCTGCACGAAGCGCTGAACCTCGTGTTGGAAGAAGGCCTTGAAAATCGCTGGGCCCGGCACCGGGAAGTACACCTGTACCTGAAGGAGCAATTGGAAAACCTGGGTTTCCGGTTCCTGGTGGAAGAGCCGTACCGGCTGCCCAACCTGAACGCGGTTTATTTGCCCGACGGGTTGGACGAGGCTGCGCTGCGCAGCCAATTGCTGGACAAATACAATATCGAAGTAGGCGGGGGGCTGGGCGCCTTTGCCGGCAAGATCTGGCGGGTGGGGATCATGGGGGAGAGCTGCACGCGCGGGCACGTGGATGCGTTGGTGGGGGCGTTGGGGGAGATGTTGTGAGGGTTCCACATTAAGTTGGCAGTTGGCAGTTGGCAGTCTTCGCCCGCCGGAGCCTTCTCCGACCGACGAACCAAGCATGCGTGGGAAGTTGTTGGCGAAGGAGGGTGGCAGTTGCATCCGACTGATTGGATGGTGATTACAATGTCCGCAATTTAGCCACTTTTAAATTTTAAATTTCGCATTCTACATTTTACATTTTAACCTATATTTCTCAAGCCGCAAATTTTGCCCATTGCCTTGATTTGGCTACTTTTACGAAGGAAAAAAAACTATTTCACGTTTAACCTGTGTTCAACCATGTCTGAACTCGCCCTGCAACGCATCCGGGAAGCCAAGAAAGTCGAAAGGGGTTCTATTTTTTTCTATATTTGATGAAAATTTATACCGTCGTGAGCGATACTTTCAACCAGAACCTCATTCATCAACTACAGGATTATTTCAGCAACCAGCCGGTGCTGAAAGCCTATCTTTTTGGCTCTTTTGCCAGAAATGAACAAGACGAAAACAGTGATATTGATCTTTATGTAGTGTTCGACCCCAATGTGCCGATTGGCATGGAATTCATTCAGATTTACCTGGATCTAAAAGAATTGACTGGTCGTGAAATAGATCTGGTCACCGAAAAATCTCTTTCGAAATATGTGAAACCACAGGTGGAAAAAGAAAAAATCCTGATTTATGAAAGAAAAGCCGCCTGACGACGCCAGAATCCGGCATATACTAGACGCCATTTTAGAAATAGAAGGGTACGTTGAAGGTATAGATTTACAATTTTTCGAATCGGATTCCAAGACCCGTTTTGCATCCATCAAACAACTTGAAATTATTGGGGAAGCTGTTTATCATCTTACCACCAAACTAAAAGACAAATACCCCGAAGTTCATGGAAGGCAATTGAAGCCTTAAGGCATATTCTCGTTCATGATTATTATGCTATTCAAAATGATATCATTTGGCGGATCATCAATACACATCTCCCGGTTTTCAAATCCCAAATTAAGGAGATTATTTACAATTTTTCGGAATAGTTTTCCGATTGTTTTTTTTTGTTTAAACTGTCAAATCAACCACGTGAAAAAACATCTCCTGATCATCTTCACCATTTGCCTCGCTGGAGCCGCCACCGCGCAACAGCGAAGCACTGAAATTTGTTTCAGGCAAACGGGAGATCAAACGGTGAGCGCCTCGGTGGTCTATTATTCCAATTTTGCCGAAATAAAAAGAGATTCCGTCCTCATTTGCTGGGGTGACGGTTTTTGTGAACAGGTAAAAAGGGCAAACGGCCTCGATGCCGACAACAACGGCATACCGGAGGGTGAAATTATCGCAACCGGCTTCGGAAAACATATCTATACCGGGACGCATACCTACCATAGTCCGGGAAAATACCTGATCTATACCTTTGATCCGAACCGGAACGGCGGCATCATCAATGTGAACTATCCCAATTCCGAGCAAACGAAATTTTATGTCGAAGCCGAACTTCAGGTGTTGGAAAATGCTGAAGGCAATCATTCGCCTGTCCTTTTGGAAGCGCCCGTGGATTTCGCCTGGCGCGGGTTTCCATTTAGGCATGTAGTCAACGCTTTTGATATCGACGATGATAGCGTTGCCTATGAATTGGCGGTTCCGCTGATGGGATTTGAAGACCCTGTTCCAGCATACCTGGCTTTGACGGAAATCGCCCCCGGGCCCGAAAACCAACTTACGCTGGACCCGGAGACCGGCGAACTCGTCTGGAATGCTCCGCAGCAGACCGGACTCTACAACCTGGCTGTTCTCGTCAAATCCTATCGCGACGGACAACTCATCGACAAAGTGATCCGGGATTTTCAGATTCAGGTACTGACCGGCGAAAACCAGGCGCCGGAGATTGTGCTCAATACCGTGGAATACGAAATCCAGGAGGTTGCCGTCGGCGATACGGTAATTGTTGATGCTTCCGTTTTTGACAACAACCCAACCCAATTGGTAACCTTCACTTCGAGCAGCGGGCTTTACGGTTTTTTTGACCAGCCGGCGACCTTCACCCAGCAGGTAACCGGCAATATGGGAAGCGGCCGGTTTTATTGGATTGTGCGCCAGGAGCATTTGAGGCGGCAACCCTATCAGGTTGTTTTCAAAGCTAAAGATGATTTTGCCGCTACGGGTTATTCGGCCTTCAAGCTCATCCGGTACCGGGTAGCGGAGGGTTTCATCTCCGGATCACATCCGGTTTTTGCAAAACGGCGGCTTGAGGTGTTCCCCAATCCCGCTTCGGACCTCCTCCAAATCCGGCTGAACCCCGAACACCAGGGTATTTTGAATTACAGGTTGATTACAGTTGGCGGCATTCCCCTACAGAGTGGTCAGCTTTTGCCTAGCCAACCATATTTGGATACGAGCATGCTCCCGCAAGGAATCTACTTGCTGGAAATCCGAATCGGAAATGAACTTTTTACCTGCAAAATTTCAAAATAACCACTTTTTTTCGGACTTTCAGCCAGAAATTCAAAGCGTCCGAAATGAAAAAAATGTATCTCCTGTTTTTGTCCCTCTTCCTGATCGCCGCCTGTAACCAGACGGAAGGCCCGGAAACCCTCCAGGTCAAATCGCCCTCCAAAACCAACAGCGTTTCTTTTTTCTTGTTGAAAGGCGGCGTACCCGCCTATCTGGTCAAACACGGGCGCAAAACGGTGATCGATACTTCAACCATCGGTTTTGAATTCCAGGGCATGGCGCCGCTCGACAGCAACCTGATCATCGTGAGCAGCGAAGTACTCGGCATCAACGAAACCTGGGAAATGCCCTGGGGCGAACAACGCGAGGTACGCAACGAATACACCGAACTGATGGTGCAACTCCAGGAAAACACCCCGCCCAACCGCCTGCTCAACATCCGCTTCCGGGTGTACGACGACGGGCTGGGGTTCCGCAGCGAATTCCCCGAACAACCGGGCATGCAAGAGGTGACCGTCATGGATGAAAATACCCAATTCAAACTTACCGGCGACCATACCTGCTGGTGGGCCCCCGGCGACTGGGACATCTACGAACACCTCTACAATACCTCTAAATTTTCGGAGATCGACGCCATCGCCAAACGCGACCACCCCAACCTGGCGCAAACCTATATCCCCGAAAACGCCGTCAATACCCCGCTCACCATGCGCACCGACGAAGGCCTGCACCTGAGTTTCCACGAGGCCGCCCTGATCGATTACGCCGATATGACCCTCAAGATCGACAGGGAAAATTTGTTGATGCAAAGCGAACTGGTGGGTTCCGACCGGCTGGGGCACAAGGTCAAACGCGCCGTCCCCTTTAATACGCCCTGGCGGACTATCCAGATCAGCGACGACGCCAAAGGACTGATTGATTCCAAACTCATCCTCAACCTCAACGAACCCAACCAGTTGGGCGACGTTTCCTGGTTCAAACCCAAAAAATACGTGGGCATCTGGTGGGAAATGCACCTCGGCAAATCCGGCTGGGATATGGCCGGCGGCAAACATGGCGCTACCACCGCCAATACAAAAAGGTATATCGACTTCGCAGCCGCCAATAACATCGGAGGCGTCCTGGTGGAGGGCTGGAACACCGGCTGGGAACACTGGATCGGATTTGAAGACCGCGAAGGGGTGTTTGATTTTGTGACGCCCTACCCCGATTACAACCTGGAGGAAGTGGTGCGCTACGCCAAAGAAAAGGGCGTGGAAATGATCATGCACCACGAAACCTCATCCGCCCCGCGCACCTACGACCTGCAACTCGACACCGCCTACGCCCTGATGAACCGCCTGGGCATCCACGCCGTCAAAACCGGTTATGTGGGCAAGATCATTCCCAAAGGCGAATACCACCACGGGCAATGGATGGTCAACCATTATCAGCGGGTGGTAGATATGGGCGCCAGGTACAAGGTAGCCGTCAACGCGCATGAGCCGATCAAGGATACCGGCTTGCGGCGCACTTTTCCCAATTTCATCTCCCGTGAAGGCCTGCGCGGACAGGAATTCAACGCCTGGTCGGTTGAAGGCGGCAACCCGCCGGAACACCTGCCTATCGTCGCTTTTACCCGCATGCTGGCCGGTCCGATCGACTTTACTCCGGGCATTTTCAAGATCAAATTGCAGCCCTACAAAGAGACCAGCCAGATCAATACGACCCTGGCGCAACAACTCGCCCTGTACGTGGTGATCTACAGCCCCGTCCAGATGGCCGCCGACCTGATCGAACATTACGAAAACCAACCCGCCTTCCAGTTTATCCGGGATGTCGGCGTGGATTGGGAACAAACCGTGGTGCTCGACGGCGAAGTGGGCGATTTTGTCACCATCGCCCGCCAGGAAAGGGGGACCGGCAACTGGTTCCTGGGCAGCATCACGGATGAAAACGGACGCAATATCACCATCGATTTCGACTTTCTGGAAAGGGGCAAAAAATACAAGGCCGTGATTTACAAAGACGGCCCTGACGCCCATTGGAACGACAATCCGACCAGCATCACCATTGAGGAAACAACGATCGACCGCGGGACCGAAATGGAATTCACCCTGGCCCCCGGCGGCGGGCTCGCGATCAGTCTGATGGAGATCGGAGAGGAATAATAAGCCAGCCTCCGATTATCAGCGCGATTTCTTATTTTTGTGAAAAGTACAGATCATGCCATCACCTTTCCCGGGAATGGACCCCTATCTTGAAGGGCATCTTTGGCCGGATGTTCATGACAGCCTTTCTTATTTGATCAAAGTGCAGTTGGCGCCCCGCCTTGGCCCTCAATATGTCGTCCATTTGAATAATTACACCGTGGAAGACACGTCTCCGGAAGAGGATATCGGCATCATGTACCCGGATGTCGAAATTTTCAGAAGAACCGATCTGCTCAGGGAGCCTGCGCCGGAGTATGGCAAGGAAACCACCCCGGAAACGCTTATACTTCCTGCCATCAAACCCGTTGAAGTGCGAATTCCCGTCGTTGAAATCAGAGACAGGACGGGAAACCAACTCATTACCGCCGTCGAAATTCTTTCTCCTGTAAACAAGCGCAAACCGGGACTCCTCCCCTACCGGGAGAAACGCCTTCGCCTGCATTACGCCGGCGTCCATCTCATCGAGATCGACCTCGTGCGGCGAGGCGAGCGCCCCCTGGAGCATCCTTACCTGCCAAAGTCGCATTATCTGGTCACACTTTTAAGGGCCGGAGCCGGCAAAACCCAGGTATGGGCCTTCGACGTTAAAGATCCTCTTCCCGTTATTCCCGTTCCCCTAAAACATCCCGATGAGGATACTTTTCTGGATTTGCATCGGGCATTAAAAGATTTATATGATCAAGGTTTTTACGAAAAATCTGTTAATTATGGTGTGGAACCGCCACGGCCTGCTTTTTCAGAAACCGATCTGGCGTGGATAAAAAGCCTGGGCTGCCTGTCCGGGTAATTCCGACCGAAATATCCTGTGGAAACAGTCTTCCCCCTTTCTTTTACGTTTTTTCGGCTTTCCGGGTAACCTTTCCCGCGTCCTTCAAATGAATATCCACAAACCGGGAGGCCGTTGGCCGTTTCAACCCATTTTCCCCGGCGTTATCCGGATTCACTGGCAATGATGTTTAATATTAAAGTAAAAAAAATGAAATTCCATTCCACGTTTTTCAAAACATGCCTTTTCATTCTGGTCAACAGCCTGATGGGTTGCGGCTCAACGCCCCGGGAACCAGCCGGTCCAACCGGTGATTTCCTGCTTTTGGTGGAAGACACCGCGGTGGGTGGATACGGTTATCGCAACCTGGCCGGCGACATGATCATCCCGGTCGGGAAGTACGCCTATTGTTTCACGGACACCTTTGCCAACTATGCCCTTGTCACAAAGGATGGGTCGGGTTTTGTGGTTATCGACCGCCAGGAAAAGATACTGTACGAAGTCTTTTCCTACGATAACGGCCCCGACTACCCTTCGGACGGGCTGTTCCGGATCGTCCAAAACGGCAAGATCGGCTTTGCGGATGCAAAAACCTATGCGATCGTCATTCAGCCCCAATTTGCATGTGCATTCCCTTTTGAAAACGGCATAACCCGGGTGAGCAACGACTGCGCCACAAAAACCCTGGGAGAACACAGTGAATGGCAGAGCGACAACTGGATGACAATCGATAAAACGGGCAAGGAAACCGGATCATCCGGGGGGAACTGACAGCCTTAGTAGTTAGTCAAAAGTTTTCAGTTGACAGCCGGTGACCGATAGGCGAAGCCTACCCGGAACAAAGAGAGATTAACTGAAGAACGCTTCATTACACCGCTCCTCCCCTTTTCACAAACACGGTATTGTTTTTCCACCACATAAGATACATAGAAAACATAAGTTTCAACATTCAGGCTCGCCTTCGGCGAACCTGAATGACCTTATGTGACCTATGTGTCTTATGTGGTGAAATAAAAAAATTGTGTTTCATTCCTAGACGCCCTCAGTGATCCCCTACCTCCAAAACCGCAACAACAAAATCTCCACCCCCAAAAACAACAAAGCGAGTACCAGGCACCAGCGCCAAAGCACCAACCCCTGGCTGCGTTCCTCGATCCGGGCGGTGAGTACATCGTTGTCGGCGGCGGTGATCACGCTGGCCAGGGGGCCGGCAAATTCGCGCAGGTCGGAAGGATTGTAATATTCCAGGACGGATTCCTTGCGGTCGTAGTTGAAGGCGAACTGGTCCAGTTTTTCTTCGGTGCGGAGGAACAAGTCGTAAAACCCGGCCTCCTTGATGTCATTCCGGATATTGAGAAATACCTTGGCGCCGACAATGCGCTGTTCGGGTATAAATTCTTCGGCGACGCCTTTCAGTTTGTAAACGATCTCTCCCGTTGTATTTTTATGGTCGGCTTCCACCAGTTCATCCTGCCCGAGGGTGTACTGGATGGGGCGGCGTTTGCCGGCGGAAAGCGCCATTTTGTACAACATCGGCACAAAGATCTCGGCATTGCGCACCAGGTTGTTGTATTCCTCGCCAAGCGGGGCTGCGCATACGTACAGCACCCCCTGGCCGATCTGGTATTTGGAAAGAAAAGAATTGCCGTCGCGGTAAGCCAGCAGCACTTCCTCCTTGCGGGCGCCGAAGCCCGACTGGCGGTAATTGCCCACCGTGGAGGGCAGTTTTAGGTTGGCGCTCCGGTTTTCAAAAACGTCGTTGAACACAAATTCTTCGGTATTGATCTGGCCGACTTCACGCGCCTGGTCTTCCCACCCCATAAACTCGTTGGCCGGAAAACCGGCGAGAAAACTGCGATAAGTTTCCAGATTGATGTTCCGGGCCGGGAACACCAGCACGTTGCCGCCGTTCTCTGCAAATTGTTTCACCTCTGAGGCCAGCCCGGATGAAATGGAAGACAGTTCGTGCAGGATCAGCAACTGGTTGTCGGCAAATACCGAATAATCAATATTGCGACTCAGGGCATTTGTCATCTGAAAATAACTGATGCCGCCCAGGGCGGCTTCGAGGTACCGGTTCGACTGGTCTTCGTTGATCACCAGCACTTTGATCTTGTCCGCCACCTTGAAGGTGAGGTAATATTTGTCGTCAAACTGGACCGGATAGTCCGTAACGGCCAGTTCCGCCTGATACCAGCCCGGGCGTTGCACGATCAGATTGACGGTATCCACGATGAAAGATTGTGCGGGTATGACCTGTTCGCCCACGGGTTTGGTCTGACCGTCGTAATGAATGGAAAGGCGAAGGTTGTCGGCGGCTTCGTCGCTCAGGTTTTTGATCCGGACCAGCAGCGGGTTGTTTTGCCCGATCATCTGGACCGGCGCCTCGAACCAGGCCGAATCGATGGCGATATTGCGTTCCTGTACCGCCTGCAGGGGGACCAGATTGAGTTGGATGCTCGAATCCTGAAAATTGTTGATATCTGTGATATTGCGTTGAAAATCGGAGATGATATAGGCCGTCTGGATGTCCACGTCGGCAGTGGCGAGCGCTTGTTTTTGCCGGGTGATCACGCGGCTCAACTCCCTGACGCCTGGGGTGATCCCGACTTCATCAATCAGCGCCAAAGCGTCTTCCTGGCTCACCATGCGCTGGTGCCGTCCCTCAAAATCATTGGTCAGCACCTGAAATTCATCCTCCACCTGATAAGCCCGGACGATCTCGCGGGCGCGTTGTTTGGCTTTCTCCAACAGAGGAACATCCTCGCTTAGCGCCGACATGCTGAAGGAGTTGTCGATAAATATGCTGATCCCTTTTCGGCCCTGTTTTACCTCCGCGTCACGGGGAATAAAGGGTTGAACAAAAGCGAGGACCAAAAAAATAACGGCCAGACAACGGGCCAGCAATACCAGCAAATTGCGCAATTTGGAACGGGCGCTCGTATCTTCCTTTACTTCTTTCAGAAAACGTACATTGGTGAAGTACACCTTGCGAAAGCGCCTGAAATAAAACAAGTGAATAATAATGGGTATAGCCAGCGCGGCTAAGGCAAATAAAAAAGCCGGGTAAACAAATTGCATTTATTTGATATTTCCAGGCGCAACTCTTGTTTGCCTGAATTTTATAATATAGATCCTCTTCGACTACGCTCAGAGGCCTGACTCACAACTGACAACTGACAACTGACAACTACTCAAACCCCTCCACCCCCTGCACGGTCGTATATTTGAAACTCAGCTTCCGGTCAGGGTAAATATGTTTAAAGGCCGACTGGACCATCAGCGTTGCCTCATGAAAACCGCAAAGGATGAGTTTAAGTTTACCGGGATAGGTATTGATATCGCCGACGGCGTAAATGCCCGGGACGTTGGTGCTGTAATCAACGGTATTCACCACGATGGCGTCATTGTCAATATTCAACCCCCATTCTCCGATGGGGCCCAGTTTGGGCGACAAACCGAAAAGGGGGATGAAGTGATCCGTCGGATAGGGTACATTGCCCTTGTCTTTTTGTGCGATCACCACTGCGTTGAGGCTGCCGTTTCCGTTCAGTCCCACCACCTGCGCATCGGTAACCAGGTTGACCTTTCCGGATTTAGCCAGTTCAAACACTTTTTCGGTTGAATCGGGCGCGCCCCTGAATTCTTTGCGCCGGTGAACCAGCGTAACTTCCCTGGCGATGTCGGCCAGGAAGATGGTCCAGTCCAGCGCCGAATCTCCTCCGCCGGCCACTACCACCCTTTTGTCCCGATAAATTTCAGGATTGCGGATGATGTATTCTACGCCTTTGTCTTCAAATTGCTCCAGATTGTCAATGGGCGGTTTGCGGGGTTCAAAACATCCCAACCCGCCTGCAATGGCGACAACCGGGGCTTTGATCTCGGTCCCCCTGCTGGTTCGCATCAAAAACTGGCCGTCTTCCGTTTTTTCAAGGCTTTCGGCGCGTTCGCCCAATGTAAATCCCGGTTTGAACGGAGCGATTTGTTCCAGCAGGTTATGCACCAGTTCGCTGGCCAGAATGGTAGGATACCCGGGAATATCGTATATCGGTTTCTTGGGATAAATTTCCGCCAATTGTCCACCGGGTTGCCCCAGGGAATCTACCAGATGACAACGCAGTTTGACCAGACCCGCTTCAAATACGGTAAACAATCCTACGGGTCCCGCTCCAATGATCAAAATATCTGTCCGGATCATTTTAATTGTAAATAAGGGGGCAAAGTTACAACGAATTTGAGATTCCAGCGCATGACAATTGTCACTCCCCCAACGCAATAAAATAAACAGCTTCAAACGGCGAATGTTTCATCCTTTTCTCCGGAATGATTTGAAACTTTGTCTGCCGGAGTACGTATATTATCCAGGTTTTGTATAGAATTCACAGGTAAGATATAAAAATATTTATCATACCTTTGCCCTGCCTGTCGAACCACAAAACCGTCAATGAACGGTTATTTTACCAGGTCTCGAAGAGAAAAGGAAATGAGTGAGGGGGCATATCATCCCCTCTCCCGGCCACCCTTTCTCTTCCGGATACCGTAGCTGACATTACAATCAGAATCCCCCCTTGGTTTACGCGTATGGATGCGATTTGAATGGATACACTCAGCCCAATTGAGATGAACAAACTATTATTTTTTTCGATCCTGGGGGTCGTTTTCCGGATGACTGAAGTTACCCCTGACCTTCCACCCTGCACCTTATCCGTAACGGCTTCTGCCAGCCCTTTAATTGTCTGTGAACCAGGAGGCGTCGCTACTTTGCAGGCGGTTGCCAGTGAGCCGGTTATCGGCGTAAGCTGGACACCCGCAGCCGGCCTCAGCCAACCGAACAGCCTGATCACGCAGGCAGTCGTCGATGTTACCACCACCTACGAGGTCACCGTGCAAGCTTTATCCGGCGACAACCTGATCCTCAACGGCGATTTCAGCAACGGGTTCGGCAATTTCACCAGCGATTATATACCGGGTACAGGTGGAACCTTTGGTTTGCTGACCAATGAAGGCCAATACGCCGTAGCTTCCAACCCCAGTTCGACCCATACCAATTTTGCCAGTTGCACCGACCATACGGGCGGCGGCGGCATGATGGTGGTCAATGGGGCTGGTGTGGCCAATCAGGAGGTTTTATGCCAGACCGTTGCCATACTTCCCAATACCAATTATGCCATCGGGGCCTGGGTCATGTCGGTGGTCAGCGGCTCACCGGCACAATTGCAGATCTCCGTCAACGGCCAGTTGATCGGTAACATTTTTAATGCGCCCGCCGCTACCTGCAACTGGTCGCAGTTTTTTGAAACCTGGAATTCCGGCGCAGCTTCTTCGGTAGAGATTTGCATCGTTAATCAAAATACGGCCTTAAGCGGCAATGATTTTGCCATCGACGACCTTTTCCTGGGCGAAATATGTGAAGCCACTGATCAGGTGACCGTCCAGTTGATCGAATTCAATGCGGATTTTGAGGCGCCCCAGGATCTATGCCCTTTTTCATTGCCCTTCGCGTTAAACACCCTGCTTTTGCCTGGTTCGACCCCCGGAGGTTCCTGGACGGTAAACGGCAACCCCGAAACGGTGTTTGATCCCGGATTTTACGGGCCGGGCCCGCACCAGATCACGTACACGGTCACCAACGGCATTTGCACCGAATCTTCCACACAAACCATCGTTATCGATCCCTTGCCGGTGGCAAACTGGAGCACATTCGATGAGATCTGTTCGAATGCAGCGCCCATCGTACTCAATGATCTGCTGGCGCCGGACGCCACCCAGGGCGGAGTCTGGACGGTCGACGGTTTGCCGGTTGCGGCCTTTAACCCTGCTGCCTATCCGGCCGGACCCCACCTGATCAACTACCGGGTGGGTGATTTCCCTTGTATCGTCGAGCATAACAATACCGTGGTCATCACTGCGGCGCCCGGCGTACCGCAACCCTTTTGCGCCGGCGGCTCCACCGGTTCGGTCCTTTTTCAGTGGAACCCGGCGCCCAACGCCGCGGGTTACCAGGCGATCGTGGCCAGTGGCCAGACCGGCGCCTTATCCGGTAATACGTTCCTGGTCAGCAATCTGGATCCGGGTGAAACGGTCAGCATCCAGATCGTTGCCCTGGGCAATACGCCTTGCGGCAATACGACCAGTTCGCTGGTCAGTTGCACGGCGCAGGCTTGCCCGCCCGCGATCATCGATGTGCTGGCCGTCGATACGATCTGCCTGGATACTTTTTCAGGCCCCGTATCCATTTCGGCAGGCGTAAGCCCTCCCGGCGGAACGCTGACCTGGTCGGGCCCCGGCATCACGGACCCCGGCCTGAACGTATTCAACCCGGAACTGGCAGGCCCCGGCGATCATTCCGTATACCTGCACTACGCCATCGGCAATTGCATATACAACGACAGTATTTCCATTGTTGTCCGGGAAGATTGTTCCGGCTGCCCGGATGTCCAGTTGCAGATTATCGCGCCGGATGTGTACTGCTTTCTGCCCGACACTTCAGGTTTTTTTAATGTGCAGGCAATCACGACCGGCGGTTCGGGGGCAGGCGCCGGCCTATGGACCGGGCAGGGGATCATCAATTCCAGCGAGGGTGCGTTTTCACCCTTTACTGCACTGCCGGGTTACAACCGCTTTACCTATACCTACCAGGAAGGGGATTGCGCTTATACCGCCACCGATTCGATCTTTGTATCCAAGTTCCCGGTACCTGCTTTTCTGATGGATAATAATGTTTGCCTGGGCGATACCGCCCTGGTCAATTTTCTGGGAAATTCTAATTTGTCTTTCAACTTCCTCTGGGATTTTGACGGTGGGGTCGTTACCTCTGGTACGCCGCCGGATGATTTCGGATTGACCTGGACCGAAACGGATTCCCACACGGTTACTTTGCAACTGGAACAATTGGGCTGCGTTTCAAAACCTTTTTTCCAACCGATCCATATCGACGCCCCCATAGATACCCCCATGGTCGTCTGCGACCCCACCCTGACTTCTGTCGAATTCTCCTGGAATCAGGTGCCCAACGGGCAAGCTTATGTCGTTTATGTCCTCGTAGGACCCAACGGCGAAGTCACTTCCGATACCAGTTACCGGATCCCTATTCTCCAACCGGGCGAAATGGTTCAGGTGGAACTGGTGACCATAAGCGGCAATTCCTGCCCCGGAAATACATCCCTGCTTTTTTGCGAAGCGTTGCCCTGTTCACCCGATCTGATCGATTTTGAGCTCCTGCCACCCAGGTGTGTGAACGCCGGAGAAGCCGACACCATCACCATCGACTATTCCTTGTTGCTGGATTCTGCCTTAACCTATAGCCTTACCTGGTCCGGTCCCGGGATTATCGACCCCGGCCAACCCTCCGTCCGTATAACACCGGATATGGCCGGCCAGGAAAACTGGATTACCGCTACGGTAGACGCCGGAGGATGTGTGGTTTCGGATAGCCTTCTGGTAGAGGTGTTGCCGCCGCCAACTGCCGGTTTCACTCTGCCCGACAGCCTCTGCCAGGCAGATACGGCGGCCGTTCTTTTTTCTGTGGACGCCGGAGATAACGTAATTCTGGATTGGAATTGGGACGGCGGCACAGTAGCCGGTTCATCCGCTGCCGGTTATCAGGTATACTGGGATCAACCCGGAGAATTCACGGTAAGCCTGGTGGCTAGCCGGGACGGATGCCAGTCGGATACCCTGTTCAGTACCGTGCAGGTTGCCCAATCGGCGGATACGGCGCAGATCCGTTGCGAGACCGGCTTTGAAGACATCCGCTTCTATTGGCCCCCGGTATCCGGTGCAGCGGGGTATGAGGTAAATGTTTTAAGCGGACCTCCCGGACAAGTGACGGGCGACACCGCGATCTTGTTCACGGGATTGGCTCAGGGCAGTTCGGTCACCGTTGAGGTAGTCGCCGAAGGGGAAGGCCAATGTCCGGACACCCGGTCTGAACTGACCTGCAGCACCCCTCTCTGTCCGGCGATCAACCTTTCTGTTGCCCCATTGGCCGACATTTGTTACGATGGCGCCCCTGTTAGTCTGCCGCTTGAAGCGACTATTCAAGGCGATACGGCGGGCGGTACGCTGCAATGGTCGGGCGCCGGCGTTCAGGGGGCGCTGTGGACCGTTGACGCCGGTCTGGCAGGCCAAACAACCGTCATCCGGGCGGTTTTCACCAAAGATATTTGTGTTTTCAGCGACAGCCTGGAAGTGGCTGTTTTCAACCGGCCGCAGGCAGCCTTTACAGCGCCCGACAGCCTTTGTACCGGGCAAAATGCATTATGGACGTTTACCGGCGTTGCCGGACCCGACGCGCTTTACCACTGGAAGGCCGGTGCAGACCCGTTTTCCGGCCCGGGGCCGCATACCTTATCCTGGGCCGACCCCGGCCTTTACGACCTCGAACTTTGGACGGAAGAGAACGGATGCCGGAGCGACACCCTCACCGGGTCCGTGACCGTACTGTCGCCGTTCACCGCGCCACAGATCCAATGTACGCCGGGGTTGGACCGGCTGATCTTCAGTTGGAGCCAAACGGACGTGATCCCAGTGACAAGCCTGGAATATACCGGAGCGGGAACAGGCGCCGCCCTTTCAGATACCACCTGGCAGGTCACCGGTCTGATGCCCGGAGAAGGCGGCGCCTTGACTGTGCGGTGGTCGGACCCTGCCCTGCCCTGCCGGAACATTGAATTCAGTGCAAATTGCGAAACCGGGGCCTGCCCGGATATTGCCCTGACCTGGCAAACCACGCCTTTGTTTTGCAGGGGTGAAATGTCAGAAATTGTTTTCAATATTGCCGGACAGCAGACCCCGGTTGATCTGCTGGTTACTTACAACAGTCAAAGCCAGTGGCTCGGGGGCGTGTTGGACGGCGAAACCTGGAATATTTTGCTGGATTCCAGCACATTGATCCGGATCGACAGTGTTTTCAACCCGGCCAGTCCTTTGTGCCCGGTGACCATTCCTGCGGCCCTGGCCATACAGGTCAGTCAACCCGTTTCCGCCGGCAATCCGGCCGGGCAACCCGCATTTTGCCGAAGCGAGAGCGTGGTGGTGGACCTGGCAGGATTGCTGGATCAGGCCATGCCGGGCGGGACCTGGACGGAAGTTTCTGCCCAGCCGTCCACCGGCAACGCGTTTGATGCAGGCGGCGGCGCCTTCGCCACAACGAACCAGGCGCCAGGTTTGTACACTTTCGGGTATACCGTCATGGGCGAGGCGCCTTGTCCGGACGATTTTGCCCAGGTTTCCGTCCGGATCAATCCCGATCCGGTGGCCGACGCAGGCCCCGATATTGCACTGGGTTGCGATTTGAGCGAGGCCAGCATCGGCAGCAGCCGGACCACAGCCGGGTTGCAGTATCAATGGACCGGCCCGGCCGGCAACCCTCCGGCGGATGCGGATATTCCGGTAACGGAAGTCGCCGCGGCCGGTACGTATACCTTGCTGGTCACCGACCCGGCAACCGGTTGCACTGCCTCGGATGACGTGACCGTAACCGCAGCAATGGATTTTTTGGAACCCTTTGCTTCCGTTATCCCGATCACCTGCTTTCAGGCAAATGACGGTTATATCCGGATGGATTCTGTACAGGGCGGCCAGGCGCCGTATGTTTATTCGCTGAATGGCGGAATATTTACCGGCCAGACTTTCTTCGGCCCATTGCAACCCGGGGTTTATACCGTCAATATCCGGGACAACGCCGGTTGTGAAGCCCTGCTTTCTTTTCATATCGGCGAGCCAGATCAGATGGATGTAAAGCTGATCACCAACCTCGTTTCCGGAGAAAACACCATGGATCTGGGCGATACCATCCAACTGATCGCACTGGTCAACCGCACAGACGATCAGATCGGCAGCGTCGTCTGGAAGCCGGATAGCCTGAATTATGCCCCGGCGGGGTTGATCCGCGGGATCAGCCCCGGGGAGTCCGCTATTTACAACGTCGCGGTTACGGATGTCAACGGCTGCAGCGATACCGACCGGTTGGCGGTATTTGTGCGAAAACCCAGGAATGTTTTTATACCCAATGGCTTTTCTCCGGACGGCGACGGCGACAACGACCTCTTTTATATCTTTGGCGGACGTGAAATCCGGCAGATCAACAGTTTCCTGATCTTCAACCGGTGGGGAGACCTGGTTTACGAACAATTCAACTTCCAGCCCAACGACCCCGTGCAGGGATGGGACGGCTATTATAACGGCCTGCCCTTGAATTCAGGGGTTTATGTGTATACAGCAGAGATCGAGTTCATCGATGGAGAAAAAGTGGTGTACAAGGGAGACGTGGTTTTGTTGAGGAGGTGAGGGGACAACTCGCAACTCACAACTCGCAACTCACAGCCAAAGGCCAACCATGAACCAACCAACATAAACTTTAACCCGAAAACAATTTGTTTTTTCAATTGATTTTTGTCTATATTTGCAACAGAAATCTGAATTGAAGCGAATTAAACGCCAACCAATGTCCCACGTTTCTTATACCGAAGAAAATATCCGGTCGCTGGACTGGAAAGAGCATATCCGGATGCGCCCCGGCATGTACATCGGCAAATTGGGCGACGGCTCTGCCGCCGACGATGGCATTTACGTACTGATCAAGGAAGTGATTGACAATTCCATCGACGAGTATGTGATGGGGTACGGCAAATCGATCGATATCCAGGTGGAAAACGGCGAGGTCACCGTCCGGGATTTTGGTCGCGGCATCCCCCTGGGCAAGGTAATCGATTGTGTTTCCAAGATCAACACGGGCGGCAAATACGACTCCAAAGCCTTCAAAAAATCTGTGGGGCTCAACGGCGTGGGCACCAAAGCGGTCAATGCGCTTTCCGATTATTTTAAAGTCCAGGCCATCCGCGAAGGCAAAACCAAGATCGCGGAATTTAAACAAGGCGAACTGGTTAAAGACCACAAATTGCTTTCCTCCAATGAAGCTAACGGCACGATAATCCGGTTCAGGCCCGACGATTCCATTTTCAAAAAATACAAGTTCAGAAACGAATATATCGAAAGCCAGCTCTGGAATTACGCCTACCTGAATGCCGGGCTGAAGATCCATTTCAACGGGGAGGTTTTTGTTTCCAGGAACGGCCTGCTGGATTTACTCGAACACAAAACCAATCAGGATAACCTGCGTTACCCCATCATCCACCTCACAGGGGAGGATATCGAACTGGCCATGAGCCACGGCAACCATTACGGCGAGCAGTATTATTCCTTCGTCAACGGCCAGAACACCACCCAGGGTGGCAGCCACCTCAATGCATTCCGGGAAGCCCTGGTGGAAACCCTGCAGAAATTTTACGGCAAGAACTTCGATCGCCGGGATATTTTATCTTCCATCGTTGCGGCAGTCAGCCTCAAGGTCGAAGAACCTGTTTTTGAATCGCAGACCAAAACCAAACTCGGCTCCACCGATATGGGGCCCGGCCTTCCGACCATCCGGACCTTTGTCAAGAACTTCATCGCCGAAAAACTGGATAATTTCCTGCACCGAAATACCGAAGTCGCCAAGGAACTGGAACGGCGTATTCTTCAATCCCAACGCGAACGCCAGGAAATTGCGGATATCAAAAAGCTGGCCAACCAGCGGGCAAAAAAAGCCAATATCCACAATAAAAAACTGCGCGACTGCCGCATTCACTTCAATGACGGACAGCGCAAAGTGGAAGAGGACCTGCGCCTGGCTTCCACCATTTTTATTACAGAGGGCGATTCGGCCAGCGGTTCCATCACCAAGGCCCGGGATGTGCAGAGCCAGGCCGTTTTCAGCCTGCGGGGCAAACCGCTCAACTGTTACGGCATGACTAAAAAGGTGGTGTATGAAAATGAGGAACTCAACCTCCTCCAGCATGCGCTGGACATCGAAGACGGACTCGACAACCTGAGGTACAACCGCGTCGTCATCGCCACCGACGCCGACGTGGACGGCATGCATATCCGCCTCTTACTGCTTACCTTTTTCCTTCAATTTTTCCCGGAACTGGTGCGAAACGGCCATTTATATATCCTCGAAACGCCTCTTTTCCGCGTACGCGACAAACAGCAAACCTTTTATTGCTACAGCGAACCGGAAAGAGAGGCCGCCGTCAAAAAACTGCGCGGCAAACCGGAGATCACCCGTTTTAAAGGCCTCGGTGAAATATCGCCCAACGAATTCAAGGACTTCATCAGCGAGAACATCCGCCTCGAACCCGTTGTGATCGGAGAAGAAACCAATATCGACCGGATCCTGGAATATTATATGGGCAAAAATACGCCGGAACGCCAGGATTTTATCATCGAAAACCTCCGGTTTGAAATAGATGAGGCCGAACCTGTTGCAGAGGAGCCGGTTGTGGTTGAGGCGGAAGCCTTGCTTGATTGATTGATTCCGTAAATCGAATCAATCGAGTCAATCGAATTCATTATTTAATTTCCCTTCCGGTGTTTCCATCTCCGGTGTGTCCACAGCCAATAGGCCGGTTCACGGAAAATCTCTTCCTCGAGAATGCGCACATGTTTTTCGGTGATGGAAAACGGCTCGGCCGTCTGAGGAGACTCCTCAACCGGCACAAAAGTGGCTTCGTAGTTTCCGCGTTTCACTTTCCTCAATTGAACGTACACCACCGGGTAATCGTACAGTTTGGCATATTTTTCAGCACCCAGGACCACCCCCGTTTCCTGATTGAGAAAAGTGGTCCAATGCAGTTTCAATTCCGGAGAAGAAGGCGATTGGTCTCCCATAAAAAAATAGATCGCAAGCCGTTCGCGGTTTTCTTCCATGAATTCTGTGATCTTTTTGCGGTTGGCGATGCCCGTTCCGTAACGGGTGCGGGACGCCTGGATGAGCCGGTTGAAATAAGGGTTTTTCAGTGGAGAATAGATCCCCACCACCCAATGCCGGATCTGCGGGTCGAAACCGACGGCAGCCATTTCCCAGTTGGCGTAATGCGCGCCGGCGCAAATGAGACTTTTCCCCTGGTCTGCATACGCGTTCAGGAATTCAGGGTTCAGGATCTTGCACCGCCTGACCGCCTCCGCCTTCGAAATGCTGAAAATGCGGATGGATTCAACCATCAGATCGCAAAAATGCCGGTAAAAACGCCGGGCAATCCGGATTCGTTCAGCCTCGCTTTTTTCAGGAAAAGCATTCCGGAGATTGGTTATCACAATTTTTTTGCGGTATTTGGCTACGTAAAATAATAATACATACAGCAGGTCGGATAACCTGTAAAGAACCGGAAGCGGGAACAGACTGAGCGGTTTAATGAATAGGTAGTAAAGCAGTTGGTTCATGATCAATGCCTGGATGGAGTGCAAATATAAACGACTGGCGCTGAAAACACTGGTAGTTAGCTTTGATTCGATTGATTCGATTGATTCGATTGATTCGATTGATTCGATTGATTCGATTGGTTCGATTGGTTCGATTGATTCGATTGGTTCGATTGGTTCGATTGAT
>CAZLEF010000085.1:0-30587 GCA_964558465.1 uncultured Lewinella sp. | reverse complement strand
TGACCGCGCGGCAGCGCGGTTGTTGATGTGTTATCACTTCCGCATCGCCTCCGCAGGGGTCTGGCATTCTCCCTTCCTTAAAAGGGTTAAATCTGATTAATTTTTGCATTTTTTTAACATTTAGGCGTACCTTTTCGATGAAATTCCGTCTAAAATGGAAATTGCTGTAACAAGCGTTTTCCAGACACCCGGAAATTGTAACCATTAACCGCTGGAAACGCTTGAAAAACACCTGTAACAAGCAGATGAAAGACCTGGAGGTAATCCATCATTACCTGGAATTCCAGGCGTCCAATTGCTTTGGCTTGCTGTACAGCCGGTATGCTACGAAGATTTTCAGCAAATGTATTTCATTGTTGAAAGACGAAGCATTGGCACAGGATGCAACCCAGGAAATATTCACAAAGATTTTTCTCAACCTTTCGAGATTTGAAGAAAAATCACAGTTTTCAACCTGGGTTTATTCTGTTACTTACAATTATTGCATCGATTACCTTAGAAGAAAGACCAAACAGGATATTTTTTCTGAAGAAATCGAAAAAGCGCCGGATCTGATAGACGAAGTCCCTGATGAGGAATTGCTGCAGATGGAGGTCCAGCAACTGAGAACCGTCCTGAAAGAACTTCCTGACGGAGACCGGGCAATATTGCTGATGAAATACCAGGATGATATGTCGATCAAAGACATCGCCGAACTATTGGGCAAAACAGAAAGCGCCATTAAAATGCAACTAAAAAGAGCCAAAGAAAAGGCCCAGCGCCTTAAGCAAGAACTTTTTCAGGAAGCCTATTAGCCTTGCCTGGAAACAAAACATGGCTTATGAATAATTTTCAACGACTTTTTGAAGAAGACGAAGAGCTCTACAAAAACCATCACGAAACGATCCGTCAAAATCTGATGGGGACTTTAGGCGTTTTTCGTTTTGTAGGCCAGATCGTTGAGGTCTATTTACCCAGGGTTGCGGATATGATCATTTCATTTTCCGGGGGTAATATTTCTTCAGCGGATGACAATCCGCAGAGCCCCGATTCACCTTCCGGTCCGTCTGAAAAAGGCCCGGTGGTAACCGGTGATATCCGCTAGTGCGAACCTGGGCGCTAAATTTTTCATGAAACCTTTATCATACACCCAATCATGCCGTCTATCTCTATTCTCGATGAAATGATCAAGACCTTTGTTGCCTTTGCACCCAATTTTGCAGGCGCATTGATCGTACTTGTCATTGGTTGGATTGTTTCCAAGATTTTAGCTAAAATCGCCAAACGGTTGCTGCGAACGATCGGCGCCGATAAACTCGCTGAAAAGATCAATGAAATAGACCTATTCTCTAAAAATAACATCAAGATTGTCCCCAGTGTCCTGTTGTCCAGGATCCTTTATTATTTGCTTTTATTCATCACCTTCTTTATTTCAGCCGATATTTTGAATATGGAGGTAGTCTCCAACCTGATGGCTGACATCCTGAACTATCTCCCCTTGCTGTTTTCCGGTTTTTTGCTGTTTGTGATCGGTGTGGTGGGCGCCGATTTTATGAAAGGCGTCGTGAAAACCACCTGCGATTCCCTGGCGATTCCTTCCGCCAGCCTGATCGCCAATATTGTTTTTTACTTTATTCTGATCAATGTTTTTATTCTGTCGCTCAAACAAGCTGCCGTTAAAACCGATTTTATCGAAACCAACCTCGCCATTATCTTTGCCGGAATCGTCGGCGCATTTGCCATCGGTTACGGCCTTGCCTCCAAAGGCCTCATGGCCAACTACCTGGCTTCTTTTTACAACCGACCGAAGATAAAAGTCGGGGATGCGATCCAGATTGGCAATATCAAGGGTGAAATCATCGAAATAGATAACAATGCGATCGTCCTGAAAGCCGCTGAAGGGCAGAAAGTGGTGATTCCCATCAGCAAACTGGCTTCCGAACCTTATGAGATTTTTGAAAAGACAATCTGAAATAATTTTTCCTATCTTGCAACACAAAATGAAGGAAAAAAATGTCAGACAACAGATTGTTTTTACTTGACGGTCATGCCCTCGTCTATCGCGCACATTTTGCATTTATCGCCCGGCCCCTGATCAACTCCAAAGGGGTGAATACCTCCGCAGTAACGGGCTTTACCCGGACGCTTTGGGATCTGCTGCAAAACCAGAAACCATCACATATTGCCGTGGCCTTCGACCCACCCTCCCCTACTTTTCGCCACGAAATGTACGAACCTTATAAGGCCAATCGCGAATCTCAACCTGAAGATATCAGCATCGCCTTTCCTTATATCCGAAGGATCCTGAGCGGATTTAAAATACCGGTCATTTCCGTCAATGGTTTCGAAGCGGACGATGTGATCGGCACCCTGGCAAAACAGGCCGAAAAAGAGGGCTACAAAGTTTATATGGTCACGCCGGACAAGGATTTTGGTCAACTGGTTTCTGAAAATATTTTCCTCTACAAGCCAGCCCGGCAAGGTAATGAAATTGAAATCATGGGCCCCGCCGAAGTTTGTGAACGGTGGGGCATCAAACGGGTCGACCAGGTGATCGATATCCTGGGCCTCATGGGCGACAGTGTCGACAATATTCCGGGTATTCCGGGCATTGGCGAAAAAACAGCCGCTAAACTGCTTGAACAGTTCAACTCCCTGGAAGAGCTCCTTCAAAGAGTCGAAGAAATACCGGGTAAAATAAAGGATAAAATAAAAGAATACGCAGATCAGGGACTGTTATCCAAAAAACTGGCCGTGATCGATACGAACGTACCGATCCAATTTGACGCCACTGAATTTAACCTCGATCCACCGGACAAAGACCTGCTGGCCGAGGTCTTTAAAGAATTGGAGTTCAGAACGCTTTCTGAACAAATACTGGCCAAAGGCGGACAAAATCCGGCAAATCAACCCGGTCAGCAAGGCAGTCTGTTTGATCTCCCGTCGCCCAATCCGGGCCCGGATTCGTTGCGGCTGGAAGAACTCCCCAAACACGCAATTGCAGACAACCATATCGGCAATACCCTCCACCAATATCATCTGATTGACACGCCCGATAAACGCAGCGACCTGATCCGCCTGCTCAACGCCCAAAAAGAGATCTGTTTTGATACCGAAACCACGGGTATCGATGCCAATGCAGTAGAGTTGGTCGGCATGTCTTTTGCTGTAAAAAAAGGCGAAGCTTATTATATTCCCATCCCGGAAGACCAGGTGGAAGCCCAAAAGATCGTCAACGAATTCAAGCCCGTTCTTGAAAACGAAAAGATCGACAAGATCGGCCAGAATATCAAATACGATGCCCTGGTGCTGAAATGGTACGGCGTGGAAGTGAAAGGCCGTTATATCGATACGATGGTGATCCACTATTTGCTGGAGCCCGAATTGCGACACAATATGGACTATCTGGCGGAAAGTTACCTGAACTACAAGCCGGTTTCCATCGAGTCTTTGATCGGAAAAAAAGGGAAGGATCAAATCACCATGCGCCAGGCGCCGTTGGAAGAAGTAAAAGAATACGCTGCCGAAGATGCCGACATCACCTTGCAATTAAAGGACTACTTGCTGCCAAAACTGGAACAAGCCGGTCTGGATCCGTTATATAACAAAATTGAAGGTCCGCTGATCAAAGTTTTGGTAGACATGGAAAATGCCGGCATCAATATCAATGTCGGGCTTCTGGAAAAATACAGCGCCGAATTGTCCAAAGAGATTGACAACCTTGAAAAAATGGTTTACGAACAAGCCGGTGAAAAATTTAACCTGGCTTCTCCAAAACAGGTGGGAGATATTCTTTTTGTAAAAATGAAAATCCCCTATCGATGGGGTAAAACCAAAACCGGGCAATATTCAACGGATGAAGATAAACTCGCCGAACTGGCGCTTGAAAACCCGTTCGTGCAGGACATCCTGAAACACCGGGGCCTGACCAAGCTGAAATCCACCTATGTAGATGCGCTTCCACGCATGATCAACCCCCGAACCGGACGTATCCATAGTTCATTCAATCAAACCATTGCGGCAACAGGCCGGTTGAGTTCAAACAATCCAAACCTGCAGAATATTCCGGTGAGGACGCCGGAAGGGGCAAAAGTTCGGGAAGCTTTTATACCCAGGGATAAAGACCATGTGTTGCTGGCTGCAGACTATTCACAGATTGAGCTCCGGTTGATCGCCGAAATCAGTGGCGATGAAGCCATGCTTGATGCGTTCCTGAAAGGACAGGACATCCACAGCGCAACCGCTGCCCGGGTATTCGGAACCCCCTTTGACCAGGTAACCAGGGAACAGCGTTACCGGGCAAAAACCGTCAATTTCAGTATCATTTACGGCGCCGGCGCCACCAACCTGTCCCGGCAATTGGGCATCAAACGAACGGAAGCCAAGGATCTGATCGACAACTATTTTGCCAACTACCCGGGCTTGAAACATTACATGGACGAAACTGTGGAAAATGCCAGAAAATACGGCTATGTTACCACGCTCATGGGCCGGCGGAGGCATTTGCGCGATATCCATTCCAAAAGTTCACTGGAAAGAAGCAATGCGGAAAGGATTGCCATCAACACACCGATTCAGGGCTCGGCTGCAGACATGATCAAGATCGCAATGATCAATATTCACCACTTCCTTCAGGAAGGCGGGTTTCAGAGCAAAATGGTTTTGCAGGTACACGACGAACTGGTTTTCGATGCGCATAAAAGCGAACTGGAACAGATAAAACCCGTAATAGCAGAAAAAATGAAAACCGCTTTACCGGGTCTTAAAGTGCCAATCCTGGTAGAAATGGGAGAGGGAGACAACTGGCTGAGCGCGCATTAAGGTTCACACCTTGTTGGCCAACTGCCCGCAGGCCGCATCAATATCTTTGCCCCTGCTTCGGCGAACGGTTACCATCACACCCTGATCGCGGAGCCGGCGGGCAAACCGGTCAATCTTGTCTTCTTCCGATTTTTCAAAGACACCCCCTTCTATCGGATTGTATTCGATGATGTTGACCTTTACCGGAAAGCGCCGGCAGAGCCTGGCCAGCCGGTCTGCATCGCTGACGCTGTCGTTAAAATCCCTGAGGGCAATGTATTCATAGCTGATCCGGTTGCCCGTCTTTTGGTAAAAACCGGCAATGGCATCCATCAATACGTCCAGGTTATTCTGGTCGTTAATCGGCATTATTTCACTCCGCTTCTGATCGTCGGCGGCGTGCAGGCTGAGTGCGAGATTGAATCGAACTTCGTCGTCTGCCAGTTTGGTGATCATCTTTGCGATCCCCGCAGTACTCACCGTGATCCGTTTGGGCGACATATTCAGGCCTTCGGGCGAACTGATATGCCGGATGCTTTCCAATACATTCCGGTAGGTCAGTAGCGGTTCTCCCATTCCCATAAAAACAATGTTCGTAAGCGGATGATCAAAATATTCCAGGCTTTGTCGGTTCACCAGCAATACCTGATCGTAGATCTCTGCTGCATCCAGGTTTCGGATCCGTCCCATGCGGCCTGTTGCACAAAATTTGCAGGTCAGGCTGCATCCCACCTGAGAAGAAACACAAACCGTAAACCGCTTTTCATCCGGTACAGGAATGAGTACCGACTCAATGAGGTTGCCGTCAAAAAGCCTGAACCGTGTTTTTATGGTACCGTCGGCGCTCCGCTGAATTTTATCCTCTGTAATCGGACGGATTACAAACGTCTCTTCCAGTCGGGTACGTAAGTCTTTTGAGAGATTGGTCATGGCTCCAAATGAATGCGCTCCCTTCTGCCAAAGCCACTCATATATTTGTCTTGCCCTGAATTTTGACTCGCCTTGTTCTTCCAGCCAGGTTAATAACTCCTGGAAGGATAAATTGCGGATATCTTTTTCACTTTTTGCAATCTGCATATTGGTCTCTATATCGTCTTGCATTTTAATTTTAGCCAATCAGTTTCTTCTTTTGTCAGCTCTGGGGCCAATCTGGAAAAAACTTCGGCATGATACGCATTCAGCCATTGGGTTTCATCTGGTGATAACAACGAAAGGTCAGTCAGGTTTTTATCAATCGGAAATAAACTCAGGGTTTTAAATTCAAGGAACCGGCCGTACTCCGTTTCACCGGAATCCGCGCACAGGATCAGGTTCTCAATCCTGATCCCATATTCGCCTGTTTTATAAAATCCCGGTTCATTGGATGTGATCATCCCCGGTCTGAAAATACTAACGCCCCTTGATGTAACGGTACTGGCGGCAAAACCCTGAGGCGACTCGTGAACAAGGAGAAAACACCCGACACCATGACCGGTGCCATGACCGTAATCGAGCCCAAATTGCCATAGGAACTGCCTTGCAAAAGCATCCATCTGAACGCCTGTTGTCTTTTCCGGGAATTTTAGCCGGCTCAAAGCAATCAGGCCCTTCAATACAAGGGTAAAATGCCGGCGTTGTTCCTCTGTTGGCGGCCCAAGGGCTACCGTCCGGGTTATATCGGTTGTCCCGTGGAGGTATTGCCCTCCTGAATCCAGCAGAAGGATGCCCTCCGGTTTGATTACGGCACAATTGGAAGGGTGGGGCCGGTAGTGAATAATGGCGCCATTGGCGTTGTAGCCGACAATTGCCGGAAAACTCTCGCAAACATATTCTCCTTGTGCTTTTCTGAGATCTGCAAGTTTTTCGGCAAGGTGATACTCGGTAATCTTTTTTCCCTGGATCTCCGATTCCAGCCACCGGAACAAACGAAGAAGGGCAACCCCGTCTTTGAGCATAGCCCGCTCCATACCCTCAATTTCAGCAGGGTTTTTGACGGCTTTCATCTGCTGCACAATATTGGGGCCCCTTACCCTTTTGCGTTCTACGATGGCATCAAAAAGCCGAATGCTGATCGAGGCAGGATCAAAAAGAACATTTTTTTTGGATGGAAGATCCGCCAGAAAATTTTCAAATGACTCATAAGGTTTTACAATCACGGCATCTTCCTGCAGTTCATTCACAATTTTTTCAGACAGCTTCTCCGGGTCAACAAAAAGATAGGACAGCAGAGGACCAATCATCAGATAAGCGACAAACACTGGATTGAAATCCACATCCGCCCCCCTTAGATTGAGCGTCCAGGCAATATCATCCAGGGAAGAAAGGAATTGAAATTCTATCTTTTTGGCCACCAGCTCTTTTCCGATCCGGTCAAGTTTTTCCGATCTGCTTAGCCCTGCATAGCGGACATCGTGTTCCCAAATTTTATTTTTCGGTACCGCAGGCCGGTCCTCCCATATTCGATCAAGCAAGTCAAGATGATAATTCAGGGAAATTTTCTTCTCTGAAAGCCGGTTTTCCAACTGTTCTATCTGCGCAACAGTGAAACAATATCCGTCACACCCCACAACACTTCTGGAGGGTAACCGGTCGAACAGCCAATCGATATGCTCTGGTGCATGCGGGACCGTCAGCCGGTGCAATCCGATACCTGAACCTGCCAATTCTGTTTCGGCTTGAAGAAAATACCTGGAATCAGTCCACAGACCGGAAGAATCCGGTGTGACCACGAGCATGCCGGCCGAACCTGTAAACCCGCTGAGCCATTCTCTTCCCTTCCAGCGGTCGGGCAAATATTCACTTTGGTGTGGATCACTGCTCGGTATCAGGTACGCGTTCAAGTTTTCTTTGGCCATTTCCTGCCTGAGCAAGGATAATTTCAGGGATGTCTTTTGTTTCATGTCATAAATTAAAGGCAGTTTACCGAAATTTCAAAAAAAACCGGCAAATTGCCTGCAACTACACATTCGTTTTTTTGGCATGTTTTTTGCAAATATATAGTCGAATTCAATAACTTTACAGAAATTTTCCGATATTGCCTTGCGTGGAACACATAATTCTCGATAATTCATGTTGAAGCAAACCTTAAGTCAGAAATTGCTTCAGAAGTTGTCTCCCCAGCAGATCCAGCTCATGAAGTTGCTGCAGATTCCCACCGCAGCGCTTGAAGAACGAATCAAGGAGGAGATGGAAGTTAACCCGGCTTTGGAAGAAAGCGAACGGGATACCGAGGATGTACCCGAATTTGAAGCCGCCCCGGAGGATGGGTTTGATTTCCCGGCATCCGAAGATTCGGATACTGCCGACCAGGATGATTACAGGGATGACGGCTTTGAACTGGACAATTATTTAAACGAATATCTGGATGACGATCCGGGCAGTTATAAGCTCAGGAGCGAAAACTACAGCGCTGCCGAAGAAGGAAAATCGGCTCCTGTCCCCGTCGAAAATTCCTTTCACGACTACCTCGAAGAACAACTTGGCCTGCTGCAACTGAAAGATGATAGAGAAGTTGCCATTGCCCGGCAAATCATCGGCAGCATCGATGAAGACGGTTACCTTCGGCGCGATGTATCCTCTATCATTGACGACCTCATGTTTACCCTCAACATATTCACAGATGAAAAAGAGGTAGAACGTATCCTTCGGAATATTCAACGATTTGACCCGCCCGGTATTGGTGCAAGAGATCTGCAGGAATGCCTGCGCATTCAACTCGAAATCAAACTTGATCAGGAAGACCGGCTTAGCCTGGATCAGGAATACCTGTTGCGACTCGCACTCAGGGTGATCGATGATTATTTTGAAGAATTCACCAAGAAACACTACGATAAACTGCAGCGTTTGCTGGAAACCCCTGACGAAGACCTGAAAGAAGCCATTGATGAGATTCTGAAACTCAACCCGAAACCGGCCAGCGGCTACGCCGGCAATATCCCCAGAAACGCCCAGTATATTGTGCCGGATTTTTTGATCTTTAACCGGGATGGTGAACTCGAACTTACCCTGAATGCCAAAAATGCGCCTGATCTGCACATCAGCGATCAGTACAGGGATATGCTGAAGTCATATAAAAAAACAGTCAAAGGCCGGAAAGCTACCCGTCAGGAAAAAGAAGCCGTCTTATTCATCAAACAAAAAATCGATTCTGCAAAATGGTTTATCGACGCGATCAAACAGCGCCAGCAAACCATGGAAACGGTCATGTACGCGATCATGCAGTATCAGGCCGACTATTTCCTGAGCGGTGATGAAAAAAAACTCAGGCCAATGATCCTCAAGGATATTGCAGATATTACAGGTTTGGACATCTCAACGGTCTCCCGGGTGGCCAATAGCAAATATGTGCAAACAGAGTTCGGTTCTAAAAGGCTGAAAGAATTTTTTTCCGAATCACTTTCCACCCAGGAAGGCGAAGAAGTGTCGACACTTGAAGTGAAAAAAATCCTGAAAGAAGTCATAGAGGCCGAAAACAAGCGAAAACCCCTCTCCGATGAACATTTGAAAGACCTTTTGCTGGAGAAAGGTTATAATATTGCCCGGCGCACGGTTGCCAAATACCGGGAACAACTGGGTATCCCGGTTGCCCGCCTCCGTAAAGGTCTTTAAATTTTGTACTTCCAACCATAGTTTGATTTTGACCATTCCTGACAAATTTCCATGGATTTTTTTTGAAGCTAAAAAAAAGATATTACCTTTGGAATTGTTAAAAGTGCCGTTTCTTCTACCCTGACAATCCGCTTCTTTGATTCAACGGCCAGTTAATGAGGGTACCTTTCACACAAACCTGCACGACTGAATATTTTGAACAACCATATTGTTAGTTGTGGTTATCCGCTATTCCTTGGGTTATGGCGGCCTTATCCAAATAGACCGGCTAATGATATACTGTGAGAAAAAACTTAATCGTTAAAGGATTAAATCATAATCCCGATGACCGTAGCACTATGCTTGTTAACGGCTTTTGCCTTGACTTTTCTGGCCCTGCCGTCAATTATTCACGTTGCCAGAATTAAAAACCTGTATGATGTTCCTGTCGAACGCAGTTCTCACTCCAGGAACACGCCCTCCCTTGGCGGAGTAGGTATTTTTGCCGGCACTGTTTTTTCTGTCATTTTATGGGCAGATTTCACTTCGGATGGCGCCTTGCAATATGCCTTGTGCAGCATGATCATTGTTTTTCTTATCGGTCTGAAAGATGATCTTCTGCCCTTATCCCCCTGGAAAAAACTATTGGGCCAGGTGATTGCCGCAGTGATTCTGGTTTTCCTTTCGGATTACAGATTGCACAGTTTTTATGGTTTTCTCGGCCTGGATGGGGAACTGCCCCTTTGGCTTTCCGCCATTCTTTCCGTTTTTACCATTTTGGTGATCAGCAACGCCTTTAACCTGATCGACGGGATCAACGGGCTTGCAGGCTCTATCAGTTGCCTGACGGCCGGCGCCCTGGGCAGCTGGTTCTGGGCAGCCGGTTTTTCTGACCTCGCCATCTTATCCTTTGCACTGGTGGGCGCCGTCCTGGCGTTTCTGAGGTTCAACCTTTCTCCTGCAAGCATTTTTATGGGCGACACAGGTTCTCTGTTTATAGGCCTGATACTGGCCATTCTTACGGTGCGTTTTCTGGAATTGAATGCCACATTGCCCCTGAATAGCGAACTCAGGATGCAGGCTTCCCCCACTGTAGCCATTGGAGTATTGATTATTCCTTTATTTGATACGATCCGGGTATTCATCACCCGGATCATCCGGGGGCAGTCGCCTTTCAAAGCGGACCGCAGGCATATTCACCACCTGTTGGTCGATTACGGCTTGAGTCATACGCAGGCCACAGGCGCCCTGGTTCTTGTCAATTGTTTGTTTATTTGTTTTGTGATCAGCATGAGCGATGTTTTGGAACCCCATATCCTCCTGCTGATCATGGTCGCTTCCGCAACGACCGCCACCTTACGGTTGCATATGGCAGTGCTTCGGAAACAAAACTTAAGAAGCGGCCAATCTGTTCTTTCTTCATGATGAATCTGATGCTGGTTTTTATCGGCGGCGGGCTGGGCAGTGTTGGCCGGTACGGTATTTCTTTAGCCGTCAACCGGATACCCGGTTTGTATTGGTCATTCCCGGTTGCCACGTTGCTCTCCAATACCATTAGCTGCATTATTTTAGGGTTCCTGTTTGGCCTGTCTTCCCGCAACCTGATCGGAGAGCCGCAGCGTTTATTGTTTATGACCGGTTTCTGCGGCGGTTTCAGCACTTTCTCCACTTTTTCGGGCGAATCCTACGGTTTATTGCAAACCGGTCACTACGGGCTTTTTATGCTCTATCTTTCATCCAGTATTTTAATTTGCCTGTTTTGTTTTTGGCTGGGATTGCGATTGAGCGGTTTGCAATGAGCCTTTGTCCTGACAACCAAAAATAGGCTATTTTAGCGTCGAAATTGTTTGAATATATCCAAATGGAACTCAATTTTAAAACCTTTGGCCATGGAGATCCGATCATTATCCTTCATGGCTTGTTTGGGACCCTGGATAATTGGCAGACCATCGCCAGACATTTAGCCAACCATCATTCCGTTTATATTGTTGATCAAAGAAACCATGGGCGGTCGCCTCATATGGCAGAAATGGATTATCCCGCTATGGCCGAAGACCTCAAACATTTTCTCGAGCGCCACTGGATCTACAAAACCCATATAATAGGCCATTCCATGGGCGGAAAAACAGCCATGCAATTTGCGCTTGATTTTCCGGATATGGTCGATAAACTGGTGGTGGTTGATATTGCTCCCAAAACTTACCCCGGCGGGCATGAGGCAATATTTGAGGCGTTGTTTGCCGTTAAACCGGATGAAATACAAGATCGAAGTCAGGCTGAAAACATCCTGGCCGGCCGTATTCCGGACAATGGCGTGGTTCAGTTTTTGCTAAAAAACCTGAGCAGAAGTAAACATGGAGGGTATGAATGGAAAATGAATTTGCCTGTTATATTGAAGGATTACCCAAAGATACTGGCAGGAATAAATAGCGACGAAAAATTTGAAAAACCCGTTTTGTTCATCCGCGGCGCCAAATCAAATTATATCCAGGATGAGGATTGGCCCGGAATATTGCGCCTGTTCCCAGATGCCAGGTTGCAGACCATTGAAAATGCCGGCCATTGGGTACATGCCGATGCCCCGGACGCTCTGCTGAAATCAGTTGAACATTTTTTATATTTATCCTGAAGTTAATAACCAAATCCGAATGCAGCTTTTTTGAAGAAAAACTGTCTTTTGGGGTCAATCAAATGCATTCATGAAAAAGATCATCAGAACCACCGGAATCATCCTCGTCATGCTGATCGGCATGGCCACCACCTACCGCTCTGAGGGTAACAAGGAATTTGAGATCCTGAAAAATATTGACATTTTTGTGTCATTATACCAGGAGATCAACCACTACTACGTCGATGACATTGATCCGGGCAGCCTGATGCGAACCGGGATCGATGCCATGATGGCCTCCCTTGACCCGTTCACCAATTATATATCTGAAACCGATATCGAAGGCTATCGATTTATGACGGAAGGCCGCTACCACGGTATTGGCGCCGTAAGCCAGTTGATGGATGATTATGTGACCATTACGGAACTTTATCAGGACCAACCTGCCGATAAGTCCGGCCTCAAGATCGGCGACAAGATCATCGCGGTAGAAGGGTTGGATGCCAAAGGCAAAAATCCCGATGAACTCAATGAGATACTGCGGGGTTATCCCGGTACCGAAGTAAGCCTCACCATCCGCCGCTCTGGTAAACCGGGTGATTTCAAAGTAAAACTCGTGAGGGGTGAAGTTGAAGTCCCCAACGTGCCTTATTCCGGTATGGTCGGCAGCAACATCGGCTATATCGCGCTGACTACCTTTACGCAGGATGCAGGCAAAAATGTTTCTGACGCATTGCGGAAACTGAAACAGGAAAACCCCGGTATGAAAGGACTCATTTTTGATTTGCGCGGCAATGGCGGCGGCCTTTTGTCTGAAGCCGTCAACGTATCCAATGTTTTTATACCCAGAAATGAATTGGTCGTTACCACCAAAGGTAAAATAAAAGAATGGGACCGTGGGTTCAAGACGCTGAACGAACCCACCGACGAAAATATTCCTGTCATTGTGTTGATTAATAAAGGTTCCGCTTCGGCTTCGGAAATCGTCAGCGGGGTTTTACAGGACTACGACAGGGCAGTGCTGATGGGTCAGCGCTCTTATGGCAAGGGCCTGGTCCAGAATACCCGCGACCTGAAGTTCAACGCCAAGGTGAAAATGACCACTGCCAAGTACTATATCCCCAGCCAGCGCTGCATCCAAAGCGTGGAATACAAAAACGGAGAACCGGTTGATATTTCCAATGACCGCCGAACCGCCTTCAAAACCCGCAACGGACGCACCGTACTGGACGGAGGGGGGGTATCGCCTGATATCCTCATTGAAAAACCTACGGAAAAAGGTATCCTCAAGAGCCTGATCGATGAGAATCTCATTTTTGATTATGTGACCCGCTTTTGCCAGACACATGAATCGATTGCCGGAGTTGAAGAATTCCACTTTACCGAATTTGAAAATTTCCTGGCTTTCCTGGATGAAAAAAACTATGAGTACGAATCGGAAAGTGAAAAAACGCTGAAGTCGTTGGAAGAAAAAATTATGGAGGAAGGCATCAGCCTGAAAAACGATATCCAGCAACTCCGGACCAAGATCCAATCTGCCAAACAGGGTGAATTGATCAAATACAAGGAAGATATCATCGACCTGGTTGAAAAAGAAATTTCAGGCAGGTATTACTACCAACGGGGAAAAGTCCAGATGGGGCTTCGAAATGATATCGAGATCAAGGAAGCTGTCAAATTGATCAACGATCCTGCACTTTACAAAAAGACCCTCGCAATACAATAGGGTTATTGACCGGTTTTGGCCCCCTGAGCGCAAATCAGGGGAAGGATCGTATCATACCAATTCACCAGGGAAATGCTCCTGGCCAGCGAAAGGTCGGCGCAGGCCTCCGTAAATTTATTCATATCCAGGTAGGCCTGACCGCGGTTTAACAGTAAATTGGCATCATTGGGGAAAAGGCTGACGGCTTCGCTGAGTTTGGCGATTCCTTCTTCTTGTTTGCCGTCGGCCAAAAACTGCGCCCCTTCGCGGGCAAGCTGGTTGGCTTTTTCAAAATTGCTGACCACTGTTTTACACCCCTCGGCAGTCGGTGTGAAGCTCAGGCTCACGTCAATAGCTGAAGGGACATTCCGGGATTTATACTGGGCCGGGGTCCACTGACCCATTGTAGAGGTACAGGCGTCGATGGCTGAGTACCAGAAATCGAAACCCAGATCGCTGTAATCTACAATATCCAGTATGCGGACATCTCCGGTGCTTTCCACCAGAACCTGCACCTGCATATTGCCGACCAGACACCCCTCGTTGCCTGAATCCGGATAAGATAACCTGTCGTCCAGGAATTTCGCCAGATTCTCGGCGCCACCATTAAACTCCAGTTGTTTATCAAACTGGGTATAGACCGTATCCCTGTCGATCAGTACATAAGGCAGCGGGTCTTGCAGTTTGAACCGGATCGGTACATTGTACTGGACCCGTGCGACTTTCCCCGCCTGTTTTCCGGGGATGAACCGGATCTCCGACTGGTTAATCACCCCCACCACCCGCAGGGCTTCCAATCCGCAGCCTCCGCCGATATCCTTCAGCACTCTGGGGCTTGAGATGGATCCATCTTTTTCCACCACAAAGGTGACCACTACGGTGCCTTCAAGGTTTTCTTCAATTGCCTTCAGCGGATACCGGATATTCTCATACATAAACGCAAGCAATTGCTGTTGGGCGCATTGTTGTTTGGCCTGGATCGTTGTGTCAAGCTGTTCGCATCCCGGGAAACGCGGCATTTCTTCCGCAACCTGGTAAATGGTCGTGTCAGCGTTCTGGCCGTCCAACCCGAGACACACCGCGAAAAAAAACGAAGTAAGAATTATTTTCCTCATAGCTGATTAAATGGGAATGCAAAGGTAACATTATGACCGGAATAGGCCTTAACATCTCCGCTTTAAAGTGTGCCTTTTGTGGATGGAAGTTGCATGTTTTTCAAATCCCTTTTTACAGCCATTTTGACAGCCCTGGCAAAAGCCTTGAAAATGGACTCTATTTTGTGGTGTTCATTCTCCCCTTCTGCCTTTATATTGAGGTTACACCTGGCTTCGTCTGTAAAGGATTTAAAAAAATGATGAAACATTTCGGTTGGCATTTCACCTATTTTTTCGCGGCGGAATGCAGCCTCCCATACCAGCCAGGGGCGGCCGCCAAAGTCGATAGCCACCTGGGCAAGACAATCGTCCATAGGCAGGCAAAATCCATAACGCTCCAGCCCCATTTTATCGCCGAGCGCAATCCTGAAAGCCTGCCCCAGGGCCAGGGCTGTATCTTCAATGGTATGGTGTTCGTCGATATGCAGATCCCCGGCCACTTTGACTTCCAGGTCAATTCCGCCGTGTTTGGCCAGTTGATCCAGCATATGGTCAAAAAACCCCAATCCTGTCCGGTTGTCAGATTGCCCGGTTCCGTCCAGGTTTATCCGGATTTCCACATCTGTTTCCCGGGTTTTTCTCCGCAATTCGGCCCGGCGGTCGGGGTTTTTCAAATGCTTGTAAATTTCTTCCCAGTCAAGGGTGATCAGTGTGATGACCTCGTCCAGGGAAGTCGCTTGCCGGCTCAATTCCGAAACGCCGAGATCAGGCTCTGCATTCAGCCAGATACCTTTGCATCCCAGGTTTTTGGCCAGTTCCATATCCGTCAGACGGTCGCCGATCACCCATGAATTCGCCAGATCGTAATCCCCTTCAAGGTAATGGGTTAACAACCCGACGCCTGGTTTGCGGGTATTGGCTTTTTCATGGGCAAAGGTGCGGTCTATCAGCACCTCCCTGAAATGAATGCCTTCGTTTGCAAAGGCTCTTATAATAAACTCATGTGGTGGCCAAAACCGTTCTTCCGGATGGGCGGAAGTTCCCAATCCATCCTGATTGGTGACCATCACCAATTGAAAATCCGTTTCCCGGACCAATTTCCCCAGGAACCTGAACACTTTGGGATAGAATTCAATTTTATCAAAAGAATCAACCTGATAATCTGCGGGCTCTTTCACCAGCGTACCGTCCCGGTCGAGTAGTAGTAGGCGCATATGCTGTTAAAAAATTTTATTGCCGCCCGCAAGGAGCGGGCCTCGGGCATTGCAAAAGTGATCAAATATATAATTCGGTGTCTGGCAGTTTGTTGTGGATAACTCACATGATCCCGAAATTATCCACATGTTTATCCACATCAATTACTGATTTTTTTATGTCCGAACTGGTGAAGCAGGTTGAGCACTGCAGTCAGTAAAAGGACGGCGCCGGCCTGGTGAAAAACGCCCAATCCTACCGGAATCGTGCCTTTGCAATGGACGACTGTTAAAATGCCAAGCAATATCTGCCCGCCCAGCGTGACGCATAAAAAAATAGTTCCGGATCGTAAATGGGTGGCAAACCGATCCCTCCATATTTTCCATGAAAACCATAAAACTATGATTGTCAATACATAAGCAACAAGTCGATGAGAAAATTGAACCAAAGCGGCCATAAAAGGATTGGTGTCATAGGCCATGAAATTGGAAAGGGTCCACTCCCTGGCGGTCAGTAACACATCGGGGATGAATACTCCGTTCATGTCAGGCCAGGTTGGATACAAAATACCCGCTTTCATACCCGACATCATTCCGCCCAATAAAAGCTGCACGGCGAGCAATGCAAAAATAACGTTTGCGCCTTTTTTCAACATCGGAATGTGGATAAATGAATTTTGGGGTTTCCACACTTGCAAAGTCGTCCAGAAGAGATACCCATAAACAGATAAGGCAATTCCCAGGTGCACCGCCAGTTTATAGGCATTTACCCAAGGCCTGTCCTTAAGCCCGCTGTGCACCATGATCCAACCGAAAGATGCAGCCAATGCAGCCAAAAGGACCACAATTCCCAGTTTTTTCATCAGCCTTCGATCAATCCTGCCTTTCAGCAAAAAGTAAACGAACGGAATAATGAAAACCAACCCCATTGTGCGAGCCCACAGGCGGTGGATGTATTCCCAGAAATAAATAAACTTGAACTCATCCAGGCTCATCCCTTTGTTAATTTTCCGGTATTGCGGCGTTGCTTTATACAGATCAAAAGCAGCGTCCCACTGTTGGGCGTTCAACGGCGGCAGGGTCCCCGTGATAATCTCCCATTTGGTAATCGACAACCCGGATCCGGTCAGTCGGGTTATACCGCCCACCATGATTTGAATAAAGAGCATAAAAACCCCTGTCAACAGCCAAATTTTCAAACTGACCGGGTAATGCCTTCCTTCATTTAAACTGCTTTCCATTTAAACAAATGTTTTCAATGAACCAAATTTTTGACGCAGGAAAATCAGCAACCGGATTTCCCTTATATGATAATAATTAATGATATTTTAATTTAAAAAAAAATTCCCTCATCATCAGCGGTGTTAATATGTTGAAAAAATTTTCAGGTTACCTGCAGGTTAATTCATTGTTAAGATTTCAGCCGGGGTTATTAACAGGATTTCAAGATACATTCCGCCTCATTTTCAAATGAATGCGAACTTATCAACAAGTAGGGAATATTTATTCCACAGGAAAACTTTTTTTCCGGCCGATGTTGATTTTTTACACACCGGTGTCAATTTGACCGGAGGATATCCACCATGCCGCCTGTTTTTGAAACCATTTTGATGTGGATAACCCTCTGCTTGTGGAGAAAGGTGGAAAAAAAGGCAGTTTTTAACTATCTTTCCACTTTCCGTTTGTTGAAAACAGGAAAGTTTACCGGGCTGATTTGTATGGGTTTACAAATAAACCTCCGGTTGGGATGTTGATAATTATTTTCAAATCATTTCCTGATTGACCGGAAAAGAGATCAGTACCCAGCGGATGTGGAAAATGTTGGCAACTGCAGAAAACGTTATGATTACTCAATAATTGAAAGATATGTGCGGACGTTTTTCTTTTGTGGCTTCCCAGGAAAAAATTCAAAGCCAGCTGGGATTGGATTTTGAGCCGGGCGCCAATCTTCGTTTCAACTTCAATATCGCTCCTACGCAACAAGCCTATGTGGTGACCAATGAGAACCCACGGATGTTGCAGTATCTGACCTGGGGATTGATCCCGGGGTGGTCCAACGTTGGAAAAAATACCGGGCAATTAATCAATGCCAGAAGTGAAGGAATTGAAACGAAGCCTTCGTTCAGGGTACCGATCCGGAAAAAAAGGTGCCTTGTAATGGCCGATAGTTTTTATGAATGGAAACAGGAAGGCGCTGAAAAGATCCCCTACCGCATTTTGTTGAAAAACGGAGACCTGATGTTGATGGCCGGTATTTGGGATGTATGGTCCGGCGGGGGAGACACGATCAGGACCTTCTCCATCATAACCTGTCCGCCAAATAAGGAAATGACCGGTATACATAACCGTATGCCGGTCGTTTTGGACCACCAGGCTGACCAAAAGAAATGGTTGTCGGATCTGCCCCTGGAAGAAGTGCTTCAATTGCTCGGAACCCCGGAAGACGGCATATTTGAGATGTACCGGGTCAGCAGCAAGGTGAATTCTGTAAAAAATAATTCTCCGGATCTTCATCAGCGCATTGGCGATACGCCTACCCTGTTTTAGAGCTTGTTTGGATAAAAGATATGCTAAAATATGAGAGCAGTAATTCAGCGAGTCAACCACGCCTCCGTCACGATTGAGGGCGTGTTAAAATCCAGAATCGGGCCGGGGCTTCTGATCCTGCTTGGGATTGAAGATGCCGATACGCCGGAAGATATTGAGTGGTTGAGCCGGAAAATTGTTCATTTGCGGATTTTTAATGACGAAGCGGGTGTGATGAACAGATCCGTACTGGAAGCCGGAGGAGATATCCTGGCAGTGAGCCAGTTTACTTTGCATGCGAGCACAAAAAAAGGCAACCGGCCATCTTACATCAAAGCTTCCAAACCGGATTTTGCGATCCCGGTCTATCATCAATTCCTGCAAACCCTTTCCAGGGAATTGGGAAAAAACGTCCTTGCTGGTGAATTTGGCGCCGACATGAAAGTTGAACTGCTGAACGACGGCCCTGTTACCATCATTATCGATACCAAAATCAAAGAATAAAAATATGACCCTGCAAGCTGCACAAAGCCAGGTGGATCAATGGATTAAAACGGTTGGCGTCAGATACTACGGAGAGCTGACCAATATGGCCATTTTAACAGAAGAAGTGGGAGAGGTGGCGCGCCTGATGTCGCGACTTTTTGGAGAACAATCTTTCAAAACCCAGGAACAGGAGACGTCTGCCAAATCAGACCTGGCGGACGAAATGGCCGACGTATTGTTTGTGCTGATTTGCCTGGCCAACCAGACCGGAATCGATCTGACGGATGCATTTATCAAGAACCTGGACAAAAAAACACGCCGGGATAAAGACCGGCACGCAAGCAATCCAAAACTTAGATAAACAAAGAGGCCGGATTAATTGAGTTTCTGTTTGATCTCCAGTATTTCAAATCCTTCAATGATGTCGCCCACTTTGATATCGTTGAAATTTTTGATCGTGATACCGCACTCCAAACCTGCTTTGATTTCCCTTACATCTTCTTTAAACCGCTTGAGGGTAGAAATGTCGCCGGCAGCTCCTTCACGGGTCGGGAAAATGACGATACCATCCCGGACAATCCGGATATGTGTATTCCGGGTCAGTTTCCCCTCATCCACATAACATCCGGCCACAGTACCCACTTTGCTGATTTTGAATACCTCCCGAACGGTGGCCTGTCCAACGATTTTTTCTTCTTTTGTAGGTTCTAGCAAACCTTCAATGGCCAGTTTAATCTCTTCAATGGCTTCGTAAATGATAGAATAGGTTTTGATTTCCACGCCTTCACGTTCGGCAAGTTTGCGGGCTCCGGCCGAAGGCCTTACCTGGAATCCGACCACGATCGCATCCGAAGCAGAAGCCAATAAGACATCCGATTCAACGATCTGCCCCACCGCTTTATGAATAACATTGACCTGAACGGTTTCCTGAGAAAGTTTGATCAACGAATCAGAAAGGGCTTCAACCGAACCGTCCACATCGCCTTTTACGATCAGGTTCAATTCCCTGAAGTTGCCCAGGGCCAGACGCCGTCCGATCTCATCAAGGCTGATCCGTTTGGTTGCCCGTGTCGATTGCTCCCGAATGATCTGGGCGCGTTTACTGGCAATCTGGCGGGCTTCCTGTTCGGTTTCGGTGACCTTGAGGCTTTCACCCGCCTGAGGCGCGCCATCCAGGCCAAGGACCAAAACAGGGCTGGATGGGCCGGCTTCGTCCACCCGTTTGTTTCGTTCATTGAACATGGCTTTGACTTTGCCGCCGTATTCGCCTACTACGATGGGATCGCCAATATGAAGCGTTCCTGTCTGGATCAGTATTTTGGAGGCATAACCCCTGCCTTTTTCAAGAGAGGCTTCCAGAATCGTACCGATCGCCCGTCTGTTGGGATTGGCTTTCAGTTCCAGTAATTCAGCTTCCAGCAAAACTTTTTCCAGCAACTCCTCGATACCCTGTCCTGTTTTGGCAGAGACATCCTGCGATTGGTATTTTCCGCCCCAATCTTCAACCAGGTAGTTGATAGATGCCAGATCCTGCTTGATTTTTTCAGGGTTGGCGCCGGGTTTATCGATCTTATTGATCGCAAAAACGATCGGCACTCCGGCCGCTTCAGCATGGCTGATGGCTTCACGGGTTTGTGGCATGATGCTGTCGTCGGCAGCAACAATAATGATTGCAATATCCGTTACTTTGGCGCCCCGGGCCCGCATTGCGGTAAAAGCTTCGTGGCCCGGCGTATCGAGGAAAGTGATCTTTCGCCCGCCTTCCAGCGACACTTCGTAAGCGCCGATATGCTGGGTAATGCCCCCGGCTTCTCCCTCTACTACCTTGGCGCTCCGGATATAGTCCAATAAAGATGTTTTACCGTGGTCGACATGGCCCATCACCGTTACAATAGGCGCCCGGGGTTCAAGATCGGCCGGATCATCCTCTATTTCTTCCTCATCCAGGCCGATTTGTTCTTCGGCGCTGATGAACTCTACCTCATGGCCAAATTCGTTTGCGACCAATTCAATGATTTCCGCATCCAGGCGCTGGTTGATGGAAACAATCACGCCGAGATTCATACAGGTCATGATGACATCGGCAACCGCTACGTCCATCAGATTTGCTAATTCCTGTACAGAAATAAATTCTGTAACCTGGAATTTATCAGACAACGCTTCCTGATCCGCCGCTTCCTGCCGTTCGCGCATGCGCTCGCGGTTATCTCTGCGAAGTTTCTGGCGTTTCTTTTTGCCGCCGCCGGAGAGCCGGGCCATGGTTGCCCGGATTTGATCCTGAATTTCTTTATTAGAAACCTCGGAGGCCTGATCTTCTTTTTTGGCGGGCGCCTTTCGTTTGGTATCGGCGCCTTTGTTGCCTTGCGAAGTCTCGTTGGGTGAAGCAGCCACCTTTTTTCGTTTCCGCCGGCGTTTTTTCTTGTCGGCCTCATCCCTTGCCGTTTCAGTTGCCGGCTTTTGTTTTGGCTTTTCACCAGGAGGCGCCATTTCGGCGGTCGGTTCCTTGAGTTTTGGTTTTTCTTTTTCCTTCTCTTTTTCCTTCTTTTTCTTAGTCTTTTTCGGCTTTTTGAGTTTGTCGGTGTCTATTTTCCCCAATATTTTTAAACCTCGCAATTCAGGTGATTCGGCACGATAGTATTCCGGGCCCGCGGCAGGTTCATTCTGAAGGGGGGAGCGTGGCTGTTCGGCAGCGGGTGCAGACGGGGAGAATTGATCCGGCTGAACGGCGTCGGATCCCCTGGCTTCTGCCGGTACAACCTCTGGTTGCTTTTGCGGTTCAATCAGCCGTTCTTCAGGGCCTGTATCGGTTTTTTTCTTTTCCGATTCAAGGGGTATGCTCTCTTGTTCCCGGGAGACGGGTTCTTCCGCAGGTTTCGGAGCAACGGGTTCTTCTTTTTTTATCAAAACGGGCTCTTCTTTTTCTTCCGTTTTGGGTTTAAACTTGCTGCCCAAATCAATTTTATCCACAATTTTCAGCCGAAGTTGGGGGCGTTCGCGGATTTCCGTTTCAGATTTCTTTTCCTCGACAGAGATAGCGGGAGCAGGTTTTGGGGCAGCTTCTTTGAAAACAGGGGAAGGCGGATTTTCCTTCTTCACGGCCATTGGACGGGTACCGATGACAAGTTGATCCGCCTGTTCTTTGATTGCAATGGACTTCTGGAACTCCTTCAGCAACTCGGCATACATCTCATCCGTTACCTTGGCAGTGGGTTTGTTTTCAATTTCGAAACCTTTTTTGCTGAGGTGTTCAACAATGGTACCAGTCCCGACATTGAGTTCTTTAGCAATTTTAATTAATCGTTGCTCCATTAAAGATTTTTTGTTCCGCTTGCGCTTTTAAAAAACGCCAAGACAAAGATAATATTAAAAAGACAAGCCGGGAAACCCGCCCGCAAATTTGATCTTGATTTGCCGGCTTATCTTTGGCCGTTGACTTATTCCTCAAATTCTGCAGCCAGGACCCCCATGACAAAAGAAATGGTTTCTTCTTCAAGGTCAGTTCGCCGAAGCAATTCCTCTTTGCTCAGGTTCAGAACGCTTTTGGCTGTATCGCAGCCGATATTTTTCAAGGCTTCGATTACCCATTCATCGATTTCATCTTTGAATTCATCCAGGTCTACGTCGTCGATCTCAATTTCGTTAACATTCCGGTAAACATCAATTTCAAAACCTGTCAGACGGCTGGCAAGCTTGATATTGGAACCATTTTTGCCAATGGCCAGCGAAACCTGATCGGGTTCAAGATAAACGTCCGCCCTGAGTTTTTCAGTGTTCAGGTCGATCGTCGTGACCTTTGCCGGCGTAAGGGCCCTCTGAATATAAAGGCTTGTATTGTTGGTGTAATTGATAATGTCAATGTTTTCATTGTTCAACTCCCTTACGATGCCATGTATCCTCGAACCCTTCATCCCTACGCAGGCGCCTACCGGATCGATCCGGTCGTCATAAGACTCAACGGCCACCTTGGCCCGCTCACCCGGAATGCGTTCGATCTTCCGGATGGAAATCAGGCCATCCTCAATTTCGGGCACTTCCTGTTCCAGCAATTTTTCAAGGAAAATATTATCGGTTCTGGAAGCAATGACCACCGGATTATTATTCCGCATTTCCACGTCCTTGATGACCGCCCGGACCATATCGCCTTTCCGGAAATTATCGCCTTTGATCGTCTCGCTTTTTGGCAACACCAATTCATTGCTGGTTGCCTCGTCGATGATGAAGTATTCCCGGCGCAGCGCCTGGTGTACTTCGCCGTAAACGATCTCGCCGATCCTGTCGGAGTACTTCCTGTAAATCTCGTCTTTCTCCAGTTCCATGATCCTGGAAATGAGGGTCTGGCGGGCTGCCATAATGGCCCGGCGGCCAAAATCTTCGAGGTGAAGCTGTTCATAACATTCCTCACCGATTTCATAGTCTTCGTCGATTGCCAGGGCTTCCGAGATTGAAATCTGGCTTCTGTCGTCGGTCACCTCGCCATCCGGTACGATCTCCCGGACGCGCCAGAGCTCAAGGTCGCCTTTTGTGGTATTGACAATAACGTCAAAATTTTCATCCGATCCGTACTTTTTACGGATAAGCGTTCTGAAAACATCCTCCAAAACCCGAACCATGGTGGGACGGTCAATATTTTTGATGTTTTTGAACTCAGAAAAGGTTTCTACCAGATTCATCATAATTCTTGAAAATTTAAAATGAAACCTTTAAGATTGTTTTTTTAATGTGATCAAAAGGGATTTCGTGCAATTCTGTCATTTTCTTTTTTTTCTTGCCTTCTTTCACAATCAGCTCTTCTTCAATGCTGATCGACCCGGGGGTAACAGCCCTGAGGATACCTGTTCTGGATGCTCCGTCTTGTAAGGTGATTTCCAGTTTCCGGCCGATATGCTTGGGATATTGCCGGATAAATTTCAAAGGACGGCTAACGCCCGGCGACGACACTTCAAGGGTATAGGTATCTCCAAGCCACCCTTCTTCGTCCAGATGACTTTCCAGGTACCGGCTGATGCTCTGACATTTTTCAAATGTTACCCCGCTATCGCTGTCGATAAAGATTTCCAGCTTTCGGTTAGGGTGCAATTGGAGGTCAATCAGGAAACAGTCTGCATACGACGGCTCCAAAAATTTGGCTTCCAATAAGTCAACGATCTTTTCTTCAACCACAGTCCAAAAATCTGATGACGTATAATAAAAAGAGGGAACTTTTTCGGTTCCCTCTTCAGGTGGTTTCATAAATTTGGCGCAAAGATACGCATAATATCATCCATTGTCAAGCCATCGCATAAAATATTTAATAAATACATCTGCCGGAAATATTGGATTTCTGCATTTTACAGATAATAAGCCCTAACTTTGCGAGGCTATGAATCTACCGCTTCGCATCGCCCGGCGCTATTTGTTCGCCAAACGTTCAACCAACGCCATTCATATCATCACCGGTATCGCCGTATTGGGGATTGCAATCGGTACAGCCGCCTTGTTGCTGGTATTGTCGGTTTTCAACGGGTTTGAAGACCTGATAGTAGGTATGTACAGCCATTTCAACCCGGAAGTGAAAGTAACGCCTGTTGAAGGAAAAACATTTTTAGCGGAAGATACCTTGCTGGCCGATCTGAGGGGAATCCCGGGTGTTGCGGTTGTCTCGGTCACCCTTGAAGAGGTGGCTGTATTTGAATATAAAGACAACCAGACTTTTGGGATCATCAAAGGCGTCGATGACCAGTTCATCCGGGTTACACCCCTGGATTCCACGCTTCGGGAAGGAAAATATCAACTGGAACAAAGCTCGCGGTTCTATGCAGTTCTTGGCTTGGGTATGCGCAATAAACTGGCGGTTGATATAGACGATTTGTTTTCCAACCTCAGTGTTTATATGCCGAAGCGCCAGGAAGTCGGGCCGCTTGAGCAGCAGTTTGTCGTTCAGTCGCTTTATCCCGCAGGCACTTTTGCTATTCAGCAGGATTTTGACCAGGAATACGTTTTAGCCGACCTTGATTTTACGCGGAAATTGCTGGGATTGCCGGGGGCGGCCAGCGCGCTTGAAATCAAACTCGAACCCGGATATTATATCCCTGCCACATTTCTGGCCATCCAGTCCGCGGTTGGCGATGCATTCAAAGTCAGAAACCGCTTTGAACAGGAAGAGTCTTTTTTCAAACTGATGCGACTGGAAAAGTGGCTGAGTTATGCCATTGCCGGGTTGATGATGTTATTGGTGGCCTTCAACCTGGTCGGCGCGCTCTGGATGATTGTCCTGGAGAAGCAACGGGATATTTCAATTTTAAAATCAATGGGCGCCAACAACCTTATGGTGCGGAATATCTTTATTTTCGAAGGGATGCTGCTTTCTGTACTTGGCGTTCTGATCGGGTTCATTTTGGCAGTCACGGTATATCTGCTTCAAAAAAAGGTCGGGTTGATCGGCGTTCCGGGAAATGCAGCGGTTGATGCCTACCCGATCAGCATGCGATGGGTCGATTTTGCGGTGGTAACCGTTACCGTACTCGGCATCGGATTTCTGGCGAGCCTTCCTCCTGCCATGAGGGCTAAACGGATTCCGGCTATTATTCGGGAGGAATGACACATTTCTTACCGGAGGAAAGTATAAAAAAGGTTAACTTTGCGCGAATTTTCTGAAAATCAAACCTGGAATTCCTGTTCAGCAGGGTTGGAGATGTATCGTGGAGAGCTTTTAAGATGGAGGATTTAAAATCGCAGATCAATCCGGATAAACTGCCCCGTCACATTGCCTTGATCATGGATGGCAATGGCAGATGGGCAAAACAACACGGGCAGCCCCGGGTTTTTGGTCATCGCAATGGGGTGAAGGCAGTTCGCGAAACAACCGAAGCCGCCGCAGAACTGGGTATTGAGTACCTGACACTGTATGCCTTCTCTACAGAGAACTGGAAAAGGCCTCAAACCGAAGTTGGCGCATTGATGCGGCTGCTGGTTGACACCCTCCATAAAGAAATTAATACCTTGTCGAAAAATAATATTCGGCTCCAGGCAATCGGCCAGGTCGAGCGGCTCCCGGAAAAAACTTACCAGGCTTTACAAGAAGGTATAAAGCGGACAGCCGGGAATACCCGGATGACCCTGGTGCTGGCGCTTAACTACAGCTCTAAATGGGATATTGTCCAGGCCGCAGCCAAACTGGCTGAAAAAGTACTGAATAAAGAAATGCTGCCGGGGGAGATCGATGAAGCCGCCTTCTCCAACGCGCTGAGCACCGCAGGCATGCCCGACCCTGAACTGTTGATCCGGACCAGCGGCGAATTCCGGATCAGTAATTTCCTGCTCTGGCAAATTGCCTACGCCGAACTCTATTTTACACCTGTTTTCTGGCCGGAATTCCGCAAAAAAAATCTTTATGAAGCGATTCTTGATTACCAGCAAAGAGAACGGCGCTTCGGCCAGATCAGCGAACAAATTATAGCCAACAAAACGGTTTGATCATACAACCTTTATGCTACCCATTCAGGTCTTTTTATCCTGGAATTGCGGATTTCGGATTCTTCAATGCGAAGAGATTTAAATAAAAACAAACAGAAAAGTGGGACTCAATTTCTTCAAGGCAATCACCATCGTTTTTTTGTTCTCCGGCCTGGTTTCGATCCGACTGGGCGCCCAGGCAACCGATACAGTCAAGGTTTTTTCATACGACGATCCCAAGGAATATGAAATTGGGGGGATAAAAGTGACGGGAGCTCAATTCAGCGACGATAACGCCGTGATTGGTGTGTCCGGGTTGAAAATTGGCGATAAGATCCGGGTACCCGGTGGGGATATTCAAAGGGCGATCAAGTCTCTCTGGAAATTAAGGCTGTTTACGGATGTCCAGATCCTGAAAGAAAAAACCATCGGCGATGTTATTTTTCTTGAACTGATCGTGAAAGAACGCCCGCGCTTAGCCCGGCACTCCTTTAAAGGAGTAAAAAAATCTGCACACGAAGACCTCAATGATGAAGTCAATAAGCACCTGCTCAAAGGCGGAATCGTAACCGAAAACGTCAAAGTCAATGCCAGTGAAGCCATCGAAAAATATTACAAGAACAAAGGCTTTCTGGATGCCAAAGTTACCGTGGAAGAAACCCCGGATACTTCACGGGTGAATTCCGTTATGCTTGTCTTTGACATCAATAAAGGTGAAAAGGTCAAGATCAAGCAGATTACCTTTAACAACAATACCAGTGTCAAGGATAAAAAATTGCGCAAACAACTGGATAAAACCAAAGAGAAAAAACGACTGTTTGCCGCTTCCAAATTTATCCGCAAAGAATATTCTGAAGACAAGAAAAAACTGGTCGAATACTATAATAAAATCGGGTTCCGCGATGCCAGGGTGATTGGCGACAGCACCTGGCGCAATGAAAAAGGAGAACTGATGATCGCCATTGACCTGGAGGAAGGCAACCGCTATTACTTCCGGGAAATTACCTGGAAAGGCAACTCTATTTACGATACCGAGACCCTCAAGAACGTTTTGGGCATACAGAAAGGCGATGTGTACAATCAGGAACTGCTCAATACCCGCCTGCGGTTTAGCCAGGACGGCCGCGACGTGAGTACTTTATACATGGACAACGGTTATTTGTTCTTCCAGGTGGATCCGATTGAAGTGGCGATCGCGGAGGACTCCATAGATCTGGAAATCAGGATTTTTGAAGGGCCGCAAGCAACCATCGACAAGGTGGTCATCGCCGGCAATGACCGTACCCACGAACACGTGATCCGCCGGGAATTGCGAACCCTGCCCGGGGAAAAATTCAGCCGGACGGATATTATCCGCTCGCAACGCCAGATTGTCAACCTGGGATACTTCAATCCCGAAGCGCTTGGAATCAACACACCCGTTAATCCCCAACGCGGAACCGTTGATATTGAATACAAAGTGGAAGAAAAGCCATCCGACCAGTTGGAATTATCCGCCGGTTGGGGCGGAAACAGGCGGGTGATCGGTACGCTTGGCGTTTCTTTTAACAATTTTTCCCTGCGCAATATTTTTAAAAAGGAAGCCTGGCACCCGCTACCGCAAGGCGACGGCCAGCGGTTGTCGCTCAGGGCTCAAACCAACGGCGACTTTTACCAATCCTACAACCTCTCGTTTACCGAACCCTGGCTGGGCGGGAAAAAACCGACCTCCTTTACGGTTGCGGGTTTCTACAACCAGTTTGCTTTTGGCAACCGCGGTACTTCAACCCGGCAACAGTTCAATATTATCCAGGGCTCGCTGAGCCTCGGTACCCGCCTTCGCTGGCCGGACGATAACTTTGTCGCCTCTACGGCTGTCAATATCCAAACCCTGTCCCTTCAGAACTGGATCAGCGGCCTGTTCCGGACGGATGACGGTTCGGTCGTGGCCGAAGGCAATTACAATAACTTCAGCATCCGCCAGACCATCACGCGTTCTACGGTCAATGACCCGATTTTCCCGAAGGATGGTTCCAAATTCCAGTTGTCGGTCCAGTTTACACCGCCGTATTCCGCGTTCAACAAAGACAAGGATTACAGTGAATTGCCTGCTTCAGAACGTTTCCGCTGGCTGGAATACCACAAATGGCGATTTGACGCGGAATGGTATACGCCGATTGTTGGAAAACTGGTATTGAAGGCTCAGGCCAAAATAGGCCTCCTGGGATCCTATAACGCAGATATCGGCACCTCCCCTTTTGAAAGATTCCAATTGGGCGGAGACGGTATCAACAACCAGCAGTTTGGTTTTGCCGGGGTAGATATCATTTCATTAAGGGGGTACGAGATCAGCGATATTGAAGCCAACCGCGATATTCGCGGGCAGACAACGGATGTGGCCACACCGGTCTTCGACAAGTTCACCCTGGAATTGCGTTATCCCTTTTCCCTCAACCCAAGTTCTACGATCTATGCATTGGTGTTCGCCCAGGGGGGCAACGCCTGGCGCACTATCGGCGATTTTAATCCGTTTGACCTGAAGCGCTCGGTCGGTTTCGGTTTGCGGGTATTCCTGCCGATGTTTGGCACCCTTGGGTTTGATTATGGCATTGGTTTCGATAAAGCCGGCGTTCGTTCGCTGAACAATCTCGGCGACTTCAACATTATTCTTGGTTTTGAACCCGAATAAAAATGAAAATGAAGCGTTTCCGGCTGATTGCGCTCATTGGACTTTCAGTCTTCTTTCTGGCAGGCGGCTGCAAAAATGAAAAATCAGACCAGGCCCAGGAATCGAATTTTGGGCCCACCGGTAATCAGGCGATCGACGGGTTGACAAAAGAGATCGCCAACGACCCCCAAAATGCCGGCCTTTATGCACAACGCGCTGCCCTTTTTTATGAAAATGAAGGGTATGATGAAGCGATCCGCGACCTGTCAGCAGCCTTGACGCTGGACTCTTCCAACATTGATTATCACCATCTGCTGGCAGACGTTTATATGGATTATTTTAAATCCAGACTGGCGCTCAGTACAATGGAACGGGCCGCAGCCCTGTATCCCGACCGGATTCCAACCTTGCTCAAACTAAGTGAATTTCAACTCATCCTTAAACAATATGAACAGTCGTTAAAAACGATTAATCATATACTGGAAAAAGACCCTCAAAATGCAGATGGCTATTTTATGCTGGGTATGGTTTTGAAAGAAACCGGAGATACCGTGAGGGCAATCAATGGTTTTCAAACGGCAGTAGAGATCGAACCTGAGATGGTGGACGCCTGGATCAACCTTGGGCAATTGCACGCCAGAATAAAAGGAAAACTGGCCGGTCGATTTTTTGACAATGCGATCAAGGTAGCGCCCGACAATCCACAGGCCTTACATGCCAAAGCCGATTATCTGGCGGATCAGGGCGATTTTTCAGGGGCTATCGCACTCTTCAAAAAAATCAATATCAGCGACCCTCAATATGAGGAAGGCTATTTTAACGCCGGCTTGTTGTACATGGAAATGGATTCTGTGGATCAGGCATATCAACTTTTTGACCTTACCCTGCGTGTAGATCCGCTTCACATCAGGGCATATTTTTTCCGGGGTTACGCTGCCGAACTGCAAGGCAGGCCTGATCAGGCAAGGACGGATTATCAGCAGGCGCTCCGCCTGGCCCCTGAATATGACCTTGCAAAAGAAGCGTTGGCGCGATTATCCAGATAAATTAACGGATCGTGGGTTCTTTTATCAATGCACGGTAGGCAATATCCTGCATCTTGTTCCGAATATCCATCCGGTTCATTTTGTTGTTTTTCATGGAAGGATAGGTCCTGTTCGAAAGAAAAATAAACACCATATCGTATGCAGGGTCAGCCCAGGCAACTGTACCGGTAAATCCTTGATGCCCGAATGCCCATTCGGAAGCCAGCGGTGATAAGTTCGGGGTTTGCTTTTTATTCAATTGCAGCATGTCAAACCCGATCGCCCTGCGGGTATCACCGGGGAAACGTGTGGTAAAGGTCGCTATGGTTTCCGGTTGAATATACTGTCTGCCCCCATAATTGCCTCGCTGCAAAAGCATCTGCATAATGATGGCCAGGTCGTTGGCATCGGAAAATAAGCCGGCATGTCCACTGACGCCATCCAGCATGGCGGCCCCCATATCGTGCACATAACCTTGTATCTTTTGCCTGCGCCAGTAGGCTTCTTCTTCGGTTGGCACAATCTTC